>NZ_JBITJU010000022.1:0-174352 GCF_044460355.1 Kribbella sp. NPDC050124
CGTGTCCCCCCGCGGGCGTCTGTGGGCGTTGGTGGGGGGGGGGGGCCCCGGGCGGCGCCCCCCCCCCCCCCCCCCCCCCCCCCCCCCCCCCCCCCCCCCCCGCCCCCTAGAGCGTGCCGACGTCCTCGAAGATGAGGGCGGTGCGGGTGGCGAGCACCTCGGGGATGGCTTGCAGCTTCTCGAGGACGACCCGGCGGAGGTGCTCGTTGTCGGCGGCGCGGACCAGCAGGATCGCGTCGAAGTCGCCGCCGACCAGGGCCATGTGCCTGACCTCGGGGATCGCCTGCAGTTGCTCGCGCAGCGTCCGCCAGGAGCTCTGCCGGAGACTGAGCGTGACGTACGCCGACGTCGCGAGACCGAGCTTGAGCGGGTCGACGGTGGCCGTGAAGCCGGTGATCACCCCGGTCGTGGTGAGCCGTTCGACCCGGGCGTAGGCGTTCGCGCGGGAGATGTGCACCTGGTCGGCCAGCGCCCGGATCGAGAGCCGGCCGTCCCGCCCGAGCGCCTCGACGATCTGCCGGTCGATCTCGTCGAGTGCCGGGGCGACGACCATCTGTCCAGGCGCCGGCGGGCTGATCATCAGGTCGTCAGACATTCTGCTCCTAAGGCTGCGTTGAGTCGGCCAAGTGTCTCGCGATTTTTCCAGGTCTGGATCAGATTGACCAGAAGTACGACGATGAGGCCACCGTCCGTCTCTGCGTTGGAGGGTCCATGACCACCGTCGAGGAGCGTTTGCTCCCCTCCGCGGAACCTGTCCGGTTGATCGACCAGGACGGGCTTTCGCACGACCATCCGTCGTATCGGCTGCCCACCAAGGAAGCCCTGGTCGACGGCTACGTTCAGTTGATCAAGGGCCGCCGGATCAACGACCAGGCCAGCGCGCTGGTCCGGCAGGGCCGGCTCGCCGTCTACCCGTCGTCGCACGGCCAGGAGGCCTGCCAGGTCGCGGCCTCGATGGTGCTGCGTGAGGGGGACTGGCTGTTCCCGACGTACCGCGACACGGTGTCGATCGTCAGCCGGGGCGTCGACCCGATCGAGACGCTCACCCTGCTCCGCGGTGACTGGCACTCGGGCTACGACCCGTACGCCCGCAACGTCGCGCCGCAGGCGACGCCGCTCGCGACCCAGCTCACGCACGCGGTCGGTGTCGCGCACGCGGCCCGGCTCAAGGGCGAGGACACCGTGGTGATGGCGCTCTGCGGTGACGGTGCGACCAGCGAGGGCGACTTCCACGAGGCGCTGAACTTCGCCGCCGTCTTCCATGCGCCGGTGGTCTTCTTCATCCAGAACAACGAGTACGCGATCTCCGTCCCGCTCGCCCGGCAGACCGTCGCGCCGTCCCTGGCGCACAAGGGCATCGGGTACGGCGTCCCCGGAGAACGGGCCGATGGCAACGATCTGGCCGGGCTGCTCGCCGTACTCGGACAGGCTGTGGACAAGACGCGCGCCGGTGAAGGCCCGCAACTCGTCGAGGCGCACACCTATCGCGTACAGGCGCACACCAACGCGGACGACGCCTCTCGCTACCGGCCGGACGACGAGGTCACACCCTGGCTGGATCGCGATCCGATCAAGCGGCTCGAGACCTACCTCTCTCAGCAGGGCTTGCTGGACGACGATGTACGGCGACGTGCCGAGACCGTCGCGGACGAGGTCGCGACGCAGTTGCGTGACGGCCTGATGCCGGAGCCCGAGGTGGATCCGGAGGACCTGTTCGTGCACCTGTACACGGCGCAGACCCGGCAGTTGCGGGAACAGGCCGCGTTCCTCCGTGACGAGCTGGCGCGAGAGGAGGCCTGAGCGATGACGCACGTGAAGATCACGATGGCGCAGGCGCTGAACCAGGCGCTGCGGGACGCGATGAAGGCTGATGACACCGTGCTGATGTTCGGCGAGGACGTCGGTGCTTTGGGCGGCGTTTTCCGGATCACCGACGGGCTGACCGCGGAGTTCGGCGAGGAGCGGTGCTTCGACACCCCGCTGGCCGAGTCCGGGATCGTCGGGATGGCGGTCGGGCTGGCGATGAACGGGATGCGGCCGGTGGTCGAGATGCAGTTCGACGCGTTCGGCTACCCCGCGTTCGAGCAGATCGTCTCGCACGTCGCCAAGATGCGGAACCGCACCCGCGGCCGGGTCACGCTGCCGATGGTGATCCGGATGCCGTACGCCGGCGGGATCGGCGGCGTCGAGCACCACTGCGACTCGTCCGAGAGCTACTACGCGCACACCCCTGGGCTCACCGTGGTCGCGCCGGCCACCGTCGCGGACGCGTACACCTTGTTGCGTAGGGCAATCGAGTTCCCGGACCCGGTGGTGTTCATGGAGCCGAAGAAGCTCTACTGGGCCAAGGAGGAAGTCGACCTCACCGAGGACCAGCCGGGGATCGGGACGGCCGTCGTACGGCGGGAAGGCGCCGACGCGACGTTGATCGCGTACGGCCCGACGGTGCCGATCGCGCTCGAGGCGGCTCAGGTTGCCGCGGCCGAGGGGCGGCAGCTGACGGTGGTGGATCTGCGGTCGATCGTGCCGTTCGACGACGAGACGGTGGCTGATGCGGTACGTCGTACCGGCCGGGCGGTCGTGGTCGCGGAGGCCAGTGGGTTTGCCAGTGTGTCGTCGGAGATCGTTGCCCGGATCACCGAGCAGTGCTTCCACTCGCTGGCCGCGCCGATCCGGCGGGTGACCGGGTTCGACATCCCGTACCCGCCGCCGAAGCTGGAGAAGTACCAGCTGCCCGGCGTGGACCGGATCCTGGACGCCGTCGACGACCTGCAGTGGGAGGACTCGTGAACACCTTCCTGCTTCCGGACCTCGGCGAAGGCCTTACCGAGGCCGAGATCGTCCGCTGGCTGGTCAAGGTCGGCGACATCATCACCGTCGACACCCCCGTCGCCGAGGTCGAAACCGCCAAGTCCGTAGTCGAACTCCCCGCTCCGTACGCCGGCACCGTCGAAGAACTCCACGGAGACCCAGGCACCGTCGTCCCGGTCGGCAAACCCCTCATCACCATCGCCGCAGCCGCCGCGGGCACGCCCCGCGAGGCGAAGGCGGGCTCGGCCGGCGATGCATACCGCCAGGAAGAACGCGCCGGCTCCGGCAACGTGCTGATCGGCTACGGGACCGGTGACGGTGCCGCGGTGGGACGGCGTCGCCGGCCGCGCGGGCCGGTGGTTTCCGGAAGTTCAGTGCCGCCCAGTGGCAACAACCCTCCGAAGAACCCGTTGGTGGTTTCGCCGTTGGTGCGGCGGATGGCTCGGGACGCGGGGGTGGATCTCAAGGGTCTGGTGGGCTCGGGCGAAGGCGGTCTGATCGTGCGGCGGGATGTGGAGGAGGTCATCGCGCGGCGGTTCGAAACCCAGCCGGCCGGGCAGGACTCTCGGACTGGGCTGGGGGAGTTGCGGCGGGAGCCCATGAGTGGGTTCCGGAAGGCAGTGGCGGCGACGTTGAGTCGGAGCCGGGCGGAGATTCCGGAGGCGACGACCTGGGTGGACGTGGATGCGACCGCGCTGGTCGAGTTGCGGGAGTCGTTGCGGTCGGCAAAGGATTCCGGGCCCGGCCTGCTGGCGTTGATGGCGCGGTTCGTGGTGGCCGGGCTGCAGAGGTACCCGGAGCTCAACGGTTTCGTCGACACCGAGCGCGAGGAACTGGTCCAGTACGACGGGATCAACCTCGGCCTGGCCGCGCAGACCGACCGCGGTCTCGTCGTACCCGCCGTCCAGAACGCGCACCGGCTGACCACCCGCGCCCTGGACGCCGAGATCAAGCGGCTGACGGAGTCGGCCCGGTCCGGCCGGCTGACGCCGTACGAACTCTCCTGTGGGACGTTCACGCTGAACAACTACGGCAGCTTCGGCGTGGACGGCAGCGCGGCGATCATCAACCACCCGCAGGTCGCGATCCTCGGCGTCGGCCGGATCATCGACCGCCCGTGGGTGGTGAACGGTGAGCTCGCGATCCGCAAGCTCACCCAGTTGTCGCTCGTCTTCGACCACCGCGTCTGCGACGGCGGCACCGCGGCCGCGTTTCTCCGCTTCGTCGCCGACGCCTTCGAGAACCCGGCGTCCGTCTTCGCCGACCTCTAGGACAGCTGCCGCGGTCGCAACCCGACCAGGACGGCCCGGAGCCCGCTGGTGAAGCGGGCCTCCGGGCCGGCCAGGTTCTCCCGGCTCAGGTACGCCGCCAGACTCGCAGCCCCCACCCCGAGCTGATCGCCCGCGGCCGATGCCCACTCGCGCTCGGTCAGGCCGCTTCGCCGTACGGTCGCCGTCCACGCCGCATCGGTCACAGCCGCGCCGATCAGGTAGTGGAAGATCGCCGACATCGCCGCGTCCAGGTGCACGCCTTTGAACCCGGCCGAGATCAGCACGTTCAGGACCCGCTCGGCCAGCGTCTGATAGTTCGGGCCTAGCCCGGCATGCGACGCCAGCAGCTGCGGCGCCCACGGATGCGCCCACAAGGCTTCGTACGCCGCCGTCGCGAGAGCGGTCACCTGGTCGCGCCAGTCACCACGCTCAGCAGGTACCAATGCCTCGCCCAGCACCTCGTCGACGGCGAGCTCGAGCAGGTCGTTCTTGTTCGCGACTCGCCAGTACAGCGCCGATGTCGCGGCCGTCCCGAGCTCGGCCGCCATCCGCCGCATCGAGAACGACTCCAGCCCGTCCCGGTCCAGCACCTTGACCGCCGTACGCACGATGTCGTCGCGGCTCAACGGCGCCCGCGTCGCCTCCGGATCGGCTCGCAACCACACCGATCCGAGCGCCGTCTTCCGGTCCGCCTCGCGTGCCATCCGGCAGAGCATAGCGAATACGACGTTTCACGAACTAAAACGGTGTATTAGTGGCGAAAGGCAACTACTCAGGGCAACCATTGGAAACGGTTTGGTTGCGGTTTCGGGGGGCGTACGGCGAGTCGGGCCCTGATTACTTGCGCGTCACCTCGCCGGGGCCCCAGAATGCCGTGGGTCGAAGTCCCGCGGGGGTGGGTCGGAGCACACGGAACACGTGCCTGCTCGGGGGAATCGGCGCACCGGTTTCAGACCGGTTCTCGACGGATGGGCAACAACCGCCTGGTCCGGCTGGGGGAATGCCTCAGTGGGCCACCCGACGACCGTGCCGGTCGGACGACCGGCCTCAGACATGGGGAAGATTGTGAACGAAACATCGGTGGACGCACAGGGGCGTTCGAAGCGGTCCCGCGCAGTCGCGTTGCTCGGCAGCGCCGGCGCGCTGGCACTCGTCCTCGGCGGCGTCACGCTCGCGATGGCTCCGTCCGCCTCGGCGAGCGGTGAGATCATCGACGGCAACCCGAAATGCGAGGACGTGATCCCGGGCTCGACCGAGATCAAGTTCGACCCGCCGAACCCGGGCTCGGCCAGCGCGGGCGGCGTGACCGTCACCTGGTCCACGACCACGCTGGCGGCCGACGACCCTGACCACCCCGGTGACCAGACCGGTGGCCAGCAGGTCAGCTTCACCGCCACCGGCGGCGTCGTGCTCGGCGCGCTGATGAAGGGTGGCCCGGCGGCCAACTTCTACAACTACCAGCCGGCCGGTACGACCGCGGGCTCCGGACTGCACACCCCGGTGAACTCGAACAACGGGAAGTACTACGGCATCAGCCACGTGACCTTCTGCGTCAAGCAGGTCACCACCACGCCGACGCCGACCCCGACGCCGACGGACTCGCCGACGGACTCGCCGACGCCGACCCCGACCGACACGCCGACGGACTCGCCGACGCCGACGCCGACGGACACGCCGTCCGACTCGCCGACGCCGACCCCGACGGACACGCCGAGCGACTCGCCGACGCCGACGCCGACCGACACGCCGAGCGACTCGCCGACGCCGACCCCGACCGACACGCCGAGCGACTCGCCGACGCCGACGACGAGCCCGACGGACACGGCGACGCCGACGACGAGCCCGACCGACACGACCAGCACTCCGACGGTCGCGATCCCGACCGAGGTCGACGCGGGTCAGTCCGGTGGGCTGCAGAGCGTGTCCGCGATCGCCGGCAGCCAGAGCGCGTGGGGTATCGCCCTGCTCATGCTCGGTGGCGTGCTGGTCTTCGCCGGCGTCCTGAAGTCCCGGCAGACGCGCGGTCAGCACTCTGCCTGACATGTCCGCAAAGCGTCGCCGCCCGGGCCGCGCTCGTTCGTCGTGGTGGACGATCGGGGCCCTGGCGGCCGGCGCTGCTCTACTCGCCACCGGCGGGTACATCCAGCTGAAGGGTGACAGCGACCGGCCGCAGACCGCGGCCGGTTCGCCGTCTCCGACGACCTCGGTCGCTGGTACGACGTCCGTCGTACCGCCGGCGCCGTCGTCGGTACGGCCGTCAGCGACGGGATCGTCGTCGAAGCGCACGAGCCCGAGCAAGTCGCCGCCGCCACCGGAGACCAGGAGTACGACGCCTGCCCGGCCGGGCAACCCGGTCAGGGTGTCGGTGCCGAGCCTGGGGATCTCCGCCCGGGTGCTGAGCATCCGGGCCAACGGCGGCACCCTCATCCCGCCGGCCAACCCACGCCTCGTCGGCTGGTGGTCCGACGGCGCCGCGCCCGGCGCGTCCAGGGGCTCGGCCATCATCACCGGGCACACCGTCCACGACGGTGGCGGCGCGTTCGACGATCTCGACGAGCTCGCCGCCGGTGACGCGGTCGCGGTGACCACCGGCCGCGGCACGCTCAACTACGTGGTCTCGTCGGTCACGACGTACCGCAAGAAGACGTTGGCAAAGCAGGCCGCCCAACTCTTCAGCCAAAGCGTCCCCGGCCGCCTCGTCCTGGTCACCTGCGAGGACTGGGACGGTACGGCCTACCTCAGCAACGCCGTCGTCATCGCCGTACCCAAGAAGAGCTGAGGATCGCCCGTCAGACGGCGTTGAAGTTGTCGGGGTTGGGGCCGGTGCGCTCGTTGCGGTCGAGAGTCGCCAGGGAGTCGAGGTCTTCAGGGGTGAGGCTGAAGTCGAAGACGTTCAGGTTTTCGGCGATGCGGGCGGGGGCGACGGACTTGGGGATGACGATGGTGCCGAGTTGGAGGTGCCAGCGGAGGACGATCTGCGCGGGGGTGCGGTCGTGCTCCTTGGCCAGCGCCTCGATCACCGGCTCGGCCAGCAGTGAACCGCCCTTCGCCAGCGGACTCCACGCCTCGGTCCGGATGCCGAAGTCGTCGTGGTACGCGCGTACGTCGGCCTGCTGCAGGTAGGGATGCAGTTCGACCTGGTTCACCGCCGGTGCGATGTCGGCGGACTTCGCCAGCCGGTCCAGGTGCTCCGGCTGGAAGTTGGAGACACCGATCGCGCGCACCCGGCCCTCGTCGTACAGCTTCTCCATCGCCCGCCAGGAGTCGACGTACAGGTCCCGCGCCGGGGTCGGCCAGTGGATCAGGTAGAGGTCGAGGTAGTCCAGCCCGAGCAGTGACAGGCTCCGGTCGAAGGCGCGCAGCGTGCGCTCGTAACCCTGGTCCGCGTTCCAGAGCTTGGTGGTGACGAAGAGCTCGCTCCGCTCGATGCCAGAAGCAACCAGTGCCTGGCCGACGCCGGCCTCGTTCTGGTACGCCGCGGCCGTGTCGATGCTGCGGTAGCCGGCTTGGAGTGCGGTGGTCACGGCGGTCGCCGTCTCGTCGTCGGGGATCTGGAAGACGCCGTACCCGAGCTGGGGCATCTCCACGCCGTTGTTGAGCTTCATGAGTCTTCTTCTTTCAGACGGTGGTGAGAACGGGCCGGTCGACGGCAGCGGTACGGCGGCGGCGGTCCAGCAGCCCGGAGACGAGCGCGACGGCCAGGCCGGAGGCGGCGAGTGCGGCGCCGACCCAGTTGGGCGCGGTGTAGCCGAGACCGTGCTCGATGGTCAGCCCACCGAGGTACGCACCGATCGCGTTCCCCAGGTTGAACGCGGCGATGTTGGCGGCCGACGCCAGCGCCGGCGCACCCGCGGCCTTGTCCATCACCCGCTTCTGCAGCGGCGCCACGGTGGCGAACCCGGCGGCCCCGAACACCGCGATCGTCACCGCTGAGGTCACGTGCCCATGCGCGGTGAACACAAACGCGACCAGTACGGCGGCCAGCAGCGCGAGGATCCCGTACAGACTGGGCATCAGCGACCGGTCGGCCGCCTTGCCGCCGAGCAGGTTGCCGACCACCAGGCCGCCGCCGAACAGCACCAGCAGCCAGGTCACCGCGCCGGACGAGAAGCCCGCGACCTCGGTCATCATCGGCGCGATGTAGGTGAACGACGCGAACACGCCGGCGAACCCGAGTGCGGTCATCGCCAGCGCCAGCCACACCTGCAGGTTCTTGAACACGGCCAACTCACTGCGCAGGCCAGGTCCTTCGGAGGTGCTCTGCCGCGGGACGAGGAAGACGATGCCGAGCAGCCCGATCACGCCGAGCGCAGTGACAGCCCAGAAGGTCGATCGCCAGCCGAGCTGCTGGCCGAGCGCCGTACCTCCTGGTACGCCGAAGACGTTGGCGACTGTCAGCCCGGTGAACATCAGCGCGATCGCGCTGGCCTCGCGAGCCTTCGGGACCAGCGAGGCCGCGACGACCGAGCCGACGCCGAAGAACGCGCCGTGGGCCAGCGCGGCCACGATCCGCCCGGTCATCAGGACGCCGTACGTCGGTGCGACCGCCGAGAGCAGGTTGCCGGCGATGAACACGCCCATCAGCGCGACCAGGACGGTCTTGCGGGACACCTTCGACCCGATCGCGGTGAGCAGCGGGGCGCCGACCACGACGCCGAGGGCGTAGCCGGAGATCAGCAGGCCGGCGGACGGGATGCTGACGCCGAAGTCGGTCGCGACCTCGGGCAGCAATCCCATGATGACGAACTCGGTCGTCCCGATCCCGAACGCGCCGATGGCGAGCGCCAGCAGAGCTGCAGGCATGACGGGTTGTCTCCTCGAATGTAGTCTGGTGACTGTTACCGGCGTGTGCGATAGTTGCAGACGCGGGCTATTGCATAAGCGTTATGATCGCGCATGCAATCGTAAAGTTCAAGTGGAGGCGTGATGGGACTGCCCGACGACGCTGCGGAGGCGCGCGCTCAGGGATGGCGAACCCTGGCGGCTCTGCATGCCCGGATCGAGGACGAGCTGGAGCGCGCGCTGCAGAAGCAGCATGGGCTGTCGGTGAGCGAGTACAGCGTGCTCGACGTGCTCGCCCGGCAGGACGACTACCACCTGCGGATGAACCAGCTGTCGAACGCGGTCGTGCTCAGCCAGTCCGCGACGACCCGCCTGGTGAACCGGCTGGAGGACCGCAAGCTGCTGCAGCGGTACCTGTGCCCTACGGACCGGCGTGGCATCTACACCGAGGTCACCGAGGCCGGCCGCGACCTGCTCGACCAGGCTCAGCCCACGCACGACGCCGTACTGACGGCCGCCCTGGACAAGGCCGCCGACCTCCCCGAGTTGGCCCCGCTGGTCGACGCCCTGGGCAAGTTGTCGCTGAAGGTCTGAGATGGCTCGGCGGTACGACAACCGCAAGCTCTACTACTGGCTGATGGGCAGCTGTCTGGTCCTGATCGGCCTGGCCTGGTTCGTCGTCCGCCTGTTCTCGGTACCAGTCGCCATCGGCATGAGCGCCGTCGCCGCCGTCCTACCTCCGATCGCCGTAATCGTCGCCAACTGGGGTCAGGACTGAAGGACCTTGATGAACGCGGCCGCCAGGGGGTCGGGTTCGCCGCGGGTGTAGGCGGTGAGGGTGCGGTGCAGCGGGGGATCGAGGTGCAGGACGTGACCGTCGAAGTCGGTCGGCAGGATGTTGTCGGGGACCAACGCGGGACCGAGACCGGCCGCTGCGAGGCCTGGTGCGGCTGCGGTCTGTTCCGTGCGTACGGCGACGTGCGGGTCGAACCCGGCTTGTGCACAAGCAAGATCGAGTACGTCGGCCAGGCCGTGACCCGGTGTGTAATGCACCCAGGCGCGGTCGGCCAGCTCCTTCAGAGCGACGGTCGAGCCGTGCGCCGCGGGGTCGTCGGCGGCGACCGCGACGACGAGCTCCTCGGTGCCGAGGGCGAAGGTGTTGCCTGTCCAGCCCGCCGGCTCCGGACCGACGGCGAGGTCCGCTTGGCCGGCGTACATCGCCTCGATCAGCTCGTCGGTGTGGCGGTGCTCGAACAGTCGGATGCCAACGTCGGGATGGCTCTGTCGCCACCGGCGCAGGGCAGTGGGCAGGACGCCGAGAGTGACCGAGTAGAGCGTCGCGATCTGCAGCTCTCCAACCTCGAGCCCGGCGGCCTGGCGCGCTGCGCAGCGGGCGCGTTCGGCATCGGCCAGCGCGGCCCTGGCGTGCGGCATCATCGCGCGGCCGGTCGGGGTCAGCCGGACGGCGCGCGGCAACCGCTCGAGCAGCGGACTGCCGGCGGATCGCTCCAGCGTGCGGATCTGGTGGGACAACGCCGGCTGCGTCACGTGCAGAAGCTCGGCAGCCCTTGTGAACGACCCCTGGTCCACCACGGTCACCAGGTACTCGAGCTGCCGGAGAGTCGTCATGATCTCAGCTTATGGCTTCGGTGAAAACTATGCCTTGGACTAATCATCCCAGGTCAGCAAGGCTGTGGATCATGGACAAGGTTGCTTTGGTGGTCGGTGCGCGCGGGGTGATCGGGACGAACCTGGTCGAGCACCTGGCGTCGCTCGGTGATTGGCGGGTGATCGGCCTGTCGCGCCGCGGCGGCGTGGACGGGCCTCGGGTCCGGCACGTGGCCGTCGACCTGCTCGACCCGGACGACACCCGCGACAAGCTAGCCGGTCTCACCGACGTGACGCACGTGTTCTACGTCGCCTACCAGGACCGCCCGACCTGGGCCGAGCTCGTGCCGCCGAACCTCGCCATGCTGGTCAACGTCGTCGAGGCGATCGAGCCGGTCGCTCGCGGGCTGCAGCACGTCAGCCTGATGCAGGGGTACAAGGTGTACGGCGCGCACCTCGGGCCGTTCAAGACACCGGCTCGCGAGGACGACCCGCCGCACCTGCCGCCGGAGTTCAACGTGGACCAGCAGCAGTTCCTGGAGCAGCGGCAGCAGGGCAAGTCCTGGACCTGGTCGGCGTTGCGCCCGTCCGTCGTCGGCGGTGTCGCGCTCGGCAACCCGATGAACCTGGCCGTCGCCATCGCCGTCTACGCGTCGATGTCGAAGGAGCTCGGCGTACCGCTGCGGTTCCCGGGCAGGCCGGGGGCGTACGACGCCCTGCTCGAGCTGACCGATGCCGGGTTGTTGGCCAAGGCAACGGTGTGGGCGGCGACCGCGCCGGCGGCGGCGAACCAGGCGTTCAACATCACGAACGGCGACCTGTTCCGCTGGAACGAGCTGTGGCCGAAGCTGGCCGGCTGGTTCGGGCTCGAGGTCGCGCCGCCGCTGCAGATGTCCCTGCAGGACGTGATGGCCGACAAGGAGCCGATGTGGAAGGAGCTGCAGTCGGCGCACGGTTTGGCGGCGACGTCGTACGCGGAGGTCTCCTCGTGGCCGTTCGCGGACTTCGTGTTCGGCTGGGACTACGACTTCTTCGCCGACTCCTCCAAGTCCCGCCGGGCCGGTTTCCACGAGTACGTCGCCACCGACGAGATGTTCTACGGGATCTTCGCGGAGCTGCGACGACGGCGGATCATCCCCTGATCCGGCCGGTATGGCATCCTCCGGGTGTGGCGGCGATGGGTGCGGGACGGTTGCTCGGGGCGAATCTGCGGGCGCGGCGGGACGAGCAGGGGATCTCGCTGTCCGAGCTGGCCCGGCGGTCCGGGATCGCGAAGGGGACGCTGTCGCAGCTGGAGTCCGGGGCGGGCAACCCGACGATCGAGACGGTGTTCAGTCTGTCGAACGCTCTCGGCGTACCGGTGTCGGCGTTGCTGAGTGAGGCGCCGAGCGCGGACCTCGTGCTGGTGCGGTCCGCGGACATCGACGTGCTGTCCGGTGAGGCGATCGACCTGCGGATGCTGCGCCGGCTGGAGCACCCGGGTGGACTGCTCGAGATCTACAACCAGGAGGTCCGAGCCGGCGCCGTCCAGCATTCGGCCGGGCATCCCGGGACCGAGCACCACATTGTGCTCAGCGGTCGTTTGCGAGTCACTTCGCGGGGGCGGACCGAGGAGCTGGGCGAGGGCGATTACCTGGCGTTCCGGGCCGGTGGACCGCATGAGTACGAGGCGCTGGACGGGCCGGTGCGGTCGGTCCTGCTGCTCGAGTACCCGCCTGACGCTCACCCGGTCACGCCTGGCAGCCCGCATCTGCCCGAGTGACCGTTGACCGCAGTGGGCCTCCCGCCGTATCGTTCATTTTACTGAACGGCGAGGAGATGCTGCGATGCCTGGAACTACGACGGCCGACGTGGCTGTCGTGGGCGCTGGAATCGTCGGCGCGGCCTGCGCGGAGGCGCTGACCGCGGCCGGCGTGAAGGTCGTCGTGGTCGACCGCGACGCCGTGGCCGCCGGTACGACGGCGTCCGGCGAGGGCAACGTGCTCGTGTCGGACAAGGAGCCCGGACCCGAGCTCGAGTTGGCGGTCGCGTCGCGCTCCGAGTGGGGCGCCGTACTCGCTCGGTTGCCGGAGCGGGTCGCGGACGTGGAGTGGGAGTCCAAGGGTGGGGTCGTCGTGGCGACGACCGATCCGGGGCCGCTGAAGGAGTTCGCGGCCAAGCAGCAGGCGGCCGGTGTCGACGCGCGGGTGATCACTCCGGCGGAGGTGCTCGAGCTCGAGCCGCTGCTGACGCGCAACGTGACGATCGGGGTGCACTATCCCGATGACGCGCAGCTCCAGCCGGTGCTTGCGGCGACTGCCTTGCTGACCGCCGTACGGGATCGCGGCAGTTCGGTGCGGTCAGGGGTGGATGCGCTGGGGGTGCGGACGGCTGCGGGGCGAGTTGTTGGTCTCTCGACGTCTGACGGTGAGATCGCTTGTGGTGCGGTGCTGAACGCGTGCGGGCCTTGGGCGGGCGCCTTTGCTGCCGCTGCCGGTGCGCCGATTCAGGTGCTGCCTCGGCGCGGAATGATCCTCGTGACCGCGCCGCTGCCGGAGTGCGTGCGGCACAAGGTGTACGACGCGGACTACGTCGGCGCGGTCGGCAGCGGGGACGCCGACCTGCAGACGTCGACGGTGGTGGAGTCGACGCGCGCCGGGACCGTGCTGATCGGGTCGAGCCGGGAGCGGATCGGGTTCGACGATTCCGTCCGGGTGCAGGTGCTGCGGGAGCTGGCGCGGAAGGCGGTCGGGCTGTTCCCGTTCCTGGGGGATGTGCCGGTGATGCGGACGTACGGCGGTTTCCGGCCGTACGCACCTGATCACCTGCCGATCATCGGGGCCGACCCGCGGATCGCCGGGCTCTGGCACGCAACCGGCCACGAGGGCGCCGGCATCGGCCTGGCCGCCTCCACCGGTCGCCTCATCACCGAGCTCTTCCTCGGCCTCACTCCACACCTCACCGCGGATCCGTTCCGCGTCGACCGCCCGGCGGTGCTCACCTCATGAAGATCACCGTGAACGGCCGCCCCGTCGAGGCGTCGCCCGGCCAGACGGTGGCCGCCGTACTCCTCACCAACGGCCAAACCTCCTGGCGCACCACCCGCCACCACGCCCGCCCCCGAGGCGTCTTCTGCGGCATCGGCGCCTGCCACGACTGCCTGGTAGTAGTCAACGGCACCCCCGACGTCCGAGCCTGCCAAAGAGTCATCCGCGACGGCGACGAAGTCAGCACCCAACAGGGCGCGGTACTACCTCGGCCCTCCGGGCAGAAGGAGCAGGCCGGCCGGCCTACTCCGGCCGCCGCCGAGCAACCCGGCCCTGCGGTGCAGCGCATCACCACCACCCCACCGAAGGTGGTTGATGTTGCCGTGGTCGGGGGTGGGCCGGCTGGGATTGCTGCCGCTTTGGCTGCTGCTGATGCGGGGGTGGAGGTCCTGCTGGTTGATAGTGCGCCAGGTGTGGGTGGCCAGTTCAATCGGCAGGTGGGGGTTGCGGGGGAGCGGCCCGAGCTGTTTCAGCATGGGTGGAAGGCGTTTGTGGCCAAGCGGGATCGGTTGGCGGCGCATCCCCGGATTACGCATTTGGCTGAGACCTCGGTCTGGGCGCTCGAGCAGGGGAAGAAGCTGTGGGTGCAGCGAGGTCCGGCCGACGGCGTCGGCCGGGAGGTGTTCGCGATCGAGGCCAAGGCGATCGTCCTCGCGACCGGCGCCTACGACCGCGTACTTCCCTTCCCCGGTTGGGATCTCCCCGGCGTCTACAGCGCCGGGGCGGCCCAGGCGCTCGCGAAGGGCCAACGCGTCGCCGTCGGGAAGCGCGTCCTGGTCGCCGGCATCGGACCATTCCTTCTCCCAGTGGCCGAGTCGCTGGTCGGCGTCGGCGCCGAGGTCGTCACCCTGCTCGAGGCCAACAGCATCCGCACCGTCCGCAAGGGCTGGGCAACTGACCCATTGGTTGCTACCAGCAAGCTTCGGGAGGCGGTCGGGTACGGCGCCATGCTGGCTCGCCACCGCATCCCGCTGAAGCACGGCTGGACGGTCACCGCCGCACACGGAGGCGACCGCGTCGAGGCGGTCACGATCGCGCGGGTGAACGACGACTGGAGTCCGATCTCCGGGACCGAGCGCCGGATAACTGTCGACGCGGTCTGCCTCGGCTTCGGCTTCACGGCGCAGCTGGAGCTGGCGGTGTCCGCCCGCTGCGAGCTGACCACCGGACCGGACGGCGGACCAGCCGTCGTCGTAGACGCGGACCAGCAGACCACCACCCGAGGCGTCTTCGCCGCCGGGGAGCTGACCGGCATCGGCGGCGCCGACCTGGCCGCAGCCGAAGGCCAGGTCGCCGGGACTGCCGCCGCACTCGCCGCCGCCCAGGCTGGCACAACCCCACTTTGTGCACCGTTTCCGCAGAAAACAGCGCCCGAGGTGCGGATCTCGTGCACAAAGTCGGCGGACGCACGGAAGCAGGTGGGCCGGGGCCGGCGGTTCGCGGCTGCGCTGGCGAAGGCGTATCCGGTGCGGGACGGCTGGCGGGAGTGGAGTGGACCGGAGACCGTGGTCTGCCGGTGTGAAGAAGTGACGCGGGGCGACATCGAAGGGGCTGTCGTCGAGCGGGGTGTGGCCGACGGGCGGGCGTTGAAGCTGACCAGCCGCGCCGGCCTGGGGCTGTGCCAGGGGCGGGTCTGTTCCCGGACCGTCGCCGAGCTGGCCGGGCCGAACGACGTACCCCATCCATCAATGAAACGACCGATCGCCGTGCCCGTCCGGCTACGCGATCTGGCCGAGGCCCAGGTCGGGCCGACCGAGGAGGAGCTGTGACCGAGAAGCTGGACGGCGTCATCGTCGCCACCGCACTGCCGTACGCCGAGGACGCGAACGCGCCCGCCGGGTTGCGGCCGGACCTGGACAAGTTCGCCGAGCACTGCCGCTGGTTGGTGGACAACGGCTGCCGCGGCGTCGGCCCGAACGGCTCGCTGGGGGAGTACTCGTCGCTGACCGACGACGAGCGCCGGGCCGTCGCCAGGACCGCGATCGAGGCCGTCGGCGACGACGGTGTGGTGGTCGTCGGCGTACACGGCGTCGGCGCGCACCAGGCCCGCGCGTGGGCCGAGAAGGCGGCCGAGGACGGCGCGGACGGCGTACTGTGCCTGCCGCCGACGATGTACCGGGCGAACCGCGGCGAGGTGATCTATCACTTCAGCGAGGTCGCCAAGGCCGGGCTGCCAGTGATGGTCTACAACAACCCGATCGACACCAAGGTCGACCTGACCCCGGACCTGCTGGCCGAGATCGCGCAGCTCGACAACATCGTCGCGGTGAAGGAGTTCTCCGGCGACGTCCGCCGGATCCTGGAGATCCGCGAGTTGGCCCCGGACCTGGCCGTCATCGCCGGCGCCGACGACCTCACCCTGGAGGCGCTGCTGATGGGCGCGACCGGCTGGTTCGCCGGGTTCCCGAACGTGTTCCCGAAGGAGTCGGTCCGTTTGTACGACCTCGCCGTACAGGGCAAGCTGGAGGAGGCGCGGGCGCTCTACGAGCCGCTCGTGGCCGCGTTCCGGTGGGACTCGCGGGTCGAGTTCGTCCAGGCGATCAAGTACGGCATGGACTACGTCGGCCGGTACGGCGGCCCGTGCCGCCCGCCGCGGGGACCGCTGGTGCCCGAGCACGTCGCCCAGTTGGAGCAGGACATGAAGAAGGCAGTGGAGAGTTTGCGATGAGGTCCGTCCGGACGATCACCGCGATCGACTCGCACACCGAGGGGATGCCGACCCGCGTCGTCACCGGCGGCGTCGGCGTCATCCCCGGTACGACAATGGCCGAGCGGCGCGAGTACTTCGTCAAGCATATGGACGACCTGCGGCTGTTCCTGATGAACGAGCCGCGCGGTCACTCGGCGATGAGCGGCGCCATCCTGCAGCCGCCGACCCGCTCCGACGCGGACTGGGGTGTGCTCTACATCGAGGTGTCCGGGTGCCTGCCGATGTGCGGCCACGGCACCATCGGCGTCGCCACGGTCCTGGTCGAGTCGGGCATGGTCGAGGTGACGGAGCCGGTGACCAAGGTCCGGCTGGACACTCCGGCCGGGCTGGTCGTGGTGGACGTTGCCGTGAGCAACGGCCGGGCGGAGCACGTGACGTTGCAGAACGTCCCGGCGTACAGTCATGCCCTCGACGCATCGGTGGACGTTCCCGGCTTCGGCACGGTCACGTATGACCTGGCGTACGGCGGGAACTTCTACGCGATCCTGCCGCTGGAGCAGCTCGGCATCCCGTTCGACCGGGCCGAGAAGGACCGGATCCTGAAGGCCGGGCTGGACATCATGGCCGCGATCAACGCCACCGACCGGCCGGTGCATCCGCTGGACCCGGGGATTCACAGTTGCAAGCACGTCCAGTTCACCGCGCCGGGGCAGAACGGGAGCCACTCGCGTAACGCGATGGCGATCCATCCGGGGTGGTTCGACCGGTCTCCGTGTGGGACGGGGACGTGCGCGCGGATGGCTCAGTTGCACGCGCGTGGTGAGCTCGAGTTGGGGGTGGACTTCGTCAACGAGTCCTTCATCGGGACGTCGTTCACCGGCCGTTTGTTGGAGGCAACCACGGTCGGCGATCGGCCTGGCGTCGTACCGACCGTTCGTGGCCGGGCCTGGATCACCGGGATGGGGCAGTACCTGCTGGATCCCGACGACCCCTTCCCCGCCGGCTTCGTGCTCTGACCCGGCGGGCGGTGCTTGTCCGCGGGTGGGAAGCAGGTAAGGATGACGGCATGACGCAGACACCGGGGATCGACAGCACTGTGCCGCCCAGTGGGACCGGATGCGGGGATTGCCTGGAGATCGGCGGCTGGTGGTTCCACCTTCGCCGGTGCGCGCAGTGCGGGCACGTGGCCTGCTGTGACTCGTCGCCCGCCCAGCACGCGTCCGCGCACGCCCGGGAGAGCGGCCACCAGATCGTCCAGAGCTTCGAGCCGGGCGAGGACTGGTTCTGGCACTACGGCGAGTCCCAGTACTACGACGGCCCGGCCCTCGCTCCGCCCGACTCCCGCCCCGAAAACCAGCCAGTCCCCGGCGGCAACGTCCCCACCGACTGGAAAACCAAACTAAACCGCTGACGACCCGCGGGGGGCTACTCGGGCCAGCTCGAGTTCTTGATTACCTCGACGAAGTCTGTGGGCTGGAAGCCTGGGAGGTAGTGGGCGAGGACGTCGGACTTTACGTTGCCGAAAGTTGTGGATGGGCGGTCTTGGGTGCCGGTGGTGAAGGCGGCCAGGATGCGGTTCTTGAAGTCTGGGCGGGGGTGCGCGGCGACGATCTCTGCGCGTTGCTCGGCGGTGACGGCGTCGTACCCGATGCCGAGGACGTCCAGTTCGACTCCGCGGGTGACCAGCGCGATCTCGGGCGCCATGTGCAGCGGGATCTCGGGTGTCGTGTGCAGGGCGATCGCGGTCCACACCCGGTCGGCCAGCATCCCGGTCACCCCGTGCGCATGCAGGAACTTCCGGGCCTCGTCGGCACCGTCGATCTCGAACCGTTGGTCGGTACGGCGGAATGGCTCGGTCAACCCGAGGTCGTGGAACATCGCGCCGACGTACAGCAACTCCGGGTCGAACGCGAGCCCCTGCTGCTGGCCGCGCAACGCGCCGAACAGGAACACCCGCCGCGAGTGGTCGAACAGCAGCGGTGAAGCCGCGTCGCGCACCAACTCGGTCGCTTCCTTGACCAGAACGCTGTCCGGGATCTCGACCCCGGCGATCTCCTCGCTCATTGTGCTTCCTCTCTCGTGGTTGCCCCAAGCCTCGCGGGCGCGGTTACGCTGGTGCCATGTCCATCACGCCACATGAACCACAGATCCGGACACGCCGGATCGCCCTGGTGGCGTTCGACGACGTGACGTTGCTCGACGTCAGTGGTCCGCTCGAGGTCCTGCACCAGGCGAATCGGGGCGGTCGGCGCTACGACCCGGTCCTGGTGTCACCTCGCGGTGGAGGCGTTCCGACCTCGTCGGGCGTCACGTTGGCCGG
Organism: Kribbella sp. NPDC050124; assembly: GCF_044460355.1. Taxonomy (NCBI): domain Bacteria; kingdom Bacillati; phylum Actinomycetota; class Actinomycetes; order Propionibacteriales; family Kribbellaceae; genus Kribbella; species Kribbella sp. NPDC050124. The sequence goes on from NZ_JBITJU010000022.1 coordinate 18,469, forward strand.
CACGATCGCGGCGGCCGAAGCTGGGCCGTTCGACACCGTGCTCATCGCCGGTGCCGATCACCTGGTCGACCGCGTCCCCGACGAACTCCTGATGGCAGTCGGCGCCCTCGCGGACCGCGCCGACCGGGTCGCTTCGGTCTGTACCGGCGCATTCGTGCTGGCGGCGCTCGGCCTGCTCGACGGATGTCGGGCGACCACCCACTGGCGGCACGCCCAGGCGCTCGCGCGACGCTATCCCGCCGTACAGGTTGAGCCCGACGCGTTGCACATCGCGTCCGGGAAGTACGTGACCTCGGCGGGGATCAGTGCCGGGATCGACCTGACGCTCGCGTTGGTCGAGGCCGACCACGGCGCCGAGGTGGCGCGCGAGATCGCGCGGGAGTTGGTCGTCTTCATGCAGCGGCCGGGTGGTCAGTCGCAGTTCTCCGCGGCCCTCGCGACACCACCGGTGCGCAGCGATCCACTCCGCGCGGTGACCGCCACCGTTGTCGCCGATCCGGCTGCTGACCACAGCCTGTCCGCGATGGCCGCGTCAGCGGCGCTCAGCCCGCGGCATCTGACCCGCCTCTTCCAGAGCGAGTTGCAGACGACCCCGGGCCGCTGGGTCGAACGCGTACGCCTCGACCGCGCTCAACAACTCCTCCTCGACGGTCACAGCATCACAGCAGCCGCCCGCCTCAGCGGACTGGGCAGCGACGAAACCCTCCGCCGCGCCTTCGCCCGCCATCTCAACACCACCCCGAGCACCTACCTCCGCCGCTTCCGCGCCACCGGCTGAATCAGGCTGGCCGGAGCAGGCGCCGCGCAGTGGCGATGATCTCGGGCTCCAGCCCGGACAGCCAACTGACGCAGGCGTCGGCGATCTGGAGCACCTTCGGCCCTTCGTGGTCGACGAAGAAGCCACGCAGTACGGCGGCGCGCTGGTCGGACGGTGGATGGGTACGACGCAGCAGCGCCGGCGGAAGGTCGAACACCTCACGCTGCACCCGCCGAACCAGGTGATCGACGGCGAGGAAGAGGAACGGGCCGGCGGCCGTGATGGCCTTGGTCAGGAACGGCGTCGCCGGGGCGAACTCGCGCAGCAGAAGCAGGGTGGCCAACTCGTCGGCCTCGTGCTCGCGGCTGACACCGGCACCCGGCGGTGCGTGCAGGTGACCGGCCAGCAGGTGACCGAATTCGTGGCCGACGGTGAACTTCTCGGCCGACCGCATGATCAGGAAACCGAAAGCCTGCCGCTCGGTGATGGGCAGCCGGATCCGGGCCGGGGCGTCGACGGCTCCGCCCGAAATGTACGAGACCACCGACTCCGCGAGCATGACCCGGGCCCGTTCGTGCAGCCGATTCTGCTCGACCGTCGGTTGCTCCGTCCGCCGGCTGTCGTCCGGGTCGACGGTGAGGAGCGATGCGCTCAGCACGACCGCGACGCGATCGAGCAGCGTCCGCAGCCCGGTGTTGAGCAGGATCAAGGTGCCGTTGCGCGCCCGCCGTGCCTGCGCGTTGTACGCATGATGCGGATACTCGCCGACGTACACGGCGTCCGGTACCTGGAGGCCGCTCGCGCGCAAGGTGTTCCGGAGTTGCTCGTGCAGGGCGTCGTACGGATTCTCGTACTGCGCGACGTAGTCGTCCGCGAGGTATTCGTCGACGAGCTCGCGCAGGAACTCCCGTTCGGCCGTCGACAGCTGCTCGACGAACTGCCGAACGTCCGCACGACTTGGTGGTTCGAGCAGTTGACCGAAACCCTCGCGCAGCAGGAGGTCGCGGTACTCCTGCTCGATCGCGGTCGTCATCTGCTCGCTCTGACGATCGCCGCCGCCCGAGCGGCCAGTCCGCTGTCGGCTCCCCGCGCGGCGATCTCGTAGTACTTGCGGGCCTTCGACCGTCTGCCGCGTTGCTCCCAGTACCGCGCCAGGTTGAAGGCTGCCGTCTGCTTGACGTGCTCCTCGTTGGATTTGTAGGCGTACTCCGCGAACTTGCGGGCAGCGTCCCAGTTGCCGTCCTCGTCTTCGAGCGCGCCCAGAGCCAGCGCGGCTTCGGCCGATCCAGGTGCCTCGAGACCGACCGCGACGCCGTACGCGGCCTTCGCCTCCGAGCGTCGGCCGAGGTCTGCGAGGACCTGACCGATCCGGTGGGCGGCGAGGCCGTGAGCCGTGGTCGGGCCGCAGGCGACGGCTGATCGGAAGGCGGCGAGCGCGTCTTCCCACTGGCTGGTTCGGTGCAGGGCGATGCCCAGATAGAGGAAGCCGACCGCCCGAATCTCGGGTTCGTCCGACTCCGCCGTACGCCGGTACCACCTGAGCGCGTCCGTGCTCCGGCCGTCCTCGGTGGCCAGGTCGCCGAGCCGGAAGGCCGCGCGGTGCGCTTCCGGCTTGCCGGTGCCGGCGCAGATGGTGAACGCCGTGATCGCCTTCGCCCGGTCGCCTGCTTCCAGTGCCTCCTCGCCGCCGCGGAACGCGAACTCGGCCCGGTAGAGATCGCCGATCTTCTCGAGCATTGCCAGTCGTTGACGTTCCGCGGCTCCGGACACCTGCGCGCGGAGGATCTTCGCGGCTGCCGACGACTGCCCGGCCGCTGCCGGACTCGGCGTACCGAATCGCTCGAATCCCACTCCGGCTGGGTCGGACGCCGGGAGGTTGCCCGACCTGATCGCGTTGACGTCGGCGGAGTCCATCACGAGCCAGAAGCTCTGCGTCCGCACCCGGCAGAACGGGCACACGGAGCCTTTGACGCTCTTCATGAAGTCGCCGAGCTCATCCCGGCTCGCCATGTCCCGGTAGGCGACGCAGTGATAGCAGTCCTCGGACATCGCTCCGACCAGCACAGGCTTCTCCTCGTCGTCAGTCTCCGTCGATCTGCCAGCGGCCGGCCTGCGCGTCCCAGTAGACCCGGAGCTTCTTCGGCCGGCCATGCGTCGCCGCACTCAGATCCAGCTCCGCCAACGCCCGGATCGCGGCGTCGTCCATGTCGGGCTGGGCGTAGAGGTTCACGTCGAGGCCGGGGTCGTCGTTCTTCACCACCAGCAGTGGCCGCACCGGACCGGCCGGCTCCGTGCTCGCCACGCGCGCCTCGCGGAACCGACGGCGGAGCAGACTGCGGACCGCGTCGTACGAATCCTCTGCCGCCTTCTGTACAAGGGTTTGCACGAACGGCACCACGGCCGCCGTCACCACCGCGGTGATGATGACGGTCTCGAGCGCGTCGGCCGTCTCCTCGTCGTACCGGCCAGGCGGCTCCTGATCAGCCCTGGATCGCTGTGCCTCGCTCATTCGCCCCCGATCTCTCTTCGTACCCCGAACGCTACCGGCAGCCACCGACAATTTTCGGCCGCGGGCGCGTTGCGCTGTCAGGCAAGAGGTGTGCACGCTGCGGCAACGACAGGGCGGGGACGCGTGCCGAGACTGCTGGGGTCAGTCAAGACCATCGTCTCGGGAGAGTCATGAAGAAGATCCGCCACCTGGCCGTCGGCGCCGCCGCTCTGGTCGCCACCGGCTCGTTGCTCATGGCAACGGCTCCGATCGCTGCGGCGCACTACAACTACGCGTACCAAGGGAGAGACCTGATCACGGTGAGCGAGACGCACGGCAGCGGTAGCGTCTGCGACCGTGAGGTCGACGGCAACGCGGTCTACGGGATCTGGACCCAGGGACCGAACCGCGATCCGGTCGTCGAGTGGGACGGCGGCGACAGCGGCTGCGACACCGCCCACTTTCCGGTCGGCGCCATCTACATGAAGCTGTGCGAGAACACCAACCACGGCACCGGCCCCGACGCCTGTACCGACTGGATCCGCGTCTGACGCCTGCTGCCGTCGACCACCCCGATTCCTTCGCGGTGGTCGACGGCAGGTAGCAGGCGGGTCATGACGACGGCGGATCGGGAAGCCGTCAGGCGGCGTCGAGGGCTTCGGTGATCTTGCGGGTCATCTCGGTCAGAGCCGGGCCGGGACCGCCGCGCTCGGCGCGGGCGCCGGCCTCGACGGCGGTGAGGACGGTACTGCGGAAGTTGCCGGCCTCGGCCGGGTCCTGCTGCTCGAGCAGGGTCATGGAGGCGGTCAGGGCCGGCAGCACGGTGTCGGCGATGTCGGCGGTCGACTTGCCGTTGAGCTTCAGGCCCTTCTGCTTCTCGGCGAGCGCGTGCCCGACCGGACCGGTCGCGGCGGCGAGCGCGAGGGATCCGGCGGTGGCGATCTTGCCGGCCGACTTGATGCCGGCGGCGGCGATCAGGGCGACGGCGCCGTGCGCGGCGGTGGCGAGGGTGGTCTTGTCCTGGTCGTTCAGGGTGATGGACATGGTGTGTGCTCCTTGGGTTGTTGTCGTGATGGAGCAACCATCCAGGTCCGGACTGACACCACCCTGACACCGCACAGACACGCTGCGGGCAGGTATGTAGGCCCGTGTGGGCGGCGATGAATTCAGTCGCTCGTGCTCGGTTCGTCGGCTACGGTCGCGGGTGGCTTTCCGGACTGAGAGCAGGTGTTGTGCATGGCATGTCGTATCGGTGAGCTCGTTCTCGGTTGCCGCGATCCCGAGGTGCTGGCGCAGTTCTGGTGCGAGGTGCTGGACTTCGTCGTACTCGATCGCGAGGAAGGCATGGTGGAGATCGGGCCGCGCGAAGGGTTCGGCGGTCCGCAGCCGACGGTCATCCTCAGCTACCGCGACGAGCCGGAGCCGGGGAAGACCAGGCTGCACATCGACGTCAACCCCACCGACCGCGACCAGGACGCCGAGCTCGAACGCCTCCTCGCCCTGGGCGCCCGCCCCGCCGATATCGGCCAAACCGGCGAAGAACACTGGCACGTCCTCCAAGACCCCGAAGGCAACGAGTTCTGCCTCCTCAGAGCCCGCATCGTCCCACTCTGATCAGCGAGGCAAGCCGTAGCCACCACCGCCGGGGGTCTCGAGGACGAGTACGTCTCCGGCGGCCACGGGGAGGGAGTCGTTGCCGGCCATCGCTGTGACGGAGCCGTCCGCGCGCTCGATCCACTGGCGGCCGAGGTCACCGGGCAGGCCACCAGCCATGCCGTACGGCGGCACGCGGCGGTGGCTGGCCAGTGTGCTCACGGTCATCGGCTCCAGGAATCGTATCCGCCGGCGGGCACCGTTGCCGCCCCGCCAGCGGCCCGCACCGCCGCTGCCTTCGCGAATCTCGAAGCTGTCGAGCTGAACCGGATAACGCCACTCGAGCACTTCCGGATCTGTCAGCCGCGAGTTCGTCATGTGGGTCTGCACGACATCGGCGCCCGCGAAGCCTTCACCCGCGCCGGCGCCGCTCGCGACGGTCTCGTAGTACTGGTGCCGGTCGTTCCCGAACGTCACATTGTTCATCGTTCCCGAGCCCTCCGCTTGGACTCCGAGGGCGGCGTACAGGGCGCCGGTGACTGCCTGCGAGACCTCGACGTTGCCGGCAGCAACCGCTGCGGGGTACTCCGGTGACAGCATCGTTCCCGGCGGGATGATCACCCGCAACGGCTCCAGACAGCCCGAGTTCAGCGTGATCTCGTCATCCACGAGTGTGCGGAAGACGTACAGCACAGCCGCCATCACCACCGACGACGGTGCATTGCCGTTGCCGGCCTGTTGCGCGGAGGTGCCGGTGAAGTCGATCTCCGCCGTCCGGGCGGCGGCGTCCACGCGGACCGCGACCTCGATCCGTGCGCCCGAGTCGAGCTCGTAGCTGTAGCTTCCGTCACGGAGTGTCGGAATGACCCGTTGCACTGCCTCGGCCGCGTTGCGCCGTACGTGTTCCATGTACGCCGAGACGACGTCGAGACCGAAGTGGTCGACCATCGCCAGCAGCTCCTCGACTCCCTTCTCGTTGGCGGCAACCTGAGCACGCAGATCGGCGATGTTCGTGTCGGGGTTGCGGGAGGGATGCAGCGCGGACCGGAGCAGGTCGACCGTTTCACGCTCCCGCAGCTCGCCGCCGGAGACCAGTAGCCAGTTGTCGATCAGCACCCCTTCTTCCTCGATCCTGGTGCTGTTCGCCGGCATCGAACCGGGGGTGATGCCGCCGATCTCCGCGTGGTGACCGCGAGACGCGACATAGAACAAGATGTCCTTCCCGGTCCGGTCGAAGACAGGGGTCACCACGGTGATGTCGGGCAGGTGGGTGCCACCGCGATAGGGGTTGTTCAGGACGTACGTATCGCCCGGCGCCATCCGGCCGGGGTTCCCGGCGATCACCATCTTGATGCTCTCGCCCATCGAGCCGAGGTGGACCGGGATGTGCGGCGCGTTCGCGATCAGGTGGCCTTCGGCATCGAACAGCGCGCAGGAGAAGTCCAGCCGCTCCTTGATGTTCACCGACTGCGAGGTGCTTTGCAGTCGCACGCCCATCTGCTCGGCGATCGACATGAACAGGTTGTTGAAGATCTCCAGCATCACGGGGTCGACTTCGGTCCCGATGTCCTGCTGAGCCGGCCGTGCCGCGACCCTGCTGAGCAGCAGGTGACCGAGTTCGTGCACCTCGGCCCGCCAGCCGGCTTCGACAACAGTCGTCGCGTTGGCCTCGGCGACGATCGCCGGTCCGTCCACCCGGTCGCCGGGGACGACGTCATCGCGTTGGTAGAGGTCGACGTCGACCCACGCACCGGCTGAGAACATCGGCACCCTCGCCATAGCTCGGAGCTCGTCGCCGCGACGGTCCTGGCGGATCCAGTTGTCCTCGCCGGATCCGGCGGCGCCCAGCAGTTCGAGTGACACGGCTTCGACGACGATCGGCCGGCCCGGCATGAGGAAGGAGAACCGCCGCCGATAGCTGGCCTCGAACTCCGCCACCATCTCGTCCACGTCGCCGACCGACACCGCGACCGCGGTGTCGGTGCCGTCGTAGCGCAGCAGCGCCCGGCGGATCGCCCTGATTCGATCGGCCGGGATGCCTTCGCCCTCGAGCTCGTGCCCTGCATCGTCGGTGAGTTCGTCGAGGATCCGCGCGAGTTCGGGGAGCACTTCGTAGCTCAGCGTCGCCTCGACCGCCCGCTCGCGCAGGGCGGCGACATCGGCGACACCCATGCCGTACGCCGAGAGTACGCCGGCGAGTGGGTGGATCAGCACCTGTGTCATGCCCAGCGCGTCGGCGACCGCGCAGGCATGCTGGCCACCCGCCCCGCCGAAGGTCGCCAGCACGTACCGGGTGACGTCGTACCCGCGTTGCACCGAGATCTTCTTGATCGCGTTCGCCATGTTCGCGACGGCGATGCCGGCGAAGCCTTCCGCGACCTCCTCCGGGGTCCGTCCGTCCCCGATCGCCTCGGCCAGCTCCCCGAACATCAGCCGGACGACTCCCGCGTCGAGTCGCTCGTCGCCGTTCTCGCCGAAGACCGCTGGGAAGAAGTCCGGCTGCACCCGGCCGAGCATCACATTCGCGTCGGTGACCGTGAGCGGACCTCCCCGGCGGTACGACGCGGGACCCGGATCTGCGCCGGCAGAGCCTGGACCGACCCGGTAACGGCTCCCGTCGTAGTGCAGGATCGAGCCGCCGCCGGCCGCCACTGTGTGGATGCTCATCATCGGCGCGCGCATCCGCACTCCGGCGACCAGCGTCTCGAGCTCCCGCTCGAACTCGCCGGCGAAGTGCGACACATCGGTGGACGTGCCGCCCATGTCGAAGCCGATCACCCGGTTGAAGCCGACGGCGGTGGTGGTCCGGGCCATCCCCACCACGCCGCCTGCCGGGCCGGAGAGGATCGCGTCCTTCCCCCGGAACGCATGTGCCTCCGCGAGCCCGCCGCTGGACTGCATGAACATCAGCCTGACACCGTCCAGTTCGGCCGCGACCTGATCGACGTACCGGCGCAGGATCGGGGAGAGGTAGGCGTCGACCACGGTCGTGTCGCCCCTCGAGACCACCTTCATCAGCGGACTGCATTCGTGCGACAGCGAGATCTGGGTGAAGCCGATCCGGCGGGCGATGTCGCCGACCACGGCCTCGTGCCGCGGGTAGCGATAGCCGTGCAGAGATACCACGGCGACGGATCGCAGGCCGTCGTGGTAGGCCCGCTGCAGGTCATCGGCAACGGCCCTCTCATCGAGCGGGACGAGGACCTTGCCGTCGGCAGCCAGCCGCTCATCAGCCTCGATCACGGTCGAGTAGACCAGCTCAGGCAGCACGATCTCGCGGGCGAAGATCCGCGGGCGGTTCTGATAGGCGATTCGCAGCGCGTCGCGGAAGCCTTTGGTGATGACGAGCACGGTGGATTCACCCTTGCGCTCGAGCAGCGCGTTGGTGGCCACCGTGGTGCCCATCTTGACGACGTCGATCCGCTCGGCCGGGATCCGCTCGCCGGCCGGTACCTCGAGCAGCCGGCGGATGCCCTCGACGGCGGCGTCCTGGTATCGCCCGGGATTCTCGGACAGCAGTTTGTACGTCACCAGGGACCCGTCCGGCCGTCGGGCAACGACGTCGGTGAAGGTGCCACCGCGGTCGATCCAGAACTCCCACTTCCGCGCCATTCGCTCCCGCCTTCCCGGACCGCCGCAACGCTGGACGTTCTCTGAGGCTAGATATTGTTCAACAATCCTGCAAGGGGGTGATCCGACCAAACTTTCCCCGGGTGTCTCCGTGCGCGATGATGCGAAGGTGAGCACGGGTCTGCGCGACGATGACGAGGGCCGGCAGGCGTGGCTGCAGGGAGTCGCGGCTGATGTCGCGCGGCTGGATCGCAGCAGTTCCGCCGAGCGGGCCGCCGACATCCTGCGCCGCAGCATCACCGAGGGGGCGTTGCCGCCGGGGGCGCAGCTGTCCGAGGTCGAGCTGACCGAGGTGCTGGAGGTCAGCCGGAACACGTTGCGTGAGGCCTTCCGGCTGCTCACCCACGAAGGGCTGCTCGTCTACAAGCTGCACCGTGGGGTGTTCGTTCCGGAGCTGGACGAGCATGACGTGGTGGACCTGTATCGGCTGCGCCGAGTGCTCGAAGTGGACGTCGTGCGTGGGTTGGCCGAGCGCGACCCGGAACTGCCGGCCGGTCGGCTCGAGCCGCTGCAGGATGATGTCGAGGCGGCCGAGGCGGCCGCGCTCGCCGACCGCTGGCAGGCTGTGGCTACGGCGAACATGCGCTTTCACGAAGACCTCGTTGGGCTCGCCGACAGCGCCCGGCTGGACGCCATCGCCGGCCGGTTGCTTGCCGAGTTGCGGCTGATGTTCCACGTGATCGCGAAGCCGCGCGACCTGCATGCGTCGTACGTCGCGCGCAACCGGGGGCTGCTCGAGCTGCTCGAGGCGCGCAAGTACGGGCAGGCCGCGGCCGACCTCCACCAGTACCTGCTGGACTCCGAACAGGGCCTGCTGGACGCCTTCCGCGCCCGCTGATCCACGACTTCGGATAAGGGCTTGCGCGGCCCCGCTCCAACCTGAGTTGATGGCTGTAACCGTCAGTTGCAAAGGGGAGCTCAGCACATGACCGAAGACGACCGGACCGACGACACGCCGAAGTCCTACCGCCCGATCGACGCCTCCGGGTTCAGGGAGTTCATCTCGCGTGGCTGGGGACCGGTGGACCGATCGGTGACCGTGCCCGAGGGGCTCGCGGAGGCGGCTGCCGAGCACCGCGAGAAGCTGGCGGCGGCGCTGCCGGGACGGCGGATCGCGGTCGCGGCAGGCCGGGCGCCGGTCCGGTCGAACGACACCGACTACGCGTTCCGGGCGGACAGCGACTTCGTCTGGCTGACCGGCTGCCAGGCCGAGGGCGCCGTACTGGTGATCTCGGCAGACGGCGACTCGACGCTGTACCTGCGGGAGACGGCTGGGCCGGACGAGGCCGACTTCTTCGCCAACGCGCGCGACGGCGAGCTGTGGGTCGGCCCGGTGCCGGGGCTGAAGGACTGGTCGGACGCGTTGCAGATCGCCTGCCGCCCGATCGAGGAACTGCCGACCGCGGTGCGCGGCGCCGTGCCGTTCATGCTGTCGACGCCGGGGGTCGAGCCGCTGCTGGACGCGCTGGTCCGGACCTCGCCGACGGACGGGAACTCGCTGCGCCAGACGCTGGCCGAGCTGCGCCGGATCAAGGACGACTGGGAGCTGGACCAGCTGCGCGAGGCCGTCGCGGCCAGCGTGCTCGCGTTCGGCGACGTCGCGAAGGAGCTGCCGGAGGCCATCCGCGGCGGCGGTGAGCGGTGGCTGCAGGGCACCTTCGACCGGCGCGCGCGGACCGCCGGCAACGGCGTCGGGTACGCCTCGATCGTTGCTGCTGGCAAGCATGCGCCGGTGCTGCACTGGGTCCGCAACGACGGCCCGGTGAACGAGGGCGACGTGATCCTGCTCGACGCCGGTGTCGAAACCCGGACGCTCTACACCGCCGACGTGACCCGGACCTTCCCGGCGACGGGCGAGTTCACCGACGCCCAGCGCCAGGTGTACGACCTCGTGCACAAGGCGCAACTGGCGTCACTTGAGGCCGTCAAGGTCGGAGCGCCGTACCGGGCCTTCCAGTACGCTGCACTGCGCACGCTGGCCGAAGGGCTGCGGGATTGGGGCCTCCTGGACGTGTCCCTGGACGAGTTGCTCGGCCCGGACGGCCAGCAGCACCGCCGGTACATCGTCTGCGGCACCGGGCACTACATCGGCCTGGACGTGCACGACTGTGACGCGTCCCGGCCGGAGGCCTACTTCGCCGGCGAGATCGAGGCCGGGATGGCGCTGGCGGTCGAGCCGGGGCTGTACTTCCACCCGCACGACGAGACCGTGCCGCCGGAGCTGCGCGGGATCGGGATCCGGATCGAGGACAACGTGGTGGTGCACTCCGACCGCCTCGAGATCCTCACCGCCGACCTCCCGATCACCGCCGACGGGCTCGAAAACTGGACCCAGTCGCACCTAGGCCGTGTCTGACGGTCCAGCGCCTACTGCGCGGCACTCGGCACGGCATCTCGCCGCACTGGAGCAAAGGCCACGATGAAACCACATCGAGGCCTTCACTCCAGCACGCCGAGCTACCGCACCGAGCACCTGCTCGCGACGGCGCTGGACCGTCAGACACGACCTGAACGCGCGGTAGCCGCGGAATCACCCAAAATTATTCGTCACAAGCAGTAACACCGAGGCCGTCGGCAACGATGTAGCGAGCGGGGGAGGGTCGAACTCGGCCCGGCGCGTGGCAGTGGGGGGCCGCGACCACGCGCCGGGGCCGAGCCGGCCAACTGGAGCCCGGGGGGACTCCGGATTTCCTGGGGACACGGGGGTAGTGACATGAACCTGCGCGTGCGCGTGGTGCACTGCGGCGACCGGCATTGGTACGCCGACATCGACGACGCCGACGATCCGCAGCCCGACGACCCGTTCTGGTACGTCGACAACTGCCGATCCCAGCCGCAGGCACTCGAGACCGCCTGCGCCGAGCTCCGCTTGCTGTCGGGCCGGATGGTCCGCGGCGACCACCTCGACCGCGTGCTCGAGGTGACCGGAGTACCGGTCTGACGACTCCCGGGCAGGCGTCTGGTTGGGAGATGCCTGCCCGGGGCAGTACCTACGCCGGCGGTACGGCGGGGCAGCTGGTCCCGCGCTTCGGGGCGTCGAGCGTGAGCAGGTAGGCGTCGACGGTGTCCTGCATGCACGGGCTGCTGTTGTAGCTGCCGTGCCCCCAGCCCTCGTAGGTGAGCAGAACGCCGTACCGGCCGAGCTGGCGTTCCACGCTGCGCGCCCAGTTGTAGCCCGTGGCCGGGTCGTGGCGCGCGTTGATCAGCAGGATCGGGTCGGCCAGGTCGCGGACCTTCAGCCGGTGCTGCGGGTTGTCCGCCGCCGGCAGGCCGAGGCACCTCGAGACGGCCATCAGCTGGCCGGGGTACCGCATGTCCGGGTTGTCCCGGGCCAGTCGTGCGAGCAGACCGGCGTACTCCTGGTAGTTGCGGACCGGCAGGTTCCAGTCCTGGCAGAACACCGCGAGCGTGTTCGAGGCCAGGCCGGTCGGGACCGGCGGCTGCCCGGTCGGCGGCGCGCTGGCGTCGAGCGTCTTCAGCATGGTCGCCAGGTCGGTCCACCGCGGTCCGTAGAGCGCGCGGAACACGTTGAAGCTCAGCCAGTACGGCGTGATCGGCAGCGTCGGCCTTTGCGGATCGGGCACCTCGCCGCGATCGGCCCGAGCCAGCAGATCCACCCACAACGCGTGGACGTCCCGACCGTGCAGCGCGCAGGTCGTTGCACCCTGGCACCACTTCACGAACTCGTCGAACGAGTCCTGAGCCGCCCATGCCTGCGAGTCGAGGAACGACTTCGCGGAGTCGGCACTGTGGTCGACCACGCTCTCCACGACCATCGCCCGGACCCGCTTCGGGTACGTCTCGGCGTACTGCGCCCCGAGCAGCGTCCCGTACGAGCTGCCGTGGAAGGAGATCGCCGACTCACCCAGCGCGGCGCGAAGCGCGTCCACGTCCCGAAGCGTCTGCCAGGTGTCGAGGTGGTCGAAGACCGGCCCGGTGTTGGACCGGCAGTCAGCGGCCAGATCGCGGTTGTAGCGGATCGTCGCGGCGAACTCGGCCTGGTTCTTGATGATCGGCGACGGCTGCTTGGCCAGCAGGGCGGCCGAGCACTTCACCGGGTTGCTCCGGGAGATGCCGCGCGGATCGAAGCTGACGACGTCGAACCGGTCCTGCACCCGCTGACTGAACCGGCTCATCCCGGTCTTGACCCGGTCGACACCGGAGTCACCGGGACCTCCTGGGCCCCACATCAGCACGCCGACGCGGTCGCTCGGGTTCTTCGCCGTACGGCGGGCGACCGCGAGACCGAACGTGGGTCCGTCCGGGTCCCGCCAGTCGACCGGGACCTGGAGGGTTGCGCACTGCGAGCCCTTCACCACCTCCGGTTTGTCGTTGCCTTCCGGCTTGCAGTCGGTCCACTGCAACTGGGTCTTCGCCTCGGTTGCCGACACCGGAAGCGTCACGAGTCCGGCGGTCGCGACACCCAACGCCACTGCGGACGCAAGGGCGCGTTGTCTCAATCTCATACGGGAGATCTCCTGCCTGCGGAAACTCCCTCGATCCTCGGCAACCGCTTGCTCGACCACATCGGGGACGACCCCTCGGCCGACCCCGGGCGCGCCTTGGGGGACTTGTTAGGGTCGGTCGCTGATGAGTACAAAGCACGCGGTGTGGTTCCGGTGGGTCGCGATCGCGGAAGCGGTCTCCTGGACCGGACTGCTGATCGGGATGTTGTTCAAGTACGTGCTGTCCGACAACGAGCTCGGGGTGAAGATCTTCGGCCCGATCCACGGCGGCATCTTCATCGTCTACGTGCTCACCGTGCTGGTCGTGCGTGGCCCGCTGCGCTGGTCCTGGCCGGTCACCCTGGCCGCGCTGGCAGCGAGCGTTCCCCCACTGTTCACCTGGTTCTTCGAGATCTGGGCGGTCCGCACGGGCCGGATTGACGTCGGCGGTGAGGCCGCCGTACCGTCACGGACGTCAGTCAACTCAACAGCCGCATGAACCCGTGCGGGAGAGTCCCAAGCACGACTTGGGCGCCGTAGGAGCAACTCTCCCCAAGAATCTCTCAGGCACCTTCACCGCACGGGCGAGGCACCTCTGGAAGGCATCGGCCCAACAGAGCGGGGAGGACACCAACGGTCAACGGCGACCGGAAGGAACCTCCACACGATGGCGATCAGCGTCTTCGATCTGTTCAGTATCGGGATCGGCCCGTCGAGCTCCCACACGGTGGGTCCGATGCGCGCCGCCCGTACCTTCGCACTCGGCCTCGCCGACGACGGGCTGCTGGCCCGGACGGCGAGAGTCGAGGCCCAGCTCTTCGGCTCACTCGGCGCGACCGGCCACGGCCACGGCAGCAACAAGGCCGTGCTGCTCGGACTCGAGGGCGCGGACCCCGAGACTGTGATCACGCACTCCGTCGACGCCCGGGTCGAGACGATCCGCGAGCGCGGCAGGCTGCTGCTCGCCGGCGTGCACGAGATCGGTTTCGACGAGAACACCGACCTGACCATGCACCGGCGCAAGGCGCTGCCGTACCACCCCAACGGGATGATGTTCACGGCCCGTACGGCGGACGGCGACGTACTGCGGGAACGGACGTACTACTCGGTCGGCGGCGGCTTCGTGGTCGACGAGAACGCGGCCGCCGGGGACCGGATCGTGGCGGACACCACGTCGCTGAAGTACCACTTCACCACCGGCGCCGAACTGCTCGACCGCTGCCGTGAGTCGCAGCTGTCGATCAGCGAGGTGATGCTCGCGAACGAGTTGGCCTGGCGGACCGAGGGCGAGATCCACGACGGCCTGCTGCGGATCTGGCAGGTGATGCAGGACTGTGTCCGCGAGGGCTGCGAGACCGAGGGGATCCTGCCCGGTGGCCTGAAGGTGCCGCGGCGGGCGCACGCGCTGCACCAGAAGCTGTCCCGGGATCCGTGGTCCGTGGATCCGCTCAAGGTGATGGACTGGGTCAACCTGTTCGCACTCGCGGTGAACGAGCAGAACGCGTCCGGCGGCCGGATCGTCACCGCGCCGACGAACGGTGCTGCCGGCATCATCCCCGCCGTTCTGCACTATTACCGGCGGTTCGTGCCGGGGGCGACCGACGACGGCGCCGTCCGGTTCCTGCTGACTGCCGGCGCGATCGGGGTGCTGTACAAGGAGAACGCCTCGATCTCCGGCGCCGAGGTCGGTTGCCAGGGCGAGGTCGGCTCGGCCTGCTCGATGGCCGCGGCCGGCTTGTGCGAGGTGCTCGGCGGCACGCCGCTCCAGGTCGAGAACGCGGCTGAGATCGCCATGGAGCACAACCTCGGCCTGACCTGCGACCCGGTCGGCGGGCTGGTGCAGATCCCGTGTATCGAGCGCAACGCGATGGCCTCGGTGAAGGCGATCAACGCGGCCCGGATGGCCATGCACGGCGACGGGGTGCACGTCGTCACCCTGGACAAGGTGATCAAGACGATGCGCGAGACCGGCGCCGACATGAAGATCAAGTACAAGGAGACGTCCCGCGGCGGCCTGGCCGTCAACGTCATCGAGTGCTGAGCAGATCCGCGTCCTCGACGTGGGCGTTGTGCCCGAGTCCCGGGTAGACGACGACCTGGTCGTGCAGGGCGCGGAGCTGGTCGTCGGTGTTCATCGGGTCGTGCTCGCCGCGGGCCAGCACGAGGTCGGCCTTGCAGTCCGCGATGAGTTTCGGCATGTCCGGGGCGCCGACGCCGAACGTGCCGGGGTCCATGGCCAGTCGCCAGCGTCCATCGACCTCGGCCAGGCCGTGCTCGACCACCGGGTCGCTCGGGTCGGCCAGTCCCTGCAGCCCGGAGACCTTGAGGAACCGCGCGGCCGCGTCCTCCCGGGTGTCGAACCACGCGATCGGCTTCTGCGCCAGCGCGGCCGCCCGGCCCAGATCGTCGTCGGACCAGGCGACCTTCACGCCGACCGCGACGACCCGATCGACGTCGATGCCGTACCGGCCGCTCGCCAGTTCGAGGGCGATCACGCCGCCGAGTGAGTGGCCGACGATGACGACGCCACGCCGTACCGGGAGGGTCTCGGCGACCGCGGCGGCCATCGAGCCGAAGGTGTACGACGGCAGCGCGGCGGCCGAGCCGTGTCCGGGCAGGTCGGGGGCGAACCGCGGTTGCGGCCAGGCGTCCCAGACCCGGCCGTTGGCTCCGAGGCCGTGCAGCAGCACCAGTGCAGACATGAGAGCAGGCTTCCACACGAGATGCCGGGCTGTCCGGTCGATTGGCGCGTCATCAGCTAACTCACTGCAATTCTACGAATGCGTAACGGAACGGAAATGCCCAATCATTGCGATCTAGCGTGGAATTTCTTCCAAGGGCTGTTTCAAGCGCTGGATCAGCCGATAACCTGCGGGACTTGTGAGACCGACTTCTGCCGCGATCGCCCGTCCGCCCTGGCAGAACCGTCAGCGGCTGCGCCAGGCCCGGTTCGCGGCAGGCGGGCTACTGCTCCTGTATGCCGTCCTGGTGCTGATCGCCCTGCTCGGCGGTCCCCGGATCGGCGCCGCCTTCCTGCCCCTCCCAGGCGGCGGCCCGGAACCGGCCAACCCGGTCGCCGGCCTCGAGCCGACCCGGATCCCGACCAGCGGCCCGACCGTCCCGCGCGGCTCCGAGACACCGGTCCCGACGCAGCCGCCGACTCCCGGCGAGACCCCGCCGTTGCCCTCGACAACGACAACGGCGCCGGTCGGCGTCCCGACCGACGGTCAGCAACCTGCCACTCCAGGCCTGACGCCGAAGCCGACTCCGGAACTGGTTGACCACCAGGAGTCGACCCAACCGCCGGCCACCAAGCTGCCGCCGAAGCCCACCACCACCACGACGACCGGCAACCCCACGACGCAGCCCACCCAGCCGCCGACCACGAACGACCCGCCGCCCACAACCCCCACGGACCCACCGACCACGCCGAACGACCCCGAGGACCCGGACCCGCCGACGCTAGGCGGAGTCCTCACCGCAATCCTCGACAAGCTCGGGCTCTGATCGGGCATGTGCATGTGTTAGGGTTGGTACATGTCGATGAAGCGCACGAACGTCTACGCGGATCCTGAGGATCTGGCGCTGATCAAGGACGCTGCGCGGCGACGCGGGATCCCGGAAGCCGAGATCATTCGCGAGGGAATCCATCTGGCCGCAATGGCGAACCGGGTGTGGGACGAGCCGCTCGACTGGCCGACCTTCGAGGGCAGCGGTGATCCGGTGACCAAGGACGAGATCCGGTCTGAGGTCGTACGGCGTACCAATCGGTGATTCTCGTCGCCGACACTTCAGGCATCATCGCGGCGTTCGACCGCAACGCCCCCGAAGGGCCGACCTGCCGTACCCTGCTCCAGGAGGCCGGGACCGTGGTTCTGTCGCCGCTGGTGCTTGCAGAAGTGGACCATCTCGCCAGGGCCCGGTTGGGCAGTGCGGCGAGAAAGACGATTCTCGACCTGTTGCTGACGCAGGTCAGGAGGATGCGCTTCCAGGTCCCCGACATCGGCGCCGAGACACTATCCACGGCAACAGCCGTGATCAACCGATACGCCGACCTCGACCTCGACTTGGCCGACGCGGTCGCTGTCGCACTTGCGGCTGACTACCGGACGGATTCCGTGCTCACACTGGACCGCCGTGACTTCCGGGCCGTCAAGCCGCTGACACCACATGCTGCTTTCCGGCTGTTGCCCGACGATCTCTGATAGTCAGTACGCCTCGACTTCTGTTGTGGGGGCGTTGCCGGTGATGGTGGGTTTCAGGTCGACCTGCCAGGACTGGTTGCGGCCGAAGGAGCGCTCGAACTTCTGGAACGAGCAGTCCGCGCTGAACTGGCGCCGCTTCGCGCTCCAGTCGGCGCCGCTCTTGAAGTAGAGCGAGTAGGCGCCGCCGATCCGGCTGATGGTGGCGGTCTTGCCGGCCTCGACGTACATCATCACGTGCGGCTTGCTCGGCGGCTGGCCGGTGCCGACGATCGAGATCGCGACGTCGTTGGCCGTACCGTTCATGACCCGCAGGCGCCCGGACCCGGCAGGACCCCGGCGGACCAGGGTGTCGCCGTTGGCCGGAACCTCCGCTTCCGGCTCGGGACCGGGGTCGGGCAGGGTGTTGCCGAAGCGGAGGTCGAGCTTGCGGAGCGAGGCGATAGCGCTGCTCAGGTCCGCCCTCAGTCGGCGCTGGACCTTCTGCGACGTGTAGGCGACACCACCGCAGCGAGCGTCCAGTTCGGTCCGGTCCGAGGTGGACAGTGCGTCGGCGGCAGCCTCGAGTCCGCCGGACACGACCTTGTGGACGTTGGTCAGCCGGCGCGTCACCGTGAGCTCGGCCAAGTCCTCAGCCGCAGCGTTCAGGGAAGCGGCGAGGCTGTCCATCGTCTGCGTCAGCGCCTCGGCGGTGCGTACCCGGGTCAGCGCGCGGAGGTCACCCGCCAGCCCCTGCTCGATCTTCGTCAGCTCGCCCTGGTACGCCGCCGTGCCGAGCGGACCCCTTGGTGTCGAGACCTCCGGCGCCTCGACCGGCGTCGTACTGATCGAGGGCGTGGCTGTCGTGCTGTCGACGACGGGTGGTTCGCTGCATCCGGACAGCAGGACCAAACCCGCGCACAGCACTGCAAAGCGATTCATGAACTTCCCCCCAGACCACCCCAACCCCCTGTGCCGCAAAGGGTATGCGGGCACCGGGGGGCCGGGCGAGGGGTCAGTCGAAGTTGTGATCCGCGCTCAGGCGACTCGGTCGGTGGTGGTGAGGGCTTGGAAGAAGTGGGTGGCTGGGGCCTTCAGGGCTTCGTGGGCCTGGAGGAAGAGGTCGTGGGCTTCGCGGCCGTGCCAGCCGGCGGGGAGGAGTTCTTCGGGGAGGTCGGGGTCGCGGAAGGGGAACATCCGGTAGTCGTGCACGAGTTCCATCCGCTCGACGAGCGCCTGGCGGGGTGACACGCTGCCGCCGCGGTACGCCTTCATCCGGGGCCGGTACGTGCGCAGCAGCTCGGCGTAGTCCGCGTCGAGCGACTCCAGATCCCAGCACCGCGCAGCCATCTCCCGATCCCGCGACAACCCGGACGACGTGCACTGCAGTAGATCAAGGCGTACGGCGGGTTGGTCCGCGAAATGCTCCTGGACCTCGGTCAGCCGGTTGTGCGGGCAAACCCACGTCGACGACGCCAGCGGCCCGAACCCCAGCCAGGCAAGCTCCTTCCGCAACTCCTCACGCAGACCGCGCTCGCTCTCCGGGACCGAGTAGATGACCATCGACCACTGCCGATCCCACGGCTCCCGGGACCTCTCGAAGATCCGCGTCCGGCCCTCGTCCAGCAGTCGCCAGCTCTTGTCGTTGAGCGCGTACACCGTCTCGCGCCCGTCCCGCCTGGTGTCGAACCAGCCCTCACGCCGCAGTCGCGCCATCACCACGCGGACCGTGCTCTCGCCGACGTCGAAGCACTCCAGCAGTGCGGTGAGCGTCCGCAGCCGCACCTCGCCGCCGTGGTAGCGGATGTAGTCGCCGAACAGGTCGAAGACGATCGACCGTGGCTTCATGGCGTCTCCTCGGAGCCGTTCCCAGTGGTTCGCTGCGCTCATCTTGTCATGGTGCCATCAAAAGCGTGTCAAAGTCTTGACGATCGTCTGTGAATCGTCCTACGTTCGAGAACATCCCCCGTCAGCCCGGCCGGAATGAGGGCAGCAATGACCAGTCCCACCGCCACCACCGCCCGGTCCCGCGCCGGTCTCTGGGTGGTCGCCATCTGCTTCGTCACGATCGTCTTCGACGGTTACGACCTGATCGTGTACGGCGCCGTCGTACCGTCCCTGCTGAAGAATCCCGACTGGCAGTTGACCGCCGCCCAAGCCGGCGCGATCGGCAGCTACGCGCTGACCGGCATGGTGATCGGGACGCTCTGCGTGGGCGCCCTGACCGACATCGTCGGCCGGCGCCGGATCATGTTCGCCAGCATCGTCTGGTTCTCGCTGGCGATGGGGGCGACCGCCCTGGCGCCCAACCCCGAGGTGTTCGGCATCCTGCGGTTCGTCACCGGTCTCGGCCTCGGCGGCGTGGTCCCGACCGCGATCGCGCTGACCGTCGAGTACGCGCCGCCGCACCGGCGGAACTTCAACAACGCGCTGATGTTCTCCGGGTTCTCGCTCGGTGGCGTGCTGGCCGCCGTCCTCGCGATCAACCTCGTTCCCACGCAGGGCTTCCGGATCATGTTCTGGATCGGGATGGCTCCGCTCGTCCTGGTGCTGCCGCTGGCCTGGAAGTTCCTGCCCGAGTCGGTGAGCTTCCTGCAAGCGCGCGGCCGCCACGACGAGGCGGCTGCGCTGGCGGCCAAGTACGGCGTACAAGCCGAGCCCGTCGCGGTCGACACCAGCAGCAAGTGGAGTGCACTCGCCGTACTGTTCGGCCGGAAGCACCTCGCTGCGACCATCCTGTTCGGACTGGCCAGCTTCTTCGGGCTGTTGCTCGTCTACGGCCTGAACACCTGGCTCCCGCAGATCATGCGGCAGTCCGGCTACCCGCTCGGCTCATCGCTGCGGTTCCTCCTGGTGATGAACCTCGGCGCGATCGTCGGTGCGCTGGCGGCGTCGACGCTCGCCGACCGGTTCGGCTCGAAGGTCGTCACCACGGTCGCGTTCGCGTTGGCCGCCTTCTCGATCTACACGCTGAGCGTGAACCCGGCCGCGGCCGCGCTGTACCTCCTGATCGCGATCGCCGGCCTGGGCACGGTCGGCACCCAGATCCTCGTCAACGGGTACGTCGCCACGCACTACCCGGCCGGGAGCCGGGCGACTGCGCTCGGCTGGTCCCTCGGCGTCGGCCGCCTCGGCGCGATCGTGGGCCCGTTGTTCGGTGGCTGGGTGCTCGACTCCGGGCTTAGCCTCGACTGGAACTTCTACGGTTTCGCCGTCCCGGCCGTCCTCGGTGCGCTGGTGATCGCCGCCGTACCGCGGACCGGCCGGGAGCGACGGCCGGAACCGGCGCTCGGCCCGACTCCCCAGACGACCCAGGCCTGAGAGGAAGCAGCAATGCGGATCGCATGTGTCGGCGGCGGGCCGGGCGGGTTGTTCCTCGCCACCCTGGTGAAGGCGAGTGACCCGTCGGCCGAGGTGACCGTGTTCGAGCGCAACCGCGCGGACGACACGTTCGGCTTCGGGGTGGTGTTCTCCGACGCCACGCTGGCCGCCATCCACGCCGCTGACCCGGTGGTCCGCGACGCGCTCACGCAGTACGGCGTGCACTGGGACGCGATCGAGGTCCGCCTGAAGGGCGAGCGCTTCCGGTGTGGCGGGATGGGCATGGCGGCGATCGCCCGCAAGACGCTGCTCGCCGTACTGCAGCAGCGGGCTATCGATGTCGGGGTGACGCTGCGGTTCGAGACCGAGGTGGATCTGGACGACCTGACCGGCTACGACCTGGTGGTCGCGGCGGACGGCGCCAACTCACGGATCCGGGAGCGGCTCGCGGGCGTTCTCGAGCCGATGGTGGAGACGGCGGCAGCGAAGTTCATCTGGTTCGGTACGACGTACCACTTCGACGGACTCACCTTCGTCCACGAGCGCGGCGACGACGGTGTGTTCGCCGTACACGGGTATCCGATCAGCCCGGACGTGAGCACGTTCATCGTCGAGACGGATCGGGACTCCTGGCTGCGGGCCGGGCTGGACGAGTTCGACGTTTCGCAGCCGCCGGGGCCGAGCGATCTGAAGACCAAGGTGTACCTGGAGAAGTTGTTCGCCGAGCAGATCGACGGTCATCCGCTGCTGGTGAACAACTCGCGCTGGGGCAGCTTCCGGACCCGGCGGACCGGGCGCTGGTCGCACGGCAACGTCGTACTGCTCGGCGATGCCGCGCACACCGCGCACTTCTCGGTCGGCTCGGGGACCAAGATGGCGATGGAGGACGCGGTCGCGCTGGCTGCGGCTCTGACCTCGTATGACGACATCCCGGCTGCGCTGGCGGCGTACGAGGAAGCGGCGCGGCCGTCGGTGGAGAAGATCCAGGGGTCGGCGCGGCCGAGCCTGTCCTGGTGGGAGCACTTCGGGCGCTACCACGACACGCTCGAGCCGTGGCAGTTCGCCTTCCACTTCCTCACCCGCAGCATCAGCGGCGGGAAGCTGGCACGGCGCGATCCGGCCTTCGTCGCGGCGACGCGTACGGCGTGGCATGCGGAGAACGGTCCGGCTCCGCTGGACACGCCGTTCCGCTCGGGTGCGCTGTCGTTGCCCGGTCGGTGGGTGGACGTCGCGGACGTCGGTGACCGGGCCTTGTGGGTCGAGGCTCCGCCCGATGAGCAGGACCTGCCGGCTGCCCTGGCTTCGCTGCACTCCGGCGTACTGGCTGGGCCTGCGGTCGTGGCGGTGCACGGTGGCTCGCGGTTGACGCGGACTCTGCTGGCAGAGGAGTCACGGCTGGTGGCCGGGACGCCTGCGCTGGTGGTCGATGACGAGCTGACCCCGGACGAGGTGGAGACCCTCCTCCTCTCCGGGCGCGCCGATCTGGTGGGCCGGACCAGCGGCGGCGTCACCGGGGTCAGCCGCAACGTGGGAGGGAGTGCATGAGCGGGCTGGACGGGTTGTTCAGCCCTCGCGGGGTCGCAGTGATCGGCGCCTCGCGCAACCCGGCGAAGCTCGGCGCAGTGATGGCGCGCTCTCTCTCCACGTACGACGGACCGCTCGCGCTGGTGAACTCCCGGGACTCGCAGCTGCACGGCTCCGTCGCGGAAGCGGTCGACGTACTGGGCGCTCCGATCGACCTCGCTGTGGTCTGCGTCCCGGCACCGGCCAGTGCAGACGCCGTTGCGGAAGCAGCCAAGGCAGGCGCGAGCGCGGCCCTGGTGTGTGCCGGTGGGTTCGCCGAGGCTGGGCACCCCGAGTACCAGGATGCGTTGGCTGAGGTTGTCGACCGCTACGGCATCCGGCTGCTCGGGCCCAACACGTCCGGCTTCCTGGTGCCGTCGCGCAAGCTGACCGCCAGCTTCGTGCCGAGCGCTGCAATGGTGCCGTCCGGCGGAGTGGGCGTTGTCGCGGCGAGCGGTGGCGTCAACCACGCGCTGTCGTTCCTGTTGGCCGAAGCCGGGTACGGCGTCAGCGTGGCCGTCGGCCTGGGGAACGCGGTGGACGTCGACATGGTCGACGTACTCGAGTATCTGCTCGACGACCCGGCGACGACTGCTGTTGCCCTGCACATCGAGTCGGTGGCTCACGGGTCGCGACTCGCCAACGCCGTGGCGCGGCTGTCGGCGGTGAAGCCCGTGGTCGCGCTGGTTGTCGGGCGCAACGACGTGGGGGAGTTCGCGCAGTCGCACACGGGTGCGCTGGCCACCTCCTGGTGTACGACACGGGGCGTACTCCGGCAAGCCGGCGCGGTCCTGGTCGACGACGAACGCCAGCTGGTCGACGCGGTGGGTGCGTTGTCGCTGACCCGGCTGGCTCCGGCCGCTGACCCCGGCGTCGGCATCGTGACTGCCCAGGCAGGTCCCGGCCTGTTGTTGCTGGACGGGTTGCGGGAGTCCGGGATCCAGGTGCCTGTGCTGTCGGGCGCTGTGCGGGCGAGGCTTAGTGAACTGCTTCCACCGATGACCTACCAGGCGAACCCGGTCGACACGGGCCGACCTGCGCCGGGCTTCGGTGAGATCGTGTCGGTGGTCAGCGACGATCCTGCGGTCGAGCTGGTCGCTGTGTACGCGCTGTCGGAGCCGGACAGCCTGGACCTCGTGTGCGAGCTCTCCCAGTCACGTCCATCCGCCCCTACTGTGGTCGGCGTGGGCGGTTCCACCGCGGACGTCAGCGCAGTCCGGTCGGGCCTGAGCAGCCGTGGCTACCCAGCAGCCACCAGCCCGACCGCCCTCACGCATGCGATCCGAGCCCTGGTGGAAGACGCCAGGCTGGCGCACCGTCGCTGTGTGCCGGAACCCGTTGGTCGGGTTGCGGTACCACCTGGGCTGCTGGACGAGCACCAGGCCAAGTCCGTCCTGGACACGCTGGGCATTCGCACGCCTGCCCGCGTCGCGTGTGACTCCGCTGACGACGCGTACGCCGCCCTGGACCGCCTCGGTGGCCCGGTGGCGGTGAAGATCCTGGACGCGACGGTGCTGCACAAGACAGAGGTCGGCGGAGTCCACCTGGGGATCCGCAGCCACGCGGATCTCGCGGATGCACTGGACAAGCTTGGCGACCGGCGGCTGCTCGTCGAGGCGATGGCACCGGCTGGTGTCGACCTGATCGTCGGCGCCCGTCGGGACCCGGTGTTCGGGCCTGTCGTGCTGGTGGGGCTCGGCGGCACCACGGCGGAGGCTCTGGCCGATGTCGCCGTACGTGTGGCACCGCTGTCTGTCGCGGAAGCGTCGGCGATGCCAGACGAGCTGCTGGGACGTGCGTTGGTGGACGGCTGGCGTGGTGGACCGGTGCTGGACCGCTTGGAACTCGCACGGGTGGTGCGTGCGCTCGGTGCGGTCCTGCTGGCTGCACCGGAGGTCGACGAGATCGAGATCAATCCCCTCCGGCTGACCCGCGACGGTCTCGTCGCGTTGGACGCCGTGATCATGAGCAAGGAGCAGTGATGGTCAGTCCGATCGCCGATGGTGTCGTGACGTGGCCTGCTGAGGACGCGGCACGGTATGTCGCGGCCGGTTACTGGGAAGGGCGCAGTCTGCCGTTCCACCTCTGGCAGCAGGCGGACCGTACGCCGGACAAGGTCGCGCTGGTGGACGGTTCGGTCAGACTGACGTACGCCGAGCTGGTCGGTCGTGCCGATGGCGCTGCCATCAGGCTGCGGGAGTTGGGACTGCGTGCGGACGACCGGATCGTCGTACAGCTTCCGAACGGGTGGGAGTTCGTCGTCCTCACGCTGGCGTGTCTGCGGGCCGGCCTCGTACCGGTGATGGCGTTGCCTGGTCACCGGTATCACGAGCTGTCCTACCTGGCTGCGCACGCAGAGGCTGCGGCAATCGCCGTACCCGATGTACTGCGGGACTTCGACCACCAGGAGTTGGGGCACCGGCTCGTGGACGAGGTGCAGTCGCTGCAGCACGTGCTGGTCGCTGGTGACGACCTGCGCGGCGACAGTGTGGACCTGCGGTCGCTCTGCTCGGGTGTCGGCGTCTGGGACGGGTCAGAGCCGGACAGCCGGAGCGTGGCGGTGTTTCTGCTGTCCGGTGGTACGACGGGACTGCCGAAGCTGATCGCACGCACGCATGACGACTACACGTACAACGCCAAGCGCAGCGGTGAGGTGTCCGGTATGGATGCCTCGACGGTCTACCTGGTTTCGCTGCCGGCTGGGCACAACTTCCCACTCGCATGCCCCGGTCTACTGGGCGCACTGCTCGTCGGTGGGACTGTGGTGATGCTGCCGAGTCCGGAACCGCGCCGGGCCTTTGCCACGATCGCTGCCGAGGGTGTCACGCACACTGCGGTGGTGCCGGCGGTCGCGCAGCGGTGGCTGGACGACTACGCGGGTGAGGACCTGTCGTCTCTGCGGGTGCTGCAGGTCGGCGGAGCGCGGCTGGCCGACGAGGTGGCCCGGAAGATCAAGCCCGTACTCGGCTGCACGCTGCAGCAGGTGTTCGGCATGGCAGAAGGCCTGCTCAACTACACCAGGCTCGACGACCCCGAAGACATCATCTGCACCACCCAGGGCCGCCCGATGTGCCCCGACGACGAGGTACAGGTAGTCGACCCCTTCGACAACCCCGTCCCGCCCGGCGAACCAGGCTCCCTGCTGACCCGCGGCCCCTACACTCCTCGTGGCTACTACAAGGCCGAGCAGCAGAACGCCCGCGCCTTCACCCCCGACGGCTGGTACCGCAGCGGTGACATCTGCCGTATCGTTGCTAGCGGCAACCTGATCGTCGAGGGCCGCGACAAGGACATGATCAACCGAGCCGGCGAGAAAATCTCCGCCGAAGAGGTCGAGAACCTCACCTACGCCCTCCCCCAGGTCCAACAAGTAGCAGCCATCGCCATGCCCGACCCCCGCCTGGGCGAACGCGTCTGCGTCTACGTAGTCCCCCGCCCCAACACCACCCTCACCCTTACCGACGTCCGCGAGTCCATGGAAAATCTAGGCGTAGCCGCCTACAAACTCCCGGAACGCTTGGTCCTGGCGACGGAACTACCCACCACCAAGGTCGGAAAGATCGACAAGGCCGCCTTGCGGGCAGACATCGCGAGCCGCCTGGACGCTGAGCGCCAGATCACCGCCCCGAACTAGTCGCGCGCGGCGGGCCGGACGAACGGGAAGGCCAGGGTCGCGCGGATGTTCTGGCCGGTCAGCATCATCATGACGCGGTCCACGCCGATGCCGAGGCCGCCTGTCGGGGGCATCGCGTACTCCAGCGCAGACAGGAAGTCCTCGTCCAACGACATGGCTTCGGGGTCGCCGGCGGCGGCCTTCAGGGACTGGTCGGTGAGGCGGCGGCGTTGTTCGATCGGGTCGACGAGCTCGGAGTACGCCGTACCGATCTCGGCGCCGAAGGCGACCAGATCCCAGCGTTCGGCCAGCCGCGGTTCGGAGCGGTGGGTCCGGGTCAGCGGTGACGTCTCGAGCGGGAAGTCGGTGTAGAAGGTCGGCAGGGTCGTGGTCGGCTCGACGAGCTCGTCGTACAGCTCGAGGACCAGCTCCCCGGCGGTCAGCTCGAAGGTCGTGTGTACGCCGTGCGTCGCACACAACTCCCGCAGCTCCTCGACGGTGGTGTCCGCCGAGATCGACGTACCGGTGGCTCGCCCGACCGCGTCGTGGACGGTGATGACCGGCCACTCGCCGGAGATGTCGATCTCGCTGTCGGGCCGCTGCACCACCGGCTTGCCGAATACCGCGGTCGCGGTCTCGATCAGTAGCTCCCGGGTGAGCTCGCGCATCACGTGGTAGTCGGCGTACGGCTGGTACGCCTCGACCGAGGTGAACTCCGGGTTGTGGGTCGCGTCCGCACCCTCGTTGCGGAAGTTCCGGTTCAGCTCGAACACCCTGCCGAGCCCGCCGACGCTTAGCCGCTTGAGGAACAGCTCCGGCGCGATCCGCAGGAACAGCTCGGTGTCGTAGGCGTTGATGTGGGTCGCGAACGGCCGCGCGTTCGCCCCGCCGTGCACCGCCTGCAGCATCGGCGTCTCCACCTCGATGAACCCGCGCGCCTCGAAACCGTTGCGCAGGGCCCGTACGGCGGTACTGCGGTGCTGCATCATCCGCAACGAGTCCGGGTTCATCACCAGGTCGAGATGCCGTTGCCGGACCCGCGCCTCCGGGTCGGTGAACCCCATCCGCTTGTCCGGCAAGGGATGCAGGCACTTGGCCGCCATCAGCCAGCTCGTCACCGCGATCGACAGCTCGCCGCGACGACTCGTCACGACCTCACCGGTGATGCTGACGTGATCACCGATGTCCACCAGCCGTCCCCAGTGGTCGAGCGGAACGTCGCCGCACTCGTCCACGGCCAGCATCACCTGCAACTGCGAGAGCCCGTCCTGCAGTTGTGCGAACGACAGCCCGCCGTGGTTCCGCATCCGCGTCACCCGCCCGGTGACGGACACGGTCAGACCGGTGCGATGGTCGGCCGGCAGGTTCGGGTAAAGCGACCGGATCCGCTCCAGCGTCTCGGTGCGCGGCACGGTCACCGGATACGGATCGATGCCAGCAGCAACAAGCTCGGCGAGCTTCGTACGGCGGATCTGCTCTTGTTCTGTCAGCCTCCGGTCCGGCAACGCCGGCCGCAGCAACTCCTCCTCCTGCCCCCGTACGGCGACCGCGAAAGCGTCACCGTCCGCCGCCATGATCGCGTGCCGATCGACCGTCTCCACACTGTCGACCCGGGTCCACGGCCGAGGTGCCGGCAGGAACCCTTCAGCAGTCCCGGCCGCAAGCAGCACCTGGGCCAGTGACGCGCCGCGTGAGTAGCAGACCAGTCGCGGCGACCAGCGCGGCAGATACTTCTCGTTCGACTGGTACAGACTCTCGAGCTGCCAGAACCGGGATGCCGCCGTCAGCAACGCGTTGGTCAGCCGCAGCACCGGCCCGGCGCCGATCCGGTCGGCGTCGCTGAAGATCTCCCGGAACATCGCGAAGTTCAGCGAGATCCGGTGTACGCCGAGATCCCCGCACGCATCCACCAGCGACGTGACCATGAACTCCATCAGGCCGTTGACCGACTCGGGATCCCGCCGCATCAGGTCGAGCGAGACACCCCGCACCCCCCAAGGCACGAACGACAGCAGTCCGCGAACCGATCCGTCCGCGTCGCGCGCGATCACCATCACGCACCGCGCGTCGGCCGGATCGCCCAGCCGTCCGAGCGCCATCGAGAACCCACGCTCGGTCTGCGCTCCACGCCATTTCTCGGCGAGGCCGACGTACTCCGACAGCGCCTCCGGGGACAGGTCGCCGTGCCGGACCACCTCAGCGTGGTACCCCTCCCGCTGGACCCGCGTCACCGCCTGCCGGACCGGCCGCATCGTTCGGCCTTCGAGCGTGAAGTCGGCGACGTCGATGATCGCCTCGTCACCCATCGACAGCGCGCGCAATCCCGCGTCGACGTACGCGTGCGCCGCCTCCTCGCTCGCAGACAGTACGGCGGGGGACCAGCCGTACGTGCGTGCTTCGGCCAGCCACACCTTGATCGCGCCGGGCCAGTCGGCCGGATCGCCGAGTGGGTCGCCGCTGGCCAGGCTGACTCCGTTGACCACGCGATACGCGATCGCGGCGTCCTTGCTGGGGGAGAAGATGACGGCCTTGTCCCGGCGGGTGGCGAAGTACCCGAGTGAATCGCGTTCACCGTGCAGCAGAAGCAGCCGCCGTACGTCGAGCTCCTCGGGCTGGCTGAGATAGCGGACCCGGCGGACCGAGCGCAGGAAGATGGCGAACGCGATCACGAGCGAGGCGGCCGAGATGGCGCCGACGGTCAGGCCGATCCAGCCGTGGCCCTCGTGACCGCCCATCCGGCTGCGGGACTGGCCGAGGG
Source organism: Kribbella sp. NPDC050124 (assembly GCF_044460355.1). Classification (NCBI taxonomy): domain Bacteria; kingdom Bacillati; phylum Actinomycetota; class Actinomycetes; order Propionibacteriales; family Kribbellaceae; genus Kribbella; species Kribbella sp. NPDC050124. Next base: position 46,818 of record NZ_JBITJU010000022.1, read on the forward strand.
CCGCGATGATCGCCCAGCCGACCTTCTCCCGCTGGCCCGTCAGGTCCTTCGGGAAGATCTGGGTCAGCGTGATGCTGACCGCGGCCGAGATCAGCAGGCCGATCAGCAGCGCGCCGATCGCCAGCCGCCGGGTACCAGGCGCCAGCCGGGCCGGGAATGCGCCGCGGATCTTCCACAGCAGCACGATGATCGCGACCACCACGACCAGTTGGGCGATGCCCCACTCCAGGTCCTGGACGGTGGCGGGTCCGAACTCCCGGAGCAGCTCGGCGTCGTTCGGGTTGGCCAGCCGGACGCTGGTGAAGGCGACCGCCGCGGTCTGCTCGATCAGCCAGAGGGCCTGGAACACCCACAGCACCCACAGCAGCGCGGCGCGTTTGCCGCGCAGCAAGGCGCTGCCGATGACAGCCAGGTAGACCGCGGAGAAGAACGTGTGTCCGGCCGGAATGCCGAAGAAGTCGAAGGCTTGGTCTACGCGCCGGACGTACGCCGGCGCGAACAGGTGCAGCGGGATCGCGATGAACGACCAGACCGAGGCGGCGACCACGACGCGGCCCACCCAGACGGCAGCACGATGCTGCCACTGCGGGACCACCACCTCTGCTTGAACCGGGCGCACCCAGCGATCATGCCACTAGTTTCAGGAACGGTCGGTGGACCTGGCACTACCGAGACGGTATAGCTGAGGCGACAGTCAACGCCTTGCTCGGTATGCGACGCTGGCGGGCATGGTGGCCGTCCCGTATCGCTTGATGCGCAACGTGATGATCGTCGCCGGCGTGCTCTACTGCAGCCTGTTGCTGGAGGCGATCGCCGGTTACCCGCTCGACGTCCGCACCTCGTTCCTGAGCGAGCTCGGCGCCCGCGACCAGCCGACCAGCCCGTACGCACGGGCGCTCGACCTCGGCGCCGGCGTACTCCTGCTGATCGCCGCCATCCTCGGCCGTCCGGCGGCGCGGATGCACCGCGACGTGGCGGGATTGCTGATCAGCGCGGCGGTTTTCGGCGCCGGCACGCTGTTCGACTCGTTCTCGCCGATGGACTGCGCACCGTCGCTGAGCGAGGCCTGCCGCGCCGCGGAGGCGAACGGTCAGGCCGGTACGGCGCTGCTGCTGCACGAGATGACGTCGACCATGGCCGGGATCGGCAGCGTTGCCATGGGCATCTTCGCTGTCCTGGTGCTGCGCCGCTCAGGCTGGGGTGGTGGGTGGGGCAGGCTGGTCGCCGTACTGGCCGCCGGTGTCGCGGTCACCCAGGCGTGGCTCGGCATCGAGACCGGCCTCGAGGTGCTGACCGGGAGTGATCTCCATCCGCCCGGCATCCTGCAGCGGGTCTCGGTGCTGCTGGTCTGCCTAATGATGGCGACATTGCTACCAGGGTTGAGGCAAGCTTTCTTGCGATGACAACAACCTGGGTCGTGCTGCCCGGCCTGGCCGAGACTCCGGAGGAGTTCGCCCGGGTCGTGGAGCTGTTGCCGGGGGAGGACCTCCGGGTGCTCGATCCATGGCGGACGCCGATCACGTCGAGTATCGACGAGCTGCGGACGGTGGCCGGCGTACCGGTTGACGCGGAGATCGGGCTGATCGGGCACTCCATCGGCGGACTCGCCGTACTGCGCTGGGCGCTGAGCCGGCCGCTCGAGGTGAGCCGGCTCGTGCTCGTCGACACCAGTCTGACCTCGGAGACCGGGCTGCGCTGGCTGTATCCGGGGACGCGGGGCGACCGGGTGGTGCGGGCGTTCCTGCGGTTGCTCGGGCGGGTCGGCGTACCGCAGCTGCTCGGTCCCGCGCTCCGGCGGCTGATCGTCCGGATCGGGAGTGCGTCGAACCGGGATCTGTTGTCCAAGGCAACCGCGCGGAAGCGGTACGGCGACGCGCTGTCCTGGCTGCTGTTCTGGGACGAGCTGGCGAACAGCTGGCAGCTCGCGGCCGACGTCGGCAAGCTGGTCGCCGGCCCGCTCGGCGAGATCGTGCCGACCACGCTCCTGGTCGCCACCGGCGGCAGCTCCCGCTTCACCGCAAACCGCTGGCTGGCCGCCCAGCAACGCCTCGCCAACACCCTCCACGCCACCGTCGAGGTCCTCCCCGACTCAGCCCACCTGGTGCACCTGGACCGCCCCGACGCCATCGCCGACGCCGTCCGCCGGTAACTCCTAGGCCGTGCTCGTGAGGGCAGGCGTGGGGAGTTTGCGTTGCCAGACTTCGTCGAGGGCCATGCGCATGGCGCCGGTGACTACTGCGTCTTCGGCTAGGGCGGAGAGCTCCAGCTTGGGGTGGTTCAGAGTGAGGACGCGTAGCTGGTCGGAGATGGCGTCGAGGAGTACGGCGCCTGCGCGGGCTACACCGCCACCGATGACCACAGCGGTCGGGTCCAGCACGAGTACGGCGGGGGCCAACGCGCGGGCGAAGTCCCGGGCGACCTGCTGTACGACGGCCTGCGCCACCGGGTCACGCTCTGCTGCAGCTGCGAACACGTCGGCAGTGTCCAGCTGCTCACCGCCCAGCTCGGCCAGTCGCGAGTCGGGGTTGTCCAGCGCAGCCTGACGCCCCAGTGCAGCGATCGCCTCCGAGCCGACTGCACGCTCCAGCGGTCCGCGGCTGTCCTCGGGGTTGATCACGTCGTCCGGCGCGGTGGCGATGAACCCGATCTCACCCGCAGCGCCGGTGCCCCGGTGCAGCCGTCCGTCGATCACGATGCCGGCGCCGAGCCGCTCGCCCCACTGCACGGCGAGTAGCGTGCCCGTGCCACCGCGAGCGGCAGCAATGGCCAGCGCGGCCAGGTTGGCGTCGTTGTCGAGCATCACCGGGCAGTCGAGCAGACTGCGCACGTGCTTGGTCAGGTCGACGGCGGACCAGCCCGGCACACTCGGGACCAGCTGAACCCGGCCGGTGTGCTCGTCCACGATGCCGGGGCTCGCAGCCACAGCGGCAGCGATGTCCTCGGCCGGCACCTCGGCCTCCGCGAGCGCCTCGGTGATGACTTCGCTGATGACCCCGAGCAGCTCCTGCGCAGTCCACCCAGGACCGGACCGGCGGACCAGCGCGAGCTTGCGGCCCGCCAGATCGGAGACACCCACAGTCACCCGGTGCGGACCGACATCCAGGCCGAGCACCGGCGCGGCGCGACCACGCAGTGAGACGCGGATGGCCGGGCGGCCGAGTGAGCGGTCCGCCGAGTCCGGCCCGTGCTGCTGCAGCCACCCGGCGTCCAGCAGCTCGTCGACGGCCTGGGCCACGGTCGGTCTGGCCAGACCGGTCCGCTCGACCAGTTCGGCGACGCGCAGCGGTGCGGGCGCGGAGCGGCGTACCGCGTCCAGTACTGCCGCGACGTTGATTCGTCGCAGCATCGTCGTACCGCCGCCGCCGACCGTTCCCTTGCTCATGTCCGACCCCTTGCCTGCCACTCGCCCATCCTATATAGAAAGCGAGCGTTCATAAATTACCGTGCCGTGCTGTCCCGTGCCGCGCCGACGGGCGGTCGCCGAATGCGTGAGTCGACAAGTATCACTCTCCGGCCTTCCCCGTCTCCCAGCACACGCACCAGAACCGGAATCGGACACGTCCTAGTCCTGGACAACCGTCCGGGCGAAACTGCTCAGTGCCTCCCGGTCCGGTTGCTGGGTCTTGGTCATCAGGCTGGCGACATGCTTCTCCACGGTCCGGGGCGAGATGTGCAGCCGGGACGCGATCGACTTGTTCCCGATCCGGTCCACCAGCAGCCGGCAGACCTCGTACTCACGGCCGGTGATGCCGAGCTGACGCAGATGCGCCGGCACCTGCTCGATCCCGCTCCGGCGCTGTGACACCGTCGCCCCGAGCTGGCGCAGCAGGCTGCGGCACGAGCTCGCCACCGCCGGGATCTCCGCGTTGTGGAAGTAGTCCTCGGCCTGTCGCAGCCATGCGACCGGATCGCCCCAGCCGTCGGCATGGGCCGGTTCGGCGACCAGCCGCAGACCCAGGTGCCGCGCCATCGGGTAGATCGACGCGGTCTCCAGGGCCTCTGCCACCTTGGCGTTCGCCGCGTCGAACTGACCGTCCCGACCGAGCAGTATGGCGTGCGCCCACTGGACGAACTGCTTGTTCCACCGCATGCCACTGGCCGCCGCGGCTGTGATCGCCTCGAAGTGCGCCCAGCTGTTGCGTCCAGACAGTACGCCGAGCAGCAGCCCCAGCCCGTACTTGCCCGAGGTATGCAGGGTGGTCGGGTTCTGCGCGTCGTACGCGAGGGCCTGGGCCATCTCGGAGTCGGCCAGCTCCCGGTTCTCCTCCAGCAGCGCGCAGAAGGTGCGCGCCAGCCCGTAGGAGTACGGCAGCTCGTACGACGCCCGCTCGCCACCCCAGTTGGCGGCCTCGGCCAGCGTCTCCTCCATCGCCGTACGGCGGCCGCGGTGGGCCTCCAGGATGGCTTTGGTGGACAGGAAGTACGTCGCCGAGCGGCCGAGCCGGAGTCGCCGGGTGACCTCCAGGCACTCGTCGATGATGACCTGGGCCTTGTCGTACTCGGACCGCAGGATCGCCTGCTGGCCGAGGATCCCGTCCACCTCGTACGCGAGCGGGATGGCGCCGATCCGCAGTGCCTGCTGCCGGGCCCGTTCGAGCTCGACGATGCTGCCGCCGGCCAGGCAGATCGTGCCGGCCTGGAAGATGTGCGAGCAGATCCGCTGGAAGGTCATGTTGTGCTCTTCGGCCACCAGCCGGGCGCGGTGGAAGTAGTCGATCGACCGGTCGAGGTCGTGTTCGCGGGACAGGATGCCGAGCAGTTGCAGCGCGTCGCAGGCGACCGCGGGCAGCTGGGCGCGTTCGGCTGCCGCGGCGGCGCGGGTGGCCAGCTCGCTCGCGGCCTTCAGCCGGCCGGGACTCGGCCGGGCCAGCTCGAGATGGGCGGCGATCGCGTCGACCGGCGCGAGGTCGGCGTCGCCGGCGTCGATGCCGAGCAGCGACCGTGCGGTCGCCACCTGGGTCAGTGCGGCCGACCAGCGGCCGGCCATGTGCTCGAGGTTCGCCAGTTGCACGTGCAGGGCGGCGACCTTGCGGCTGTCCAGGTTGCGGTCGGCCATCTCCTCGATCGTCGCCCCGTGCTCCGTGCTGTTCTCGAACTGGCCGGTCTCACTCAGTGCGATCAGCAACGACCCGAGCACGTCGGCCCGGTAGCTGATGTCGGAATCCCCGGCCAGCAAGGCGATCGCGCGCTCCAGCAGCTTCACCGCCGACCCCATCGACCCCTCGTCGAACGAGCGGCGCCCGGCCATGGCGAACAGCCGGCCGGCCCGTGCCAGGTCGCCACCGGTCTCGGCCAGCTCGGCGACCATCTGGCACCACTCACCCGGCAGCCCAGGGTGCAGTGCCTCGATCGCGTCCGCACACCGTCGGGCGAGCGTTGACCGTTCGGTCGGAGTGAGACCGGCCAGCAACGCGTCTGCGGTCAGTGGATGCCGGAACGCGTACCAGTCCGGCACCGGCTCGTCCGGTCCGACCAGCTGCGCCGCAAGCCCCGCCCGCAAAGTGGCCAGCAGCAACCGCTCGTCAGTCCCGGTTGCTTTGCGTACGACGCTCAACGGGAACCGGTGACCGATGACAGCCGCCAGGACCAGCAGGTCGCGCGACTGTGGTCCGAGCTGGTCGGTCCGGCTACTGATGCTGCGGACAACCGCTGCTGGAACGTTCGACTGCAGGCCGTCGACGACCTGCACGCTGCCGTCGGCCCTGGACAGCAACTGTCCGGACCTGCTCGCTTCCTGCAGCAGTTCCTCGACGATGAAGGGGATGCCGGCACTGTCCCGCCACAGTTGGTCGATCAGTGCATCGGGTACGCCGCTCGGCGGGACCTCCAGGCAGTCGGAGGCCAACTCACCTACTTCTGCCCGGTCCAGCGGCTGCAGCTCGATCAGGCTGGCCGAGCCGCGTTGGGCGGACAGTCTGGCGAGCTCGTACGCCGGACAGGTCTCGGGGCGCAGTGTGGCGACCAGTGTGATCGGCTGGTCCTCCAGGTTGTCCAGCAGGTACTCGACCACTGCGAGTGTCTCCGGGTCGGACCCGTGCAGGTCCTCCAGGACGAGCAGGCAACCACGGTCCTTGCCGACCAGTGCGAGCAGTCTCAGGACAGCTTCACCTAGGACGACGGTCGACGTTGCGGTGTCGTGCGCCGTACCGTCGTCCCAGTCCGGCACGAGGCGGCCGAGCACCTGCCGGTACGGACCGAGCCCGTCGGCGTCGGGCATCTCGCCGCGGCGGATGAGTGACAGCAGTGCCTCGGTGAACGGGCGGAACGCCACCATCGTGCCGATGGCTCCGACCCGCCCGCGCAACGTCGCCATGCCGGTGTCGAGTGCGTGCGCCGTACCCACTCCGGCCAGCCGGCTCTTGCCGATCCCGGGCTCGCCGACCAGGAAGATCGCACCCCCGTGACCGGTGCGGGTCTCGGCCAGCCGACGGTGGAGCTGATCGATCTCCCGGTCTCTGCCGACCACTCTGGGTGCGCGGGTCTGCATGCTTGCCAACTCTAACGACGTATTGCTGCCACCGCAGCGAATCGGCAGCGCCGACCGGCCACCCCCCAGGGGACCGGTCGGCGCTGTCCGATAATCGCTTGGTCGGTCAGCGGCTAGATCGTCGGCCAGGTGCTGTCGACCACGTTCGCTGCGGCTGCGGCTGCGAACGCGCTCAGGCCGACGGTGCCCACCAGGGCCATCGCCCGGGCGCCGACCTTGGAGCGCTTCGGCAACATGATCGGACCGAGCGGGTCGGTGCCGTCCTGGACCGGCTGCTGGACGTCTGGCTGCTCTGCGTGGTTCTTCGGAGTGTGGTGCTGGGCGGTCATGCTGTATCCCCTCGACTGATGGGTCAGCGCTGTGATGGATGCGTCGACCCGGCGGTTGGTTCGAGCAGCAGGACGGACGGAACGCGTTCTGCGAACGCCAGCCGGAGCAGTCCGTAGCCGATTCCCGCCAGACCGGTCAGCAGGCCTGGAGACGGAACCGACCGCGGTGTCCCGCACTGTGGTCCGTACTGCTGTACTGCCGCGAGCACCAGCCCGGTCCGGCGGCGCCGGACTACCTCAACGGCTGCGTGGTCGCGTTCGGCGAGCCACACGAGTGGCTCCACCGCGCCGAGCTCGCCGTGACACAAACTCAGGTCGGCGAGCACCGGACGTTCGGCTGCGGTCCTCAGGTAGCCGTCGAGGTCCGCGGGTACTCCGGCGGACAGCCGGGACAGCGCGGTCCCGGCGTCCCCCGAGCACCAGCCATGGCCACCAGGGCGCTCTCGCCGGTCCAGATCGGCCGCCGCGCGCGCGACGTCCGTGTACCTGTCTCCAGGTACGCCGTACCGGCCGAGAGCCCATGCGATGCCCTGGTAGCCCCGAGCAAAGCCGTGGTCCGCTGCTACTCGGCCACGGCGGAGCCCGAGCTCCACTGTGTCGACGAGTTCCTCGGCGTAGTGCTTGGCCAGCCGGGTGGCCGCCGGGAACCCTTGGATCGCCTGCATGGCGGCGAGTCCGCCGGCCGCACCCTCGGCGTACGAGGGGAACTCGTCGGGCTGCAGCTTCTCGCTGAGCTCGAGCGATGCGGTCAGCCAGGATGTGATGTCGGAGTCGTCGAGCAGGTCGCGCAGGCGGGCGAGGCCGTAGCTGATGCCGCCCAGCCCGTGCAGGCCCGGACCGACCAGTTGCGCGGACTCCGGGTCCGCTGCGAGGGCCTCGAGCAGCGCGGGGATCGGGCGGATCGCGTCGCGGGCGAGCTCGCAGTACTTGCCGGCTCCGGTGAGCACGCCGACCTGGGCGAGGAAGAGCGCCGTACCGGTGTAGCCGTTGGAAAGCCCTGCTCCCATTGGCCTGACGGCCCAGTGGTGGTCGTCGAGGAGCTCGAGGCCGAGCCAGTTGGCCGCACCGCCCGAATCGCTGTGGGCCTGCGCCATGATCTCGTCGGCGATGTCCGTTGCGGCGGCGAGCAGGTGGTCCGGGTCCGCCTCAGTGGCGTCAACGCCTGGTAGCGCGGCGGTGCTCGAGTGCACGATCGGCTCGGGCCTGGTCGCGAGCGTTGCGGAGATCACCCACTTCTGCCGGTGCTCGTCGATGTCGCCGAGACCGGCGATCTTCGCCTCGACCGCGGCGAGGCCCTCGGTGGCCAGCACGTTCGGGACACGGGTGCCGTCCGACGCCCAGACGTCACGGCTGTCCGGGCGCGCAGTGAACAGCGGTACGTCGCCCGCCCACAGGTCGGCCAGTTCGTACGGCACCACGACGTGCAGGCCCTCGTCGGCGTCCCACAACAGGTCGAGCAGTTGGCTGCGACCGGCGGCGTTCCGGAGTGCGTCCGGATGCGTCGCCTCGTCCAGGAGTCCGGTGTAGAGGCTGGTGCTGCGCGGCACGAAGCGGATCTGGTCCGACGCACAACGCGCCAGGAACCCGTCTGCTCCGATCAGCTCCTCACGGTGCCGGGAAATCGCCTCGTACGCGGCCTGGAACCCTGTGAGTACAGCGACTTCGTGGTCTCGCGGCTCGATGTCGGCGCCGTCCAGCCGTGGCCGGTTCCGCGCGCCGTGGGTCGTCCCGGGGCGCCTGACGAGGTGCATCGAGTCCGTGCCTGCGTCGGCCCAGTCGACGACGCTCGTTGGTGCGGTCGCGCCGGCGTCGCCGCCCAGTCCCGACATGTCCGCCACACCGTGCTCACCACTGACCAACAGCGGCAGCAACGCAGTGCGGTAGACCGAGCTCAGCAGTGCGCGGTACGCCGGGTCGCGGCTGAGTGCGCCTGTCGGTGCGTGGCTCGGGTGGAACAGGGTCTCGACGTCGACGAGAGCCGGCTGCTCGCCGACGGCGATCAGGTTCTCGTAGTGCATGTCCGTGCCGTCCAGCACGTACAGCAAGGCAAGCAACGCGCCTTGCCGGTGGTAGAAGCGACGTACGTCGGCCAGGTCGCGACAAGGCTGGTGTACGACGTACTCCGACCATCCGAAGCCGTCGCGGGGGAGCAAGGAGACCGTGTGGATGTCCAGCCCGGTCTTGTCGTTCAGCCAGTGGACCAACTCGTTGAAGTGGCTGTGCAGGTCGAGTGACCGCGGCTTGTAAACAACACGTCGCCCGTCCGCAAAGGTCAGTGTGGCCGTGGACCGCCCGCCCCGGTGAGGATCACCCGCGGGGTCGATGTCGGTCAGAGCACCGGGATCACGGCCGTCCAGCAACCCCGTGACCAGCGACTCACGGTCCTCGGCGAGTCGTGCGAGCAGTTCGAGGTGACCCTCGACGCCCTGCCGGCACGACTCGCCCAGGACCCGGGCCAGCACCGGGTATGCGGCCAGGAACTCCGCCAGCTCGCTCCCTCCCACGAGCCGGCGGGTGAAGTCCAGGAAACGTTCTGCCGGAGTGTCACCGGCCAGCTCGCCACGGTCACGGGCACGGGCGAGTTCCAGCACCAAGGTGCGCGAGGCAAGCTTCACCAGCCGCAGTCCCAACCGGTGCAGGAGCTGCTCCGCCAGTACGCCGGTGTGCCCGGCGGCAGCGAGGTCGCGACGCGCGGAGTCGAGCAGGGGCTCAAGGCAACGTACAAGCGCCTGCCGCCAGTCGGCGAGCCCACCCGACGCCCCGTCAGCCCCACCTGATGTGTGGCCGCCGATGGCATCGGTCCCTGCGGGGCTGCGACCGGCGGCAGGCGCGGTCTGGGTGGTGCTGCGCTCGACATACTCGGCCCAGGCGGGGGCAGAGGTGGTCAGCTCGTGCGGGCGCATGCCCGCGGACCACCAGGCTTTACGCTGGTCGATCCGGGCCGGCCCGGCAGTCGCTGAGTTGAGCACGCGGACAGGCTGCCACCGGCAACCATCCCCAGACATGGGTATCCGGCCCCCATATTTCGCCGTGCAAGTGCGGGTTCACAGGGAGTGATGTGGTTGCCCCGGCATCCGGCAGTCGGCGGGAACGATGCCCGACCGGCCAACAGCGCGGCAAGATGTCCGAACCCCCATTTTCGAAGCCCGGCGCGCTGACCGGGAGGTAGGTGTGCACCGGTCTGAACATGGGTGCCGAACACCCATGTGCGAAGTCGCCGGCGCTGCCACGGTGGGCACGTGCTCTCCGTGACTCCTGGACTACCCGTCTCAGCGCACTCGGTGCTCGACGTCGTACCGCAGCTGCCCGGTCAGTCGGCTGCGGCCGCGCTCCGGGAGACTGCGGAGGTCGCACAGGCTGCTGACGACCTCGGATACCGCCGCTTCTGGTTAGGGGAGCAGCACGGTGTCCGAGGCGTCGGTAGCGCGACGCCGGCCGTGCTCGCGGCAGTCCTGGCCGCGCGCACTGACAGGATTCGGCTGGGGTCGGGCGGCGTGCTGCTGACCACCCACCAACCGCTCGTGGTCGCCGAGCAGTTCGCGGCGCTGGCAGCTGCCTACCCGAGCCGAATCGACCTCGGCGTGGGGCAATCGGACGCGGTGTTGCCCAGTACGGCGGCCGCGCTCGGCGAAACCGCGCGAGAAGCGTTCCCGCAGCGGCTGGACGAGTTGTGCCGTTTCCTGCGTGACGCTCTACCTGGGCGTGCACCGGTTGGCGACGTACGGCTCTCGTTGGCCGGGTTGCCGCCACCGGTGTTCGTGCTGGCCGACCAGCCGGGTGCCGCGGCGGCTGCCGCCGTACGGGGGCTGCCTCTTGTGGTGGCGCATCACCAGGCGGCGGCAACGACGGCTGCAACGGTGGCGGCGTACCAGGACCAGTTCAAGGCGACCGCGCCGACCGTGAAGCCGTATCTTGCTGTCACGGTCGCTGTGGTGGCCGCCGACTCCGACGAGGACGCGATCGTCCGGTTCGCGGAGTACGTGCGTGTGAAGACGCGTCTGGCATCCGCGGCGCCCCGAGCCACTGCGGCCGAGCTGATGGACCTGCTGGATCCGCCACTCACGGGCAGGGAGCGCAGCAAGGCTGAGCGGCTGCTTGACGACTCTGGTCACATCGTCGGCTCACGCGCCACAGTGGTGTCCGAACTGGGCAGACTCGTCGCAGCCACTGGCGCCGACGAGGTCATGCTGGTCCCGCTGGCCTTCGACGGTCTCGTGCGGTCAGCCATCCTGCGCACGATCGCGGGCGGTCTCACCGGCACGGTCCGCGCTGTTCCGCGTCACGCCCCGCCACTGATCGCCACAGCCTGAACGTCGTACCTATGGTGGGTACATGACGAGCGAACAGGAAGTCGTTGCGACGTGTCCGACCGAGCTGTTCATCGGAGGTAAGTGGCAGGCGGCCGCGGGTGGTAAGACCCTGGCAGTCGAGGACCCAGCCACCGGTACGGCGTTGTGCGAGGTCGCCGATGCGAGTCCGGCAGACGGTGTGGCCGCCCTGGACGCGGCCGTTGCCGCGCAGGCGGAGTGGGCTGCCACCGCACCACGAGAACGTGGCGAGATCCTCCGCCGTACCTATGAGCTGATGACCGAACGGGCCGACGACCTGGCGTTGCTGATGACGCTGGAGATGGGCAAGCCGGTCGCCGAGTCGAAGGGGGAGATCGCCTACGCGGCCGAGTTCTTCCGCTGGTTCGCCGAGGAGGCGGTCCGGATCGACGGCGGCTACCAGGTCGCTCCGAACGGCAAGGGCCGCTTCCTGGTGATGCGGCAGCCGGTCGGCCCGTGCCTGCTGATCACGCCGTGGAACTTCCCGGCCGCGATGGGTGCCCGCAAGATCGGCCCGGCCGTGGCCGCAGGCTGCACGATGGTGATCAAGCCGGCCGCGCAGACGCCGCTGTCGATGCTCAAGCTCGCCGAGCTGATGACCGAAGCCGGCCTGCCCGCCGGCGTGCTGAACGTGATCACCACCAGCGACTCCGGCGGCGTGATGGAGCCGCTCATCCGCGACGGGCGAGCCCGCAAGCTGTCGTTCACCGGCTCCACCCAGGTCGGCCGCAAGCTCATCGAGCAGTCAGCTGAGCAGGTGCTGCGGACCAGCATGGAGCTCGGCGGGAACGCGCCACTGCTCGTGTTCGCCGACGCCGACCTGGACAAGGCCGTCGACGGCGCGATGCTGGCCAAGATGCGCAACGGCGGCGAGGCCTGTACGGCGGCCAACCGGATCTACGTGCAGTCGTCGATCATGGACGAGTTCGCGCGCCGGCTGTCCGACCGGATGGGCGCCCTGAAGGTCGGCCGCGGCACCGAGGACGGCGTCGACGTCGGCCCGTTGATCGACGCCACCCAGCGGGACAAGGTGAAAGACCTGGTCGACGACGCGGTCGGTCTGGGCGCCCGGGTGCTCACCGGCGCATCGGTTGCGTCAGGCAACGGATACTTCTACCCGCCGACCGTGCTGGCCGACGTACCGAAGACCGCCCGGCTGCAGAAGGAGGAGATCTTCGGCCCGGTCGCACCCCTGACCGCCTTCGAGACCGAAGAGGAGGCGGTCCGGATGGCGAACGACACGGAGTACGGCCTGGTCTCCTACCTGTTCACCAGCGACCTGACCCGCGCCCTCCGCGTCTCCGAGCAACTCGAAACCGGCATGATCGGCCTCAACCAGGGCATCGTCTCCAACCCCGCCGCCCCCTTCGGCGGCGTCAAACAATCCGGCCTCGGCCGAGAAGGCGGCACCACCGGCATCGACGAATTCCTGGAAATCAAGTACATCGCCATCAACATCGACTAACCACCCCACGCGCCCGCGGGTCGAGCGCTTGCTGTGGTTGGTGAGGCGGACTGTGTGGGGGCCCGCGCACCGCAGCGGCTTGTCGCAGTGCTGTGGTTGGGGCGGCGGGCTGCGGGGAGTGGTGTCGGGCGACCTGGCCACGAGTGGGTGCCTTGCGGAGATACTGGTGGGCTTGCACAGGTTATTTCGGCTCTTGTGTTGGATGTGTGGGTGATGCGGGCGCGTCGGGTCAGCGTGCAGCTCGACAGGTAGTGCACCGCGACACGCCGTACACCCCGCAGACGCCCACGCTCAAGTGCACTACCCAGCCCCGGACACCACCTGTCCAACCGCCCTCTTGCCCGATGCCGGCCCCAAGTGGTGCGACAGTCACCGAAGGGCTGGGACAGACGCCGGAGGGTTGGGCAGCCGCCGGGGGCGTGCAAGCCCACGATGGTCTAGGTCAGCCCCCGAAAGTTGTCCCTTCCTCAGCGCCGCCGTGGGTGCGGGCGGGCGCGACGCGGGCCCCTGTGCAGCACGCGTGAGCTGACACCACATCCGCACTCATCACAGTCCGACTCACCCGCCACAGCATGCTGTCACCCGGCGGGCGACAGCACACTCACCCGGCGGGCGACAGCACGCACCCACCCCGCGCGGGTGGGGTTAGCTGACCAGGTCGTTGGCTGAGCGGAGGACCGGCACGCCGACCGCTGTCGGTGCGGACGATGCGGTGACGTGGAACGTATGGGACTCGCCCGCTGACAGCGTGATGAGGCAAGAGTCCACCCGCGCCGCCGGGTCCAGGCGATCCGGGAACAGCGCCAGGTCCTTCGTCAGCGCAATGGCCGTCACGGTCACGTCGTACCCATCGGCCGTCGGGACAACCGATGCGGCATAAGCATCGCCCCGGAGGCGCAACGCCGTGTCCTCGACGAAGTACCAGTACGCCGTGCTCCCGTCCGCGCCCCGCACCTCGAGATACTCACCCCCAGGATCACCCGGCTTCGTAACCGACTCCGGGAGCGAGCTGATGATCGCGGACCGCGGCTCGACCTCGAGGACGAAAGTCTCCCGCGCAAAGGTATCCGAGCCACCAGTCGACCGACGCGTCACCGTGACCTCGGTCGACCACACCGAATCCGTGTCGTTGTGCGCGGCAACCACCAGCTCGTTGTCCCGCGGTTGCACGGTCAGCAACCGTTCGGCGTACACCCGCTTCAACGCGAACCACAGCGGCTTCCGGATCCCGTGACCGTCAACCGCGGCCCACGACACCACCGGCCAGTTGTCGTTCAGCTGCCAGACGACCGCGCCGGTGTTCAGCGGATACAGGCTGCGGAAATGCTCGATCCCGAACACGATCGCCCGCGCCTGGTTGAGCTGCGTCGTCCAGTGCCAGTCGTCGATGTTCGACCACTTCGGCAGGTGCTCACCCAGCCCGCGCTCCAGCTTGAGGTTGCCCTCGAACGCCTTCTGGTGCACGAGCATCTGGTCGCCGTACGGATCCAGCGGCTCGTCGTGCACGACCGACGTCAGCGTCGACCACGCCGGCGGACCCTGGAACCCGAACTCCGACACGAACCGCGGCTTGTACTTGCGGTACGTCGTGTAGTCCACCTGGTTCCACACGTCCCAGATGTGCATCGTGCCGTGCCGCTCGTCGTTCGGGTGGATGAACTGGTCGAACGAGTACGGGCTCCCGTGCGAGTACGGCGTCCGCGGGTCGAGCTCGGCCACGATCTTCGGCAGTACGTCGAAGTAATAGCCCGCGCCCCACGCCCGTCCGGCCAGCGGCACCCGCCAGCCCCACTCGACGTATCCCCAGATGTTTTCGTTGTTGCCGTTCCACACCGCGAGGCTCGCGTGCCGGCTCAGCCGGGTGACCGCTTCCCGGGCCTCGGCCTCGACCTCGGCGGCCAGCACGTCGTCCTCCGAGTACGCCGCACACGCGAACAGGAAGTCCTGCCACACCAGGATTCCCAGCTCGTCGCAGATGTCGTAGAAGTCCTCGCTCTCGTAGATCCCGCCGCCCCACACGCGGAGCAGGTTCATCCCGGCATCGACCGCATCCTGGATGCTGGTCTGGTACGTCGACCTGTTGAGCCGGGTCACGAACGCGTCGTCGGGGATCCAGTTCGCGCCGCGCACGTAGATCGGCTTGTCGTTGACCGACAGCACGAACTGCGTGCCGTCCTTGTCCGGGTCGACGTTCAGCGAGACGTTCCGGAACCCGACCCGACCCTGCCACTCATCACCGTGCACGCCGACGGTCACGTCGTACAACGGCTGCTCGCCGTGCCCGCGCGGCCACCAGCGATGGACCGCGTCGATTGTGGACGTGACCTCGACCGTCGAGCTGCCAGCGGTCACAGGAAGGTCGGAGGTCGTCCCGCCGACCTCGAGCCTCACCACAACGTCGTCGGTAAATCCATCCGCCCAGGCGAGCTCGACGTGCGTGTTCAGTACGCCGCGGTCGCCGTCGACACTCGCCAGCGGACGGACCGAGGAGATCCGGACACCCGACCACGACTCGATCCGGATCGGCCGCCAGATCCCGGCGGTCGCGACATCAGGTCCCCAGTCCCAGCCGTAGTTGCTGGCCATCTTCCGCAACGCGTTGTACGGATGCAGGTTCGTGTGCGGCCAACCCCCGTATCCGGACTGTACCTCCTCCGCCGCCGTCACCGGCCCGGCGAACTCGATCACCAGTTCGTTGCCCTCGGCCACCAGCAGCCCGGTCACGTCGAACCGGTACGACCGGTGCTGGTTCGCCGTCCGGCCGAGCTCCCGCCCGTTCAGCGTCACGGTCGCCACCGTGTCGAGCCCATCGGCGACAAGCTCCTGTACGGCGTGGCCGTCAGCAGCCCAGTCGAACGTGGTCCGGTAGCTCCAGCTCGTCCGCCCGATCCAGGCCAGCGCGGACTCGTTGTCGCCGTCGAACGGGTCCGGGATCTCCCCCGCCGCAAGCAGATCGGTGTGCACCTCACCCGGGACAGTGGCCGGAATCGCCTTACCTGCAAGGGATCCTTCGAGCGCCTGCACCGTCCAGACGGCGCCGCCCTCGGTGGTCAGCGGGACTGCATTCACTGATGTCACAGGAGCTCTCCAAAGTGAACCGGTTTAGTTGGCGCACAGCGGCGCGCGTTTCAATCTTCCAGTACGACCTGTCGCCACAGGTCGGCAATCGCCCGGTGCCCGGCAGCCGTCGGGTGCACCCCGTCGTCGGCCAGTGCGGCCGCCCCAACACTCGACGCTTGCCGGTTCAGCGAGATGTCGGCCGGCACCAGGATCGCGCCGTACTCGACCGCCAGCTTGCGGACGACCTCGAGCTTGGGATCGAGGTCCTCCCGCCAGCCGCCCTGCCCGGCCTTCACCGGCAGCAGGAACGGCTCGATCAGTACGACGGGACACGTGAGCGGATCCAGCAACGCCCGGTACGACGCCTCGAACGACTCGGCCGTGGTCGGGTCGTCCTCGTCGTACCGGCGCCAGGTGTCGTTGATCCCGATCAGGATCGACACCAGCGACGGCTCGTGCGCGAGGACGTCCGTGGACCAGCGGGCCGCCAGGTCGACCGCCCGGTTGCCGCTGATCCCCGCGTTCACGATCCGCGGGCGTCGTCCCGCGAGATCGTCGTACAGGTCGCGCACGTACCCGTTGCCGAGGCCTTCGGGGTCGGTACGGCGACCGCAGTCGGTGACGGAGTCCCCGGCGAACACGACGGTCCGCCGGGGATCCAGTAGCAGTGAGGTCACAGGGTGGCCGCGTGGACGTCCCAGTCGGCCGGCAGGATCTCCGCGACCTCGACCGTGCTGGTCACGTCGACGAACGCGCCGGTCTCGATCGACTCGGTGATCGAGGCCATCACGTCGACGATGTGGAACGCCAGCGCGCCGGTGGCCCGGTGCGGCCGGTTCTCCCGGATCGCCCGCGCCATGTCCAGCACGCCGGTGCCGCGCTCGGCCGACGCCTCGGTGTTCGCGACCGTCTCCCAGTCCTCGGCGCCGCGGCGACGGATCTTGATCTCGCCGTCGAACCGGTTGGGGTCCGGTACGGCGAGGGTCGCCTCGGAGCCGGTGATCTCGACGAACCCGCCCCGCGACAAGGGCGAGTCGAAGCTGAAGATGCTCTGCGACGACTGCCCCGACTCGAACCGCGCGATCGTGCTGACGTGCGTCGGCACGGTCACGTCGAAGTCGGTGCCCGCCAGCGGGCCCGATCCGATCGTGCGCTTGTCCCGCGACTTCGAGCCGAGCCCGGCCACTGCCGCGACCGGCCCGAACAGCTGGACCAGCGTGGTCAGGTAGTACGGGCCGATGTCCCACAGCGGGCCCGCGCCCTCCTGGAACAGGAAGGCCGGGTTCGGGTGCCAGGACTCCGGGCCGGGGGACTGCATCAGGGTGAGCGCGGTCAGCGGCGTGCCGATCTCACCGCGCTCGATGATCCGCCGGGACTCCTGCAGCCCCGGCCCCAGGATGGTGTCGGGCGCGCAGCCCAGCCGCAGGCCGGCGTCCTTGGCGGTCGACAGCAGCTTCAGGCCGCTGTCCTGGTCCAGCGAGAACGGCTTCTCGCTCCACACATGCTTGCCAGCGGCAACGGCTGCCAGCGCGACCTCGACGTGTGCGATCGGGATGGTCAGGTTGACCACGATCTCGACGTCCGGGTGGCTCAGCACGGCCTCGGGACCCCCGTGGGTCCCGATGCCGTACTGCTCCGCCTTCTCCTTGGCCGCCTCCGGCCGAAGGTCGCCGATGGCGACGACCTTCAGGTCGGGGAAGCTCTGCATGCTCTTGATATAGGCGTCGGAGATGACCCCGGCGCCGATCACACCTACGCCGACAGCGGTCATGCCGGTGCGCCCTCTCCGGTGAGGAACTTGTAGCTGCCCTCGACCGCGTCGAAGATCTCGCCGCTGAAGTCGTCGAGCTCGACCACCCGCAGCGCGTTCGGTACGGCGGCCAGGATGTCCGCGACCGCGATGGTGCCGTCGCCGACCGCCACCTGGGCCTTGTTGTCCAGCGTCCCGTCGCCGTCCTTGACGTGGATCGCCTGCACCCGGTCGCCGAACTTGGCGAGCAGCGCCGGTACGTCGGCGCCGCCGACGGCGGCCCAGTAGGTGTCCACCTCGAGGATGACCTCGTCGGACAGGTTGTCGACCAGGATCTCCAGCGCGTGCACGCCGTCGACCTTCGACTCGAGCTCGAAGTGGTGGTTGTGGTACCCGACCGTGATGCCGTGGTCGGCGGCCTCGGCGGCGGCCTTGTTCAGCGCCTCCGCGGTGGCCTTGATGTCGTCGGCGGCCTGCCAGCGGGCCGGGTCGACGAACGGGTCGATGACGGTGCTGATGCCCAGCCGCTTGGCGGCGGCGTAGATCGGTGCGCTGTCCTCGCGCAGCAGGCCGGCGTGCGTGGTGGGCGCCGACAGGCCGTACTTGGGCAGCGACTCGGCCAGGCGGTCCGCGAAGGCGGTGACACCGAAGGGCTCGACCTTGGTGTAGCCGATCTCCGCGATCCGGGCCAGGGTGGCGTCGAAGTCCTCCTCGAGCTTCCCCCGGACCGTGTACAACTGGAGGGACAGGTTGTCCACTGCGACCATGGTTTCTCCTCGTCGCCCGGCGCTTCGCCCGCTGCCCTGGACTCCGCGCCGAACTTGATTGCCGAACCGGTTAAGTAACGACGGCAACCGTATCCCACCGGCGCCGCTCCCCACCACCCTCAGCCCAACCACTGGGCGGTCACCACCGGGTTTCGCGATTTGATCAGATCATTACTCTCTGCGGCCAATCAATGACACGGTGTAGAGCGCGGGTGCATACTGGAGGATTCCGGATCGGCCGTCAGCGGTCCGGTCGCCCTAGTTCAGGAGGCCGTTGTGGCCCGAGTCACCATCACGGAGATCGCCCGTCGGGCAGGCGTCTCCAAAGGCGCGGTGTCGTACGCGCTGAACAACCAGCCGGGGGTCTCCGAGGCCACCCGTGCACGTGTTCTGAAGGTCGCCGAGGAGCTGGAGTGGGTGCCCAACCGGGCCGCCCGGCAGCTGTCCGCGGCGCGCAGCGAGACGTTCGGGCTCGTTCTCGCCAGGACCGCGAAGACGCTGAGTGAGGAACCGTTCTACATGGGCTTCGTCGGTGGCGTGGAGTCCGTGCTGGCCGGCAAGTCGTACGCGCTCGCCCTCCAGGTGGTGGCGAGCCTGCCCGAAGAGCTGGCGACGTACCGGAAGTGGGCCGCGGAGCGCCGGGTCGACGGCGTGATCGTGGTGGACCTGCGGGTCGACGACCCGCGGATCCCCCTGCTGCGAAGACTCGGGCTGCCTGCGGTGCTGGTCGGCCACCCGTCCTTGACGGACGGGATGGCCTGCGTCTGGACCGACGGGACGTCAGCGATGAACGCCGCGGTCGAGCACGTCGCCTCACTCGGGCACCGCAGGGTCGCCCGGGTCGCCGGTACACCGGAACACGGCTTCGTCTGGATCCGGGACAAGGCGTTCGCGGCCGCGAGCCGGCGACTGAGCCTGGAGACCGAGGTGGTGCACACCGATTTCTCCGCCGAGGAAGGCGCCGCGGCGACACGTGCGCTGATGGGCGCCGACCCCCGGCCGACCGCGATCATCTACGACAACGACCTGATGGCGGTGGCCGGCCTGGGGGTCGTCCAGGAGTTCGGACTGCGGTCGCCGTACGACGTCACGCTGGTCGCCTGGGACGACTCGACGCTCTGCCGGCACACGCATCCGACCCTGAGCGCGATGAGTCACAACATCGTCGCGTACGGCGCCGAGGTCGCCAGCCGCCTCCTCGACCTGCTCGAAGGCGCGCGACCACAGGCGCACCTGTACGCGACCCCGCTCCTGATCGTCCGCGACAGCTCCGGACCGCCACCCACCTAACAGGCGGTCACAGTCACCGGTACGCCGTTCACCGCGGCAGTGCCCGCCACGGTGTCGGTCAGCTCGGCGTCGGTCACGTCGTTGGCGCTCGGCCCGGCGACCTGGTTCGCGACCGACAGCCGGGCGCCCGGCCGGCCGTGCCCGAACCCGTGCGGCAGGCTGACCACGCCCGGCATCATGTCATTGCTCGCAGCAACCTCTACCGCGACGCTGCCGGCCGCCGAGCTGACGTTCACCAGCTGGCCGTCGGTGAGGTCGCGCTTGGCGAGGTCGTCGGGATTCATCAGCAGTTGGTGCCGTGGCTTGCCCTTCACCAGCCGGGCCGAGTTGTGCATCCAGGAGTTGTTGTTGCGCAGGTGCCGGCGGCCGATCAGCAGCAGCTCACCGTCATTACCGGTCGCGAGCGCCTCCAGCCGGGGCAGGTCGTCCAGGATCATCCGCTGGGCGAGGTCGATCCGCTTGGTCTTGTGGTGGAGCGCCCCCGGCAGCGCGGGCTGGAGCGGTCCGAGGTCGAGCCCGCCCGGCGACTTCCGCAGTTTGCCCAAGGACAACCGGTACGGCCCGATCCGCAGCCCGAGGTCGACGATCCGCCGCGGCGTCAACCGCAGCCGCGCCGACGCCAGCGCCTTCCGCCGGCTCATCGGTGCTCGGCTCAGCAGTCGCAGTCCGAGGTCGCGGAAGATCTCCCAGTCGTGCCGGGCCTGCGGCGGCTTCGGCAGTACGGCGTCGTTCCAGCGGGCCGTGTTCCGTACGGCGAGCTGGTGGAAGATCACGTCGTAGTGGTCCCGCTCCAGCGGCGGCGCCGGCGGCAGGATCACGTCGGCGTGCCGGGTGGTCTCGTTGATGTACGGATCGACCGCGACCATGAAGTCCAGCGAGTCGAGGGCCTCGTCGAGGCGGCGCCCGTTCGGCGTGGACAGCACTGGGTTGCCTGCGACCGTCACCATCGCCCGGATCCGGCCGTCGCCGGGCGTCAGGATCTCCTCGGCCATCGTCGAGAC
Source organism: Kribbella sp. NPDC050124 (assembly GCF_044460355.1). Lineage (NCBI taxonomy): Bacteria > Bacillati > Actinomycetota > Actinomycetes > Propionibacteriales > Kribbellaceae > Kribbella > Kribbella sp. NPDC050124. Next base: position 67,295 of record NZ_JBITJU010000022.1, read on the forward strand.
CGGCAGCTCACCGCCGAACTCGGGCAGCCCGCGGACCCGGCTCTTCCAGACGCCGACGTGCCCGCGACCGAGACCGAGGAGTGGGTTCACGGCCGGTCGCGGGAACATCGTCCCGCCGGGGCGGTCGAGGTTGCCGGTGATGATGTTCAGCACCTGGATCGCCCACTGGCACACCGCCCCGAACTGCTGCGTCGAGACCCCGACCCGCCCGTAGCAGGCGGCCCGGTCGGCGGTCGCGAACTCGCGCGCGATCCGCCGGATCACGTCCGCCTCGATGCCGGTGATCCCGGCCGCGCGCTCCGGCGTCCACGCCTCGACCGCTTCCTCGACCGCCTCGAAGCCGTCGACGTACGACGCCGGCCGAGCATGGCCGTCCGCGATCACCTGGTGGATGAGCGCCAGCAGGAACGCCGCGTCGGTCCCGGGCCGGACGAAGTGATGCTCGTCAGCGACCGCGGCCGTCTCGGTCCGCCGCGGATCGAGGACGACGACCTTGCCGTCACGCTTCTGCAGGTCCTTGAGCCGCCGGTGGAAGCCGGGCGCCGTCATCATGCTGCCGTTGGAGGCGAGCGGGTTGGCGCCGAGCATCAGCAGGTACGACGTCCGGTCGATGTCCGGGACCGCGACCATCAACTGGTGCCCGTAGAGCAGGTACGACGCAAGCATGTGGGGGAGCTGGTCGATCGAGGTGGCGCTGAACCGGTTCCGGGTCCGGAGCTGCTTCACCATCGTCGGCATGTGGGTCAGCGCGCCGAGGCTGTGCACGTTCGGGTTGCCGAGATATACGCCGACCGCGTTCCGGCCGTGCTCCCGCTGGATCTCGGTCAGCCGGCCGACGACCAGGTCGTACGCCGCGTCCCAGCCGATCTCTTGCCAGCCGTCGGCGGTTCGTCGTACCGGTGTCGTCAGCCGGTCGGGGTCGTCCTGGAGGTCGCGCAGAGCGACCGCCTTCGGGCAGATGTGACCGCGGGAGAGCGGGTCGGACTCGTCACCGCGGATGTCGGTCACCCGGCCGTCCTCGACGGTCACGAGCACACCGCAGATCGCTTCACACAGGTTGCAGGAGGTCCGCCGTACTGTGGTCGCCATTCACTCAAACTACCCCCGGGTAGCCTGTTCGGCCATCAGTCGAAGCGTGCCTCGTCCAGCCGGCCCAGGATGGCGTCGACGGTCTCGCCGGCGGACAGGTCGGAGTTGTCGAGCCAGAGTCCGCGGCGCGGGCTGAACGCGTGCAGCTCGTAGTCGAGCTCGTCGACCAGGTGGTACGCCCCGCCCAGCCGGCTCGAGATGACGTCCGGGCGCGGCGTGAGTACGACGAGGTAGCGCGGGCGGGTCTGGATGCCGTCCAGGAACTCGCGCAGCAGCTCGCCGATCACGACGTCCTGGAGGACGACGGTGAAACCGGCCCCGGCGTACCCGTCGGCGGCCTGGCAGGCGAGCCGGTAGCGGAGCTGGAGCTGCCGCTGCGCCTCCTTGCTGTCGTCGGCCATCGAGGCCTGTCCGCTGACGATCATCCGGCGGAAAACGTCGCCGCGGAGATGGACGCCGTACTGGAATCGCTCGGCCAGTAACTGTGAGACCGTCGACTTCCCGGCCGCCATGATTCCACTGACGACGATCACCCCCTCGGACTCCATGCTGGTGATCGTGCCACGCGGGACAAGGTTTTAGTCCGGTCCCGGCGATTCTTGTCCGAAAACCCTCGTTTGCAAGGGCTTTCAGGCCAGCATGCCGTCGAGGTGGTGGCGCAGGATCTGCCGGACCCGAGTCGGTGTGGTGCGGTCGGGCTGGATCGAGGCGTGCAGGGCGAGCCCGTCGATCAAGGCATGCAAACGTTCGACCTCGCGGCGCAGGTCGGTCCCCTCCCGGAGCACGCCTTCCCGGGCCAGCGCCTGCAGCAGCATCTCGCACAGCTCGCGCAGGCCGTCGTGCACCTTGTCGACGTGCTCGCGCAGCCCGCCGGCGCCGGATTCGGCCTGCGCCTGGGCCATGAACGACATCCAGATGTCGAACTCGGAGCGCCGCTCGGCGTCGAGCGGGATCACCTCCTCGAGATAGCGCAGTACGGCGGTCGGCGCGTCGCCCTTCGGCTGCAGCGCGCTGATCCGCTCGGTCACCCGGCGGGAGACCAGGTCCATCGCGAAGCTGAGCAGACCGGCCTGGTCCGGGAAGTAGTAGCGGACGGCGCCGGCCGACCAGCCGGCCTCGGCGGCGATGGTCCGGACCGAGGCGGCCCGGATCCCGTCCCGGCGGACCACCCGCCAGAGCGCCTCGGCGATCTCCTCGCGGCGGGTCTCGTGGTCGACGATCTTCGGCACGCGACCTTTTTAGCACAGCTGTGTTACTGTCTTGTTCTGACACAGTCGTACTGAAAACGTCTGGGGAGGGTGAACCACTGTGCTGCTCGCTGTGATCGCCGCGTGTGAAGTCGGCGGCGCGCCGCGCCCGGTCAAACCGCCGAAGTCGGAGCGGGCCCGTCGCGAGCGCGCCGGCTGGTACCGCCACCTGCTCGCGTACGGCGTGGGCGTCGGCATCATGATCGGCCTCGGCCTGCTCTCGGGTCGCGGGTACGACGCCGCCCTCGGCCCGGCGTGGACCTGGACGATCGTGCTGGTCATCGATGCGGTCGTGTCGTTCAGCCACAGCTTCGAGGGCTCGGACTCCGAGGAGGAGGCGCGGGAGAAGCAGTCCGTCTGACGTCCCCGGTCGGGAGGCCGGGCCGTCGTACATTGCGTTCATGACTACGGGTGGACGGGTGTGGGCTGGGGTCACCGCACTGGTGGTGGCTTGCGGCATCGTCGTACAGCTCTTCGTGACGGCGAACGGGGATGCCGGCTTCTTCCCGGACAACCCCGAGCGCGTGTTCAACGTGTTCGCGTACTTCACCATCCAGTCGAACCTGTTGCTCGGTGGCACGACGCTGGTGCTGGCGTTGTGGCCGGACCGTCCGCAGAGCACGCTGTTCAAGACCTTGCGACTGAACGGCGTGCTCTGCATCGCCGTCACCGGGATCGTCTACCACCTGGTGCTGGCCGGGTTGGACGAGCTGTCCGGGTGGGCGGCGGTGGCGAACTTCCTGCTGCACACCGCGGCGCCGGTGGTCGGCGTACTGGGGTGGTTGCTGTTCGGGCCGCGCGGGCGGACCGATCCGCAGGTCGTTGCCTGGTCGATCGTGTTTCCGCTGCTGTGGTTGGCGTTCACGCTGGTCCGTGGCGAGTTCGTCGGGTTCTACCCGTACCCGTTCGTCGACGTCGCCGAGCACGGGTACGCACGGGTGCTGCTGAACTGTCTGCTGGTCGCGGTACTGTTCCTGGCTCTGGCGGCGGGGGCTACCGCGCTCGACCGCCGGTTGCACCGGAAGACGACCGTCGAAAGGTAAGACCTGTGCTGGTGACCTCTCGCTCGTACGCCGAGTACGAAGCGATGTTCGACCTGTCCGTACTGCCCGACTCGATCCTCGACTGCTGCGCGGGGGGTGCGAGCTTCACCGCGGAGGCTGCCGCACGCGGCGTGGACGCGATCGCCGCCGACCCGGCCTACAAGCTGGAGCCCGCCGAGCTCGTCGACACGGTCCGCAAGAGCCTGCCGGCCGGGTCCGGGATCGTCGACGAACACGCGGGCAGCTTCGTCTGGCACTGGTACGGGTCACCGGAACGACGCGACGAGCTCCGCATCGACGCGGCCGACCGCTTCCTGCAGGACGTCGCCACCGCGCCGGAGCGCTACATCGCCGCCGAGCTCCCCGATCTCCCCTTCGGAGACAGGCGTTTCGAGCTGGTGCTGTGCTCCCACCTGCTCTTCACCTGGGCCGACAAGTTCGACCGCGACTGGCACCTGGCCGCGCTCCGCGAACTCGTCCGCGTCTCCAACTCCGAGGTCCGCATCTTCCCCCTGGTCCTGCAGGGCACCGGAGCCCCGGTGGATTTCCTGCCCGAGCTGTTGGATGCCTTGGACAACATCACCTGGGAAACCCGCAAAGTTCCCTACGAGTTCCAGGCCGGCGCCAACGAAATGCTGGTGCTCACTCGCAGCTGACGTCTGGTGCCTCCCACCCGGCGTGGTCACGGGTGAGTGCGCCACTGACCCGTCACGCGGGGTGGGAGGCGCCAAACGCCAGCTGCCCACGTGGGGTGGCGTCGAACGGACCGGTCGGGCGAGCGGAAGGAACGGTCTACCGCCCGCCCCTACCGGCCGGAGGGCGTCAGCGGAGGTAGCGGCCGCAGACCGGCCACGGCTGTGCGCCGCGCTGGGCGTACAGCTTCTTCGCGCGCATCAACTGCTCGGCCGCCGACGCCTTCGCCGGGTTGCCGGAGCCGCCGACGCTGCGCCACGTCTGCAGGTCGAACTGGAAGAGCCCGTAGTAACCGGCCGGGTTCACCGCTCGCGGGTTACCGCCGGACTCACACTGGGCGACCTTGCGCCACGCGGCGCTCATGCTCACATTCGACGAGGACCGGTCCTCGGAGCGGCTGGTGCGCGCCTTGCGCTCGGTCTTGCGTTCGGTCTTGCGGACCTTCTTGGTCTCGGTCTTCTTCGCGGTGGCCTTGCGCGGCGCGGTGGCCTTCTTCACACCGTCCAGCGTCAGGGTCTGACCGATCAGGATCAGGTCCGGATCCTTCAGGTTGTTGATCTCGGCAAGCTCGCGCCAGTCGGCGCCGTTGGCCTGGGCGATTTCGGAGAGGGTGTCGCCGGCCTTGACCTTGTAGTCGGTCGCGAACGCCGCGCCGGCGCCGGCGGCGGTGATACCGGCCCCGAGACCGGCAATGGAGATGGTCCGGGCCACCCGGCGGGCACTTCGCCGGGGGCGCGCATGTCGGGCTTTGGACATCAGAAGTGCGCTCCTCGTGAGCTTGGGCATGGTGGAACTCACCAGGCCCCCCGTGCAGGGGAGGGGGCATCCGGGCAGGTCACAGGACAGCGTCCGAACGGTCACGCCACGGTAACGACGCGACCTCAGTCATCCTGTGCGACCTGGGCCGGGAGCGCAAGGGCATTCGGCCGATCTGCCCCACATTTTTTCTGCCCCTGAACGACCGAAACCCCAACAACAGAACGGTTTCCGGCTCCGAAACAGCCGGTTTGGGCGGCGCGAGACCGGGGTAGTCAAACGCTCGAAACAGGCCGGTTTCCAGCGCGGACCGATCGGTTTCCCAGCGTCCTGCGTGCCCTCCGGGCGGCTGAGTCGTTGATGAGATACGGGCACCGCCGTCCGGCTGTCGTGAGACCACGTCGCGCGGGGGTGGCCGGCGGATGAGGCGACGGACGCGATGGGGGCGTAGCGGTGATCCGAGTGGCTCTCGGCCATCGCGGCACGATGGTGCGTGGTGCACTGGCCGCGGTGCTGGCAAGGGAGAACGATCTGGACGTGGTGGCCGAGCTGGATCGCTCGGAGGACGTCCTGCAGGTGGCTGGGCGGCGGCCGCACGTCGTCCTGCTCGATCCGCAGTTGCCCGGGCGGATCCGGGTCGAGGACCTGTGCCGCAAGCTGACCGGGCCCGGCGTGCTGGTTCTGATCGACCACGAGGCGATCGCCGCGACCAGCCTGGCCCTGGTGAAGCAGGCTCCGCGGATCGGCCTGATCGGGACGGACGCGACGACAGACCAACTGGTGCAGGCAGTACGCGACGTGGCGAAGGGGTTGCCGGTGGTCGACGTACGGCTTGCTGTCGCCGCGTTGAAGGCCGGTGACAATCCGCTGACCGATCGCGAGTGCGACGTGCTCCGGCAGGTCAGCACCGGCGCCACCGCGCAAGAGGTTGCCCGCACGCTGAGTCTGAGCACGGGAACGGTGCGCAACTACTTGTCCCGCATCCTTGCCAAGACCGGTTCACGCAGCCGGATCGAGGCGGTCCGGAAGGCTCAGGACGCCGGCTGGATCTGACGTCGCTGCGGGATGGGCGGCGTCCAGTGGCCGTGCAGCTCGCGGTACTGGCGGGATGTGCGCATCAGCAGCGCGTGTGTACCGATAGTTGCCTTGTTCCCGTCCAGCACCAGGATGCGTCGAGCGCGGAGCGCGGAGCTGATCCGGTGCGCGATCACAATCAGCGTCCCGCCACGCTTCGCGAACGCCTCCTCGGCCTGGCCCCTGGCCACCCACCTAACCACCGCCCTGACCGAAGGCACAGCCCGCGCCCACTGCGTAGGCCTAGGCATAGACCCCCTAACCTTCGCCACCGACCTCCTAACCGTCCTCTCCCTCGACTCCACCATCTTCGACGCCCTGTTCCCCGAAGTTGTCCAAGGCAACGATGAGGGCCAGGTCCTAGAACCCAAACCCTTCACCGCCGAGGCCATAGCCGGCTACGTCCACCACAAACCCCTCCAGTCCGCCGGCGCCGCCCTCCTCCAACTCGCCTGGAACCACCAACTCGACTGAACCTCTCACCGAGTTGTGGGTTCTGGTCGAGATCACCCGGTTTCGTGAACAAAGATCCACAACTCGACGCAGCGTTGGGTGCTGGTCAGCTGGGGTAGGTGTGGATTTCGGTGGCTTTTAGGGTGGCGTGGAGGGGTTGGCCGGGGGTTAGGCGGAGGTCGGCTACGGCGGCGGGGGTGATGTCGGCCAGGAGGGTGTCGGGGCCGGTGGGGGTTGCGGTGAGGCGGACTCGGACGGTGTGGGCGTGTTGCTCGATGCCGGTGACGGTCGCGGGCCAGGTGTTGCGGGGGCTTCCGGACGGCGGGTCGACGTACAGGCTGACGGCTGTGGGTGGGAAGGCGACGTGCACCGGGCCGCTGGCGGGTTCGGCGAGGGTTATGGTGCCGCCGTTGGCCAGGCTGACTGTCGTGCCGGACGCCGTACCGCGGTAGAGGTTGAGGCCGACCAGTTGGGCGACGTAGTCGGTGCGGGGGCGGCGGGAGATGTCGGTGGGGCGGCCCTGTTGGACGATGCGGCCGTTCTCGACGATGACCAGGCGGTCTGCGAGGACCATGGCATCGAGCGGGTCGTGGGTGACGAGCAGGGTGCGACCAGGGAAGCGTCGGAGGTGCTGGGCGAGCTCTGCGCGTACGTGGATCGTCGTGCCGGCGTCCAATGCGGCCAAGGGCTCGTCCAGCAACAACAGCTCCGGGTCTGTGGCCAGGGCTCGCGCCAGCGCCACGCGTTGGGCTTGGCCGCCTGACAACAAGCGAGGACGAGTACGCGCGTACGACGCCAACCCAACCGCCTCCAGCCAACGCATGGCCTCGGCCCGGGCAGCATGCTTGTCGACCCCGCGGGCCCGCAGTCCGAAGGCCACGTTCTCCAAGCAGGTCAGGTGATTGAAGAGCAGGTAGTCCTGGAACACCACTCCGATCGGCCGCTGGTCCGCCGTACGGAAGACTCGTGGTGGCTCGTCCCATACCTGGTCGTCCAGCGCGATGCGCCCCGCGCCGACCGGCAGGAGCCCAGCAATGGCTCGCAGTGTGGTGCTCTTGCCGGCTCCGTTAGGCCCAAGCAAGGCCACCACCTCACCCGGCTCGACATACACCTCGAGGGAGAGGTCGAAGTCCCCACGCTGCACCCGCACGTCCGCATGCAGAGTCATCGCAACCCACTGATCCAACGCTCGCGCAGGGACGCCAGTACGACGACTGACACGAGCAGCAGCACGAGACTCAGTACGACGGCCACGTCCGGGTCGGTCTCCAACGCTAGATACACCGCCAGCGGCATCGTCGTCGTACGGCCGGGGAAGTTGCCCGCAAACGTGATGGTCGCGCCGAACTCACCCAATGCCCGAGCCCAGCACAGTACGGTGCCCGCCACGACACCCGGCGCAATCGACGGCAGGGTGACGCGTCGGAACGTCAGCCAGCGACTGGCGCCGAGCGTCGCCGCGGCCTCCTCATAGCGAGGGTCTGCAGCACGCAGTGCGCCTTCCACTGAGATCACCAGGAACGGCATGGCGACGAACGCTTCCGCAACGATCACTCCGGCTGTTGTGAAGGGCAAGGAGATCCCGAACCACAGGTCCAGCCGCTCACCGATCAGTCCGCGCCGTCCAAGCACCAGCAACAGCGCCACACCGCCCACCACTGGTGGCAGCACGAGCGGGACAGTGACCAGCGCCCTGATGAGACCGCGACCGGGCACAGAGCCTCTGGCCAGCAACCACGCCAGCGGGATACCCAACAGCAGGCACAGCACGGTCGCCGCTGTCGCACACACGAGGGACAGCCGCAGAGCCGTCCAGACCTCCGCACTGAACAGGCGGCTCGGCAGCGTTGCCCACGGCGCTCTGAGAAGCAGACCGAGCAGTGGGATCAGTAGGAACGCCAGGCCGAGCAGCGCAGGCAGCAGGAGCACGAGGGGCAGTCGCCCGCTCGTGCTCCTGCTCCTGCGGCTCACGGTGCGGCGAAGCCGGCAGCGGTGAGGACTGCCTTGCCCTGGTCGGAGAGGACGTACTCGACGAACGCCTTGGCGCCGTCCGGGTTCGGTGCCTTCGACAGCGTGGCGATCGGGTACTCGTTGATCGCCTTGTCCGCCTCCGGGAAGGCGATGCCCTCCACCTTGTCCTTCGACGCCAGCACGTCGGTCTTGTAGACGAGCGCCGCGTCGACCTCACCGAGGCTGACCTTCGTCAGCGCGGCCTTGACGTCCTGCTCCAGGCTGTCCGGCTGCGGCGTGATGCCGACCGCCTTGAACACCTTGTCCGCCGCGGCCCCACAGGGCACCTGTACGGCGCACAACGCGATCTTCTTGTTCTTGTCCGCGAAGTCCTGCAGTCCGGTGATCTTGCCCGGGTTCCCCGCCGGTACGGCGATCTCGAGCGTGTTCTGCACGAACACCGTCGGTGTGTTCTTGTCGGTCACCTGATCCATGTTCTTCGGCGCCGCCGAGGCGAACACGTCGGCCGGCGCACCCTGGTTGATCTGCTGCGCCAGCGCCGAGCTGCCGGCGAAGTTGAACACCACCTTGACCCCTGGGTTGGCCTTCTCGAAGTCCTTGCCGATCTGAGTGAAGGAGCCGGTCAGCGACGCGGCCGCGAACACGTTGACGGTCCCGGACAACGACGGCGTACTGGTGTCGCCCGATGATGCCGCCGGGGCGTCGTCACCGCAGCCTGCGAAGGTGAGCGCGGCAACGGCGGCGAGTGCGGCGATCGCGGAACGGCGGAACATCAGGCCTCCGGGATTTCGACGACGACATGGGTGGACTTGATCGAGGCGACGGCGACCACACCCGGCTCCAGGCCGAGCTCGTCGGCGGCCTCGCGACTCATCAGCGACACGACGCGGAACGGCCCGGCCTGCATCTCGACCTGGGCCATCACACCGTCCTTCAGCACGCGGGTGACGATCCCCCGCATGCGGTTGCGTGCCGAGGCGGCGGTGGTGTTGCCCGGCTCGGGCGACTCCGCCAGCTGCTGGGCGAAGGCGGCGAGCTCACGCCCGTCCACTGCCATCCGCCCGCCGTCCTGGATCGACGGCAACCGGCCCTGCTCGACCCACCGGCGCACGGTGTCATCACTGACCCCGAGAAGCGCGGCAGCCTCACTGATCCGCAATTTCGGCATGATCGACAGTCTAGTGCCGCAGATGCGGATCCTGACGCGAGTTTTCCACAGTCATGAAGTGGTGACGGAAAGTGCCCGCCGATCCGCATAGGTTATGGGCATGACGACATCGGGGATGCGGGACTACCTGGACGGGCCGTACAAGGCGGCCCGCGACGTCGTGCGCGCCGGGCTGGCCGCAGACGCGGAGCTGTTCGACCTGGCCGTCACCCTGCCGCGGGACGAGTACCGCGACCGGGTGCTCGGGCTGCTCGAGCGGATCACGGCTGAGGGCCATCCGGCGCGCGGCTTCCCGAAGGAGAACGGCGGTGGCGGCGACCTCGGCGGGTTCATCGCCGGATTCGAGATGCTCGCCTTCGGGGACCTCTCGCTGATGGTGAAGGCGGGTGTGCAGTTCGGGTTGTTTGCCGGCGCGATCCTGCACCTGGGGACCGAGCGGCACCACGAGAAGTACCTCGCCGACGCGATCAGCGGCCGGCTGCTGGGCTGCTTCGCGATGACCGAGACCGGCCACGGCTCGAACGTCCAGGCGCTCGGGACGACGGCGACGTACGACGCCTCGACCGGGGAGTTCGTCGTACACACTCCGAGTCCGGCCGCCCGGAAGGACTACATCGGCAATGCGGCGCGGCACGGCCGGATGGCGGCGGTGTTTGCGCAGCTCGTGGTCGGTAGTGAGAACCATGGCGTGCACTGCCTGCTGGTGCCGATCCGGTCGGAGGACGGTCAGCCGCTGCCGGGCGTCACCTTGTCCGACTGCGGGCCGAAGCTTGGGCTGAATGGGGTGGACAACGGGCGGATCGTGTTCGACCAGGTCCGGGTGCCCCGGGATGCGCTGCTCGACCGGTATGCGGAGGTTGATGTCAAGGGCAACTACGTGAGTGAGATCGAGAACCCGGACCGGCGGTTCTTCACCATGCTCGGGACGCTGGTCCAGGGCCGGGTGTCGGTCGGTGGAGCCGCGATCAACGCGAGCAAGGTGGCACTCGCGATCGCGATTCGGTACGGCGATCAGCGCCGGCAGTTCGGGGCGCCGGGGAGTGCCGAGGAGGCGTTGTTGCTCGACTACCGGATGCATCAACGACGACTGCTGCCGTTGCTCGCCCGGACCTACGCGCTGCACTTCGCTCAAGCCGAGCTGGTGGACGAGTTCGTCCGGATCTTCGACGACAAAACCAACGAAAAGCAGCCGACCTCCGGCCGGGTCGTGGAGGCGCAGCACGACGCCCGGTCGGTGGAGGGGGAGCATGACGCCCGGGTGGTGGAGGGGGAGCATGACGCCCGGGTGGTGGAGGGGGAGCATGATCGGCGGGCGCTTGAGGCGCAGGCGGCGGGGACCAAGGCGGTGGGGACGTGGCATGCGACTGAGACGATCCAGGCCTGCCGGGAGGCGTGCGGTGGTGCCGGCTACCTGGCGGAGAACCGGCTGGCGACGCTGAAGGCGGACACCGATGTGTTCACCACCTTCGAGGGGGACAACACCGTCCTCCTGCAGTTGGTCGCGAAGGGTCTGCTGACCGACTACCGGGAGTCGTTCGGGAAGCTCGACCCGCTCGGGACCGCTCGGTTCATCGCGGCGCAGGCGGTCGAGGTCGCAGTCGAGAAGGCGGCTCTGCGACCGCTGGTCGAGCGGCTGCGCGACGCCGTACCGAACCGGAGTGACACGGCGGATCCGGATGCCGGGTTGCGGGACGACGCGTACCACTCCGGCATGCTGCGGTTCCGCGAGCAGCACATTCTGTCCGGGGTGGCGCGGCGGCTGAAGGCGGGGATCGACGCGGGGGACGAGCCGTTCGACGTGTTCAACCGGTGCCAGGACCATGTGATCGCGGCCGGCCGGGCGCACGTGGACCGGGTCGTGCTGGAGGCTTTCCAGTCCGCCGTACGGAATGCACCGGAGGAGATTCGCGAGCGGTTGAAGGATGTGTACGACCTGCACGCGCTGGCGACGATCGAGTCGGAGCGGGCCTGGTACCTCGAGCACGGGCGGTTGTCGCCCGGCCGCTCGAAGGCGATCACGGCGCTGGTGAACGAGCTGTGCGCCGCGGTCCGGCCGGTCGCGGTGGACCTCGTCGACGCGTTCGGCATACCGGGCGCGGCGGTCGAGGTGCCGATGGTTGTACCGTCGCAGCATGAGTGAGCCGATCGAACCCGCGTCGGCCGCCGAGGCCGCCCGTGAACTCGCCCGGGTGCTGCTGGAGCAGGCCGACGCTCTGGACCTGCACGACCTGCGGGCCACCGGCGCGATCGAGAACGTCCGGGTCCAGGCCCGGGCGCTCGCGGACGCCGTGCACGAACGAGGCTGGGGCGACATCTTCCTCGGGATCGACTCCTACGATCCCGACGAGCTCGACGACCTGCCGCTCGGGCCGGACGACTTCGACGACCCCGAGGACTACCGGGAGATCGTCGAGGGCGGCAGTCTCGACGACCTCGAGGAGTTGGAGGAGCCGCTGCTGCCGGAGGATGGCATCCGGCTCAGCTACCAGGCGCGCTACGACTACGTGGTGACCGACCCGGAGGCGTTCGTGCAGTACGTGCGCAGCCGCGCGGACGAGGCGCAGAACGACGAGGTCGTCGACGACATCGAGGACGCCCAGTCGGCCTTCGAGCTGCTGTGCTACCTCGACGGCCTCGGATCGAAGGACTACGACAACGCCGGCCTCACCCCGGCCGGCGGCGAGGAGTCGCACAAGATCGTCGAGTTCTCCCTCTGGGACCTCGACCCCACCCGCCGCGACGACACCTACCCGTACTGACCCCAGCCCCTCAGCGGCCTGCCCGAGCGACCTCGGGCAGGCCGTTGTCGTCTGTGCACAAGGGATCTGGCATAGACCTTTTGGTCATTCGCTACAGGCGACTCAGGTGGTTGAGCTCGCAGTGTTCCTGTTGTTGCGGAAGGCAACAGATGTACGGAAAGTGAGGATTCGTTCACTCAGTGTTGCCTTGTTCAAAGGCAATGCAAATGTTTGATCCGGGGGATGGTCCGGCGCTGTGGCCGCATGACAACGTTCTGCTGTCGGCGACGGACGGGTCGCCGACACAGGCTCCAGGTGGAACCCGGAAGTGCTCCCGTCCGGGACCGGACTGTACCTCCCCTGCCGGTCACGGAATGAGACACCGGGCCCGCCCTCCTTCGGGCCGACTGCCCTCTCGGGGCAACAGCAGGACGCCGGCCGTGCCGTTACGGTGCCGGTCGCCAGTGAGGTGGCGACCGACACCAGGCGCGGCCGGCGTTTCCCCTGTTGAGCAAGCAGCCTGCATCCCTCGACCAGTAGCGGGCTGTTGCACCGGTGGCGGGTTGTAGCACGCCATCGGTCACATAACCCGCCACCGAGCAAGCCTGGCCGGCGGGGTTCAGGCGAGTTCGAGTGCCGGGCGGGACGGGACCTCGCCGTACGTCGTGGTGCGCTGGCGGGCCGGGCGGCCGGCGGCGGTGGCCATCGCGGTGAGCTCGGCGATCGACTTGCGGGAGCCGTGCTTGGAGCCGGCCATCCGGCTGATCGTCTCCTCCATCAGCGTGCCGCCGATATCGTTGACGCCGCCGTTCAGCACCGCGACGCAGCCGTCGACGCCGAGCTTCACCCACGAGCACTGGATGTTGTCGATCCGCCCGTGCAGCATGATCCGCGCCATCGCGTGCACCGCGCGGTTCTCGTCGTACGTCGGACCCGGCCGGGCGACCCCGGCCAGGTAGATCGGCGAGTTCTGGTGGATGAACGGCAGCAGCACGAACTCGGTGAACCCGCCGGTCCGGTCCTGGACGGCGGCGATCGTGCGCAGGTGCTGCACCCAATGGTGCGGCGCGTCCACGTGGCCGTACATCATCGTCGAGCTCGATGGCAGCCCGACCTTGTGCGCGGTGCTGATCACCTCGACCCAGGTTGCCGTCGGCAACTTCCCCTTGGTGAGGATCCAGCGCACGTCGTCGTCGAGGATCTCGGCCGCGGTGCCGGGGATGCTGTCCAGCCCGGCCTCCTTCACCGAGATCAGGAAGTCCTCGATCGACAGCCCGGTCCGGACCGAGCCGTTGACGATCTCCATCGGCGAGTACGCGTGGACGTGCATCTCGGGGACCCGGTCCTTGACCGCGCGGACGAGGTCGGCGTACGCCGTCCCCGGCAGGTCCGGGTGGATGCCGCCTTGCATGCAGACCTCGGTGGCGCCGATCACCCAGGCTTCCTCGGCGCGCTGGCCGACCTCGTCCATCGACAGCGAGTAGGCGTCGGCGTCGGTCCGCCGCTGGGCGAACGCGCAGAACCGGCAGCCCGTGTAGCAGACGTTGGTGAAGTTGATGTTCCGGTTGACCACGTACGTGACGTCGTCGCCGACCGTTGCCTTCCGCAAGTCGTCCGCGATCCGCGCCAGTTCGTCCAGCGCGGGACCGGTTGCCGTCATCAACGTCAGCGCCTGGGCGTCGGAGAGGCCAGCGGGGTCGCGCTCGGCGGCCGCGAGTGCAGCCCTCACCTCGGCGTCGATCCGCTCCGGCGATGCGCCGGCAGCGACACCCGCCTCGGCGGCCCGGCGCGCCTCGACGTCTTCGCGCAGCACATCCCAATCGCCATAAGCGGCGTCGAAGTCCGAGCGAGTCTCGGTACGGCGACCCTCGGTGTCGATCGCCGTGTGCAGGTCGGTCCGGCCAACGCTGTCCCAGCCGCCGTCCGGCTCCTGCCACGGCAGACCGACCGGGAGCGCCGACTCGTTCGCCAACCCGGTCGCTGGATCGACCAGCGCCTCGACGTGCGAGATCAACCGCGGGTCGAGCCACGGTTCACGCAAGTACTCCGGGTGCGCGGTCAGCCGCTCCCGCAACACGAACCCGGCGTCCGCACTCACCTTCGCGAGGTCGTCGATCTGCGGCCACGGCCGCTCGGGGTTCACATGGTCCGGCGTCAGCGGCGACACCCCGCCGAAGTCGTCGATCCCCGCGTCGAGCAGCGCCCGGCACTCCGCCAGGTCGACCAGGTTCGGCGGCGCCTGGACGCGCACCCGCGGCCCGAGCACGATCCGGGTGACCGCGATCGCGGCCAGCCACTCGTCCAGCGGTACGTCGTCGTCGTTCCGCATCGCGGTGTCCGGCTTCACCCGGAACCCCTGGATGATGACTTCCTGGATCCCGTTGTACTGCCGGGCGATCTTGCGCAGCGCGAAGATCGAGTCGGCACGCTCGGTCAGGTTCTCGCCGATGCCGATCAGCAGCCCGGTGGTGAACGGGACGTTCGACCGGCCGGCGTCCTCCAGCACCCGCAGCCGGATCGCCGGGTCCTTGTCGGGCGAGCCGAAGTGCGGCTGGCCCTTCTCCTCGAACAGCCGGCGCGACGTGGTCTCCAGCATCATGCCCATGCTCGGCGCGACCGGCTTCAGCCGCTGCAGGTCCTGCCACTTCATCACGCCCGGGTTCAGGTGCGGCAGCAGCCCGGTCTCCTCGAGCACCCGGATCGCCATCGCCCGCACGTAGTCGAGCGTGCTGTCGTACCCGGCCTCCTCGAGCCACGTGCGCGCCGCGTCCCAGCGCTCCTCGGGCGCGTCGCCGAGGGTGAAGAGCGCCTCCTTGCAGCCGAGCGCCGCACCTTGCCGCGCGATCTCCAGCACTTCGTCCGGCGAGAGGTACGGCGAGTGCACGCGACCCGGCGTGGTCGCGAACGTGCAGTAGTGGCACCGGTCCCGGCACAACCGGGTCAGCGGGATGAACACCTTCTTCGAGTAGGTGACGATCCCGGTCCGGCCGGCGTCGGCCAGGCCCTGGTCGCGGACCCGCGCCGCGGTCGCCATCAAGGCGGTCAGCGCGTCGCCGGTGGCGGCGAGCAGGACCTCCGCCTCGGCCGGGTCGAGTGTCTTGCCGTCGTCCGCACGCTTGAGTGCTCGGCGCATCGCCGTACTGATGTCGTTGGCCACGAAATCCGAGCCTAAGCGCCGGAAACCGGGCGTTCCCGCGATTCCGGGGACCAAAAACAATCCGTACAAACGTCCTGATAGTTTGCTGTTCGTGCAGGTCAGACGGGGTGTCGACGGCCGCCGGATGCGTGGTGAGCAGCGGCGGGGCGAGCTGCTGCGGGCGACGCTGGCCGTCGTCGAGCGCGACGGAGTCGCAGGTGTGAGCCATCGCGCGGTGGCCGCGGAGGCGGATGTGTCGGTCGCGTCGATCACGTACCACTTCCCGACGCTGGACGATCTGCTGGTCGATGCGCTGACCTGGGCGGCGGAGGATCTCGCGGCCGAGCTGCACGAGTGGGGGAGCGAGTTGGGCGCCCGGCCGGCGGACGAGTTGGCGCGGGTGATCGAGCACAGCCTGGGACGTCGGCGTGGGCGGACCCTCGCGGTCTACGAGCTCTACCTGTACGCCGCCCGCCGGCCGGACCTTCGCGAGGTCGCCGGAGCCTGGCTCGAACCCCTGACCGAGATCGCCCGGGCCTTCACCGCCGACCCGCACAAAGCACGCTTGCTGGTGGCCGCCCTCGACGGACTCCTCCTCCAGGCACTGATCGGTGCCCACGAGGTGGCCCCAGCCGACCTCTCCGCACTCCTGGAGGTCCTGCGGTAGCCACCTTGTGCACGGATCGAGCATCTTGGCGGCGCCAGGATGCTCGGTTGGAGCACAAAGTCGGTGGGGTGGTAGCGCGCGGGCTACCACGGGTGGGGTTCGCGGGACCGGGTGGAGTCGGCTGCGGCGCGGTTGGCTGGACGCATGCTGAGGTTGTCGGTTGGGGCGATGCGGGACAGGTGGCAGTTGTTTGCGGGGGCCGTGGTCGCTGTCGCGCTCGGGGTCGGGTTGGTGCAGTCCGGCATGCAGGTGCTGGCGGCGACGGATCGGCCGGTCTTGCCGTCCGGGCTGTCTGCCTACGAGCGCGTCCGGGTGCGCGAGGGGTACGTCGGCGCAGCCACGTTGATGGGGATGTCGGTGATGCTGGCGGTGTTTCTCACCGTGTTCATCGTCAGCACGACCTTCGGGTTCACTGTGGTGCAGCGGCGGCGTGAGCTCGGGCTGCTGAGGCTCATCGGAGCGCAGCGTGGATACGTCAGTCTGATGCTGATGTGTGAGGCAGTGCTGCTCGGTCTGCTGGGGACCGCGATCGGCGTACTCATCGGACTGCTCGGCACCTGGGCGCAGTCCAACCTGCTGATCGAGCTCGGCATGCTTCCGGAGTGGTTCCACGCGCCCTGGGAGCAGGGTGCGATGTGGTCCGCGATGATCGTCGGCATGAGTACGGCGCTGATCGGCGTACTCACTGCTGCGTGGCGCGCCTCGAGAGTCAGTGCGCTCGACGCAATCACCGACTCACCCAGGGCGATGCGAGTGATGACCGCGTGGCGTTGGTTCTGGGGACTCTCGGCGGCAGCGTGCACGGTGTTGCTGGTGATCGCCGCGCAGGCGGCGCGTGATCTCGTCGCCGGGTTGATGATCGGCCTCGTCGTGATGATCAGCGGCTCGATCGCCCTCAGTCAGCTCAGCCCGGTCGTCGTACCGCTGGCCGGCCGCCTCCCCGCTGCCGTTCTCCGCGGCAACCTGATCACCGACCTCGCCCGAGCCGGCATCCTTCATGCGGTACGGCGAAGTGCTGCCACCGCAGCGCCCCTGATCGTGTTGGTCAGTCTCGTGGTCGGCTTGTGGGGAACGTTCGGGTCGCTGGCCAAAGCGGTCGGCGTGGAGCAGGAGCGACTGATCACCGCCGATCTCGTCGTCGACCACGCAGTCCCGGCCGGACCGGGGATCGAGGTCGCCTCACCGCAGACCGCCGTACCGGTCGCTGTCACGCGCGGAACGCGGACCATCTACTCCGAGGCGATCGGGATCGATCCCGCTGCCTACCAGCAGACGCACAAGCTCCGGCCGCGCAAGGGATCGCTCGATCGCCTCGTCGGACGAACGATTGCCATCGGCCCCGGAATGGCTGCCGAGGGCTACAAACTCGGCTCGACGCTGACCATTGCGCTCGGCAACAGAAAGCTGCCGGTCAAGGTGGTTGCGATCATGCCGGAGACGCTGGACGTCAGCGAGAACTTCTTTGTCCCGCGCACCCTGCTGCCCGCCGGCGGCCGGACCGAGACGCTTGTGAAGGTTGCTCCGGGCCACGAAATCGCCGACGCGCAGACCGTCGAGCAATGGGCTCGGGAGAGGGGTGAAGCGCAGCAGCGCAGCAACTCCGGTCTCTTCGCCGCGTTGATGGGCCTCGCCGGGATCTTCACCGCCGTTGCCGTCGTCAATGCCGTGGTGATGTCCACGGCCGACCGGCGGCGCGAGTTCGCGCTCGCCAGGATGGCCGGTCTGACCAGAGGCCAGGTCGTCCAGGTCGCGTTGGTCGAATCCGCGGCCGTCGTGATCATCGGCGTACTGCTTGGGTCACTCGTCGCCGGCGCGGCGCTGGCTGGCATCGCCGCGGGGCCGTACGGCCTTGCAGCATTGGCGATTCCGTGGCGCCTGCTGGGTCTGATCTTCGCCGCCGCGATGGTCGTGGTCGGCGCCGCAGCGGCCGTGACCGCGCATCGAGCCACGAACCCGCAGCCGATCTCCCTGCTAGCGGGACGCGAGTGACCTGGCGCCCACGCGAGCCATGCTGAACACCACGACATGGTGGAACGGCCGGATCAGGTTGTAGTAGAGCCTTCCGGCCGTCCGCAGGTACTTGACCAGCGTGACGACCTTGAACTCGCTCACCGGCTGGGCGTTGTCGGTGATGATCGCCAGCCAGCCGGTCAGGTGGTTGTCCTGGATCTCGAGCAGGAGGTAGTGATCCTCCTCCCCGCGGACGACAGTGAAGAACGACGCCTTGTCGCCCGGCGTGAAGCTGACGGTCTCCGGCCGCAGCCGGCGCGAGTCCGGGATCCCGGTCGTGTCGAGGCGAAGCACCTGCGCCACCACCATCCGGACCGCGAACAACCCCTTGATCCACAGCGGCGAGTACCCCAACGCGCCCGCGGTGAACTCACGCAACGACACCGAGCCACGCACAGTCTTCACATCGACGACGTCGACGTCAGCCAGCAGGTCCTCGATCTCAGGCAAGTCGGTGCGAGTCGGCATGGCGGGCCTCCTAGTCGATCAGCGTCTCGCCGGTCGCGAGTCGCAGGGTCATCGCGTAGATCTCGCGCAGGTCGTCCTTCCGCACCGACGGCAGCACCTGTTCGGCGCCGATCAGGATCAGGTAGAGCAACTCGGCGAAGCGGTCCGGATCCACGTCCGTCGTCAGCCCACGGCAGAGACCCTTCAGGTACTCCGTCCGGGCCCGGTCCACCCGCTCCTGCGCAGCACGGACTTCGGAATCCTGCAGGGCCCACGCCCGTACGGCGATCTCCAACTCGGCGCTGTCCGGATCCGCCAGCACCAGCTTCATCAGGTGCTGCAACTTGGCCCGGGGCTCCGCGTCCGGCGCACTCTCCACGGTGTCGATCAACCGCGTGGTGAACTGTGCCTCGAAGTACGCCAAGAGCGCCGTCCGGAACCCGGCGGCGCCCTTGAAGTGGTGGTAGTACGACCCCTTGGTGACCCCAAGCTTCCCGGTGAGGCGCTCAATAGTCACCGCCGGCGCCCCCTCCGCCGCCAGCAACTCCAACCCAGCCTCGAGCCACTCGGTCCGCGTCACCACGCTCGGACCGTACCATACCGTTTGGTATGGCTCCTCAGGCGTCGGCGGCGGTGAGGGCTTGGGCTTCGAGCTTTGAGTGGGTGGTTGGGGTGCGGAGGTGGGAGAGGGGCTTCCAGCCGGTGGCGAGGGTGGCTACGGCGAGGACTACGGCGAAGGCGCCGACGTAGAAGGGGATCTGGACGTTGAGCTCCTCGCCGAGTTTGCCGGCCAGCCAGGGGGCGATGGCGCCGCCGGAGAAGCGGACGAAGGAGTACGCCGCCGACGCCGTGCCGCGTTCGACCGGGGCGGCTGCCATCACGGCCTCGGTGATCAGGGTGTTGTTGATGCCGAGGAACAGGCCCGCGACGATCACGCCGACCGCGAGGACCGCCTTGTGGTGTGCGTACACGCCCATCACCGCGAGGTCCGCGGCGAACAGCAGCAATGCCGTCATCACCACCGGCAGCGTGCCGAACCAGCGCTGCAGCCGCGGCGCCACGAACACCGAGGTGACCGCGAGCCCGATGCCCCAGCCGAAGAAGATCAGCCCGATCTGCCGCGCCGACATCGCCAACGGGAACGGCGTGAACGCGAGCAACGTGAAGAACCCGAAGTTGTAGAGCAGTGCCGTGATCGCGACCGTCGCCAAAGACCTGTGCCGCAACGCCTTCAGCGGCTCGACGATCGACGTACGGCGTTGTGCCGGTGGCGACGCGGGGAGCAGGAAGGCCGTGGCCGTGAGCGCGATGGTCATCAGTACGGCGACGCCGAAGAACGGACCGCGCCACGAGATCGTCCCGAGCTCGCCGCCGACGAGTGGGCCGGCCGCGATGCCGACGCCGAGCGCGGCCTCGTACAGGATGATCGCCTCGGCGACCGAACCGCTGGCCGAGTTGACGATCGTGGCCAGCGCGGTCGCGATGAACAACGCGTTGCCGAGGCCCCAGCCGGCCCGGAAGGCGACGATCGCGCCGATCGAGTCGGACAGGCCGGCCAGGGCGCTGAACACGACGATGATGGCCAGGCCGATGAGCAGGGTGCGCTTGGCGCCGATCCGGCTGGAGACCGCGCCGGTGATCAGCATCGCGACACCGATGACCGCCATGTAGCTGGTGAACAGCAGCGACACCTGCGACGGGCTGGCGTGCAACTGCTCGGCGATCGGCTTCAGGATCGGGTCGACCAGGCCGATGCCCATGAACGCGATCACGCAGGCGAACGCGACCGCCCAGACGGACTTGGGTTGCTTCAGAAACGAGTTGCTCACCGGGGCGAGGCCTCCAATGACTCGAGGTTGAGGATCTTGTGCACGATGGCGACCGAGGCTTCGAGGGTGGCGAGGTCGGTCGCGGGGAGTTGTCGGAGGCGGGCGGCGACGGCCGCGCCGGCTTCCTGACGGGCGCGCTGCAGTTCGGCGTACCCGGCGTCGGTGAGGCTGATCAGGCTGGCGCGGGAGTCGGCCGGATCGGGCTCGCGCCGTACCCAGCCCTGGTCTTCCTGGCGTTGCACGAGGTTGGACATCGTCGGCTGGGAGCACCGGTCGGCCTTGGCCAGCTCACTGATCCGAGTCGGCCCGAGCTCGTCCAGCCGCCCCAGCAACCGCATCGCCGCATGCGGCAACGCACTCACATCCCGCGCCGCCAACCGCGTCAACCGCGCCGAGGCCACCACCAACTCCACACCCAGCCGCGTCAGCTCACTCTCACTCACGTCCACCCAATATACATAGCAATACTATGCATCTCCAGCAGTCGCCGCGTGACCCAGGTCAAGCACGTCGCGAACCCGTGACGGCAGGGACGAACTCGCGCAGACTCGGGAGTGACAGGGGGTTGTCACACCTTGGGAGGGGACATGTTCCGACGCTTGGTGGTCTTGGTCACAGCACTGATGACGGGGTTGAGTCTCGCCGTCCTGCCGGTCGTGCCGGCCGGCGCACACGGGACTGCGTGGCGGGTGATCGCCTCCGGCCTCGACAGTCCGCGCGGCCTGGGATTCGCTCCGAACGGGACGCTCTACGTCGCCGAGGCAGGTGTCGGCGGCGCCGGGCCCTGTATCCCGCATCCGCTCGGGCAGATCTGCTACGGCGCCACCGGCGCAGTCACCCAGGTGAAACGAGGGCATCAAACCCGAGTCCTCACTGGACTCCCGTCCTTCGTCCTGCAGGGCACGGACGAGGTGTTCGGACCGTCCGACGTGGGGCTGAACGGTTCCGGCAACCTGTACGTGACGCTCGGTCTCGGCGACGACCCGGGCCTCCGGAGTCAGCTGCCTGCGAACGGACAGCTTGCCGGGACACTGATTCGTGCGAAGGCGTCCAAGGGAACGTTCAAGCTGGTCGCGGACATCGGCGCGTACGAGCTCTCCGCCAACCCGGACGGCGGACTGCCGGACACCAATCCGCAGGGCCTGCTGGTGACGAAGGGTGGTCAGGTCGTCGCGGATGCCGGCGGGAACTCTCTGCTCGGGGTGCGCTCGCACGGACGCATCTCCACGCTGGCCGTCTTCCCGACCCGGCTGGTGCCGAATCCGTTCGGCGGCCCGGACATCCCGATGCAGGCGGTGCCGACGACGGTGACCCGCGGCCCGGACGGCGCGCTCTATGTCGGTCAGCTCACCGGGTTCCCGTTCCCGGTCGGAGGCGCGAACGTCTACCGGATCGGGTCCGGCGGACAGCCCGAGGTAGTGGCCGGCGGATTCACCAACATCATCGACATCGCGTTCGGACCGGACCGTGCACTCTACGTGCTGGAGATCGCGCACAACGGCCTGCTGTCGGGTGACCCGACCGGTGCACTCATCCGGGTCGGCAAGAACGGCGAGCGGACGGTCGTCGCGAGCACAGGCCTGACGATGCCCACCGGCCTGGCGATCAGGGACGGCAAGGCGTACATCTCCAACTGCGGCGTCTGCGCCGACGTTGGCCAGGTCATCGCAATCCCGCTGCACTGATCTGGGTCTGCAACGAGCCCGGTGGGGCGCAGATCGCGGCCAGGAAGGCGAACTGGATCGCGGTTGCGATGACGAGGCGGATGCTGAGAGTGTCGAGGTTTGGCCAGGCGGCGATGGTGACTGTCAGCGCGATGACAGCGACGGTTGACCATCTCGCCAGGCCGGTGGTGCGTTTGGCGACGGTGAGGGCTGTGGCGAGCCAGGCGAGTTGGACGATGGCGAAGCCGACCTCGTGCAGTATGCCGTGCCAGCTTGGATCGACCCGCCCTTCGGGGGCTCCGGCGGGGAAGCCGGCGCCGGGGTCGGTGACGAAGACGCCGGCTGCGATGAGGCCGAAGCCGAGGGTGGCGACGAAGCGTGGTAGCCAGCGGCCTTGGTCGCGCAGCCCGATTGCCGCGGTGACGAACAGGGCGCCGGTGATGGCGAAGTTTGCGATCTGGATCCAGCCGGCGCTGCCGAGGGCGAGCAAGCTGAGTGGGTGTCGGCTGGGATCGAAGCCGTCCCGGCTGAAGGCCTGTGCAGCCCACAGGGCAAGGAAAAACGGTCCGGCCGCGATGCCGCAGACGCGAAGCGGGGTGACGTTCATGAGGTCGTCCTCTCTGCTGGGGTTGTCAGCAGAGACGTCGAAGGATCCAGGCCGAACCGGACAGAACTCAGACCTGCCGGGCGATGATCTCCGCGGCCAGGCTCGGGCCGTCGACGGCGGCGTACAGCTTCTGGATTCGCTCGGCGGCGGCGAGGTGGCTCTTGTCGTCGAGCATCCGGGTGGCGAGGTCGGCCAGGATGGCGGAGCGGCCGAGGCGGCGGGCTGCGCCGAGGCGTTCGACGAGTACGACGTTCAGGTCCTGCTCGATGTGCAGGGGGATACCGAGCAGCGGCGTACCGGAGGCCATCGCCGTCTGCACGCTGCCCTGGCCGCCGGTGGTGACCGCGAGGTCGACCTGCGGCATCACGAGATGGCTGGGCAGCACGCCGTGGATCATGATCCGGTCGGTGGCGAGGTCGCTGAGGTCGTGGATCGTGCCCGCGACCAGGAGCCGTACGTCGAGGCGGCTGAGCTCGGCGATCGCCGTACGCACGGCTGCCGGTGGGGTCGAGGTCATCGCGAGGTAGACCACCGGTCCCGGCTTGTCGAGGAACTGCTGCACCTCGGGCGGCACTCCAACGTCGAGATGCGCGTACAACGGGCCGGCCGTGCGGAGCGCCGAGCCCGGGCGATAGCCCTTCCCCGGACGCCAGGCGGCCACCTCCTCGGCCGAGACGCCCAGCACCTCGGGGATCTCCGGCACGATTGAGAGATCCCCGAGCAACAGCGCGGCCAGGCTGGGAATCCCGTCGATGCCGAGCGATGCAGCCACCCGGTTGAAGCCGCCGCAGTACGCCGTGGTGCGGTGCATCGCCCCGTTCACGAGGAACCGCGCGAGCCAGTCAGGAGCGTGCGCCAGCCGCGGGTCCACCGGATGCGTCGGCGCCGGCAGGAGGCGGCGCGCGAAGACCGGCGGGACGAAGCTGCCCGCGTGCTCGGTGATCACGCGTACGTCGGCCAGCCGCGAGGACAGCAGCGTGGTCACGGTGAAGCCGGTGACGGCGACAGTGATCCCGTGGGCCCGGAAGTAGTCCGCCTCGGCCAGCACGTACGTGCCCATCTCGGCGTCGTCGTACATGCTCTGCCGGGGATCGCCGAGGCCGGCGGCCGAACCGACGAAGGCGGCCGCGCGGGCGGCGGACATGCCTGGGCCGAGGACGTCGTACTCGATCCCGGTCGCGGCGAGCAGGCGCTCGTGCGGACCTCCGTGAGTCGCGACGCGGACCCGGAGTCCGAGCGCGGTCAGGGCTCGATGGAGCTCGAGCATCCGCGAGGTCTCGGACAGGTAGGCGCAGTGCGGCAGCAGGCAGATCATCATTGCCCCCTTCGGCGATGATAGGTAATATATTGCCTATGTCATCGTCCAGCAAGACCCCCGAGCTGTTCGGGATCGGCGCGGGCTCGCCGTTGCCGCCGTCGGTGCAGGCGTTCCGGACGACCCTGATGCTCGCCCAGAAGCTGCGGTACGCGATGGACGAGCGGCTGCGGGCGGACGGGCTCACCACTCAGCAGGCCGCCCTGATCACGGTGGTGACGGCGATGGGGAGGCCGTCGCTGGCCGAGGCAGCCGCCGCGTTGGGGAGCACGCATCAGAACGTCGCGCAGATCGTCGCCGCCTTGGTTCGCAAGGACCTGCTGCAGGTCGAGCCCGATCCCGCCGACCGGCGGCGCAAGTTGTTGTCAGCAACGAACCACAGTGCGGAGTACTGGCGGGAGCGTGACAGTGGTGACTTCGCCGCGGTGGCCGATTGGTTCGCCGACCTGAGTCCGGCCGAGCTCGAGATGTTCTGTGAGTTGTCCGGCCGGGTGATCGCGAGGCTCGACGATGCTTAAGGCCGTGCTGGGCAGTACGGCGTTTTTCTTCGCCGCGCCCTGTGTCGTCGGTGGGCTGATCCCCTGGTGGATCAGCGGATGGGCCGCGCCCCGGTTCTGGCCCGGTCTGGTGCTGGTGGCCGCCGGCGCGTACGTCGTACTGCGTGCGTTCGTGCGCTTCGTCCGGGAGGGGCGCGGTACGCCGGCGCCCGTCGCGCCCACCGAGGAGCTCGTGGTCGGCGGCGACTACCGCTTCGTCCGCAACCCCATGTATGTCGGCGTCGTCACGGCGATCCTCGGCCAGGCCCTGACCTTCCTGGATCCCTGGATTCTCGGGTACGGCGTGCTCGCGTGGGCCGTGATGGCGTCCTTCGTCCGGTGGTACGAGGAGCCCGTGCTGCTCGAGCGGTACGGCGCTCAGTACGAGCAGTACCGCCGTACCGTCCCTGCTTGGCTGCCGCGGCTCAAGCGGTGAATCCTGCAGGACTGCAAGATTTCAGCGTTAGTCGTGCGGCTGAAGAGGAAGAGGCTGGCAAGCTGGATGCATGATCGTTGCATTCAGCATCAGCCCGTCCGGTGGTGACGAGACCGGGGGCGTGAGTCAGGCGGTGGCCGAGGCCGTCCGCGTGGTCCGCGCCTCCGGCTTGCCGAACGAAACCAACGCGATGTTCACCAATATCGAGGGGGAGTGGGACGAGGTGATGGCCGTGGTCAAGCAGGCGGTCGATGCGGTCGCGGCCGTGTCGCCTCGGGTCAGCCTGGTGCTCAAGGCCGACATTCGGCCGGGGTACACCGGTCAGCTCGCCGCCAAGGTCGAACGCATCGAGCAGGAGCTGTCCGACTAGTTGTGTGCTGACCGTAGTTCGTCCAGCCGACGTCGACCCTCCTGGGTCGGGGGTCGCCAGTCGGCGGGGAACAGGCGGGAGCGCTCGACGGCCGTGGCGAGCGGTACTTCGGACAGCAGCTCCCACAGGAGGCTCCAGCGTTCGTGCCGGGCGAGGCCGGCACTGAGCTCGGTGAACTGCTCGCCGCGCAGCAGGGCGGCGAACTCACCGGGGTCCTCCACCATCCGGCGAAGGAACTCGAAGAGGCCACCGTCGATCGCCGCGCTCCGTAAGCGGGCCCGCACCTCGCCGTCGGCCGCCGCGTAGGCCGCAGCCGCCGCCGCGCCGTACGGATCGGCGCGGCGGTACCTGTCGTACTCACCCGTCATCAGCCAGAAAACGGCCCGCCGAGCCGGCTCGGACGGCGTCAGGTCATGCTCCCGGCAGAAGTCGGCGAGCCGTGGCACGTGGTCCGCGAGCTCGTACACCTCGTCGACGAGGGTCTGGTCGCCGGCGGCCAAGATCTTGCGCTGGGCGATCCGGGCGACCGGATGATCGCCCAGCGCGGCGGCCACGACCACGACCCGGCGCATCTCCGTGGTCAGCTCGTCCTCGGCCGGGTGCAGCACGAGCAGCGTGAGGTCGGCGACTACTCGCTCTTCCGATTCCTGCTCGTGGCCGGGGTCGTCCCGGTACAGGTGCGCCCGCAGGGCCGGACCGCCGTTGGCGTCGATGAGCTCCCTGCACACGGTGTCGAAGGGCTCGGCGGGCGGCTGGAAACGACGCCTCCACCAGCGCAGCAGGTGGCGGGCACGAGTCTCGCGCCCGATCGTCTCCGCCACACGCCTCACCGCCCCCGATTCTGCGTACTCACCAAGTATGGTTCAGCGCGAGTGGTTCAGGGCAGCGACTGTTGTGTCGTAGCGGTTCTCGCGTTCGGCGTCGCGGAGGAAACGGACCCGGTTGACCAGGATCTCCTCGGCGTCCGGCTGGTCCTGGATGAGCTTGACCGACTCGTCGACGAACTCGTCGAGCGGCATCCACTCCGGATTCGGTACGCCGTTCAGCAGGCCGGTCTGGACGGCCGGTGGCACCAGCTCGATCACCTGGACGCCGGTGTCGGCCAGCTGGATCCGCAGGCTCTGCGTGTAGCTGTGGACGGCGGCCTTGGTCGCGCTGTACGTCGGGGTGTCCACCAGCGGCACGAACGCCAGCCCGGAGGAGACGGTCATGATCACCGCGTCCGGCTTGGTCAGCAGGTACGGCGTGAACGCGGTGAGCGTGCGGATCGTGCCGAGCAGGTTGATGTCGATGATCTGCTCGGACGTGGTCAGGTGCGCCGGGTCGCGGAGGTCCTCTTCGACCATGATCCCGGCCATCGTGACCACCACGTTGAGGTCGGGGTGCTCGGTCGTGACCGTCTCGAAGGCGGCCGTGATCGAGTCCGGGTCGGCGACGTCGAGGGTGATACCCGCGATCCCGTCCTCGGCGGCGATCCGGTCCAGCAGGTCCTTGCGGCGGCCGCTGATGATCACGGTGTTGCCGAGGTCGCGGAACCGCCGGGCCAGCTCGAGGCCGATCCCGGACGTGCCGCCGGTCAGGAAGATCGTGTTGCCAGTCGTTTTCATGGCTCCAGCCTTCGCGAGCCCGGCGACGGTAACCAGGCTGCCGTTAACCACGGATTGGCAAGCCCTGGATAACGCGGAGACGTCCGACAGACTGGATGACATGGAGTACGGCGACCTGTCAGATTTCCTGCGCAAACGACGCGAGGCCCTGCAGCCCGAGGACGTCGGGATGCCGCGCGGACGGCGTCGCCGTACGCCTGGCCTCCGACGTGAGGAGGTCGCGGCGCTGGCGTCGATGTCGGCCGACTACTACAGCCGACTCGAGGGCGGCCGAGGACCACAGCCGTCGGTCGACATGCTGGGTGCGATCGCCCGTGCGCTGCGGCTGACGACGGAGGAGCGGGACCACCTGTTCGTGCTTGCCGGTCACGGCACGCCGCCGCGGACGACGCGGGCGTGTCACGTCGACCCGGGGATGCTGCGGATCCTCGACCGGCTGCAGGACACACCGGCGATGCTGCTGAACCGCTGCGGTGACACCCTCGCGCAGACGCCGGCACACGTCGCGTTCGCCGGCGAGCAGACCAACTACGAGGGCTTCGAGCGCAGTGAGGCCTACCGGTGGTTCACCGATCCGGCGTCCCGGACGCTGTACCTGGAGCAGGAGGTCGCGACCCACAGCCGGATGCTGGTCTCGATGCTCCGCTCGGTCGCCACCGCGGACGGCCCGAAGTCGTACGCCGCCACCCTCGTCAAGGCGCTGCAGAAGCTCAGCCCCGAGTTCGCCGAGCTTTGGGACCGGCACGAAGTCGGCGTCGCGCACAGCCGGACCAAGCACTTCAACCACCCGGTGGTCGGCGAGCTCGAGCTGTACTGCGAGGTCATCGACAACCGTGATCAGCAGCAGACGCTCGTCGTGTTCACCGCGACGCCGGGCAGCGAGAGCGCGGAGAAGCTGCAGCTCCTGTCGGTGCTGGGAAGTCAGACACTCGATCCGGCGCGCTGAACCGCCGTCCGGCGACTCAGGTAGAACGCGAAGAGCGCGGTCGGGAAGAACATCACGATGCCGTAGACGGCCACCGGGATGGACATCTCGCTGTTGCCGAGCAGCGCCGGGCTCAGCGCGATCGTGAGTGCGAGTGTCGCGTTGTGGATGCCGATCTCCATCGAGCAGGCGATCGACTGCCGCTCACTCAGGTTGGCCAGCCGCGGTACGGCGTACCCGAGAGCGAGACTGAGGACGTTCAGCAGTACGGCGACCACGCCCACCGCGGCGAGGTAGTCGAGGAAGTTGTCGCGCTCGCTGTAGATCGCGGCGAAGATCACCAGCACCAGGACCACGATCGAGCCGATCTTCACCGGACGCGTCATCCGGTCGGCGAACGCGGGCAGCTTGCTGCGGATCAGCATGCCGAGGGCGACCGGGACCAGCACGATCGCGAACACCTGCAGCATCTTCGCCGGTTGCAGGCCGATCTCGCCGTCGCCGAGGAAGTGGTCGAGGGACAGGTTGACCACGATCGGCAGGGTGATCACGGCGAGGACCGAGTTCACCGCGGTCAGGGTGACGTTGAGCGCGACGTCGCCGCCGGCCAGGTGGCTGAACAGGTTGGCCGTCGTACCGCCGGGGGAGGCGGCCAGCAGCATCATGCCGACGGCCAGGGCCGGCTCCAGATCGAAGAGCTTGACCAGGCCGAAGCAGATCAGCGGCACCAGGATCACCTGGACGCCGAGTGCCACCAGGACCGCTCGCGGCATCCGTAGTACCCGGCTGAAGTCCGCGACGGTCAGCGTGAGGCCGAGGCCGAGCATGATGATCACGAGAGCGATCGGCAGTAGGACCGAGGTGAGCACGGACTCGTCCACGGAAGGGGCCCCCTTCGAACGTCGGTGGCTCAGGGTGACAGCGGCACGGTCGGACGGCAAGAGTTCCGGGACCGGCGGGCTCTTTACCGGGTTTTCGTCATGAGTTAATTTAAGTTCTGAAATCTCACTGCGTAACTACTCCGTGACTGAGGGGATCCGCCCATGCCCGCTCGGAAACTGCTGCCTGCCCTGATTGCGATGCTGCTCTGCCTGGTCTCGGGCAGTACGGCGGTCGCGCAACCGGCCGCGACCTTCACCGTGCTCGCGTTCTACAGCGGCACCTGGGATCCCGCGCACATCGACTTCGTGAAGGAGGCGAACCAGCGGTTCCCGCAGTTCGGGGCCCAGAACGGGTTCACCTACACGGCGACCAGCAACTGGGACCAGCTGAACAACCTGAGCGCCTCGCAGTACCAGGTGGTGATGTTTCTCGACGACTCGCCGCACACCGACGCGCAGCGGACCGGGTTCCAGCGGTACATGAACAGCGGCGGCGCCTTCTTCGGTTTCCACGTGACCGCGTACAACGACGCGAGCGGCGGGTGGCCGTGGTTCAACAACACCTTCCTCGGCACCGGGCGGTTCAAGTCGAACACCTGGGGACCGACCGCGGTCACGCTGAAGGCCGAGAACCGGACGCACCCGTCGCTGGTGAACACCGGCGCGACGTTCCGCTCGTCGGTGAGCGAGTGGTACAGCTGGCAGAACGACCTGCGGACCAACGCCGACATCCAGATCCTGGCCTCGATCGACCCGTCCAGCTTCCCGGTCGGCACCGACCCGAACCAGACCTGGTACAGCGGCTACTACCCGATCGTCTGGACCAACAAGAACTACAAGATGATCTACGCCAACTTCGGCCACAACGCGATGAACTACGAGACCGACACCCGGCTCTCCTCGACCTTCGACAGCCCGGCCCAGAACCAGTTCATGATGGACGCGCTCAAGTGGCTCGGCGGCGCCGGTACGACGCCGCCGGTGGACCAGCCGTCACCGACCACGTGGTACTCGATCGCCAACAAGGGCAACGGAAAGTGCGTCGACGCCCGCGCCGCCGGGACCGCGAACGGGACTGTCATCCAGCAGTACAGCTGCAACGGCACGCAGGCACAGCAGTACCAGTTCCAGCCCACGTCCGACGGATTCACCCGGGTCAACAACCGCAACGACGCCACCAAGTCGATCGACGTCACCAACGTGTCGTCCGCCGACAATGCCGGCCTGCAGTTGTGGACGTACGGCGGCGGCGCGAACCAGCAGTGGAAAGCAGTATCGGAAGGCGACGGCTATTTCCACTTCGTCAGCCGCCTCAGCAACAAATGCCTGACCGTCCCGAACGGCTCCACCGCCGACAGCACCCAATTGGTCCAACTGACCTGCAACGGCAATTCTGCTCAGTCTTTCCGGCTGACCGGGGTGTGAATCTGGGCTAGGTTCCCGGCATGAGAATCCTGCGTGTGGCCGCTGTTGCGGCAGGAGGTCTGCTGTTGATGTCTCAGCTCGTCCCCGCCCAGGCGAGCGGCGGGCCGTCGTACAAGTGGGAGCTGACGCCGACCGGGAGTACGGCGCAGTTCCGCGGGCTGGCCGCGGTGAGCAATGACGTCGCGTGGGTCGGCGGGTCCGGCGGGCAGGTGCTGCGGACCGTCGACGGCGGCAAGAGCTGGCAGAACGTCAGCCCAGCCGGGGCGGAGACCGTGCAGTTCCGCGACGTCGAGGCGTTCGACGCGAAGCGCGCGGTGGTGCTGTCGATCGGGAACGGCACGGACTCGCGGGTCTACCGGACCGTGGACGGCGGGAAGTCGTGGACCGAGACGTTCCGCAACCCCGACCCGAACGCGTTCTACGACTGCCTCGACTTCTGGGACAACAAGCGTGGCCTGGCGTTGAGCGACCCGGTCGACGGCAAGTTCCGGATCCTGGCGACCGCGGACGGCGGCAAGTCGTGGACGGTGCAGCCCACGGCGGGGATGCCGGCCGCGCTGCCGGGTGAGTTCGCGTTCGCGGCCAGCGGGACCTGCCTGGTCACGGGCTCCGGGCGTACGGCGTGGTTCGCGACCGGCGGCGGCGATCGGCCGCGCGTGTTCCGGACCGTTGACGGAGGCAAGCACTGGACGGTCGCCGACTCCCCGATGGCCAGCGGTGAGGCGGCCGGCATCTTCAGCCTCGCCTTCCGCAACTCGCTGTTCGGCGTCGCGGTCGGCGGTGACTTCCTGAAACCGACCGAGGCGGTGAAGGCCGCGTCGGTGACGTCCGACGGGGGCCGCAGCTGGCAGCTGGTCCCGGCCGACAAGGCGCCGAAGGGCTACCGGAGTGGGTCCGCGTTCGTGCCGAACACTCCCGCTACCGTCGTCGCCGTGGGTCCGTCGGGCAGCGATGTCAGCTACGACGGCGGACGCAGCTGGAAGCAGTTCTACGACGGCAGCTTCGACAGCGTCGAGTGCGCCGGGTACGGGAGCAAGGCGGGTTGCTGGGCGTCCGGCGCCAAGGGCGCGGTCGCTCGGCTGACGCGCTGATGTTCAGGTCGGCGACACCCGTACGTCGTGCGGGGGTCGCCGACGACCCGACAGGATGAGGGCATGCGCAAACTGGTGCTGGGGACTGTTGCGGGATTGTTGATGCTCTTACCTACTGCGGCCGCCGCCGAGGCGGACACGACCGGCCGGCCCGGTCGTCCGCTGACCGTGGCGACCTACAACATCCACCACGGCGCCGGGATCGACGGCGTCCTGGATCTCGAGCGGATCGCCGTACTGCTTGAGAAGTCCGGTGCGGACGTGATCGGGCTGCAGGAGGTGGACCGGCACTGGAGCGAGCGGAGCAACTGGGTCGACCAGCCGGCCTGGTTCGCCCAGCGGCTGAAGATGCACTACGGGTACGCCGCCAACCTCGACCTGCCGCCGTTGAACCCGGGCGAGCCGCGCCGTCAGTACGGTACGGCGATCCTGTCGAAGTACCCGATCAAGGACTTCACCAACACCCTGCTGCCGCTCTACCCGACCGGTGAGCAGCGCGGACTCTCGGTCGCGACGCTGAAGGTGCGTGGGGCGGAACTGCGGTTCGCGAACACCCACCTGACGCACAACAACAACGCCGAGCGGCTGGAACAGGCTCAGAAGGTGGTCGAGCTGCTGGGCGCCTCGAAGCAGCCGACCATGCTGGTCGGCGACCTGAACGCCAGGCCGGACACGCCGGAGATCAAGACGCTGACCGCGCTGCTGGGCGACACCTGGCCGGCAGTCGGGACCGGACCCGGCTACACCTCTCCGGCGGAGAACCCGACCGCCCGGATCGACTATCTGCTGCACAGCGCCCAGTTGCGCCCGACGAAGGTGTCCGTCCCGGTCTCGCCGGCGTCCGACCACCTCCCGGTCGTCGCCTCCTACACCCTGCGCTGATCGCTTCGACCGCGATACGGCGCCCTCCGGCTGATGCCGGACGGGCGCCGTTTCGTTGCGCCCGGTGACCATTTCGCGGAATTACAAGCTTGTAGTTTGTCAAGTCGACACGCAGGTGAAACAAAGTTACTTGTGTGAAAAGTGTTCCCAATGGGGCTGCAGGCAATTAGTGTCACGTATGTGGTCCAGGAGGACCAAAAGTTCACGAACCCTGGGGAAGGGGTTCGTGACCGGCGGAAGGAACGACCCCGATGCGGACGCCCTCGAGGGCCTCGTCCGGCGGGCGGGTCGCGAGCACCGGGAAGACCGGCAGAGCGCTGCTCTCCGGGGTGCTCGCGGTCTGTCTGGCCGGCTCGACGGCCGTGATTCCGGTCCAGGCCGAGGCCAAGCCGAAGCCGCCGGTGATTCCGTCCAAGGCCGCGGTCGAGCGGGCCAAGCAGGCCGCCACCGCGAAGGCCGTCCAGGTGAAGGCGATCGAGAACCAGCTGGCCGCCGCGAACGCCCGGCTCGAGCAGCTCGGAGTCGCGTCCGGGATCGCCGACGAGGCGTACAACGGCGCCGTCTACCGGCTGGAGCAGGCGAAGACCGAGGCCGCGCAGGCGGCCGCCCGGGCGGCCAAGGCGCAGCAGACGCTGAGGGCGCAGCGGGAGCAGATCGGCCGGTTCGCCGCGGCGTCGTACCAGGGTGGTGGGGACGTGGCGAAGCTCGCGCCGCTGTTCACCGCGGAAGGTCCGCAGCAGCTCCTCGACTCGGCCGGCGCGGCTCGTTCGGTGTCGGCCGCGATGCAAGGCTCGTACCTGCGCTTCACCGCGACGCAGGTGATGGCGAACCTGTTCAAGGTGCAGGCCGACGAGGCCGTCAAGAAGGTCAAGAAGGCGACCGACGACGCGGCCAAGGCGAAGGCCGCGGCCGAGGCGGCCGAGCAGGCGCAGGCGTCCGCGGTGACCGCGATGGGCGTCCAGCGGAAGCAGGCGATCACGCAGCTCGCCGTACTGCAGAACACGTCGGTCCAGGTGGCCGCCCAGCGGCAGCGGGGGCTCGAGGAGCTTGCGCGCCAGCGAGCCGCCGCCATCGCCGCGAAGAAGGCGGCCGAGCTGCGCCGCCGGATCGCCGCCCGGGAGGCCGCCGAGCGGGCCCGGGAAGCGGCCGAGCGCGCTCGCGAGGAGCGTGCGCGGCGCGAGGAGCAGCGGGAGCAGCGAGAGAACCCGACCAAGAAGCCGCCGCAGAAGACGCAGCCCGACCGGCCGCGCGAGGACGACCGTCCGACTCGGAGGGGGGCGAGTGCCGCGATCGAGTTCGCGCTGGACCAGATCGGTGACATGTACCTGTGGGGTGGCACCGGGCCGTCGCGCTGGGACTGCTCCGGCCTGACCCAGGGCGCCTGGGCGAAGGCCGGGGTGTACCTGCCGCACTACAGCGTCGCGCAGTACGAGCAGGTCCGGCACATCGACGAGGACGAGTTACGGCCGGGCGACCTGATCTTCTGGTCGACCGACCCCGACGACCCGGGCACGATCCACCACGTCGCGATGTACCTCGGCGACGGGCGGATGGTGCACGCGCCGCGCACCGGCACGCGGGTGCGGATCGACAGCGTGTACTACTGGGAACCGCCGGACTTCTTCGGCCGCCCGTGATGAAACTCTTGTGCAGCAAGGCGAAACTCGCCTCCGCGATGCCCCGGGTCCGGCGCCGCCGGCCGGACGCTACGCCGTACTCGCTGATCGGCTGGTAGCCCGGCCGGTGCTCAGTGGCCTTCGGTCTTGAGCCGCTCGAACGAGGCGCTGATCTCGGCCTCGGCGTCGGCGCGGCCGACCCAGGTCGCGCCCTCGACGGACTTGCCCGGCTCCAGGTCCTTGTAGACCTCGAAGAAGTGCTGGATCTCCAGCCGGTCGAACTCTGGCACGTGGTGGATGTCGCGCAGGTGCTCCTGCCGCGGGTCGCCGGCCGGGACGCAGAGGACCTTGTCGTCCGGGCCCTTCTCGTCGGTCATCCGGAACATGCCGATCGCGCGGGCGCGGATCAGGCACCCGGGGAAGGTTGGCTCGGTGAGCAGCACCAGCGCGTCCAGGGGGTCGCCGTCCTGGCCCAGGGTGTCCTCGATGAATCCGTAGTCGGAGGGGTACTGAGTGGCCGTGAACAGGGTCCGGTCCAGCCGGAGCCGGTTGGTCTTGTGGTCCAGCTCGTACTTGTTGCGGGTGCCCTTGGGAATCTCGATGAAGACGTCGAACTCCATACGGCAGATACTGTCACGGTTCCGACCGACGAATTGACAGGAGCAGCCCGGTGGTCCGTCCTCCTCGTGCGGCGTTCGTCACGCTGCTCGCCACAGCGCTCAGCGTGAGCCTGGCGGGCGGAGCAGGCGCCGTACCCGGATCTGTCCCGACCGCGCAGGTCCAGGCGCCGGTGGTGCTGGCCCCGGCGAAGGCGGAGGGCGTCGCGCCGACCGCGGCCGGCGTGCAGAAGGCGGTGGCCGCGATCCTCAGCGACCCGGCGCTGGGCAAGCACCGGGGCATCTACGTGTACGACGCCTCGCGCGGCAAGCCGGTGTTCTCGGTCGGGTCCGCGACGCCGTACGTGCCGGCCTCGACGCTGAAGTTGCTGACGACGGTGTCCGCGCTGGAGACGCTCGGCGCCGACCACACGTTCGCCACGAAGGTGGTCAGCGCCGCGAAGGGCTCCATCGTCCTGGTCGGCGGTGGCGACCCCCTGCTGACCGTGAAGCGCCAGACCGACCCCACCGACTACCCGACGCGGGCATCGCTGCAGACCCTGGCGGCCAGTACGGCGAAGGCGCTCAAAGCGCAGGGCATCACCAGTGTCACGCTCGGGTACGACGCCTCGCTGTTCACCGGACCTGCGGTGAATGCGAAATGGCAGCCCAACTACATCACCGAAGGCATCGCGGCTCCCACGTCGGCGCTCTGGGTCAACGAGGGCCGGGTGAGCCCAGGCATGGCTAAGCGTGCGCCCTCCCCGTCGCAGGCGGCGGCCACCGCGTTCGCGGCCCAGCTCAAGGCCTCCGGGATCAAGGTGGCGGGTGCGGTGAAGCGTGCGGTCGCACCGACGACCGCTACGCCGCTTGCGCAGGTCACGTCGCCCACGGTCGGGGAGATCGTCGAGTACGTGAACCTGCACAGCGACAACGACGGTGCCGAGGTCCTGCTCCGGCACGTCGGCCTGGCGACCAAGAACGGCGGCTCGTACGCCGGTGGAGTCCTGGGTGTGAAGGCAACGCTGACCAAGCTCGGCCTGAACGTGAGCAAGGCCACCATCGAGGACGGGAGCGGCCTGTCGCGCACGAACCACGTCCCGCTGGACGTGCTCGCTGGTGCGGTCCGGGTGGCCGCGTCCGAGGACCACCCGGAGCTGCGGCACCTGCTGACCGGCCTGCCGGTCGCTGGGTTCACCGGTAGCCTCGAGGACCGGTTCGGCGTGGCCGGCACTGGTCCGGGCACCGGACTGGTCCGGGCGAAGACCGGCACGCTCACCGGAGTCCACAGCCTGGCCGGGATGGTCCGGGACCGCACCGGCACGCTCCTGGTGTTCGCTGTCGCGTCCGACAGCGTGCCGGTCCCCAAGACGCTGGCTGCCAGGGCAGCCCTCGACAGAGCTGCCGCAGCCCTGGCCAATTGCGGCTGCGCGGTCTGAACGGCGGGCGCATGTTGGGACATACGACTAGGGTCGGAACATGAGTACGGAAGGCCCGACTGCGGCGGAGATGGTCGACTGGCAGCTGGCGACGGGAGTGGCGCGCAAGCTGCTCCGGCCCGGTCCGGCGGTCAGCCGCGCCGAGGCGGATCAGGTGGTGGCCGAGCTGCGCCAGTTCGCGGCCGACTCGGAGCACCACGTGCGCGAGTTCACCGGGCTGCAGGCCACCTCGGCCACCGCGCCCGTGGTGATCGTGGACCGGCCTGGCTGGGTGCAGGCGAACGCGGACGGCTTCCGCACCGTCCTGCAGCCGCTGGCGGACAAGCTGCGCGAGAAGGCCGAGCGGACCGGCGGGCTGTCGTCCGCGGTCGGCTCGCGGGTGACGGCGATCGAGGCTGGTGCGCTGCTCGCGTTCCTGTCCTCCCGGGTGCTGGGGCAGTTCGACCCGTTCTACCCGTCCCAGCCCGATCCGGACCGGCCCGGGCTCACCGGACGGCTGCTGCTGGTCGCGCCCAACGTGATGCACGTCGAGTCCGAGCTCGGCGTCGTACCGCGAGACTTCCGGCTGTGGGTGTGCCTGCACGAGGAGACCCACCGGGTGCAGTTCACCGCGGTGCCGTGGCTGCGCGACCACTTGCGGTCGGAGATCGCGCTGTTCCTCGACCAGGCCGAGCTGGACCCGTCGGCGTACGCAGCGATGTTCCGGGAGGCCGTGCAGCGGCTGGGGCGGTCGGTGCGGGGTGAGGCCGAGCTGAGCCTGGTCGACCTGATGCAGTCGCCCGAGCAGCGGGCGGTGCTGGACCGGCTGACTGCGGTCATGTCGTTGCTGGAAGGCCACGCCGACTTCGTGATGGACGGGGTCGGGCCGTCGGTGATCCCGACCGTGGACACCATCCGGTCCAAGTTCACCTCCCGCCGGCAGAGCGGCAACCCGGTGGACCAGCTGCTGAAGCGGCTGCTCGGGCTGGACGCCAAGCTGCGGCAGTACAAGGACGGTGCGGCGTTCGTCCGCCGCGTGGTCGACCAGGTCGGCATGGAGGGCTTCAACCGGGTCTGGACCGGGCCGAACACCCTTCCCACCAAGCACGAGATCGCGAATCCCGATGCCTGGGTCACCCGACTCCACGGCTGAGCCGCCGAGCCGGTCGGCCGCCGAGGAACTCGTCGAGCACCGGAGGGGAAAGCTGCACCCCGCCGTAGCCCGGACGCGGGAGGCCGTGCGCCTCACGCTGTCCGAGCTGCCCCAGGGCACCATCGTTCTGGTCGCTTGCTCCGGCGGCACCGACTCGCTGGCCCTTGCTGCCGCCACCGCGTTCGAGGCTTCAAAGCTCAAGCTGCGGGCAGGCGCTGTCGTCGTCGACCACGGGCTGCAGGCCGACTCCGCCG
Organism: Kribbella sp. NPDC050124; assembly: GCF_044460355.1. Taxonomy (NCBI): domain Bacteria; kingdom Bacillati; phylum Actinomycetota; class Actinomycetes; order Propionibacteriales; family Kribbellaceae; genus Kribbella; species Kribbella sp. NPDC050124. Next base: position 104,392 of record NZ_JBITJU010000022.1, read on the forward strand.
AGACAGCGGAGGTCGCTGCCGGCCAGTGTCGGTCGCTGGGCCTCGATCCGGTCCAGGTGCGAGCCGTCGAGGTCGGCACGGAGGGCGGTCCCGAGGGAGCCGCCAGGACAGCCCGGTACGACGCTCTGCGCGACGCGGCCGACGAGTTCGGGGCGGACGTCGTACTGCTCGCACACACTCGAGACGACCAGGCCGAGACCGTGTTGCTGGGGCTTGCCAGGGGCTCGGGTGCGCGCTCGCTCGCCGGGATGGCGCCGATCGCCGGTCTGCTGCGTCGGCCATTTCTGGAGCTGCCGCGGGCGACCACGGCCGCTGCGTGCATCGCGTCCGGGCTGCGGCCGTGGCACGACCCGCACAACGAGGACCCGCAGTACATCCGGGTCCGGGTGCGCCACGAGGTGCTTCCGGTGCTCGAGGAGGCGCTCGGACCAGGCGTGATCGACGCACTGGCCCGTACGGCGGGACTGCTGCGGGCGGATGCGGATGCGCTGGACATGCTCGCGGCGGACGCTGCGGAGACGTCGGTACGTCGTACTGACAATGAGGTGCACTGTGACGTCGGCACGCTCGCTGCCGAGCCGGACGCCGTACGGACCCGGGTGCTGCGGCAGGCTGCGCTGGAGGCTGGGTGCCGGGCGACGGATCTGACCGCCGGGCACATCGCCGCCGTCGACGCGCTGGTCACCGGCTGGCGGGGGCAGCGCTGGATCGACCTGCCGCAGGGCGTCCGGGCGGCAAGACGGGGCGGATTCATCGTCCTGGGCCCGGATGTGACAGGCTGATCGCGTGGATGCGGCGGACATCGAGAAGGACCTGACCAAGATCCATTACACCGAGGACCAGATCCAGGCGAAGCTGCGGGAACTGGCCGGACGGATCGAGCGGGACTACGAGGGCAAGGACCTGCTCCTGGTCGGCGTCCTGCGCGGTGCGGTGATGGTGATGGCCGACCTGGCCCGGTCGTTCAACCGGCACGTGGAGATGGACTGGATGGCCATCTCGTCGTACGGGTCGGGCACCAAGTCGTCCGGGGTGGTCCGGATCCAGAAGGACCTGGACACCGACATCACCAACCGGCACGTGCTGATCGTCGAGGACATCATCGATACCGGGCTGACGCTGAGCTGGCTGGTCAGCAACCTGGAGTCGCGCAAACCCGCCTCGCTGGAGCTGTGCACCGCGTTCGTGAAGCCGGACGCGGCCAAGATGGCGGTCCCGGTGAAGTACGTCGGGCTGGAGCTGCCGGACGAGTTCGTCGTCGGGTACGGGCTCGACTACGCAGAGAAGTACCGGAACCTGCGCTGCGTCGCGACGCTGGCTCCGCACGTCTACTCCTAGAAGGCCCTGCAGGGCAGACTTGGTGACAGCCTGTACAACAGGTCGTACCGTCCTTTGGTGACCCTCGTGCTGTGTTGTCTTGTGCGGCACGAGACACTTGGACTGGTGTTACCGTCTCAAGCCCGCATACCCGGGCCTGCCGAGCTAGGAGGGACGGGGCTGAGGCCTCGATCATGGACGTGAAGCGCATCTTCCGCGGACCCCTGTTCTGGATCGTCGTCGCCTTCCTGGGCGTACTGGTGATCGGACAGCTCCTGACCGGCTCGACCGGGTACAAGACCGAGCCGACCGGCCAGGTCGTGCAGCTCATCCAGCAGGCCACCGACTCGTCGGACAAGTCGATCAAGTCGGTCACGCTGATCGACCCCGACCAGGAGATCCGGGTCGAGAAGACCGACGGCACCAAGGTCCGGGCGCACTGGGTCGACGGCCAGGCGAACACGCTCGGCCAGGCCGTGCAGAAGCTCTACGACGACAAGAAGATCGAGCGGTACGACGTCGAGAACCCGAAGCCGAGCTTCATCGGCCAGGTGTTCTCCACGCTGATCCCGTTCCTGCTGATCGCGGTCGTGTTCATCTTCTTGATGAACTCCATGCAGGGCGGCGGCTCCCGGGTGATGAGCTTCGCCAAGTCGAAGGCCAAGCTGATCACCAAGGACACCCCGAAGACCACCTTCGCGGACGTGGCCGGCTGTGACGAGGCGATCGAGGAGCTCGGCGAGATCAAGGAGTTCCTCCAGGAGCCGGGCAAGTTCCAGGCGGTCGGCGCGAAGATCCCGAAGGGCGTGCTGCTGTACGGCCAGCCGGGTACCGGTAAGACCCTGCTGGCCCGCGCGGTGGCCGGCGAGGCCGGGGTGCCGTTCTACTCGATCTCCGGCTCGGACTTCGTCGAGATGTTCGTCGGTGTCGGCGCCTCCCGGGTCCGCGACCTGTTCGAGCAGGCCAAGACGAACGCGCCGGCGATCGTGTTCATCGACGAGATCGACGCCGTCGGCCGGCACCGGGGCGCGGGCCTCGGCGGTGGTCACGACGAGCGCGAGCAGACCCTGAACCAGCTGCTGGTCGAGATGGACGGCTTCGACGTCCGCGGCGGTGTGATCCTGATCGCAGCCACCAACCGGCCCGACGTCCTCGACCCGGCGCTGCTGCGGCCCGGCCGGTTCGACCGGCAGATCGCCGTCGACGCGCCGGACCTGCCCGGTCGCGAGCAGATCCTGAAGGTGCACGCCCGCGGCAAGCCGATGGCGCCGGACGTGGACCTGACCGCCGTCGCCCGCCGGACCCCGGGCTTCACCGGCGCCGACCTGGCCAACGTGCTGAACGAGGCGGCCCTGCTGACCGCCCGCTCGAACATGCAGGTGATCGACAACAAGGCGCTGGACGAGGCGATCGACCGCGTCATCGCCGGCCCGCAGCGCCGGACCCGGCTGATGTCGGACAAGGAGAAGGTGCTGACGGCGTACCACGAGGGCGGGCACGCCCTGGTCGCCGCCGCGCTGCCGCACTCCGACCCGGTCCAGAAGGTGACGATCCTGCCGCGAGGCCGGGCGCTCGGCTACACGATGGTGATGCCGGACGAGGACAAGTACTCGACCACCCGGTCCGAGATGCTGGACAAGCTGGCCTACATGCTCGGTGGCCGCGCGGCCGAGGAGATGGTCTTCCACGACCCGACCACCGGCGCCAGCAACGACATCGAGAAGGCGACCGCACTGGCCCGCGCGATGGTCACGCAGTACGGCATGACCGAGCGGCTCGGCGCGATCAAGTTCGGCCAGGACAGCAGCGAGCCGTTCCTGGGCCGCGACCTGGGCAGCCAGCGGAACTACTCCGAGGAGATCGCGGCCGCGGTCGACGAGGAGGTCGGCAAGCTGATCCTGAACGCGCACCAGGAGGCCTTCGACATCCTCGCCGAGAACCGGGCGGTCCTGGACCACCTGGTCGAGGAGCTGCTGGAGAAGGAGACCCTGGACAAGAACGAGATCGCCCGGGTCTTCGCGCCGGTGGTGAAGCGGGAGCGGCGGCCGGCCTGGACCGGCTCGTCCACCCGGGTCCCGTCGGACCAGCCGCCGGTGATGCCGGTGCCGACGCGCGGCGAGCAGAACGGCTCGCTGTCCGACGTGCTGCCGGGCGGAGCGGTCGGCCCCGACGAGGCCGTCAAGCCCCCGAACTACGGCAGCGGTCCCACGCCGCCTTCGCCGAAGGACTGAACCGAACGCCGTCACCTGCTCAGGTGACGGCGTTCGTGTTTCCCGGACCTAGAGTGGCGGGATGACGTCGCCGAAGTTCGACCATGCGCGGGCTGAGCGGGCCGTGCGGGAGCTGCTGATCGCGATCGGGGAGGACCCCGACCGCGAGGGCCTCCAGGACACCCCGGCCCGGGTGGCACGCTCGTACGCCGAGATGACCGGCGGACTCGGTCAGCGCGCCGAGGACGTGCTCACCACCACGTTCGACATCGGCCACGACGAGATGGTCCTGGTGAAGGACATCGAGGTGTGGAGCCTCTGCGAGCACCACCTGGTGCCGTTCACCGGGGTCGCGCATGTCGGGTACATCCCGAGCCTGGAGGGCCGCATCACCGGCCTGTCGAAGCTGGCCCGGCTGGTCGACGTGTACGCCAAGCGCCCGCAGGTGCAGGAACGCCTGACCACCCAGGTCGCCGACTCCCTGCTCGAGCTGCTCGAGCCGCGCGGCGTGATCGTCGTGATCGAGTGCGAGCACCTCTGCATGACCATGCGCGGCGTTCGCAAACCCGGCGCCAAGACGATCACCTCTGCGGTCCGCGGCCAGCTCCGCAACCCGGTCACCCGGTCCGAGGCGATGAGCCTGATCGTCGGCTGACCGTAGCCCCGAAGCTCCTCGTTCGTTGGGGTTTGAGAGCCGATGTCTGTGGACATTCTGTCGCTGAGCGTTTACTTTCCGTAGTGGTGCTCGGCCGACGGGGATCGGGCACCGGCGTGAGGAGGACTGGATGTCAGGGCGTTACCGGGTCGGCGCCGCACTTGCCGGGGCCGTCGTACTCACGGCGGCTGGGCTCGTCGCGGCGAACTGGGCCAACGCCGAGTCCCGCGGCGATCGGCAGACCGCCACGACGGGTCCGGTCGACCAGGTGACAGGGCAGTCTCCGCTGCTGGCGGAGGCGGTGGAGACGCAGCTCGGGTCCAAGGCCGTCGGGAGCTACTACGACGAAGCCGGCGAGTTGGTGGTCGCGGTGTCCGATCTGGCGACCGCGCAGCTGGTCCGCGAGGCCGGCGCGATCCCGAGGCTCGTCCGCTTCACGGCCGACCAGCTGAACGCCGTACAGGGCGAGCTGAACCGGCTGGCGAGCAGCTCCAGCGCGGGCAAGGTCCGGTCCTGGTACGTCGACCCGATCTCGGGGACCGTGGTCGTCAGCGTGCCGAAGGGCGCGCACGACCTGATCACCGAGCGGTTCCTCGAGCGCGCCAAGGCCAACGGCGACCAGGTGACGATCCGGACCGTGACCGGCCAGGTGACGACGACCGCGGACGACTTCGGTCTGCGTGGCGGCGTCCAGGTGGACAAGAACACCGGGTACGTCTGCTCGCTCGGGTTCAACGCCCGCACCACCAAGGGCACCCGGATCTTCCTGACCGCGGGGCACTGCACGGCCGGCAAGCCGTCGTTCTCCCGGAACGGGTACGTGCTCGGCAACACGCGGACGTCGAGCTTCCCGGGCAACGACTTCGGCACCGTCAGCGTGATCGAGGGCTGGGACCAGCAGGGGTACGTCGAGGGCTGGGGAGCCGGGAACGTCGCGGTGAAGGGGATCGGGAACGCGACCGTCGGGTCGACGCTGTGCAAGTCGGGCAAGAGCACCGGCTGGACCTGCGGGCGGATCGTCGCGCGCAACGTGACCGTGAACTACGGGAACAACAAGGTCGTCCGCGGGCTGTTCCAGCACACCGCCTGCACCGAGGCCGGCGACTCCGGCGGGGCGAACATGACCGGCAACTACGCCCAGGGCATCTCCAGCGGCGCCGCCCTGATCAACGGCCAGTGCCTGGAGAAGCACGGCCAGACCAACGAGTCCTACGCCCAACCGGTGGGGGAAGCCCTGAAAGCCACCAAGTCGCGGTTGGTTCTCAGTAACTAACTGATCTGGGTGGCTCCCCGTGTGTCGGTGCGGGCTACTAGTGTGTGTGGGTGGGAACTGAGCCGTGGGTTGACGTCGACGGGTTGCCGAAGCTGAACCGGTGCCTGGTGATGGGGGTTGTCAACGTCACGCCGGACTCGTTCTCCGACGGCGGGGAGTGGTACGAGCCGGCGGCGGCGATCAAGCATGGTCGCGAGTTGCTGGCCGAGGGGGCCGACCTGCTGGATGTCGGCGGGGAGTCCACCCGCCCCGGCGCTGAGCGACCGGCGCCGGAGGAGGAGATCCGCCGGGTGCTCCCGGTGATCGAGACGCTCGCGGCAGAGGGTGCGCTGATCTCGGTCGACACGATGCGGGCCCACGTGGCCGAGCTCGCCCTCGACGCCGGCGCGGTGATGATCAACGACGTGTCCGGCGGCCAGGCCGATCCGGACATGCTCCCGCTGGTGGCCGACCGCCGTACGCCGTATGTCTGCATGCACTGGCGCGGCCACTCGATCGACATGCAGAACAAGGCCGAGTACGACGACGTGGTCGCCGAGGTGATCGCCGAGCTCGCCGAGCGGATCGACGCGATGCGCCGGGCCGGCCTCGACCTGAGCCGGGTCGCCCTCGACCCCGGGCTCGGTTTCGCGAAGAACGCGGACCACAACTGGGAGATCCTGCGCCGGCTGCGGGAATTCTCCGTACTGGGTAGACCGTTGCTGATCGGTGCGTCCCGGAAGGCGTTCCTCGGTAGGCTGCTCGCCGACGAGCAGACCGGTGAACCCAGACCGGCCGTACGACGAGACGACGCGAGCGCGGCTGTTTCCGCCCTGGCCGCCGCAGCGGGAGCCTGGTGTGTCCGGGCCCACGCGGTGGCGCCCAGCGCGGACGCGGTCCGGGTGGCGAAGAGATGGGGAACGGTATGACGGACGGAACCGGCGGCGGTTCGCGGCACGGCACCAATGGTGAAGGTGCGCGCGGCGCCACGGTCGAGGACGTCGTGCTGTCCGCCAACACCGCGTTCTACAACGCGTTCGAGGCCGGTGACCTGGACCTGATGGCGGCGGTCTGGCTGCCGGAGCCGGACCCGGTCTGCATCCATCCGGGGAACGCGGCGATTTCCGGGTACTCGGAGATGATGCGGGCCTGGGCGATGATCTTCGCGAACACGCCGTACATCCAGTTCTTCCTGACCGATGTCCAGGTACGGGTGGATGAAGACGTGGCTTACGTCACGTGTACGGAAAATGTCCTGTCGTCGGGGGAGGGTGCTCCCGAGGAGGGGTTCGCCGGGGGCAAGGCACTGGCCACGAACGTCTTCCGCCGAACTTCGTCCGGCTGGCGGTTGTGGATCCACCACGCCTCCCCGGTACTGTCGTCGTCTGGGGGCCGACAGGAGGAGGCGCCGTGAGCGAGCGGAGCGAGGTCACCATTCAGCACAGCGCCCTTCCTGCGGACGTGATCGAGATCCGTGGCATCCGGGGTTTCGGGCGCCACGGTGTGTTCGAGCATGAACGGGCCGATGGGCAGGAGTTCGTCGTGGACGTCCGGCTGGAGCTGGACACCAGGCCCGCGGCGGCCTCCGACGACCTGGCCGACACCGTGAACTACGGGGTGGTGGCCGAGCAGGTGCACAAGGCGATCGAGAGTGACCCGGTGGACCTGATCGAGACCCTCGCCCAGCGCATCGCGGACCTGTGCCTCGCCGACCGGCGGGTGACGGCGACCGCGGTGACGATCCACAAACCTTCGGCGCCGATCACGGTGCCGTTCGACGACGTTGTCCTGACCGTGCAGCGCAGAGCCGGAGAATCCTCGTGACTGAGACCCCTAGTCCCCACGTCATCGACGCGGACACCCTGAGCGGTGGCCTGAAGCCGATCCGCCAGGTGATCCTGTCGCTCGGCAGCAACCTCGGCGACCGGGAAGCGAACCTGCAGGGCGCGGTCGACGCGCTGCGGGACACCCCGGACGTCGTCGTGGTCGAGGTCTCCCCGGTCTACGAGACCCAGCCGATCGGCGGGCCGGAGGAGTCCGGGCCGTACCTCAACATCGTGCTGCTCGCCGACTCCACGCTGCCGGTCGAGATGCTGCTGGACCGCGCGCACGCGATCGAGCAGGCGTTCGGCCGGGAGCGCAGCGTGCCGGGCGCGCCGCGGACGCTGGACGTCGACCTGATCACCTACGGCCAGAAGACGATCGAGTCCGAGGAGCTGACGGTGCCGCACCCGCGGGCGCACGAGCGCGCGTTCGTGCTCGCGCCGTGGCTGGACATCGAGCCGGACGCGGTGCTGCCCGGCCGGGGCCCGGTGGCCGAGCTGCTCGCCAAGGTCGGCTCCGAAGGCGTGACCAAGCTCGACATCGAGCTGCAGTAGTGGTGTCCGGCGGTCCCGAGTCCGACCGGGCGCCCGGGCCTGAGAAGGAGCCGCCGCGCCCGGGCTCGGTCCGGCCGACCTCGCGCCGGCTGCTGGTCGCGATCGCCGTCCTCGGGGCGGCGATCGGGCTGACCATGGTCAAGGCGATCGAGTCCGGCGGCGGGGTGGCGCCGTCGGTGTCCTGGCTGACCCTGGTGGCCTGGGCCTTCCTGGCCGCGCTGCTGTTCGCCGCGGCCCGCAACACCCACCAGCGGGTCCAGGTACGGCGGGAGCGGGTCGAGCCGTCCCGCGCGGTGTTCCTGCTCCTGATCGGCAAGGCGAGCGCATTCGTCGGCGCGTTGTGCACCGGTGTTTACGCAGGGTTCGCGTTATCCTTCCTGGAAGCGGTGGGCTCCTCAGGGCCTCGTAACCGTGTGATCATGGCCGGTGCCGCGGCCGTGGTCTCAGTGCTGGTCGTCACGGCCGGATTGTTGCTCGAACGCGCGTGTCGCATTCCCGAGGACCCCGACGACACCCCCTAACATGGCGACCCATGGGCTCAAGGGGTAACCGCCGTCGAACCAGGGCCACTGTTCTCGCCGTCGCCAACTCATTGCTGGTCATCGTCTGCGTGGGCGTCTCGATCGCCCTGTTCTCGCAGAACCAGTGGATCCTGCGCGCGGCCGCCGTCGTCGCCGTCCTGGTCGCGATCGGCGCCTCTGTGCTGGTCCGCCACCAGCTCCTGGTCGAACGTTTGGCCCATGCCGACGAACGGGCCCAGGTGGCCCAGGAGTACTCCCGGATCACCAGCGCCCGGGTGGTCGAGAACGCCGAGTTCGTCGACCTGATGCAGCGCCGGCTGGACAAGATCGACGAGCGCCTCGACAAGATCGACCAGGAGGTCGCCACGGTCGTTGCCGCCGGCGACAAACACTCCCAGGCCGACGCCCCGACCGTCGTGGACCTCAAGCTGCGAGGTCTGGCCGCGTCCTGACTCCGCGCCCATACTGCGGTGTGTGGGGGTGATGTCCATGGGGTTGGACGCGAACTATCCGGCCGTGACGATGAACGACCCGAACGGGCACGTCACGGTGTACGACCAGGACCATTTTCCGATCGGCCGGCTCGGGCCCACGCCGTACGAGTCACCGTCGGTGAATGTGATCTGCCGGCGGAAGGCGTGGAACGACGCGCACTGGTACCGGTTGCTCAATCCGGACGGGTGGGACTACCCGGCGTCGGCGGCCTATGTGTCAGCCGACGAGACCCACGAGCTGAACCCGGGTCAGCCGTACCCGATCCCGGGGTGCCGCAACGTCGGCTGCCGCCGGAAGGCCGGCCAGGCGGCGGCGGTCGGGGTGCTGGCGGCCGGTGCCGTCACGGCGGTGCGGTCGTGGCGCCGCAGATCGGACTCACCCGACCCGGCTTGAGGCGGTCGCGTAGGTTCTGACCTGTGGATATCTCCGAACTGCTGAAGGTCGCCGAGGCTGCCGTCGACCAGGGCCGGAAGGTGACCGACACCCGGCCGCCGGGAGAGCTGACCTCCAAGGGCGACCGAGACATGGCCTCCGAGGTGGACTTCGCCGTGGAACGGGCGGTCCGGGCGTTCCTGGAGCGGGAGACGCCCGGGATCGGTGTGCTCGGCGAGGAGGAGGGCGGCGCGACCGGCGGCACGAGGTGGGTGCTCGACCCGATCGACGGGACGGTGAACTTCGTCCACGGGGCGCCGCTGTGGGGAATCTCGCTCGGCCTGATCCACGAGGGCCGGGCGATCGCCGGCGTCATCGACCACCCGGCGCTCCGAACCAGGTACGCCGCCGCCGAAGGACTCGGCGCGACCTGCAACGGGGCGCCGATCCGGGGCAGTGAGTGCACCCGGCTGACCGACGCGTTGGTTGCCGTGGGCGACTTTGCGGTCGGCCCGGACGCCGCCGCCCAGAACGCCGAGCGGCTGGCGCTGACCCAGCTGCTCTACCCGCGGGTGCAGCGGATCCGGATGATCGGTACGGCGGCCACCGCGCTCACCTGGGTCGCGGCCGGCCACTTCGACGCGATGGTGATGTTCTCCAACAAGCCCTGGGACACGATGGCCGGAGTGGCGATCGCCCGCGAGGCCGGTGTCGTCGTCCTCGACCTGGACGGCTCGGAGCACACCCCGGAGTCGCGCGGCACCTTCGCCGTGTCGGCCGGCATCCGCGAGCCGATCCTGGAGCTGATCACCCAGGCGACCAGCTAGCTACTTGTCGATGTCCCCGACGACGAAGAACATGCTGCCGAGGATGGCGATCATGTCGGGGATGACGGTGCCGGGCAGCAGCGCGGGCAGGGCGGAGATGTTGTTGAAGCTCGCCGACCGCAGCTTCAGCCGCCAGGGTGTCTTGTCGCCGCGGGAGACCAGGTAGTAGCCGTTGATGCCGAGCGGGTTCTCGGTCCAGGCGTAGGTGTGGCCCTCCGGGACCTTGAGGATCTTCGGCAGCCGCACGTTCACCGGCCCGGTGGGCAGTGCCGACAGTTTGTCGATGCAGGCGTCGACCAGGTCCAGCGACACCTTGACCTGCTCGAGCAGCACCGAGAACCGGGAGAAGCAGTCACCGTCCGAGCGGGTCACGACCCGGAGTACGCCGTCGCGCAGCAACTCGTCGTACCCGAGGTAGGGCTCGTCGCGGCGGAGGTCGGCGTCGACGCCCGAGGCGCGGGCGATCGGGCCGGAGACGCCGTACTGGGCGACGAGCTCGGGGGAGAGCCTGCCGACGCCGACGGTCCGGGCCCGGAAGATCTCGTTGCCGATGACAATGTCCTCGATGTCCGGCAGCCGCTTGCGGACCGCGGCCGAGGCAGCTGCGGCGCGGCCGAGCCAGCCGTACGGCAGGTCCTCCTTGAGGCCGCCGACGCGGTTGAACATGTAGTGCATCCGGCCGCCGGACAGCTCCTCCATCACCGCCTGGAGGGTCTCGCGCTCGCGGAACGCGTAGAAGACCGGAGTGATCGCGCCCAGCTCGAGCGGGTAGGACCCGAGGAACATCAGGTGGTTGAGGATCCGGTTCAGCTCGGCCAGCAGGGTGCGCAGCCAGACCGCGCGGACCGGGACCTCCAGGCCCATCATCCGCTCGACCGCGAGCACCACCCCGAGCTCGTTGCTGAATGCGGACAGCCAGTCGTGCCGGTTCGCCAGCACGATGATCTGGCGGTAGTCGCGGACCTCGAACAGCTTCTCCGCGCCGCGGTGCATGTAGCCGACGATCGGCTCGCAGCCCACGATCCGCTCACCGTCCAGGGTCAGCCGCAGTCGCAGCACGCCGTGCGTCGCCGGGTGCTGCGGACCGATGTTGAGCACCATGTCCGTGGTCGCCAGCTCCGAGCCGGTCCCGGTGCCGCCCCGCTCGTACGCAGGGTCGAATCCGGCCGCCCCCGCGCCGATACCCACCACTCGTTCAGTGCTCATGACCCTAGTGTGCCGTGGGTGGTGCAGCTTGGCGCTGCTGACGCCCAGGCACGCACCTCGCTGCGTTGGAGGAGCATCCACGATGAAACCCGCATCGAGGACGCTCCTCCGCCTTGCGATGCACGCACCTGGACGCCAGCAGCACTCAACCTGCACCACCCACGGCACACTTTCGTGACAGGCTTGGTGTGTGGATGACCTCTTCGCACCCTCGGATGTCAGCTGGACGCCGGTCTCGCCGAAGCTGGCGTCGGTCCGCCGGCTGAACGCGGCGATCACGTTCGGCGTGCTCGGGCTGGTGGCTCTGCTGGTCCTGGGGATGACGGTGGGCTGGTTGTACGGCGTCCTGGCGCTGGTCGTGTGCGCGGCCGGATTCGCGTGGTCGTGGGTGCTGGTCGGCCGGAACCAGCGGTCCTGGAAGTACGCCGAGCGCGAGGACGAGCTGCTGGTCAGCCACGGGATCATGTTCCGGGAGCTGGTGGTGGTGCCGTACGGGCGGATGCAGTTCGTGGACGTGACGGCCGGGCCGCTGGAGCGGGCGTTCGGGATCGCCACGGTGGAGTTGCACACCGCGACCCCGGCGACCGACGCGAAGATCCCCGGGCTGCACCCGGACGAGGCGAGCCGCCTGCGTGACCGCCTCTCCGCCCTCGGCCAGGCCCAGGCGTGGGGCCTGTGACCGAGCAGCCGCAGCCTCTGCAGGCACCACCCGTCCAGCCGCCGCCGGAGCAGTCCGGAGCGCGGCTGCACCCGCTGACGCCGTTCGTCAAGGGCTGGGGGTACTTCGTCGTCGCGGCGATCGCGATGGTGAACAACGAGAGCCTGCGCAGCAACCTGACGCTGGCCGGTATCGGGCTGGCCGTCGTGCTGGTCGGCGGCATCCTGCTCGGCGCGCTGTCGTGGTGGTTCACCAAGTGGCAGCTGACCGACGAGGCGATCCGGGTGGACAGCGGGTTCCTGGTCCGCCGGACCCGGATCATCCGGTTCGACCGGATCCAGGCGATCGACGTCGCCCAGCCGTTCGTGGCCCGCCTGTTCGGGATGGCCGAGCTGCGGATGGACGTGGCCGGCGGCGGCAAGAGCGACGGCAAGCTCAGCTATTTCACGTACGACGAAGCCGTCAAGCTGCGCAGGATCCTGCTGGTCCGGGCCAAGGGCGAACGGGCCGTCGAGCACTCGGCCGAGCAGCCGAAGCCGGAACCGATCCTGACCGTCCCGACGAACCGCCTGCTCGGTGCGACCCTGCTGTCCTCGACAGTCATCGCCAGTGCCGGCGGTCTGGTCTGGCTGATCATCGCCACCACCGTGCTGGAGTTCCACATCGGTCTGTTCGCCGGTCTGCCGCTGCTGCTCGGTGTCGTGCAGCCGATCTGGAAGCAGGTCGTCGGCAACCACGGCTTCACGCTGTCGGAGAGCCACGACGGGCTGCGCACCAAGCGTGGCCTGTTCGATGTGCAGCGGCAGACCGTGCCGCCCGGTCGAGTGCAGGGCCTGCTGATCACCGAGCCGATCATCTGGCGACTGCTCGGCTGGTCCCGCGTGGAGCTGGACATCGCCGGCGTCGCCGGCAACCCCGCCGAGGGGGAGGACGACCGCGAAGGCGCGCAGCTGCTGCCGGTCGGGGACCGGGGCGAGGTGGCGTTCGTGCTCGCCCGCATCCTGCCCGGCCTGGACCTGGCCCGCATCCCGATGCACCAGGCGCCGGAGCGGGCCAAGTGGCTGCGCCCGATCGGCTGGCGCTACCTGTCGTACGGCTTCGACGGGCAGGTGCTCGTGACCACGCGCGGCTGGGTGAGCCGCCGTACGTCGATCGTCCTGCACCACAAGACCCAGTCGGTCCGGCTCGAGCAGGGACCACTGCAGCGGCGGCTGGGCCTGGCCAACGTCCACGTGGACACACCACTCGGCCCGACCGACGCCATCGCTCTGCACCGGGACCAGTACGAGGCAGCGCAGGTCCTGGAGGCTCAGGCGGACAGGGCTCGCGAGGCCCGTCGTACGGCGCCTTCACCGTTTGCTGTCCAAACCCAGCCGAACCCGCCGAGCCCTGAAGGATCCAGCAGTTCCGCAGCCTCACCAGCCGACGACAGCTCGGCCACGTAGCGCAGCGGTTCCGCCTGAGCCAGCTCGAGGCTCGGGCGGGCCGCACTCACGCCGAGCGCCCGCAACGCGTCCCTTTGCAGCACAAGCGATCCGCCGAGCGAGTCCAGTGCGACATGCGCCGTAACGTCGCAGGAGCCGTCCAGCACCGGGTCGCACTCGCGCCCGTCCCGGAAGCCCGTGACCGTCCCGTACGGCGGCCGGCCGGCCCGCACATGCCCGTAGTCGATCGCGACCGCCATCCCGCCGTCAGCAAGCCGCTCGACCACCGAGGCCCAGGCCAGATCGCGAGTCCTTCCGATCTCCGCCCGGTCGCCTGGCTCCTGCAGCGGCCACCACTCCTCGAGCCACTGCAGATCGTTGCCCGAGACAACCGCACCCAGCGACAGGTCGGCCAGCAGGTACCGCGGTACGCCGTCCTCGTCCAGCTCGGCGAGCTCACAAGGCACGTTGTCCAGCCACTCATTGGCGACCGCCAGCCCGGTGATGGAGTCAGGCAGTTGGTCGTCCAGCTCGACGTCGACGACCGTCAGGCCCTCGGACCGCAACACCTGGCCCAGCTCACCCGACCCCGAGCCGATGTCGACGACCTCTGACGCGCCCACCGCACGAGCCAGCCGGGCCAGCGCCTGGCCGAACAACGCCGACGCGTGCACCGAGGTCCGGAAGTGCGCCGACGGCCGCTCCCGTCGGTAGAACCCGTCGGGGCCGTACAGCGCGGTCTCCCAGCCCTCCCGGAAGCTGATCACAACGGGACCGCGCCGAACTGCCGCCAGACGCTGTCATCGCCTTCTCGCCACAGTCCGACCTCGGTCAGCCGGACCGTGGGCGCAGGTGCGGCAGCCAGCGCTTCCGTCGCCTCGGCGACCACGCCCGGCCCGCCCTGGGCGGCCGACGAGATGGTGAGGTGCGGATGCGGGTCCGGGATCTCACCGCCGTACGGCGGACACTCCGGGAACGCCTCGAACACCGCCAGCAGCAGGGCGCGGACGGTGTCGAAGGGCTCGGGCCGCAGCCAGGCTGTGCCGTTCTCGAACAGTCCCGCTGCCGGGAAGCTGAGGTCGAACGGCTCGAACGACGACAGCGCGTCCTCGAGCCGGCGGATGGCGAGGTCGCCCGGCTTGTCGACCCACGGCACCAGCACGGTGACATGTGGTGGGATCAGCTCGGTCAGTCGGACGTGCGGACGCGCCGTCGAGTGCGATACGGATCGCCACCGGTCGGTGTAGTCCGCCAACTCGGGCACTGTGACCAGAATCGCGGTCAATCCGGTCCGTGCAGCCCATGCCTCGCTCACCACGGCATGCTCTCATCACCTAGGCTAAAAGCAGGATCGTCTGGTACCCCGCCGTGGGACTGGAACGAAGAGAGTGAGTATGGAACGGATCGGCTTGATCGGAGCCGGCCGGGCCGGAACCGCCCTGGGAGCAGCCTTGGCGGCAGCCGGGCATCCCCTGGTCGGTGTCACCGCCCGGTCGGGCGCGTCACGTGAACGCGCCGCCCGGCTTCTTCCCCATGTACCGGTGCTGACCGCCGACGAGGTCGCGACCCGCGCCGACGTCGTGCTGGTCGCCGTACCCGACGACCGGATCGAGGACGTCGTCGAGCGGCTGCCACTGACCAGCAGCCAGTACGTCGTCCATCTGTCCGGGGCACACGGGTTGAAACCACTGCGAGGGTCCGACGCGATCCCAGTGGCATTGCACCCGGCGATGACGTTCCCCGGTGGCGCCGTACGGCTGGAGAACGTCATGTTCACCGCGACCGCACCGGACCAGGCCAGAGAGATGGTCGAGCGGCTGGTGAAGGTCCTCGGGGCGCAGGTGCAGTGGGTGGCCGACGAGCAACGCGCGCACTACCACGCCGGTCTCGTGCACGGCGCGAATCACCTGACAACGCTGGTCACGCAGGCTCTCGCCGTACTGCGGGAAGCCGGTGTGGCGGATCCGGCCGCGACACTCCGGCCGCTGGTGACCGCAACCCTCGACAACACGCTGCGATCCGGTCATCATGCGCTCACCGGGCCGATCGCCCGGGGCGATGTCGACACGGTGGCGGCGCATCTGGCCGGGCTGCGCGACCGGACGGCGAGCACGTACGCCGAGCTGGCTCGGGCGACGGTGGAGCTGGCCGCGGCGGACGGGCGGTTGGATCCGGACACGGCGGCACGGTTCCGAAAGGTGCTGAACGGGGAACCAGGCGAGCGGTATCGGACAGGGGAGGCACCGCGATGAGACTCACCCAGACGAAGGCCGAGCTGCGGGCGGCGGCCGCGATCCGGCCCCGGGCGGTCGTGATGACGATGGGCGCCCTGCACGAAGGTCATGCGGCCCTGCTCGCCGAGGCCCGGGAACGGGTCGGTCCGGACGGCAGCGTCGTCCTGACCATCTTCGTGAACCCGTTGCAGTTCGGGCCGTCCGAGGACTTCGACCGCTATCCGCGCACCCTGGCCAGCGACCTGGCGATCGCCAAGAACGAGGGCGTCGACCTGGTCTTCAACCCGTCCCGGGACGAGCTGTACCCGAACGAGCCGTCCATCACCGTGCATCCGGGGCCGCTGGCCGACGAGCTCGAGGGCGTGTTCCGGCCCGGCCACTTCTCTGGCGTGCTCACCGTGGTGGCGAAGTTGCTGCACCTGACCGCGCCCGACCTGGCGTTGTTCGGCGAGAAGGACTACCAGCAGCTGACGCTGATCCGCGAGATGGCGTGCGACCTGGACTGGGACGTCGACATCGTGCCGGTGCCGACCGTCCGCGAGGCCGACGGTCTCGCGATGTCCTCACGCAACCGGTACCTGGACGAGACCGAGCGTGACGAGGCGCTGGTGCTGTACCGGGCGCTCACCGCCGGCGCCAAGGCGGGGATGAACGGCCCGGACGCCGTGATGGCCGCGGCACAGGCTGAGCTGGAGGCGGTCCCGTCGGTGAAGATCGACTACCTCGCCCTCCGGGCACCGGATCTCGGCCCGGTGATCGGCCCCGGCGAGGCCCGGATGCTGATCGCCGCCCGCGTGGGGATGACCCGTCTCATTGACAACATTTCCATCACGCTGCGATGAATTCGATTGATACCGTCGCGGGATGACTCAACTGATGCCACGCCTCCGGCGCGGCGGGTCACGGGGCTGTAACTCCCGGCCTTCCCTCGTCCCTCCAGTCGCTTCGCTCCCTCCGCTCCTCAGTCCAGGCCGGGAGGCCCCGTGACCGGCCCCGCTGTCCCGCAACGGTTGGCCGCGCCCGAACCTGGCTGGACCGACACCGTCGATGTGGTGGTGATCGGATCCGGTATCGCCGGGCTGACCGCCGCTCTCAAGGCTCGTGAGCTCGGCTCGGTGCTGGTGGTGACGAAGGACGTCGTCGCCTCCGGCTCGACCCAGTGGGCCCAGGGCGGGATCGCCGCCGCCCTCAGCCCGGAGGACTCGCCGGAGGAGCATCTGCAGGACACCCTGGTCGCCGGCGCGGGGCTCTGCGACGCGGACGCCGTACGGACGCTGGTCACCGAAGGGCCGGACGCCGTACGGGACCTGATCGACCTGGGCGCGCGGTTCGACACCGTCGACGGGGACCTGTCGTTGACGCGGGAAGGCGGGCACCACCGCAACCGGATCGCGCACGCCGGCGGAGACGCGACCGGCGCCGAGATCGAGCGGGCGCTGGTCGCCGCGGTGAAGCGCGCCGACGACATCCGGCTGATCGAGCACGCGCTCGTCATCGACCTGCTGACCGCTGAGGACGGCGCCGTCGCCGGGGTCACCCTGCATGTGATGGGCGAGGGGCAACTGGACGGCGTCGGCGCGATCCGCAGCCGGGTCGTGATCCTCGCCTCCGGCGGGATCGGTCAGCTGTACGCCGCGACCACCAACCCGAGCGTGTCGACTGGTGACGGCATGGCGCTGGCGTTGCGAGCCGGGGCGAAGGCGCGCGACCTGGAGTTCGTGCAGTTCCACCCGACCGTGCTGTGGCTGGGCAAGAGCGCGAAAGGCCAGCAGCCGTTGGTGTCCGAGGCGGTCCGCGGCGAGGGCGCGTTCCTGGTCGACCACGAGGGCAACCGGTTCATGCAGGGTCAGCACGAGCTCGCCGACCTGGCGCCACGGGACATTGTGGCGAAGGCGATCATGCGGCAGATGCTTGCCACCGGCAATGACCACGTGTACCTGGACGCCCGGCACTTCGGCGACGAGAAATGGCGGGTCCGGTTCCCCACCATCCTGGCCTCCTGCCGTTCGCACGGTATCGACCCGGTCCGTGAGCTGATCCCGGTCGCGCCCGCCTGCCACTACTCGTCCGGCGGCGTGTGGACCGACCTCAACGGCGAGACGTCCGTACCGGGCTTGTTCGCTTGCGGCGAGGTCGCCTGCACCGGCGTGCATGGCGCCAACCGCCTCGCGTCGAACTCACTGCTCGAAGGTCTCGTGTTCGCCCGCCGCATCGCCGCCCACCTCGCGGACGGCCTGCCCGAGCTCCGAGAGGCGGCCGCGGACACCCGCGTCCCCGGTCTGGTCGACGCGGACGTCGTACCCGAGGTGCAGCGGGTGATGACGGTCGGCGCCGGCGTGATCCGTAGCGCATCAGGACTGGCCGAGGCAGGTGCTGCGCTCGGCAAGCTGATCGAGCAGCCGGCCGGTGAGCCGGGTACGCCGGGCTGGGAGGCGACGAACCTGGTCACGGTCGCGTCCGCGCTGATCGCCGCCGCCACCGAACGCGAGGAGAGCCGCGGCTCGCACTGGCGGGAGGACCACCCGGATCGCGACGACCGGAACTGGTCGGGCAATCTGGACCTGACTTTGCCCACCGAGAACGGCCAAGCAGTTCCGCGTACGACGTTTGTACCGCACGAAACCGAGGAGAATGACCGGCATGGATGAGACTGTCGACCGGCAATGGGTCGGTGACCTCGTGCGGGCCACGATCGAGGAGGACCTGGCCGGTGGGGTGGACGTCACCACCACGGCCACGGTCGATGCGGACCAGGTCTCGGTTGCCGAGCTGATCGCCCGGACCGACGGGGTGGTCGCGGGCCTGGAGATCGCCGAACTGGTGGTCCGGCTGGTCGCCGCGCCGGACGAGGTGGAGCTCGAGTACTCCGTGACCGACGGCGCGCGCGTCACCAAGGGCGATGTCCTGATGACGATCCGCGGCAAGACCCGGCAGCTGCTGACCGCCGAGCGGACCATGCTGAACCTGCTGTGCCACCTCTCCGGCGTGGCCACGCTGACCCGCCGTTGGGTGGACGCGGTCGAGGGCACGGGCGCGGTCATCCGCGACACCCGCAAGACGATGCCGCTGCTGCGGTCGCTGGAGAAGTACGCCGTCCGCTGCGGCGGCGGCAAGAACCACCGGATGGGTCTGTCGGACGCGGCGCTGATCAAGGACAACCACGTGATCGCGGCCGGCGGGGTGGCGGAGGCGTTCCGCCTGGTCCGGAAGGCGTACCCGGACCTCGCGGTCGAGGTCGAGGTGGACTCGGTCGAGGACGCGCTGATCGCGGTCGAGTCCGGCGCCGAGCTGATCCTGCTGGACAACATGGACGTCCCGTCGCTCCGGGAGGCTGTCGAGAAGGTGGCCGGCCGGGCGAAGCTCGAGGCCTCCGGCGGCCTGACGCTCGACAGCGCCCGGGCCGTGGCCGAGACCGGCGTCGACTACCTCGCGGTCGGCGCGCTGACGCACTCCGCGCCGGTGCTCGACATCGCGCTGGACTTGCAGGAGGCCTGATGTTGCTTGCCGTCGCCGTCGAGAACACCCGGACCCTGGTGGGCCTGGTGTTCGAGGGCACGGTCAAGCGGCACTGGTGGGTCGGCACCGATCCCCGTCGTACGGCGGACGAGTGGGCCGTGCTGCTGCAGGGGCTGCTGACCGGCGAGTCGCCGGTGTCCGGGATCGCGGTGTGCTCCGCCGTACCGCACGTGCTGCACGAGCTACGCGACGTGGTCGGGCGGTACTACCACGACGTACCGAGTGTGGTCGTCGAGCCCGGCGTGAAGACCGGTCTGCCGGTGCTGGTCGACAACCCGCGTGAGGTCGGCACCGACCGGATCGCCAACGCCCTCGCGGCGGTGCACCTGTACGGCGCTCCGTGCCTCGTCGTCGACGTCGGTACGGCGATCACCATCGACGTGGTCAGTGAGTCCGGCGCCTTCGTCGGCGGGGTGATTGCCCCCGGCATCGAAACCGCGACCGATGCGCTCGGCAACGCGGCGGCGCAGCTGCGCCGGGTCGAGTTGCTCCGGCCGCGGTCGGTGGTCGCGAAGAACACCGTCGAGGCCCTGCAGTCCGGGGCGATCCACGGCTTCGCGGCGCTGGTCGACGGCCTGGTCACCAGGATCCGCGCCGAGCAGTCGCTGGCCGTGGAGACGCCGGTGGTGCTGACCGGCGCGCTCGCTCCGCTGATCGCCGAGCAGTTGGTGACACCGGTTCGCAACGAACCGCTGTTGACTCTGCACGGTCTGTACCGGGCCTTTGCTCGCAACAACCAGTAGTTGCCCCATCGGGCAGAACCCCCTTGTGTGAAGGTGTGGCCAGGATCACTATGAGGTGAACGACTTCCGGGGTGGGGGGAAAGCATGAGGTCCGTTTATCGCGTCTTGGCCGGTCTGATCGCGATCGGTGTGGTAGTCCAGGCGATGTCGGTCGCGCTCGGGTGGTTCATGGTCCTCAAGGACATGGACAGCGGCGCGGTGCTCGACGAGAACACCGATTTCAACTTCGGCCAGGTGACACACGGCATCGTCGGGATGATGGTGATCCCGGCGCTCGCGCTGCTGTTGCTGATCGTCTCCTTCTTCGCGCGGGTGCCGGGCGGGATCAAGTGGGCGCTGTTCGTGTTCGGACTGGTCGTGTTGCAGATCGCGCTCGCCTTCGGCGCCTGGGGGCTGCCGGCAATCGGAGCGCTGCACGGCCTGAACGCCTTCGCGCTGCTCGCGGTCGCGAGCATCGCCGCCCGGAGGGCGGCCGGCCCACCGGCAGCAGCCGTGACGGAGGCGCCGGCAACACCGACCGAGGCGACCAGATAGATGCGGTTGGCAACTGACTTGCGCGTGGCCGCAGGCTGATGGCCTGGCGGCCACGTCGCCGTACTGCGATCGCGGTGCTGGCGACGATCGTCGTGCTGGCGCCGATCGCGTGGTTCTGGCAGCGCAGCCTGGTGCCTGGGGACCTGTCCCCGATGGAGATGGGGTTCGCCGACTACGGCGGTGGGCCGGCGACGCACGCCCATCACGGCCAGGACGTCGGCACGCTCACCGGGCCGTCCGGTCCGGCCGACGTGGTCGTGGACCTCGTTGCCCGCCAGGAGCGGTTCGACATTCCCGGCCGTGGCCCGATGGACGGGATCACCCTGAACCACACCTCACCGGGACCCGAGATCGTCGCGAAACAGGGCGATCTGGTCCAGGTGACGCTGCAGAACGAGTCCGTTCCCGACGGAATCACGCTGCACTGGCACGGCGTCGACGTACCGGCGGCCGAGGACGGCGTCGCCGGGGTCACGCAGGACGCGGTGCAGCGCGGGCAGTCGCACGTGTACCGGTTCGTCGCCAAGGACGTCGGCACGTACTGGTACCACTCCCACCAGGTGTCTCACGAGCAGGTGAAGAAGGGCCTGTGGGGTGTCCTGATCGTCGAACCGACCGCCAACGACGTGGTCGCCGCGGTGCACACCTACGACAAGGTCCGCACAGTCAACGGCGGGTACGGCGAACGCCGCGTGGCTGCTCCTGGATCGACGGTCCGGGTCCGGCTGATCAACACCGACAACGGACCCTGGGCCGCCTGGGTCGACGGAGCGCCGTACCGGGTGGTGGCGGTGGACGGGACCGAGGTGAACGCGCCGCCGGAGGTGAGCAACAAGTCCGTGCTCGTCACCGCGGGTGGACGGGTCGACCTGCAGGTGACGATGCCGCAGGGGTCGGCGATCCGGATCGGGCTAGGCGGCGGGCCGACCACGCTGGTGATCGGCGAGGGCAACGCCCCGGCCGGTGCCGAGCCGCGGGAACGAGTTGATCTGCTGTCCTACGGGAAACCGGCCCAACTCGGCTTCGACCCGGCCAAGGCGACCCGGGTGTTCCGGTACGACATCGGCCGGCGGCCCGGGTTCCTCGACGGCCGCCCGGGGCTGTGGTGGACGATCAACGGGCATCAGTACCCGGACGTGCCGATGTTCATGGTGACCGAGGGTGACGTGGTCCGGATGACGATCAAGAACACGTCCGGCCAGGTCCACCCGATGCACCTGCACGGCCACCACGTCGTCGTACTGAGCCGGGACGGAGTCGCCGCGACCGGCAGCCCGTGGTGGACCGACTCGCTGAACGTCGAGGACGACGAGTCCTTCGAGGTCGCGTTCGTCGCGGACAACCCGGGGATCTGGATGGACCACTGCCACAACCTGCCGCACGCGGCCCAGGGGCTGGTCACGCACCTGATGTACAGCGGCGTGACCACCAAGTTCCACCTCGGTGGCTCGGCGAGCAATCAGCCCGAATGAGCCTGCTCGATCGGCCGGCCGACGGTGAGCGCCTTGCGCAGCGCCTCCGGCAGGGTGTTGTAGGCGGCGTCCGGTGGGGTGCCGGTAGCCTCCAGGGTCTTGGAGAAGAAGCACCGGGCGGCCGCGGCGACCGTGACGTCGAGTACGTCGGCATCGTTCAGGCCGGCCGATTTCAGCTCGTCCACGTCGTCCTGGGTGACGCTGTCGGCGGCCAGGGCGACCTTGCGGGCGAACGCCATCACGGCGCGGTCGACCGGGTCGACGGCCGGCTCGTCGACGAGCGCTGCGACCTCCTCGGACGTGTAGAACTTGTCGGCCAGGATCTGGCCGTGTGCGAGGCTGCAGTAGCTCGACTTCAGCGCGGTGGCCACGGCCAGGGTGACCAGCTCGTAGCGGCGCTGGTCCATGGAGGCCTTGATCGCCTCGGCGAGCCGCTTCCAGGCGTCGTACACCGCGGGCCGCGCGGCGAAGGTCTTGACGAAGTTCGGTACGTGTCCCGCCGGCGCCCGGTTACTGTCGAAGAATCGCTGGTCGGACGGCGAGTCGATGTAGGCCATGCCGGTTCCCCCTCCGTGGCATTCTCACGGTAGAGGCGGCATACCGATCCGGCAACGGGCGTACGGGCTGGGTACCTGGTTCTGGGTATGGTTCACCCGGGTCGGTCGGTTGTGAGGCAGCTGAGACGAGGTGGTCGGGGTGCGGCGGACGTACGGGCGCGTCTCCCCGCCCCACGCCTACTGCGCGGCACTCGGCGGGCCCCTCGGCGCACTGGAGGGAAGGGCACGATGATCCGCATCGAACCCTCCCCTCCAGCACACCGAGGAACTCCGCCGAGCACCTGCTCGCGACGGCGTGGGGCGGGGAGACGCGCCCTCGCCGTGATGCTGCTGGTGCTTTTCGGCACCACGGCGTTGACTGCCTGTCAGTCGGACCCGATGCCGACCGATGTCGCGGTTGCCTGGGCCGGTGACGGCAAGACCGCGGTCCAGGTGAGCTGGAAGGACAGCAACGCGCCGAACCGGATCACGATCGAGGGTGTGCTCAGCAGCAGCCCGTCGTGGGTGAAGTACATCCCGGCCGGCGATCCGAACACCTTCGACATCCCGACCTCGGCCTTCCCGCCGGACGGCAACTACCGGGTGGCGGTGGCCACCGGGACGTCGCAGGGCGGTGTGACCAGCAAGCTCGCGCGCTCGGAGGTGTTCGACACCGACGGCCCGGTCGGCCCGGCGGGGGCCAGCGCGACCCCGATCGGCCGGGGTGTGCTGATGAAGTGGACGGTGCCCGCGGCGCCGCAGGACTTCACCCCGAACGACCCGCTGGACGTGAAGGGCCCGAAGACCCAGCGGTATGTGCCGATGGTCGGGCGGCCGGGCGAGATGATGCGGCCGATCGGTCCGGGGACGACCTCGACGCGGCAGCTGATCAAGAGCATCAAGCCGCCGTACCTGTTCCAGCTCAGCGCGCAGAACGAGTGGAGCACCCGGCTCGGCGGCGAGGTGCTCGGCCTGACCAGCTCGGTCAACGGAGCGGTGCCGGCGCTGGCGCAGTACAGCGTGCAGGTCCACGTCCGCGGTCGCGTCGTCCTGCAGGAGACTGTCTGCCCGGCCGAGAACCCATGCGTCCAGCGCCGGGCCACACCGGCGGGTGTGCCCGTGGTCGTGCTGACGCAGGTCACTCCGGGCGCCCGCTGGACCCCCGCGGCCCGCGGCTCGACGACCGCCGGCGGGCACTACGACATCCCGATGGTCAACGGGCCGAGCCGGCCCTACAAGATCACCGTGCCGGGCTACAGCCGCGCCGGCGTGCTGACGGCGCCGTCGACCGACCGGCCGGTGTACACCAAGAGCGTGGTCCGAGTGGCGACGGCCGGCTTCGTCGGCGGCCCGGCGAAACGCCGCGGCGACAACGTGCTGGTCTACACGACGGTCACGCCGGCGATGAACACGACCGTGGTCCTGCAGGCCTGGAACCGGCAGACCCGCCGGTGGGTGAACCTGAAGGCGGTGGCGATGCGCAAGGGCCAGGCCTCGCTGCTGTTCAAGGCGTCTCAGGCGGGCTCGTTCTCGTACCGGTTCGTGATCCCCGGAGCGATGATGTTCGGCCGGCCGATGGGCGGGACCATCACGCCGCCGCTACCCCTGTACGTCCGCTGACTCCGGCTCGAGCTCGAGCTCGGGCGCCGGCTGCCGGCGGCGGATCTTGTAGTAGGTGTACGCCGCGACACCGGCCAGCACCAGCACGACCAGCGCCCAGATCGAGAGCTGGCCGAAGATCTTGTCCGCGTTGTCGCCGATGTTGTACGCGACGATCCCGATCGTGGTCGCCCAGGCGATCCCGCCGCCGGCGTTCGCGGCCAGGAACTGCGGGTAGGGCATCCGCAGCATGCCGGCCATCGGACCGGCGAAGATCCGCAGCAGCGCGACGAAGCGGCCGAAGAAGACGGTCCAGACGCCGTACCGCTGGAAGTACTTCTCGGCGCGGACCATCCGGTCGGAGGAGAAGTGGTGGAACCGCCGGCCCAGCCGCTCGAACAGGCCGCGGCCGGCCTTGCGGCCGATGTAGTAGCCGATCGAGTCGCCGATGATCGCCCCGGCGGCGGCCGCGGCGATCACGAACTCCAGCCGCAGGTGCCCCTGCGAGGCCAGCAGCGCCGCCGCGATCAGCGTGGTCTCACCCGGTAACGGCACCCCCATGCTCTCGACCCCGATGACCAGCCCGACGACCAGATAGGCAACGATCGCCATCCCACCCGCCGGGACGGCGATCGCCAGCGCGAGTTCCCCCATGTCTCCATGGTGGCACCCGCGAACAACCCATTTAGGTGCTCAGGGCACTAATCGGGGGAAATCTCAGGGTTCTTGCTTGCCGTTGCTGACCTCCGGCGTCGTGCCGTTGAACGCCTTGGTCACGTTCTGCAGGGCCGCGGTGACCTCGGACGGGATCACCCAGAAGGTGTTGCCGGGACCCTTGGCGAGCTCGGGCAGCATCTGCAGGTACTGGTAGGCGAGCAGCTTCGGGTCCGGGTCGTTGCGGTGGATCGCCTCGAACACGGTGTCGATCGCCTTCGCCTGGCCCTCGGCCCGCAGGATCGCCGCCTGCCGGTCGCCTTCCGCGGTCAGGATCCGGGCCTGCCGCTGGCCCTCGGCGGCCAGGATCGCGGCCCGCTTCTCCCGCTCGGCCCGCATCTGCTTCTCCATCGACTCCTTGATCGACGGCGGCGGCTCGATGCCCTTCAGCTCGACCCGGTTCACCCGGATCCCCCACTTGCCGGACGCCTCGTCCAGCACCCCGCGCAGGGTGGAGTTGATGTGCTCGCGCGAGGTCAGCACCTTCTCCAGGTCCAGGCTGCCGATCACGTTCCGCAGCGTGGTCACGGTCAGCTGCTCGATCGCCTGGATGTAGTTGGCGATCTCGTACGCCGCCGCCCGCGGGTCGGTGACCTGGAAGTACAGCACCGTGTCGATGTGGACGACCAGGTTGTCCTCGGTGATCACCGAGCGCGGCTCGAACGAGACCACCTGCTCGCGCAGGTCGATCAAATGCCGGGGCCGGTCGATGAACGGGATGACGATGTTCAGGCCGGGCTCGAGGGTGCGCAGGTACCGGCCGAGGCGCTCGACGTTGCTGGCTCGCGCCTGCGGCACGATCCGGATCGTCCGGAGTACCAGTACGACGGCGAGCAACGCGACGATCAGCCCGACGATGAGTTCGGCCATGGATCCTCCCGGGGATGGACGAGGGCGGTGGCACCCTCGATGGCGAAGACGTCCACCGTGGTGCCCTCGGGAATGACGACATCAGGGTCGTAGGACCGCGCGCTCCACTCCTCGCCGCCGATCCGGACCCGGCCCGGCTCCCGGCCGACCTCGCTCAGCACCACGGCTTCGCGCCCGACCAGCGCGGCCACCCCGGACCGCAGCTGGGGGTACGACATCAGGTGCCGGCGAGCCACCGGCCGGACCAGCGTGATCATCGCGGCGGCGGTGACGGCGAAGGCGAGCAGCTGCAACCCGATCCCGAGCCCCAGGCCGGCCACCCCGGCCGCGGCCAGCGCGGCGACGGCGAGCAGGAGCAGATCGAGGGTCGCCGTCATCAACTCGGCCGTGCCGAGGACGGCGGCGAGGATCAACCACAGGAACCAGGACTGCATGGCGACCACCCGGCGGCGGAAATGTACTTCTCTTTCGAAGGTACCTCCCGATCCGCAGATGTGTAGCTAACGGTTCAGGTATCTTGTGGCGGCTTTCCCATCGGCACGACGGCCAGCAACGTGCTGAGCTGGCGGGCGCCGGCCGGGTGCGTGGTCGCCGTACGGCCCTTCTTGTAGCGGTCGACCAGGTCGCTCAGCTCCTGGCCGAACCGCCTGGCCTCCTCGTGGGTGAGCCACAGCCGGGACCGCCGCAGCGAGCTGACGTCGTCCCAGGGGTCGTCGCCGGCCATCTCCTCGAACTGCTCGATCAGCCGGTCCACCGCCGACCGCACGATCGTCTGGCTGGCCACCCGGCCGGCTTCGGTCGACTGCGACTCGATCGACAGGCTGCCGGCCGCGGCCCGCCACGGCCGCTCCCGGCCGTCGGCCGACTCCTCGGCCCGCTCGACGATGCCCCACCGCTCCAGCGCGCGCAGGTGGTAGCTCATCGCGGACGGCGTCAGCCCGGCCAGCTCCGCGCACTCGGTCGCGGTCATCACCCGGCCGTTGAAGAGCTCGTCGATGACCCGCTGCCGGGCCGGGTGCGCCAGGGCGCGGATCGCCCGCGGGTCGGAGATCACCACGCGCTTCTTCTTGGCCACGGCGTCAGCGTAGCGAATCCCTTGACGGCCGGATATATGAAGCATTAACTTCACAGTTGTGAAGCAACCACTTCAGACTTCGATCTGGTCGTACCCCGACATCCGGCTGGTGCTGCCGGCTCGCGCGCTCTCCTACGCGGGCGACTCGGTCGCCCTCATCGCCCTGATGCTGCGGGTTTCCGAGTACGGCGGCCCGGGGGTGATGACCGCGTTGCTGCTGGCGTTCGCCGTACCGACGGTCGTGATGATCCCGTTCGCCGGGCGGATCGTGGACAGCTACGACTCCCGCACGGTCCTGGTCGCGGCCTCCTCGCTCCAGGCGGTCGCCGGGGTCGGGCTGGCCTTCAGTCACGGCCTGGCCGAGACCCTCGCGCTGGTCTGTGTCCTGCAGTTGGGTACGGCGGTCGCCGGGCCGGCCTGGGGCGCGCTGATCCCGCGGATCGTCGGCGAGGAGCTCGTCGGCCGCACGACCGGGACGAGCCAGGCCCTGATCGGGGTCGCGACGCTGGCGGGGTCAGCGGTGGGCGGCGTACTCGTGGCGTGGTCCGGCGATCGGGGCGCCCTGCTGGTGGACGCCATGACCTTCCTGGTGCTGGCAGTGGTCGCTCGTCTGGTCTCGACACGTCGCCGGCCCGAGCGGGGCGCCGTACCCGAGTCCGGTGCCCTGTCGGCCGGTCTCCGCAGCATCTTCGGGGACTCACTGCTGCGGATCCTGGTGCCGTGCCTGTGGGTGTTCATCCTCGCGGGCGAGGCAGTCAACGTGGTCGAGGTCTTCCTGGTGACCGACGAGCTGGAGCTGGACGCGGCCGGCTACGGCTGGGTGGTGGCTGTGCAGGGCGCCGGGGCGATCGCAGGTGCCTGGCTCACCGGACGGCTGGTCAGCACGGCGGCCAGATCCCGGGCGGTGCTGGGCGGAATGGCTGCCATCGGGCTCGGCTGCGCGCTGATGGGTTTGGCCGCCGGAGTGGTCACGCTGCTGATCGGATCGGTCACTGTCGGCTTCGGCAGCGGTGTGCTCAACGCTGCTGTCAGCACGCTCATGGTGACTCGCTCCGCGGAGCGAGTCCGGGGCCGTGTGGTCGCGGCGCTCAACGGGACGGTCCGGGCCTGCAGCCTGTTCGCGCTGCTGCTGGGCGGCTTCTTGGGCGCTTTGCTCGGCACCCGGATGACCTTCGTGGTCTGTGGCGCCGCGTGCGCGGTCACTGCGGTGCTGGCCGCCGTACTGGTGCTGCGTGTCAAGTCCCCGGAAACAATCGATTCGGCTGAAAAGGTGCTCACTCACTAGCCTTGAGCCATGACTGACGCACACGTGAACCCGGCGAACCCCGACAGCGGGCAGGACGACCTGCCCGAGCAGATGCGGGTCCGCCGGGAGAAGCGTGACCGCCTGCTGGCGGAGGGAGTGTCGCCGTACCCGATCTCGGTGCCGCGCACGCACCTGCTGAAGGACCTCCGGGCCAAGTACGACGCCCAGGAGCTGGAGCCGGACACCCGGACCGGGGAGCAGGTGTCCGTGGCCGGCCGGGTGATCTTCCTGCGCAACACCGGCAAGCTCTGCTTCGTCCGGCTCCGCGAGGGCGACGGGACCGAGCTCCAGGTGATGCTGTCGCTGGCCGACCTCGGCGAGGAGGAGCTGGCCCGGTTCAAGGCGCTGGTCGACATCGGCGACCTGCTCGCCGTCCAGGGTGAGGTGATCACCAGCCGGCGCGGCGAGCTGTCCGTGCAGGCGACCGGCTGGCAGATGGCCGCCAAGACGCTGCGCCCGCTCCCGAACGAGCACAAGCCGCTGAACGAGGAGGCCCGGGTCCGGCTCCGGTACGTCGACCTGATCGTCCGCGCCGAGGCCCGCGAGATGGTCCGGGCCAAGGCCGCCGTGCTGAAGTCGCTGCGGCAGACCTTCGACTCGCACGAGTTCCTCGAGGTCGAGACGCCGGTGCTGCAGCTGACCAACGGCGGCGCCGCGGCGCGGCCGTTCAGCACCCACCTGAACGCCTTCGACCAGGAGATGAAGCTCCGGATCGCGCTCGAGCTGGACCTGAAGCGGGCGATGATCGGCGGGGTCGACCGGGTCTTCGAGATCGGCCGCACGTTCCGCAACGAGGGCCTGGACTCGACGCACGCCGCGGAATTCTCGATGATCGAGGCCTATCAGGCGTACGGCGATTACGACTCGATGGCCGAACTCATCCAGGAGCTGATCCGGAACGCGGGTCGCGCGATCGGCCGGACCACGATCACTGCGCGCGACGGCTCGACCATCGATCTGGAGCAGCCGTTCCGGCGCGCGACGCTTTTCGGGCTGGTCTCCGAAGCGGTCGGCGAGACGGTCGAAGCGAGCACCGACGTGGCCACGCTGACCAAGCTGGCCGAGCAGCACGACGTCGAGCTGCAGCCGGGCTTGAATGCCGGTGAGATCGCCGTGGACTTGTTCGAGAAGCTGGTCGAGCACACGCTGATCGAGCCGACGTTTGTGTGCGACTATCCGGAGTCGGCCCGGCCGCTGGCGAAGCCACACCGGGAAATTCCGGGGCTGGTCGAGGCCTGGGACCTGATCGTCAACGGGGTCGAGCTCGGGGTGGCCTACTCCGAGCTGAACGACCCGGTGATCCAGCGGGAACGCCTGGTGGCACAGTCATTGCTGGCCGCCGCCGGCGACCCCGAGGCGATGGAGCTGGACGAGGACTTCCTCCGGGCGATGGAGTTCGGGATGCCGCCGGCCGGCGGGATGGGGATGGGCCTGGACCGGCTGGTGATGCTGTTCACCGGGGCCGGTATCCGGGAGACCATTCTGTTCCCGTTGCTGCGTCCGGAGTGATTCCACGATTCGGTCGCAGGATCGTTGCATAGCACAACGGACTGTCACTTTGAATCCTGGGGTGGATTTATTCTGGTCCAGCCGGTTTCGGACCCTGTGAATACTCAAGGTCACCACGGCTGCACAGCGTCGCTCGACCCCTCGAGATCCGGACGGTTTAGTCACATCTTTCCCGCATATTGTGGGAGGTGAATGACACGCACCCGGTTTGTGCGGTACAAATCAGGAGCATACAAAACGGCAGGGGGATTGCGGCCCGGTGACGGGCGCGGAAAGGACTGTCATCGATGGCGCAAAGGGTGCAGGTAGTTCTCGAGGACGATCTCGACGGCGGTAAGGCCGACGAGACCGTGACCTTTGGGCTCGACGGGACGACGTATGAGATCGACCTGTCCAAGAAGAACGCCGCCAAACTGCGTGACGCCCTCTCCGGCTACGTCGGCTCGGCCCGCCGGGTGTCCGGCCGCCGCGGCGGCGCGGGCCGGGGGCGCGGCCGTGGCCGGTCGGCGTCGGACTCCGCCGACATCCGGGCCTGGGCCAAGGAGAACGGCTACGACGTGAGCGAGCGGGGCCGGATCTCCGCCGAGGTGCGCGCGGCGTACAACGAAGCCAAGTAATTCCGCTCGGACTGCCGGTCCCGGCCCCGTCAGGGTGCCGGACGCGAGAGGCGGGGTGGTGTCCGCAGAAAGCGCGGACCCACCTCGCCTCCTCTGTGTCATGAGGAGCTTCGCTCCGTGGGACCGTCCGCATTCCGGTTGTTTCACAGTGTGGACAGTCCGGTGTGTGCGACTCGGCCGTGGGTGACTGACTCGGCAGGCAGCTCGAGGAATTCGCTGGTGGCGAACATGCTCGCCGATCCGGGCCGGGCGGGAACACCCTGGAGGTCTGTGCGGTTGTTCCCTTGTGATGCCTCCCCGACTGCCGGTCGAGCCGTGAGCATTTGTTCGCCGAGAGCGAGCCTGTCGGCACCGGGGACTAGCATGCATGTACGGGGGTCGGCCTACACGGCACGTCCGACTCCTCTGAGGCAAGGAGCGCTTTGGCGATGTTTGAACGATTTACGGACCGCGCCCGTCGGGTAGTCGTCCTGGCACAGGAAGAGGCCAGGATGCTCAGCCACAACTACATCGGGACCGAGCACATCCTGCTCGGCCTGATCCACGAGGGTGAGGGTGTCGCCGCCAAGGCTCTCGAGAGCCTGGGTATCTCGCTCGAGGCCGTCCGCTCCCAGGTCGAGGAGATCATCGGCCAGGGGCAGCAGGCACCGAGCGGGCACATCCCGTTCACCCCACGCGCCAAGAAGGTGCTGGAGCTCTCCCTGCGCGAGGCCCTGCAGTTGGGCCACAACTACATCGGCACCGAGCACATCCTGCTCGGCCTCATCCGCGAGGGTGAGGGTGTCGCCGCGCAGGTCCTGGTCAAGCTCGGCGCGGACCTGAACAAGGTCCGGCAGCAGGTCATCCAGCTGCTGAGCGGGTACCAGGGCAAGGAGACGGCGTCGGCCGGTGCCGGGGCCACCGAAGGTGCTCCCAGCAGCTCCCTGGTGCTCGACCAGTTCGGCCGGAACTACACCCAGTCCGCCCGCGAATCGAAGCTCGACCCGGTGATCGGGCGCGAGACCGAGATCGAGCGGGTCATGCAGGTGCTGTCCCGGCGTACCAAGAACAACCCTGTCCTGATCGGTGAGCCGGGCGTCGGCAAGACGGCGATCGTGGAGGGTCTGGCCCAGCAGATCGTCCGCGGTGACGTCCCGGAGACGCTGAAGGACAAGCAGATCTACTCCCTCGACCTGGGCGCCCTGGTGGCCGGCTCGCGCTACCGCGGTGACTTCGAGGAACGTCTGAAGAAGGTGCTCAAGGAGATCCGCACCCGCGGTGACATCGTGCTGTTCATCGACGAGATCCACACCCTCGTCGGGGCCGGCGCGGCCGAGGGCGCGATCGACGCCGCGAGCATCCTGAAGCCGATGCTGGCCCGCGGTGAGCTGCAGACCATCGGCGCGACCACCCTCGACGAGTACCGCAAGTACGTCGAGAAGGATGCCGCGCTGGAGCGCCGGTTCCAGCCGATCCAGGTGGCCGAGCCCTCGATCGCGCACACGATCGAGATCCTCAAGGGCCTCCGCGACCGGTACGAGGCGCATCACCGGGTCACGATCACCGACCCGGCCCTGGTGCAGGCCGCGCAGCTGGCCGACCGCTACATCTCCGACCGGTTCCTGCCGGACAAGGCGATCGACCTGATCGACGAGGCCGGCGCCCGGTTGCGGATCCGCCGGATGACGGCTCCGCCGGACCTGCGCGAGTTCGACGAGAAGATCGCGAACGTGCGCCGGGAGAAGGAGTCGGCGATCGACGCGCAGGACTTCGAGCGCGCCGCCAGCCTGCGTGACGACGAGAAGAAGCTGATCAACGCCAAGTCGGAGCGTGAGAAGCAGTGGAAGGCCGGCGACATGGACGTCGTCGCCGAGGTGGACGAGGAGCTGATCGCCGAGGTGCTGAGCACCGCCACCGGCATCCCCGTCTTCAAGCTGACCGAGGAGGAGTCGTCCCGGCTGCTCGACATGGAGAAGGAGCTGGCCAAGCGGTACATCGGCCAGGAGGACGCGGTCAAGGCGCTGTCCCGCTCGATCCGGCGCACCCGCGCCGGTCTGAAGGACCCGCGCCGCCCGAGCGGCTCGTTCATCTTCGCCGGCCCGTCCGGCGTCGGTAAGACCGAGCTGTCGAAGGCGCTGACCGAGTTCCTGTTCGGCGACGAGAGCGCGCTGATCAGCCTCGACATGTCGGAGTACTCCGAGAAGCACACCGCGTCCCGGCTGTTCGGTTCGCCGCCTGGTTACGTCGGCTACGAAGAGGGTGGCCAGCTGACCGAGAAGGTGCGCCGCAAGCCGTTCAGCGTGGTGCTGTTCGACGAGGTCGAGAAGGCCCACGCGGACATCTTCAACTCGCTGCTGCAGATCCTGGACGAGGGTCGTCTGACCGACGCCCAGGGCCGCGTGGTCGACTTCAAGAACACCGTGATCATCATGACCACGAACCTGGGCACCAAGGACATCGCCAAGGCGGTGACCCTGGGCTTCTCCCAGGCCAGCGACGTCGGCGGCTCGTACGAGAAGATGAAGGGGAAGGTCACCGAGGAGCTCAAGCAGCACTTCCGGCCGGAGTTCCTGAACCGCGTCGACGAGATCGTGGTCTTCCACCAGCACGGCATGGAGGAGATCGTCAAGATCGTCGACCTGATGGTCGCGCAGATCGAGGAGCGGCTGAAGGACAAGGACATGGGCATCGAGCTCACTCCGGCGGCGAAGAAGCTGGCCGCCGAGCGTGGCTTCGACCCGATCCTGGGTGCCCGCCCGCTGCGCCGCGCACTGCAGCGCGACGTGGAGGACGTGCTGGCCGAGAAGATCCTGTTCGGGGAGCTGCGGCCCGGCCAGATCGTCGTGGTCGACGTCGCACCCGAGGGCACGGTAAGCGAGGACGGCGTACCGGAGTACTTCACCTTCACCGGCAACCAGAAGTCCACCACGCCCGACCTGGAGCTGACCGACCTGACGGCCGGCGGCGCCTCCGGTTCCACGGGCCTGCAGGACACGTAACCCGCACCAACCCACAGAAGGCCCCCGCGCGACCGCGCGGGGGCCTTCTGGCGTTCGTCAGCCTTGGTGGCAGGTCGAGCAGGGGGTGCGGCGGCGGTAGTGGTAGGCGGCCGTGGCGACGGCCAGCGAGGCACCCCAGAGTGGGAACGGGAGGATGAGCAGGTAGAGCACGTTCTCGGCCGTCGAGGCGTCCGGGGTCCAGAGCAGGCCGATCAGCGAGGCGCTGGCGACCAGCAGCAAGGTGGCCGCCACCGCGCCCGGGACGACCGCCGCCTTGGGCGGCACCGGCCGGCCGGCGACGATCGGGATCCACCGCGGCCAGACCTCGCCCCACGGCCGGATCAGCCCGAGCGTGACGATCCCGGACGTCAGCGCGATCAGCCCGAGTCCCAGGCCGAACAGCTTGATCCCGGGCTCGGCGTTCAGCTCGTCGGCGTCGAAACCGATCGGGTTCGGCAGCAGCCAGGTCATCCGCAGCAGCGCGTACGGCATCGGGCAGAGCACCGCCACGATCGTCGCCCAGAACCCCCACCGCCGAGCCGCCTCAGGTCGTGTCCAGCTCGCGCCCGGCCGTCCACACCGCAGGCACCGACCCCGCGCACCCCGCAGCCCGCGCACGCCGAGCACGGCCCAGCCGCACCCCAGCAGGAAGGCGCCGGACACGAACAGCGGCGTGGTCCCGACCTTCGCCGGTACGCCGGCCACTCCCGCGCCCAGCTCGCGGAAGGCGGACCAGTCGAACAGCCCGGTGGTCAGCTCCACCATGACCACGGCCGCCGCCACCCCGAGAAGCAGCGGACGCGTCGCCGGCTGCTTCCACGCCCCGACGATCAACCAGACGATCCCCGCCGGCAGGCCGAGCAGCACGAGCAGGTACCCGGCCAGAATCACGACGGTGACACTCGGCGCCAGCAGCCCGAACACCACCACCTGCACCGCCGTGAAGACCAGCAGCGGCCGGTACGCCGACGCACTCCACTCGGTCCGAGCATGCGCGACCGCCGCCGGAATCCCGAGCACACCCAGTACGGCGATCAGCCCCGCGCCGACCTGGTCCGGCAAGTACGCCAGCAACGACAGCCGGTCATCCTCCGGAGGCACCGGCCCGAACGCGTACCCGCCGGCCTCCAGCAACCAGGCCACACCGGCGACCCCGTAGGCCAACGACAACACCGCCACCAGGACCGGGAGCACATTCTCGGTCCGGTCCCGCGTCTCCACCACACTCATCGCTTCCTCCAGCCGTCAGTGCACTCACTGTCCGGCCGGAGCGCCCGCAGCCGCCTCAGCCGCGAGAGGGTTCGCGCTCCCTCCCGCGGGTGAATCAGCGCGTCCGGCGCAGTCGGCTGATCGCCTCGGACACCGCCGCCTGGGCGGGCTGATCAGGATTGTTGTGCTGGGCAACCAGGTCGGCAGTGGCGGCGAGCAGCCACAGCAGCGAGGTGGTGAGGGTGAACGCGGGACCTGGTCCGGGCCAGCTGTCGGTCAGCGTGTCGAGGGTGGCTGCCTGCCAGGCCGTGGCGAGACCGACGATCGCGATGACGGCGGTGATGGCGGTGGCGGTCTGGGGCCAGATGCCTGGCTTCAGAGCCATCGCAACAGCTGACGTGACGAGGCCGGCGAGGCAGGTGAAGGCGAGGGTGGGCTGGACTTCGATGCCCAGCTGCCAGACCGAGAGCCCGTAGCGCCTGCTGTAGGTCCAGGGCAGGAACAGCGTCACGCCGGTGGCGATCGCGGCGAGCAGAGTCGCCCGAGCGAACCAGCGATGCTCGGACCGGGCCAACTCGGCTTCGGCCGCATCGAGCCGACGCGGAAGCTCCTCGTCAGGGAAGTCGCTCACCGGGCCGCCTCCAGGCGAATGAGGTCGTTGCCCAGTTGGAAGTAGAGCGCCTGGCCGATCACAGTCACCTGGTCCGCGGCCTGCGGCACACCCTGTCGAGGTCCTGCGACCACGGTGACCCGTTCTGGCGCGTCCACGCGCACCAGGTGGCATCCGTCGTACCCCCAGAGCTTGCCGTCCGGGCCGGTGAACCACGTGCCGTCCGCGGTCAACTGTGTGGCTGGTACGCCGGTCGCCGTGATCGGCCAGCCGGATGTCGACCCGCCGAGCAGGACGGTCGGCCGGCTGTCGACCAGGACGAGCTGTTCGCCCAGGACCATCGCTACCTCGCCGGATGCGAGCTGCACCAACCCGTTCGGACGGAGCTCTCCCTTGACCTGCACCCGACGCACCGCGTCGCCGGGTCCGTAGCGGTTGTAGAGACTCCCGCCGATCGCAGACACCACGCGATCCCCGGCGGCTGCGGCGTACTCGCCCTTCTGGCTGCCCGGCACCGGCTGCGGATCCCGCACCACGGTCGTGCGACCACGCACCAGGTGTACGGCGCTCTCCATAGAGCGCCGGTCGACAACAGTCCACCAGACGCCGCCCTGTCCGTCAGGAGCGAACGAGCGGGCCGCCAGTGGCACTCGCACTCGCACCAGGCGTCCAGTGGCGTCCAGCGCCAGCTGAGTACTCACACCGGCAGCACCCACCACCGGCACAGTCGGCACCGTGGTGGCCTTGAACGTGGTCGTGCCGTCCGCCGGCTTCCGGCGGTCGCAGCGCGGGTCCGGCGGCGGTGCGGCCGGGTACGAGGCGGCAGCGCCGGCCGCATCAGGGATCTCCAACACCTGGTCGCCGCCACCCGGGGACGTCCCCAGCAGGACTGACCCGTCCGGTCGAGCCTCGATGCTGTCCACCCCCTCGGCTCCACCCGGCAGCTTCCGCAGTACGCCGTCCAGCGTGATCACCGAGGTTGGAGCACCGCCACCCAGCCACAGGTTGCCTCGTACGTCGACAGCGAAGGCGTCGACCGTCATGGACGAGCTGGCGGTGTCACTGCTCAGCACACAACCGGCCGGCGCCACTCCGGTGAGCTGCTGCGGCACACCGCCCGGCCGGACCATCGCCAACCCGGTCTCGCTTGTCCGCCAGGCCGTCGTACCGTCCGGGCCGCTGGAGACTGCGTTGCCTGATGCGCCTGGTCCGGGGTCGACCACGAAGTCCGCGAGGCGGATGCCCTTGCGTAGTTGGTTCGCTGGGAACTGCCAGGTGGTCGTGGATCCCCACACGACGATCGATCGGTCGGCGTTGCGGTGGCTGAGTGCAGGGCCGACGCCGGTGGCGAGGGCGTCCACGCCGGGCGTCACGTAGTAGCTGCCGTCCTTGTTCTTGTGGCTCAGGCTGATGTCCGCGGTCGCCAGGTCGAGGGGCACCGAGAGGATCGCCCACGGCTGACCACGTGCCCCACCAGCGAGGACGACCAGGTGGTTGTCGGCCACGCCCCAGAGCGCGGGCGGCGTGGGGCCGTGGTTCAGCGTGACCTGGGGGAGCGCGACGTCATCGTCGTACGCGAAGACGGTCGAGCTCTCCGAACCAGTCCGACCCAGCAGCCACTGGCCCGGCGAACCGTCGAGGGTCCAGGCCAGCGAGTCCAGCGGGTCCGACGTACCGATGGAGACGCGCATGCCGAGGCGGTCGACCAGTTGGCCGCCGTGCAGATCCAGCGAGCGGTGGGGGACTCCGGCAACGGCTGAGGGCTGGTACGGCGCTTCAGTCGCCGACGGCACCAGTACACCGACCAGGACGCCGACCGCGGCCGCGCCAGCGAGCACAGGTAGCCGACGTGCACGCAGCAGCGCCGCCGCGCAGAGGCACAACCCCAAGCCGAGCGCGATCCAGGCACCGACAGCGGTGCGGTAGCCGACACCGTTCGGCAGCGACGGCGGCTGCCACAGCAGCTGCGTGAGCAGACCCACGACTACCACTGACCCGGTGCCGACGGCGGCTGCTCGTCGTACCAGTCCGGTGGACACCAGCGTTGCCACTGCCAGCCCGCAGACGATGAAGGCCCAGGGGCGGGCGGATGGGATCTCCCAGAGTTGAGAGCGGGCTAGACCGGCTTCGGCCGCGGTCGGCCCGAGGGCGACCGGGTCCACTAATTCGCGCCAGGGGAGCACGGTCGAGATCAGCAGGAGTACGGCGAGGGCGCCGGTGGCGAAGGGGAACAGTTGGAAGCGAAGAGACGTCCACGAGTCGACCTGATCGCCCAGCCGGACGAAGACTGCCCGCAATTCGGACTGGTTGAGCGGCTCAGCTGAGGCGGGCTCGGAGCTGTCGTCGGGCACTGTCCAGGGGGCCCTCGAACGGGTCGCCCAGTGCGCGGCGACGGCTGTGGCGAGCGTTCCGCAGACGATCGTGCCGATCACAGCCGGTGAGGTCGAACAGCTCGGCCGGCTCTGGGCGGCGAATCCGGTCCAGGCCGTCACGGTGACCAGTCCGATGGCCGCCGTACCGATGGAACGGACCTGCCTGCGGAGCCGGAATCTGTCGGCAGACAAGCGATCCACGAGCACCAGCAGCACAATGGCGACCGGCAGTGCGAGGGCCGCGCCACGGCCGCTGACCGGCTGGGTGGAGGGCCGCCAGAGGTAACAGCCTGTGCCTGCCGGGCCCGGAACGAGGACCGCGAACGCCACCCCGGCGGCAAGACACGCCAGCATGACACCGTGCGGTCCGGAACGTCGTATGGTCCTGCGATGGGTGATCACTTCGGTACGCAGAAGCGCCGCCGCGGCCTTCGATTCGGTGGGAAGATCGCGCAGCGGCATGAAAAAGAAGTTACCTGGCACCCAGGTACCGCGTTGTAACGCTGTGACCACGCTGATGGGACCCGGACTGTCGGAAAGGGGGCCGGGGATGGAATCATCTCGTCGCATGGACGCGCCGCGTCTGCCGCTGACCCAGGAACCGGTCGCCGACACCGGTTCCTTTGGCGTGCGGCAAGCCGGCGGCGTGCTGGAGCGCGCCCAGCGGATCGCCGACACGCTGCGGGAACAGGCGGAGTACGAGAACGACCTCGCTCACGAGGAGGCGGACCGGGTCCGCGCCGAGAGCGAGCGGCTGAAGGCGGAGGCCGAGGCGGCGGCGCGGAAGATGCGCGCCGACGCGACATCCGCCGCGCAACGACTGCTCAACGACGCCGAGCGCGCCGCCGAGCAGCTGCGCACCGAGGCCGAGACCGAAGCCGAGCAGGTCCGCACCGAGGCCGAGGCGACGGCCGAGCGACTCCGCTCCGAGTCGACCGCCGAAGCCGACCGGGTACGGCGTGATGCTGCCGCCGCAGCCGAGAAGCTGCAGCGCGAGTCGACCGCCGAGGCTGAGCGGGTCCGTTCCGAGGCGAGCGCGATCGCCGACCGCCTGCAGGCCGAGTCGGAGTCCGCGGCCGAGCAGCTCCGGGCCGCGGTCGCGGAGGAGGTGTCGAGGCGTCGGGCGGAATCCGAGGCCGCGGCGGAGAAGCTGCGGGACGAGACCCAAACGGCCGCCGACCGGCTGCGGGCCGAGTCGCACGCCGCGGCCGACCGGCGGATCGCGGCCGCCGAGGCCGAGGCAATCCGGCTGAAGGAAGAGTCCGAGGAGCTGCTCGAGGAAGCCCGGATGGCCCGGGAGTCCGCGCAGCACACCGTCGACCGGGCCGGTCGCGAGGCTCAGCAGTTGGTCAAGGACGCCGGCGAGCAGGCGGCGCTGGTCTCGCAGGCCGCGGTGCGCAACGAGGCCGACCTGATCGCCCGGGCCGAGACCGAGGCCAGTGAGCTGCGGGCCGCGGTGGAGCGCGAGGTCGAGGTGGCCCGGGAGAAGGCCCGCGTCGAGATCGGCGAGGCGCACGCCGAGATCGAGCGGCTGCGCGGCGAGAACCGGGCCGAGCTGGAGCGCCGCACCGCCGAGCTGGAGGAGACCGAGCGGGCCAAGCTGGCCGCCATCTCGCTCGAGATCGACAAGCTGCGGGCCGAGGCGGTCGCCGAGATCGCCGAGCGCAAG
Organism: Kribbella sp. NPDC050124; assembly: GCF_044460355.1. NCBI lineage: Bacteria > Bacillati > Actinomycetota > Actinomycetes > Propionibacteriales > Kribbellaceae > Kribbella > Kribbella sp. NPDC050124. Next base: position 143,270 of record NZ_JBITJU010000022.1, read on the forward strand.
GCCGAGACCGAGACCGGCAACGAGCGGCTGATGGCCGATGCCCGGGCCCAGGCCAAACTGGTTGTCGACAGCATCGAAGCGGACCGCCGTACGGCGACCGCCGAAGCGCACCGGATCGTCGAGGACGCGAACCGGGCCGCCGAAGCCGCGCTCGCGGAGGCCGAGAAGCAGACCATCTGGAGCAAAAGGACGGTCGACGACCTGATCGGTGCGGCCGAGTCGGAAGCACATTCGATCCGGCAGCAGGCCGCCGCCGAAGCAGCCGAGCTGATGCGGCAGAAGCGGGCCCACCTGCGCCGGGTCGTCGGCCGGACGACCAGCCGGCTGAAGCTCACCAAGGACGCGATCGCCCGGGAGAACGCCGAGCTGACCACGCTCGCCGAGACCACGTTGACGACTGCGACCGAGCAGGCCGAGTCGACGCTGGCCGCGGCGAAGCAGGAAGCCGAGAAGGTGACTGCTCAGGCGCAGACCCGGGCCGGCCGGCTGACGACCTCGGCGCAGACCGAGGCCCGCGAGATCGTCGAGCGGGCGCGCCGCCGCGAGGCGGAGGCCGAGGCCAGCACCCAGGTGCTGCGCGAGCGCGCCGCCAACGACCTGGCCGACGCCCAGCGGCAGTCGCACGAGCTGATCCGCAAGTCCCGCGCCGAGGCCCAGCAGATCGAGGCGCAGGCCCGCGAGCACGCCGAGGACATGCGTGCCCAGTCCCGAAAACTTCTCGCCGACGCCGAGGCGAGGGTCGCGGCGCTGAACCAGCGCCGTGATGAGATCACCAAGGAGCTCACTCAGCTTTCGGGTGTGATCGAGGCACTCGCTGTACCGGGCTTCCTGTCAGGTGATGGAATGTCCCGCAGTGAGGGTTCCACGGGGGAATCAGGATGAGGACGTGACAGTCAGATCCTTGTCAGTGACAATGTGTGATCCACCCACCCACCGAAGTGAGCATCAGAAGACATGAGCAGTGAAAGCCCAACCCCGTTCCGCACCGTTCTGCGTGGCTACGAGCCTGCCCAGGTGGACCAGCACATCCGTGAGCTGACCACCTCGCTGACCGCACTGCAGCAGCAGTCCGAGCAGCTGCAGCGCCACGTCCAGGAGCTGCAGACCCGGACGGACGCCGCGGAGTCGGCCGTCATCTCCGCCCAGGAGGAGAACAAGGACCGCACCCCCACCTTCACCGAGTTCGGCGAGCGGGTCGCCAAGATCCTGTCGCTGGCCGACGACGAGGCCCGTGACCTGGTCACCCGGGCCCGCACCGACGCCGAGGCGATCGTCGCCGACGCCGAGGCGCACGCCAAGAAGGTCCGCAAGGAGGCCGAGCAGTACTCCCTGGACTGGAAGAGCGAGGTCGACGCCGAGGCCGCCCGCATCCTGGAGGAGGCGCGCACCCAGGCCGACGACATGCGCGACGAGGCCGAGCGGGACGCCACCGCCCGGCGCAGCGAGGCTCAGGCGCTGTACGAGCAGGAGCGAGCCAAGTCCGCCCAGGCCGCGGCCGCCTTCGAGACCACCCTGGCCGAGCGCCGGGGCAAGGTCGAGCAGGAGTTCGCCGCCCGGACCGCGCTGGCCGAGCAGCAGCTGGCCGCCGTCACCGACCGCGCCGCCCAGGTGCAGCGCGAGGCCGACCGCTCCCGCTCCGAGGCGGAGCGGCTGGCGCAGCAGCAGCTGGCCGACGCGAACCGGCAGGCTCAGGAGATCGTCGCCGCCGCGAAGGACAAGGCGGAGCGGATCCGGGCCGAGTCCGAGCGTGAGCTCGCCGCCGCGACCCAGCGTCGCGACAGCATCAACGCGCAGCTGACCAACGTCCGCCAGATGCTGGCGACGCTGTCCGGCAGCCCGGCGATGCCGCTCGACCTGCTGGCCGACGACGACCAACAAGCCACCACGGGCAGCAAGAAGAACTGAAGCACCAGATCCGGCCCGATCCCTGGCTCGGCCGTCTCTGAGCACCACCACGCACCGCCGACGTGCGCCTTCCGGGCGCACGTCAGCGGTGCGTTCACCTTGGCAAGCGGTAGCGGGCGCGGGGGAGTGGCTCGACCAGACCGTCGGCTACTAGACCGTCCAGGGCGCGTTCGCGTTGGGGCTGGTCCGGCCAGCAGGCGTCCAGGGTCTTCTTGGGTACGGCGTCCGTCGCGGCACGTAGTACGGCGAGCAGTCGGCCACGGACCTGTCGGTCGGTGCCTTCATACGTCTGCCCCCGCCGAGGCGGTCCGTCGTACGGCGGACTGCCGGCCAGCACCCATGCACACCGCGCACGGATCGGGCAGGCGCCGCACCTCGGCGTACGCGCGGTGCAGACCAGTGCCCCCAACTCCATCGACGCGACTGCCCAGCGCGCCGCGGTCGCCTCTTCAGCGGGCAATGCGCTCGCCGCAAGCCGCTGGTCAGCCGCAGTGGGGGAGATCGTCGGCTGCGCGACTCCAGTGAGAGCTCTCGCGAGCACCCGACGCACGTTGGTGTCCACGACCGCGTGCCGCTGTCCGAACGCAAACGACGCGATCGCGGCCGCCGTGTAGGTCCCCACCCCGGGCAGGGCGAGCAGTGCGTCGTGGTCGTCCGGTACTTCGCCACCGTGCCGCTCCACAATCGCCTGAGCGGCCGCATGCAGCCGCAAGGCACGCCTGGGGTACCCCAGCCGGTCCCAAGCCCGCACAGCCTCACCTGGCGGCTCTGCAGCCAGGTCCACCGGCTTCGGCCACCGCTCCAGCCAGCTCTGGTACGCCGGTAGCACCCGGCTGACCGGTGTCTGCTGCAGCATGAATTCGCTCACCATCACCGCCCACGCGCCGGCCCCCGGCTCGCGCCAGGGCAGCACCCGGGCGTTGGCGTCGTACCACCGCAGCACGGGCTCGTGCAAGGCGGCAGCTACAGCGGTCATGGGGCCTCCCGGCCTGGACTGAGGAGCGGAGGGAGCGAAGCGACTGGAGGGACGAGGGAAGGCCGGGAGTTCCAGCCCCATGACCCGCCGTGCCGGAGGCACGGCATGTGCACAGCGAGCGGCGAGCCTGACTGGTCCAGCACACAGCCGATCCTAAGATGCAGGCCATGAGCAGCCTGCTCCGTCCGGTCGGGCACCTGCCCGCCAGCGTGTACTGGTTCCGCCGGGGACTGGTGCTTGCTGTCCTGGCGCTGCTGCTCTTCCTGGTCCTCAGGCTGTTCGGAGGCGGTGGCGAGGAGCCACAGAACACGGCCGCGTCCGGCCCGCAGCAGGACCCGGCGACCGCCCCCGTGGTGACACCGTCCAGCACACCGGTCACGAAGAACACCGAGCAACCGGCCAAGACCACTACCGGTACGACGCCGCCGCGGGACACCAAGTGCGACGGCTCCGAAGTACGGATCGAGGCGGTGCCGGCGAACCGGAAGATCGTGTCCGGCTCCGTGCTGAACTTCGTGGTCCGCCTCCAGGCCGTCTCGGACGAGTGCAAGGCGTCGATCGACTCCGGTGCGCTGACCGTGACCGTTACCTCGGGCAACGACCTGATCTGGACCACGACGCACTGTGGACAAGTGATCCAGCGCACGACGCTGGTGGTTGCTGAGGGCAAACAGTCGGCCGTCACGGTGCCGTGGAACGGCCGTCGGTCCGGGCCTGGCTGTCTGCCTGGCCAGCCGGTCGCCAAGCCCGGAACCTATGTCGTCAAGGCCGTCTTCGACGACCGCGAGTCAGCTGCGCAGGCCTTCCAGGTCATCTGATTCGGTGGCCGGCGCCTGCTGCAGATGAGTCGGCTTGGCGAACATCAGTGCTGCTACCAGCCCGATCAGCAGCACCACGGCGGGCAGGATCAATGACTGCGCCATCGAGTCGCTGAAGCCCTGATGCATCATCTCCGGCAACGTGCCACCGGCCGCCATGCCCTCGCCGGCTGGTGCACCGCCAGGAGCCGCAGGAAGGTTGTGCGCCAGCCGCGACTCCATCAGTACGGCGATGCCAGCACTACCGAGGACGGCGCCGACCTGCCGGGTCGTGTTGTAGACGCCCGCGCCCGCTCCGGCCTGATGCAGGGGCAGGTTCCTGGTCGCCGTACTGCCGATCGGGGCCCACATGAAGCCGTTGGCCACGCCGAGCAGGGCGATCGGGAGCAGCAGTTGCCAGATCGGCACGTCGGGTTCGATGACCTGGCTGAGCCAGAACAGCGCGACCGAGCAGCACAGCAGTCCGAAGCTCGCCAGGTACCGCGGGTGCGCTCGGTCGGTGAGCTTGCCGACGAACGGCGACAGGGCGCCGGTGATGACGGCCATCGGGACCAGCAGCAGCGCGGACTTGGTCGGGCTCAGGCCGCGCACCGACTGCGCGTAGAGCATCAGCGGGAACGTCATCGCGGTGATCGCGAAGCCGACCGTGGTGATCGCGGTGTTCGCCAGCGAGAAGTTCCGGTCCTTGAACAGGCCGAGTGGCAGCAACGGCTCGCCGCGGTTGCGGGACTGCCAGATCACGAACGCCGCGAGCACCACCAGGCCGGCGATGATCAGCGACCAGACCGAGATCGGGCCCTTGATCGTGCCCCAGTCGTACTTCTGACCCTCCTGGATGCCGAACACCAGGAAGAACAGGCCGATCGAGCTCAGCGCGACGCCGATCAGGTCGAACTTGTGCGCGTGCGTCGGCAGGTCCGGCACCAGCCGCAGCGCCAGCACGAAGGCGATCACGCCGACCGGCGCATTCAGGAAGAAGATCCACTCCCAGCCGAGCCCGTCGACCAGCACGCCGCCGAGGATCGGGCCGACCAGGGTCGCCACTCCGGCGGTCGCGCCCCACAGGCTCATCGCGCGACCGCGCTGGTCCGGCGGGAAGATCCGGGTGATCACCGCCATCGTCTGCGGCGTCATCATCGAGGCGCCGAGACCCTGGAAGACCCGGGCCACGATCAGCATCTCGACCGACGTCGTCAGACCGCACCACACCGACGCGGCGGTGAACAGCGCCAGGCCGGTCAGGTAGACCTTCTTCGGTCCGATCCGGTCACCGAGTCGCCCGGTCACCAGCAGCGGTACGGCGTACGCCAGCAGGTAGGCACTGGTCACCCAGATCACGTTGCCGACGTCGGTCCGCAGCTCGGTCATGATCGCCGGGGTCGCGACCGACACGATGGTCGAGTCGACCAGGATCATGAAGAAGCCGATCACCAGCGCCCAGAGCGCCGGCCACGGCCGCACCTCCGGCCTCACGTGTTGCGGGGTACCCATGGCAAGTCCTTGCTCTCGATCCGTTCGATGGTGGTGGCCAGCCAGTCGCGCTCGGCGGCGAGCTGCGCCTGGAGGTAGGCGCCGCCCAACCAGTACGGCTCGCGCACCCCTTCGGCGCGGGCGGTCGCGATCGCCTCGTCCAGCTCGGCCAGCCAGTTGTCCAGGTCGGCGACCCGCCGGCGGAACCGCAGCAGCGCGTCCTCGACGTCGAGGTTGTGCGCTTCACTCAGTACCACCGGGAACAGCGGATATTCGTAGACGTACTTCTCCAGCCCGGTCTCGACCCGGCGTCTCAGCGCCTCGTCGCCGTCCGGGGTGATCTCGTACGTCGTTCGTTCGGGGCGGTTGCCGGCTCGTTCGGTGCCGGTCGCGCGGACGTAGCTCTGGCCGGCCAGCCGCTCGACCGTGTGGTAGAGCGAGCCCGGTCTGACCTTCACGATCCGGTCGTTCTGCCGGGCGATCAGCAGTTGGTACATCTCGTAGGCGTGCATCGGCCGCTCGTTGAGCAGCGCCAGCACCGAGATCGCCAGTGGGGTCAGCTCGGCCATGATCCTCCGTCTGGATTGTTCCGTGCGAAATGTTCCACTTGGAGTATTACTCGCGCCGGCCCCGGAACACAAGTCACCCCCGGCTCGGCGCTGCGAACCGGGGGTGCGAGGTGTTGGTGGAGGCCGGGCCAGGCTTCAGGGGTCAGACGTAGCGTTCGAGGATGCTCGACTCGGCCAGCCGGGACAGGCCCTCGCGGACCGTGCGGGCGCGGTTCTCGCCGACGCCCTCGACCGTCTGCAGGTCGTCGATGCTTGCCGCGAGCAACTTCTGCAGGTGGCCGAAGTGGTCGATCAGGCGATCGATCACGGCGCCCGGCAGCCGGGGCACCTTGGCCAGCAGGCGGTAACCGCGCGGTGTTACGGCCGCGTCCAGCTGCTCGGCTCCACCGAGCTGCAACGCCCGCGCGACCTGGCCGATGTCCAGCAGGTCGGTCGGGCTGACCGCGTCGAGCTCGAGCAGCACGTCGTCGGCCGTCTTCGGCTTGCGGCCGGTGGCCGGCGGCAGGTAGTCGCGGACCACCAGCTCGCGTTCGCCGGCGACGCCGGCGACGAGCTCGTTCAGCTGCAGGGTGAGCAGCCGGCCGTCGGTGCCGAGCTCGACGACGTACCCGTCGATCTCGGTGGCGATCCGCCGGACCATCTCCAGCCGCTGGGCGACCGCGGCGACGTCCCGGACGGTGACCAGGTCCTCGATCTCCAGCGCGGACAGCGTGCCGGACACCTCGTCGAGACGCAGCTTGTACCGCTCCAGGGTTGCGAGAGCCTGGTTGGCGCGGGACAGGATCGCGCCGGAGTCCTCCAGCACGTAGCGCTGGTCGTCGACGTACAGCGCGATGATGTGCATCGACTGCGACACCGAGATCACCGGGAACCCGGTCTGCCGGGCGACCCGGTCGGCGGTGCGGTGCCGGGTGCCGGTCTCCTCGGTGAAGATCGACGGGTCCGGCATCAGGTGCACGGCGGCCCGGATCATCCGCGCGGCGTCGCGGTCGACGATGATCGCGCCGTCCATCTTGCTCAGCTCGCGCAGCCCGGTCGCGGAGAACTCGACGTCGATCTCGAACCCGCCGGTGGAGATCGACTCGACGGTCTTGTCGTGGCCGAGCACGATCAGCGCGCCGGTACGCCCGCGCAGGATACGTTCCAGGCCTTCGCGCAGTTCGGTCCCGGGTGCGACTGCCGCGAGGGTCGCGCGCATCCGGGCGTCGGTGCTGTTCTTGTCGGAATTGGGGGCCACGAAAACTGAGTCTATGCGGTTCAGCGCACGTGGTGGGGCGGAAGTCCCCGGCTACCGGTCAGTCGCCGGACCACGAATCCGGCGCGTTTGCACGTGCGCGTGCAAACGCCCGTGCACCTGATCCGTGCACTCGGGTCTCCCGCGTGAATCGTCCGCCGGAGGTACGACGGTTACCCGGTCAGGGACAGCGGATGACCTGGCCGGCGTACGACAACCCGCCGCCGAATCCGAACAGCAACACCGGCGCGCCGCTCGGAATCTCGCGGCGTTCCACCAGTTTCGACAGCGCGATCGGGATGCTCGCGGCCGAGGTGTTGCCGGACTCGACCACGTCCTTGGCGACCACCGCGTTGACCGCGCCGAGCCGCTTCGCGAGCGGCTCGATGATCCGCAGGTTGGCCTGGTGCAGGACGACGCCGCCGAGGTCCTCGGGCGCGATCCCGCTCTTCTCGCAGACCTGCTTGGCGATCACCGGGAGCTGGGTCGTGGTCCACCGGAAGACGGCCTGGCCCTCCTGGGCGAACTTCGCGTCCTGGCCCTCGATCCGGACCGCGTCGGACATCTCCGGCACCGATCCCCAGACCACCGGGCCGATCTCCGGCTCCTCGCTCGCGACCAGTACCGCCGCGCCGGCGCCGTCGCCGATCAGCACGCAGGTGGTGCGGTCGGTCCAGTCGGTGAAGTCGCTCAGCTTCTCCACGCCGATGACGAGCGCCTTGGCGGCGGCGCCGGCCCGGATCGCGTGGTCCGCGGTCGCGATCGCGTGCGCGAAGCCGGAGCACGCGGTGTTCAGGTCGATGGCGGCCGGGGTGCCGAGGCCGAGCCGGGCGGCGACCCGGGCGGCGATGTTCGGTGACCGGTCGATCGCCGTACAGGTGGCGACCACGACGTAGTCGATCTCGGCCTTGTCGATGCCGGCGTTCGCGACGGCCTTCTCGGCGGCCCGCCAGGCCATCTCGTCGACCTGCTCGTCCGGCGCCGCGATCCGGCGCTCACGGATGCCCACCCGGCTCTGGATCCACTCGTCGTTGGTCTCCACCATGGTGGCCAGTTCGGCGTTGGTGAGCACTCGCTCCGGTTGGTAGTGGCCGAGCGCGACAACTCTGGATCCGGTCATCTGAGGGCTCCTGCGGTCATCCGGGCAGGCCGGCGGCTTCCCAGGTTCCACGCTGAACCCGGCGGGGGGGCCACCCCAGCGTACGTTCCCCGCTGCACCCCCGTGGATCCCGCATCTCACCGGCCGCCGTGGCGTGTGGCCGGGAACACAACCGATCAGGTGAGGCCGGCGGCCAGCAGGGCGGACGGAAGGTCGGGCGCCGCGAACACCCGCAGGCCGTACTTGGCCTGCATGTCCATGGGCTTGAGGTCTTTGCTGCGGTTGGGGATGTCGGCGGGCACGATCGCCTTGGTGAAGCCCAGCCGGGCGGCTTCGGCGAGGCGTTTCTCCAGGCCGCCGACGCGCCGGACCTCGCCGGCCAGGCCGACCTCGCCGATCGCGATCAGGCCGGGATGGATCGGCCGGTCCATCACCGAGGAGGCGACCGCGATCGCGACCGCGAGGTCCACGACCGGTTCGGCGATCTTCACGCCGCCGACGGTGGCGACGTACACCTCCTGGTCGGTCAGCTTCAGGCCGACCCGATTCCCTAGTACGGCGAGGACCATCGACACTCGGGACGACTCCAGGCCCGACGTGGTGCGGCGTGGCTGTGGGTTCGCCGAGGGCCCGACCAGCGCCTGCACCTCGGCCAGCAGCGGTCGTCGTCCTTCCATCATCACCGTCACGCACGTCCCGGCGACGGGCTCGGCGTGCTCGGAGACGAACAGGCCGGTCGGGTCCGTCACTTCGACGATCCCGGTGTCGACCATGTCGAAGCACCCGACCTCGTCCGACGGGCCGAACCGGTTCTTGGTCGCCCGCACCATCCGGAACCCGGAGTGCCGGTCGCCGTCGAACGCCAGCACCACGTCGACCAGGTGCTCGAGCATCCGCGGACCGGCGATCGCGCCATCCTTCGTCACGTGCCCGACCAGCACGACCGCGATGTGCCGCTCCTTCGCCAGCCGCACGAGCGCACCCGTGACCTCGCGAACCTGCGTCACCCCACCAGGCGCGCCGTCCACCTCGGGATGCGCCATCGTCTGCACCGAGTCGATCACCAGGAACGCCGGCTCGACCGCCTCCACCTGGCCGACCACCGCGGACAGGTCCGTCTCGGCCGCGAGGTAGAGCTCGTCGACCAACGCGTCCGTCCGCCCGGCCCGCAACCGCACCTGCGCAGCTGACTCCTCACCCGACACGTACAACGTCCGCTGCCCCTGCCGAGCCGACTGCGCGGCGACCTCCAGCAACAGCGTCGACTTCCCGACACCGGGCTCACCGGCGAGCAGGATCACCGCACCTGGTACGACGCCGCCGCCGAGCACCCGGTCGAGCTCGCCGATCCCGGTCGGGCGGGACTCGGCCTCGATCGCGGATACCTTGGCGATCGGCATCGCGGGTGACGACACCGGGCCGGCGGTGATCCGGGCGGCCTTGGGCGCACCGACCTCGGCGACCGTGCCCCACGCCTGGCACTCGCCACACCGGCCGATCCAGCGCGCCGAAGTCCACCCGCACTCCGAGCACGCGAATGCCGGCTTCCCCTTCGTGCTCCCCGCTGCCTTCGCCATGCCGACAACCTAGGCGACGCTGCCGACAAATCCCGAACGACTGTCCACAGGCTCAGCCGAAGTGCTCGCGCAGCCTCTCGATGCGGCGCCGGATCCACCCGCCGGTGAAGCGTGGAACGGGATCGGGTTCGACCTCCGGCAGCTTCCTGGTCTCCCGCGCGGCCTCGAGGTAGGTCGTGAGCAGCTCACTCTCGGACTGGCGCAGTAGCGCACTCTGCTCGAGCAACGTCCGCCCTTCCTCGAGCTGACCTTCTACGACGGCCGCTGACCCCAGATGCTGCAGGCAGCGTGCCTGCCCGTCGGGTTCGTCGATCTCCGCGTACAGGTGCTCGGCGTGCTTCCACCACCGCTTGGCCTCGTGCGGACTGCGCTGCATCCAGGCCGCGACGCCATGCAGTTCAAGCGCATGTGCATGCCCGCTGATGTCTCCGGCAGCAGTGGCACGCGCAGCCGCAGTGCCGAGATGGTCGAGCGCGTTCTCCGGGTCCTGCTGGTACAGGTGCACGATCGCGAGGTTGATGGAGATCGCCACCTCCGCAGCGAGGTCAGGTCCCGGTCGGTTCATCCGCGCGTCGTCCAAGCGGTCTCGTGCGTTCAGCACGGCCTCGTCCCTGTCGTTCCCTGCCGGTGACTGCTCGGCTCGTTCCAGATGCAGCAGCGCCCGCTCTACCTGGCGGCGAGTAGTCAGCGCAGCCGCCGTACGGCTGTGGGTCGCCACGTTGTCCGAGATGCCGAGCCGGGTCGTCGCACTGTCCAGGTCACCCATCAGCCGGTACGCCGTCGCCGCACGAGCGGCAGCGAGCTCCGCCAGGTCACGGCGCCCAACTGCGTCCGCAACGGCTGCCAGGAACTCACTGAGCAGCAACAGTTGACCAGGCTCGCACCGGCGCAGGTACCAGACCTCCAATGCGTCGCAGATCCGGGCGAGGTCGTCGGCGGTCTCGTCTCGTGCCTTCTCCGTGTCCAGCAGGTCGCGCAGCCGCGGCTCGTTCAGGTCGAACCACTCAGCCGCCGCCATCCCGGCAGCACCCGAGCCGAGCTGGAACATCCACGATTCTGCCTGCTCCGCGGCCGCGTGAAGCTCCGGAGCTTGTACGGCGACCACACCGCCGCGGCGCCAGTTCCGGTAAGCACGCAAGGCGATAGGGATGTCGTAGTACGCCCAGATCACCGCGCAGGCGATGGCCACGGTGTATCCCACGACCCGGATCCAGCCGCCACTGTTCAGGCTCTCCGACAGCCTGTCGCCGAGCAGGCCGGTGAGCAGTCCCGACGCGAGGGCACTGCGGCTGAAGAACCCGCCCCGGCGCCGGCTCTGCTGTTCCTCGACCTTGGGCGGAGCACTCGGCGCCTCTGTCGTCACGGTCGACCCCCAACCGTCAGTCCACGCACGACCCGCTGCCAGTTCGACAGCATCAACACCACCGGCACGACGGAAGCCACCACTCCGGCGGCGGCCACAGTCCCTGCGGACGCGGAGAACTGCCGAGCCTCACCCCACAACACCAGCGACAACGGCGTAGTGCCCGGCCCACTGATCAGGAAGCCCACGATGAAGTCGTTCCACACCAGTGCGAACTCCAGCACCGCCACAGCGACCAGTGCGGGTCGATACGTCCGCTGCACAGTCGCCAGTACAGAGCTCTGCCGCGCAGGCCCTTGCAACGCCTCGGACACCAGCGCTGGTGGAGCCGATGCGAAAGCAGACCGCAGCAGCAGTACGGCGAACGGCAGACCAGCAGCCGCATGCACCAAGGCCAACGCGACTCGCGAGCCGGCCAACCCCGCAGTACCGATCGCGTCGCGCAATGGAGCGGCGTACATCTGCACCGGCGTGACCGCAAGTACGACGAACATCGACGTCACCACTCGCCCCAACCACTGCGGCAGCCCACCCCACGCGACCAGATAGGCAGTCGGCACGGCGATCACCAGCAGTACGGCGGTTGCCGCGCCGGCGATCAGCAACGTTGACAGCAACGCCCGGAACAGCCCGATGTTCGCAGCAGCCGCGAACGACGACAACCCGAGCCCCGACGGCGACCACCAGCCCCGCAGACCTGCCTCGCGTGGCGAGTGCAGCGCAGTGGCAACCAGCACCACCGCCGGCAGGATCCACACCAGGCTCACTGCGAAGCCGGCTGTCCACCCGATCCGCCGTACTCGCTTGCTGGGCTTCGGTCGACCCACTGTGGGATCGGGCGGCACCACCTGCACCGGCATGGCCCATCTGCGCCGCCGCAGCCCACGTACGCCGACCACACCGACCGCGGCCACGATCGCGAACAACACCACGCCGAGCGCCGCCGTACGACCGGGGTCGTCGCCGGTGGTCGTCGCACGCCACCAGTTGAGGCCGAGCACGTCGGCAGACCGCTGCATCGGCCCGGGTACGACGATCAGCACCAGGTCGAACACGCGCACAGCCGCAATGACCAGAGTCAGCGTGACCACACCGGTGATAGGCCGAAGCAGCGGGATCTCCAACGCGAACAGCCGCCGCCAACCGGTGACACCTTCGGCGGCGATCGTCCGGCTGACGTCGTCCGGGATGGCGTCCAGACCGGCGCGGAACAACGAGACGACGTACCCGAGCCATGTCCAGCCGAAGGCGGAGATCAGGACGAGCCAGACCAGGCCCGGGCCGAGCCAGACCGGGCTCGGCCCGAACAGTCGCGTCCAGACCGCGGTCACCGTGCCTCGCTCGGGCGCCGGATCGAAGATCAGCCGGAACGTCGCTCCCGACACCAGCACCGACACCGCGAAGGGGATCACCAGCGCGGGTTGCAGGAACGACGTCAGCCCGGGCAGCCGGTAGCTCACCAGCGCGAGGAGGAACCCGACCACCACCAGCCCGAGCGCGACCAGGACCCAGGCAAGACTGTTGCCCACGGCACGCAAAGCGTCCGGATCACCCATCACCGCGAAGTTGCCGAACCCGAAACCGCTCGGTGTCCGGAAGGCTGCGACCACCGTGACCCCGATCGGGATCAGCAGCAGACAGCTCAGCAGCAAGGCAGGTAGGCCCAGCAAGTACGGCGCGGCCGGACGCCGCGGCTTGCCAGGCACCGGACGCCCGCTCACCTCGCGGCCGACCACTTCGAGCGACAGGCCGTTGCTCTGCAAGGCCATCAGCCCTCCACCTTCCGCAGTTCCGCCATCGCCGCGTCCACTGCGGCCGGCACTGCCTCACCGTCGCTGTCGCCGACCCGCACGAGGAAGTCGGTGAGAACTCGCCACAGCCCGTTGATGTCGCCGAGTCGTCCCAGCCGGTCGGACAGGTCGAACTGCAGTTGCCCACCGGACTCCGACAGCTGCTCTGCCAACCGGGTGAGCTCTGGCGAGTAGCCGGAGGCCCGACCGTCGACCAGGAACCCGCCCTCCTTGATCCACGGGTCCGCAGCGGTCGGTGCGGCCAGTCGCCGTACCAGATCGAGGGCGGCGTCGGACGTGGGCTTCGGCAGCACCATCACGTCACCGCCGACGACGACAGGTGGCGCGCTGCCGGGTGACAGGGCCGGGAAGGTGAAGATGCCGACGTCGTCGGGGTCTGCGGCGAAGGAGCGTACGACGGGCTCGGCGAAGTCGGATGCGAGCACCATGGCGGCCCGGCGGTGCCCGAACACCTCGACCACTGCGTCCGGGAACTGCTGCACGAGTGACCGCTCCACACCACCGGCCAAGGTGCCGCGCGCCGACCACATCGTGCCCAGCAGCCGAAGCGCGGCAGCGATCTGCGGCTCGTGTGACGGCTGTGGACGCTCGGCGGTCGCGAGTGCTGCGTAGACGCTGGGCGCTATGCCTAGCAGGACGTTTTCGAAGAAGTCGGTGAGCACCCAGCCGTCACCGGCAGCCAACGACAGTGGGCGCACTCCGGCAAGCGACAGTGACCTGTTGACGGCCAGCCAGTCGGACCAGAGTCGCGGCGGCTCCAGACCGAACCTCCGGAAGACCGACGGGCGGTACCAAATCGCCGACTTGTGCGCTGTCTTGAACGGCACGCCGTACGTCGTCCCGTCGTGCACCAGCAACTCGGCCCACAGCCGGGCCCGTCCGCGGTCGGCGACGTCATCCGGGATCGGCTCTAGGTCGCGTAGGTGACGCGGGACCAGTCCGGGCTGCGGCAGCATCACGATGTCCGGTCGACGAGTCGAGCGGGCACCGAAGGCGGTCGAGATGTCGTCGCCCAGCGGTACGACCTCCACCGGGTAGTCCAGCTTGCCGAGGCCGTCGAGGACGTCATGGAACGCTCGCAGTTCCTGTCCGCTCCAGCTCACCGCGACCCGCACACTGCGACGCAGTCCGAGGACGTCACTGGAGCACCCCGCGACCAACAGCGTCGCCGCCGTACCCAGAAACGCCCGACGACTACGCTGCATCGCCGAATCCCGTCGCACGCTCGGGGTCGGTCGTGATCAGCAGCATGGCGGCGCGGCCGAGTTCGGGGTTCGGTCTGAGCCCCAGCAGCGATCCCCAGGTCGGGAGACCGCCGGCGTCCTCCAGCACGATCACCCGCGGCTCTGCCCGGAGCGCTCGGGCTACGCCGGCCAATCGACGACGGCCAGGGGTGATCTCGTGCGGGTAGCGGTCCAGTACGTCTTCCAGGCCGCACCACTCAGCTGTGAGTCGACTGTGTTCCTCGGCAGCCTGACGGGTCACCCGGTGCGTGACGGTGTGGCCGTGGACGACGTTGCCGAGCACAGTCAGGTGGGGGAGCAGCCCGCCTTCGGCAGGCACCAGCCGGACCGCACCGCCGGTCTTGACGACCGCGCCGTCGGGCAGGTCCTCCAAGCCGATCACCAGGTCGGCCAGACGACGGGCAGCGGCAGCAGTGGGCATCACCAGGGCTCGCTGCTCACCGACCTCGATCAGGACTCGTTCCGGCAGATCGGGTAGTTGTTCGAGCAGCAGTCCGTCCATCCGTGGCTGGCGCCTCCCCAGAAGACCCCGTCGATTGGTCCGTCAACCCTATTGGGGGTCAGGGTTCCTCCGCAGCGGTCGCCGCGCGCCGTTTCAGAAGAATTTCAGAAGGTCCGGGTCCACAGGTTGATCGCGTAGTCGACCTCGGCGCCGGTGTGCTCGGCGATGATCTTGTCCGCGTCGGCGGGGGTGAACTCGATCCGGACCACCGCCTCGAAGTCGGCCCGGCTCTCGAACCGCCAGCCCATGTCCAGCTGCATCCGCTGCCAGCCACGCGCGGCCCAGAACCGTTCCACCACAGGCGGTTTGATCATCGGGTACGCGGCGCTGAACCAGCGCCCGAACGTCGAGCGGCTACCGTCGTTGTCGATCACGAACGCGGTCCCGCCGCGCCGCATCACCCGGTCCAGCTCCGCCAGACCCGGCTCGCAGCCCGGTCCGAAGAAGTACGCCCAACGCGCGTGCACGACGTCGATCGACGAGTCCGGGACCGGCAGGCGCTGCGCCGTACCCTGCCTGACCTCGACGTTGGTCAGCGCCCGCGTCCGGCGCCGGGCTGCCTTTACCAGCGCGCCGTGTGGCTCCACGCCGATCACCCGGGTCGCGGTCGCGGCGAACATCGGCAGGTGGAACCCGGTCCCACACCCGATGTCGAGCACGGTCGCGCCGGCCCAGTCCCGGATCGCCCGCATCGCCGGCTCGATCACCCCGTCCGGGTCGACCGCGTGGTTCTCGACCTCGTACACCTTCGGGTGGTGCCAGATGTTCGGGCTGGGGATCCCGCCGTCCGCGATGCTCACACCACAAGACCATAGCCGCGTGCCGTCAGCACCCGGTACGGCGACCCGAGGCGTCAGGAGCTGATTGTTGCTGTGGGCATCGGCTTGGTAGTGGCGGCCATTACGGCGGCGGGGATGAGTAGGAGGCCGCAGAGTATGGCGAGCCAGTGGAAGCCGAAGTAGGCGAGGATCGGTCCGGAGGCGGTGCCGGCGATCGAGGCGAGGACGCCCATGGTGAGGTCGGACATGCCTTGTGCCGAGGTGCGGATGTCCTCGGGGACCGAGCGGGACAGCAGCGTGGAGCCGGCCACCAGACAGGCCGACCACCCGAGACCGAGCAGGAACAGGGCCACTCCGGTCAGACCGTGCGCGTCGTCCGGCGCCAAGGCCGCGAGCGTCATCGCAATCGCCAGAACGCCCAGTCCGATACCGATAGTCGGGATCCGGCCCAGCCGGTCGGCCAGCCAGCCCGTCAGCGGGGACAGGGCGAACATTCCGGCCACATGGCCGCTCAGCACGAAGCCGACGATGGTCAGGGAAGCGCCGTGATGCGTGAGGTGGACCGACGTCATCGACATCACCCCGACCATCACCGCGTGCGCAGTCGCAATGGACAGCAGGCCGAGGCGTGCATGCGGGATCGCGACGACCTGACGGAAGGTGCTCACGAGTGGCTGGCGTTCGAGCTTCTGCCGCGGTGTGAGTTGCTGCAGTCGGCGCATGCCGAACCACACCGTCAGCGTGCTGGTGCCGAACGCGATCACCGAGAAGACGTACGGACCGGCCAGCGCCAGCAGCCCGAGTGACGTGCCGACCGAGCCGCCGACGCCAGTCAGGTTGGGCCCGATGACCACACCGATCGTGGTGGCCCAGACGACCAGAGCCAGCGAACGTGCGATGTGATCCGGGTCCGCTGAGTCCGTGGCGGCGTACCGGGACTGCAGGTTGGAGGCCGTGCCGCTGCCGAACATGCACCCGGCGAAAAGGAGCAGAGCCAGCGAGTCCAGCTGGGCGGCGACGATGGTGAGTGCGGCGCCGGAGAAGGCGATGAAGTAGCCGGTCGTCAGTGACACCCGCCGCCCGCGCGACCGAGCCAACCGAGCCAGCGGTACGGCGAGGAGCGCAGCACCCAGTGTGGTCGACGTGGCGACCAGTCCGGCCAGCGAGGTGGAGCCGGAGACGTTCTCCGCCAGCAGACCGGCTACGGCGAAGCCACTGGCCGTCGCCACCCCGCCGAGTGCGTTGCTGGCCACCAGCACCCGCAGAGTCGTTCGCTGGAGTTCGGCGGGCCGCTGGTCGGTGGTCACGAGGTCACCTTCTCATCAACCTGACCCGGAAGGCAGCCGGATTCTGACTGTTCGCCAGCGTTCTCAGTATCTGAGTTGCACGCACTTCCGAACATAGACTGGGACGGAAGCCCGACTATAGGATCCTCTTGACGTAATTCCACCCCTTGGAGTCCGGATGCCCGACATCGCGATCGTCCCTGCCCCGCGCGAGCTCACCGTCACCGAAGGCCAGTGGGTCTCCGACGACCCGGTCGCCGAGGCTGTGCGGACGGTGGTGGAGAACCTTGGTGAGACCGAGTACCGGATCGACGTGACCGCGGAGGGCGCGCGGTTGTCGGCGGGTTCGGAGGACGCGCTGCGGCATGCGGAGACGACGTACCTGCAGTTGCTGGAGGCCGCCGTACCGGTCGAGGACGGGAAGGTCGCGGTGCCGGCGGTGCGGGTCGCGGATGCGCCGCGGTTCGGCTGGCGGGGCACGATGCTGGACGTAGCGCGGCACTTCATGCCGAAGGAGTTCGTGCTGAAGGTCATCGACGTGCTGGCGCTGCACCGGCTGAACGTGCTGCACCTGCACCTGACCGACGACCAGGGCTGGCGGGTCGAGATCGAGGCGTACCCGAAGCTGACCGAGGTCGGTGCGTGGCGTTCGGAGACGATGGTCGGGAAGATGTCGCACGGCCAGACCGAGTTCAGCTACGACGGGACGCGGCACGGCGGCTTCTACACCAAGGACGAGTTGCGCGAGATCGTCGCGTACGCCGCCGACCGTGGGATCACGGTGGTGCCGGAGATCGATCTGCCGGGACACATGCAGGCCGCGATCGCGGCGTACCCGGAGCTCGGGAACTTCCCGGAGAACCAGATCGGCGTGCGGCAGGTCTGGGGGATCAGCGACGACGTGCTGAACGTGAACGACGAGACGGTCGACTTCGTCCGGACCGTGTTGCGGGAGGTGCTGGACATCTTCCCGGGGCCGTTCATCCACCTGGGTGGCGACGAGTGCCCGGCGGTGCAGTGGCGGGAGTCGGAGGCGGCGCAGAAGCGTCAGGCCGAGCTCGGGCTGTCCGAGGCGAGCCAGTTGCAGGGCTGGTTCACCGCGCAGGTCGCGTCGGTGCTGGCCGAGGAGGGGCGGCGGCTGGTCGGCTGGGACGAGATGGTCGAGACCGACTGCCCGCAGGACGCGGTGATCATGGCGTGGCGCAGCGCCGAGCGTGGCGAGGTCGCGGCGAAGGCGGGTCACGACGTGGTGATGACGCCGTGCGAGTCGGTGTACTTCGACTACTACCAGGGCGACGCGGCGTCGGAGCCGTTGGCGATCGGTGGATTCATCCCGCTGGAGAAGGTGTATGACTTCGAGGTCATCCCCACGGGGCTGAGCGCCGAGGAGCAGGCCCGGATCGTGGGCGCGCAGTGCAACGTGTGGACCGAGTACATGGAAGGCCCTGACCAGGTCGGCTACATGCTGCTGCCGCGGCTGTCCGCCTTCGCCGAACGCGCCTGGGGCTCCCCGAAGACGTCGTACGACGACTTCCTCACGCGCCTGCGCCCGCACCTTGCTCGCATCGAGGGCCTTGGGGTGAACTACCGCCCGCTGGATTGAAACCTGCTGCTTCAGTAGCTGAGGGGATCACCAAATCTCCGTAAGCGCTGTGAGCACGGGTAGACGACCTGGGGACTTCCTGACAACGATGAGTTGTCAGGAACCAGGTTGGGAGCGGAGGGTCAATGACCGCGGTGGGGCCGCTGGATGCGATGTTCCTGCTTGGGGAGAGTCGCGAGCAGCCCATGCATGTCGGCGGGCTGATGCTGTTCGAGCTGCCGGAGGGCGCCGGGCGGGACCACGTGTTCCCGGAGGGGTCGCGGGACTACGTGTCGCGGCTGTACCACGAGATGGTCGCGGCGCAGGCGGTCAACCCGTTGTTCGCCCGCCGGGTGCGGAACCGGCCGCTCGACCTCGGCTACTGGTCGTGGCAGCAGGACGACGAGATCGATCTCGAGTACCACGTGCGGTTGTCGGCGTTGCCGCGTCCAGGCCGGTACCGGGAGTTGTTCGAGCTCACCAGCCGGCTGCACGGCACGCTCCTCGACCGGCACCGCCCGCTGTGGGAGATGCACCTGATCGATAACGTCGAGGGCCGCCGCTTCGCCCTCTACAGCAAGATCCACCACTCGATGATCGACGGCGTCACCGCGCTCCGCTGGATGCAGAACACCCTCACCACCGACCCAACCCGCACCAACATGCCCGCCACCTACGCGCTCCCCGAGTCGACCGAGCCGGCCAAGAGCACACCTGGCTTGGTGACGACGGTCGGACGAGTCCCGGGCAATGCGGGCAGATTCTTGCTCGATCTCGCCGGCCTCACCCCGGTCGGCCTCAAGAGCTTGGTGCAGGCGACCCTGCCGTTCCAGGCGCCGCGGACGGTGTTCAACCAGGGGATTACCGGGGCTCGGCGGTTTGCGGCGCAGTCTTGGGCGGTCGAGCGGTTGGAGAAGGTGCGGGCGATCACCGGGGCGACGCTCAACGACGTGATGCTCGCGATGTGTTCAGGTGCCTTGCGCAACTATCTGCTCGAGCTGAACGCGCTGCCGGACAAGGCGCTGACCGCGATGGTCCCGGTCTCGCTGCGGGGCAGTTCCGACGCGCCCGGTGGCGGCAACTCGCTGAGCACGCTGATCGCCGACCTCGCCACCGACGAGGCGGACCCGGAGGCCCGGATCCGCCGCATCATGGCGTCGACCAGCTACGGCAAGGGCGTGCTGTCCGGCCTCACCCCGTTGCAGAACCTGATGATCGGCGCCCTCGGTTTCAGCGTCGCGGGTCCGGCCGCCGTGCTCCCGGGAGTGGCCGGCCGTACGACGCCGCCGTACAACCTGGTCATCTCCAACGTGCCCGGTCCGGCCGAGAGTCCGCTGTACTGGAACCGGTCGCGCCTGCTCGGCATGTATCCGGCCTCGATCGTGCTGAACGGCCAGGCGCTCAACATCAGTGTCACCAGCTACGACCACCACCTGCACTTCGGCCTGATCGGCTGCCGCCGGACCGTTCCGCACCTCCAGCGGCTGCTCGTCCACCTCGAGACCGCACTGACCGAGCTGGAGAACATCCACTAAGCGAGCAGCGCGTCGATCTGGCTGACGGACTGCTCCAGGCCTTCGGCCATACCCATGCCGATCAGCTGATCCATCTGCTCGCGGGAGTCGAACACCGACTGCAGTTCCATCCGGGTGCCACCGCCGTACGGGCTGAGCCGCATCCGGACCGTGTTGACCGGCATGTTCTCGACCGGTTTGCCTTCGTCGTCCGCGAAACCGTCGACGAACTCCAGCGACTCCTTCGGGTTCACCGCCGTGAACCGCCACCAGCCGCGGTACTTCTCGCCCTCGGGGCTGGTCATGTAGTAGGCGACCTCGCCGCCCGCGGTCAGGTCGTGGTCGATCACGGTCGCCGGGTGCGACGGCGGTCCCCACCAGCGTTCCAGCAACCGCGGGTCCGCCCACAGCTCCCAGACCCGCTCGGCCGGCGCGTCGAAGTCCGCGACCACGGTCAGGGTCAGGGCGTCGAAGTCCTTGTCAACGCTCGTCACGCTCATCTTGCTGGTTCCCCTCTGTCTCGGTGAGCAGCTCGGACATCCGGTCCACCCGGCCGCGCCAGGTCGCCTCGAGCTGGTCGAGTGCCTCGCGAGCTCGCCGTACGGCGTCCCTGTCGGTGCGCACCAGTTGCTCCCGGCCACTGCGTTGCTTGGTGACGAGCCCGGCGCGCTCCAGCACGGCGACGTGTTTCTGCACGGCCGCGAAGCTCATCGGGTACGCCTCGGCCAGCCGCGACACCGACGCCTCGCCGGTCAGGCAGCGCCGCACGATGTCGCGTCGGGTCGTGTCGGCCAGCGCGTGCAGCAACCGGTCCACGACTGCCTCATCTACAACCATTTGGTTGTACGTTATGCAGCCAATGACACCAGGTCAAGGGGTACGGCGATTTACAGCCGGACGGTCCCGCTCGGAGTCTCGAACACCGCGGAGACGAGACCGGGCTGCCCGTTCGGACGCCAGTCCACCTCGAGGTCGTCGAGCAGGTGGTCGGCCGGGTGGCCGATCCAGTCGGTGACCCGGACCGGGTCGCCGGCGATCTCCAGCGCGGTCAGCTTGATGCCCTTGCCGCCGACCGACGGATGCTGGGTCAGGTCGTCCCAGTGCACGAAGAAGGGCAGCTGCGGGTCGGCGATCAGGCCCTTCACCCCGATCTGCCGCCAGGTCAGGTTCACCCCGTCCGGACGGTGCCGGTTGCCGGGCACCGCGTGCCGGCCGAGGCGCTGCTCCATCCGCTGCATGTCGCGGACCGCCACCACCCAGCCGAGCCAGCCGCCACCCAGCTGCTTGCGGGCGCGCACCGCCTGGCCGAACGGCGCCTTGTCCGACGCCGGGTGGTCCAAAACGTCGACCACCTCGATGTAGCGGTCGTTCTCCAGGGCCAGGACGTGGTTCACGGTGCCGAACCGCGGGTGCACCCCGCCGTCGACGAACTCGGCGCCGAGTTGTGCGGACAGCCGCTCGAGCGTCGCCTCGCACCCGTCGGGCCCGCAGGCGTACGAAAGATGATCAAGACGCATGCCAGTCATTCTGGCCCCGATCACCGACAGTCGCGGACCTGGGGGTGTGTCGCGACACCTGGATAGGGTCTACGTCATGCGCACAGTCGTCATCGGTGGGACCGGGCACATCGGCACCTATCTCGTGCCGGAGTTGGTGCGGCTCGGGCACGAGGTCGTCGTACTCAGTCGTGGTGAGCGATCGCCGTACCAGTCGGACGGCGCGTGGAACCGGGTGGAGCAGATCGCGGTGGACCGCTCGGCGGAGGATGCGGCGGGCACCTTCGGTGCGCACGTCGCCGAGTTGCGCCCGGATGTCGTCATCGACCTGATCTGTTTCACCGAGGACAGCGCCCGGCAGTTGGCCGAGGCTGTGCGTGGCAAGGTCCAGCACCTGCTGCACTGCGGCACCATCTGGGTGCATGGGCCGAGCGAGCTGGTGCCGACTCGGGAGGACGCGCCGCGGTGGCCCTTTGGCGACTATGGCATCCAGAAGGCGGCGATCGAGCGCTACCTGCTGGACTGCGCTCGGCGCGACGGACTCCCCGTCACGCTGATTCACCCCGGTCACATCAGCGGTCCCGGCTGGACGCCGATCAACCCGGCGGCCAACCTCGACCTCGGCGTGTTCGAGAAGCTTGCCCACGGCGACGAGCTCGCGCTGCCGAACTTCGGCCTGGAGACGGTCCAGCACGTGCACGCCGCTGACGTCGCAGGCATGTTCCTCGCCGCGCTACGAAACCGCTCGGTCGCGATCGGCGAGAGCTTCCATGCGGTCGCCGATGGCGCGATGACACTGCGTGCGTACGCCGCGGGCGTCGCGACCTGGTTCGGTCAGGAGGCGCGACTGGCGTTCCTGCCCTGGGACGAGTGGCGACAGACCGTGTCCGAGAACGACGCCGCGGCCACCTACGACCACATCGCGCACAGCCCGCACTGCTCGATGGAGAAGGCTGCGAGACTACTCGGTTTCCGGCCGCGCTACAGCGCGCTCGACGCTGCGTTGTCCGGAGTCAACTGGCTGGTGGAGAACGGCAAGATCTCTACTTAGACGCCGGATGCGGCAGCAGTCGCCCGGCTTCCAGGTATTCACGGCAGTAGGCAGCCAGCACGTCGTACGCCTTGTGGCCCATCAGTGTCTGCAGCTCGACCTTGCTGGACTCGAAGACAGCCTCGACGCCGATGTGGGCCTCGGTGTTTCCGGTGCAGTACCAGTCCAGGTCGTGCCCGCCCGGACCCCAGCCGCGCCGGTCGTACTCACCGATGCCGACCTCCGTGTACGACGTGCCGTCCGGGCGCTCGACCTCGCGGAAGGTCCGGCGGATCGGGAGCTGCCAGCAGACGTCCGGCTTGGTCTCGACGAAGTGCACGCCCTTCTTCAGTGCCAACCCGTGCAGCGCGCACCCGCCGCCACCGGGGAAGTCCGGCCGGTTCAGGAAGATACAGGCGCCGTCCCAGACCCGGGTCTTGCGGTCGCCCTCGTCGTCGGTCTCGACCCAGCCGTTCTTGCGGCCCTCCTTGCGGAACTGCCAGTCGTCCTTGGTCAGCTCCTTGACGTACCCCTTGACACGCTTCTCGTCGTCATCGTCGGAGAAGTGTGCGCCGAGCGTGCAGCAGCCGTCGTTCGGCCGGCCCTTGTAGATGCCGCGGCAGCCACCACCGAAGATGCAGGTCCAGTTGGACGTCAGCCAGGTCAGGTCGCAACGGAAGACCTGGTCGGGGTCCTCGGGGTCGACGAACTCGACCCAGGCGCGGGGAAAATCAAGCGAAACCTCAGGCACCTGGAAAGCGTACGCGCCTTCACCGCCCAAGCGTGAACGCCGACTCCGAATAGGGCCCAAAGCGTGCCGGGTCGGGCATCCTTCGGCGCTTGAAGCCTGCCCGACCCGGCACGCTACGTACGGCTGTCCAGTAGCGTGAGGGTATGCGGCTCGGCGTACTCGACGTGGGATCCAACACCGTCCACCTGCTCGTGGTGGACGCTCATCGCGGTGCGGCGCCACTGCCGGCGTACTCGCACAAGACCGAGCTGCGGCTGGCCGAGTACCTCGAGAAGGACGGCAAGATCGCCGACTCCGGCTCCGACGGTTTGGTGTCGTTCGTCAAGGAGGCGGCCGAGCTCGCCGAGGACAAGGGGTGCGAGTCGGTGCTCGCGTTCGCCACCTCCGCGCTACGGGAGGCGCCGAACGGCGAGAAGGTGCTCGACCGGGTCCGCAAGGAGACCGAGATCGACCTGCAGGTGCTGACCGGGGAGGACGAGGCGCGGCTGACGTTCCTCGCCGTACGGCGCTGGTTCGGCTGGTCGTCGGGTCGCTTGGCGGTCTTCGACATAGGAGGCGGCTCGCTGGAGATCGCCGCCGGGTCCGACGAGGAGCCGACCGTCGCGGTGTCGGCTCCGCTCGGCGCCGGCCGGCTGACCCGCGAAGGGCTGACGAACGACCCGCCGGACAAGGACGAGGTCCGGGCGCTGCGGAAGCGGATCCGGATGGAGATGGCCGCGGTGGCCGGCGACGTGCTGCGAGCCGGCAAGCCGCAGCGTTCGGTCGCCACCAGCAAGACCTTCCGGTCGCTGGCCCGGATCTGTGGCGCCGCGCCGTCGGACGAGGGGCAGTACGTGCCGCGGACGCTGAACCGGGACGACCTGGCCGAGTGGATGCCGAAGCTGACCAAGATGTCCGCGGACGAGCGGGCCGAGCTGCCCGGGGTGTCGGTGGGCCGCTCGGCGCAGTTGCTCGCCGGAGCCCTGGTCGCGGACGCGGTGATGGATCTGTTCGACCTGCCCGCGCTCGAAGTCTGTCCGTGGGCGCTGCGGGAAGGTGTCATCCTGTCCCGGCTCGACCAGCTGCAACCCCGATGAAGCACTACCCCTGACGAACCACCGCGAAGGCACCAGATGACCACCAGCAAGACCGCCCGGATCGGCCTGTCGACCGCGTCTGTCTACCCCGAGTCGACGGCGAGCGGGTTCGAGCTGGCTGCCCGGCTCGGGTACGACGGGGTCGAGGTGATGGTCGGGATCGACCCGCTCAGCACCCAGATCGACGCGGTCCAGCGGCTGGTCGACTACCACCAGCTGCCGGTGCTGGCGATTCACGCGCCGTGCCTGCTGATCACGCAGCGGGTCTGGGGCACCGACCCGTGGGGGAAGCTGGAGCGCAGTGCCGAGGCCGCGAAGGAGCTCGGCGCGGACGTGGTCGTCGTGCACCCGCCGTTCCGCTGGCAGCGGGACTACGCGCGCGGGTTCGTCGAGGGGATCGCGCGGCTGGAGGAAGAGACCGGCGTGATCTTCGCGGTCGAGAACATGTACCCGTGGCGCGCGCCGGGCAAGGGCCTGCAGGCGTACGCGCCGAGCTGGGACCCGACCGAGCAGACCTACGCACACACCACGCTGGATCTGTCGCACTCGTCGACGGCCGAGCAGGACTGTGTCGAGCTCGCGGCCACGATGGGCAAGAGCCTGACCCACATCCACCTGACCGACGGCACCGGCTCGGCCAAGGACGAGCACCTGGTGCCCGGCCGCGGCACCCAGCGGGCGGCCGACCTGCTGAACGGCCTGGCGAACCAGGACTTCCGCGGGCACATCATCATCGAGATCAACACCCGGCGCGCGACCAGCCGGTCCGAACGCGAGGTCGACCTGGTCGAGTCGCTCGAGTTCACCCGCAAGCACTTCGTCCGCACCTCCCGGCGTTCGTCGTTCGCCGTCACCCCGGAGGGGGAGATCTCGGAGCTCACCACATGACCCGGTCCGCGGCCGGAGACAAGGCTTCGGCCGCTCGCGGCGCCGCTCGTGGCGCCTCCCGTGGTGCCGGGAACGGGCGCCCGGGCCGGCGGCCGGGGGGACCGGACACCCGGGGTGAGATCCTGCTTGCGGCCCGGAAGTCCTTTGCGGACAAGGGTTTCAACGGCACGTCGATCCGCGCCGTCGCCCGCGAGGCCGGCGTGGACGCGGCGCTCGTGCATCACTACTTCGCCAGCAAAGACGAGCTGTTCATCGAGGCGATGGCCATCCCGGTCGACCCGCGGCAGATCGCCGCACGGATCCTGGACGGCCCGCCCGAGCAGCTCGGCCGCCGGATCGCCACCGTGTTCCTCGGCGTCTGGGAGTCGGCCGAGGGACAGCAGCGGATGAAGGCGATCTTCCGCAGCGTGGTGACCAGCGACGAGGTGTCCCGGATCATGCGCGAGGGCATCACCCAGATGATCATCGGGCCGGTGTCGCGCTCCCTCGACGTACCTGACGCGCAGCTTCGCGTCACGATGGTCGCGACGCAGCTGATCGGGGTCGCGATGGCCCGCTACCTGGTCGGTCTCGAGCCGGTCGCGTCCACGGACCTGGCCGACCTGATCGACCGGCTGGCCCCGGTGCTGCAGCTGCACCTGACCGGCTGATGCAGATTCCTTCGGATCGCGAGATCCGCGATCTGCATCGCTCGTACGCGCCGAGTGCCGCGGCCTTCCGGATGAGCTGAGTCGCTTCTGCTCCCGGCACACGGGCGTCGGCATCACGCGGTCGCCACGTTCGGGGCGATGCGGCAGCGGTACGGCGACCCGGACCTGGACCCGCTGGTCGACGCGACGGGCTCGCGCTGACCTGAGGTCGTGCACTTGCGGACGGGCTGTGTCGCGCGCTAAATTCATCACATGATGAAAAACGCGGTGAGTTGCCGGGACGTCGTGGTGGTCCGGGGCGACCGGGAGGTCCTGCACGGGGTCGGGTTCGACCTCCGGACCGGGACGGTGACCGGGCTGCTCGGTCCGTCCGGCTGCGGCAAGACCACGCTGATCCGGGCGATCGTCGGGCTCCAGGCCAAGGTCACCGGCGACATCGCCGTACTCGGTGAGCCCGCCGGAGCGGCCAAGCTGCGTGGCCGGATCGGGTACGTCACCCAGGAGCCGAGCGTGTATGGCGATCTGAGCGTCGCCGAGAACCTGCGCTTCTACGCCGCCGTGCTCGGGGTGTCGTCCGACGACGTGGACCGGGTCATCGACGCGGTCGATCTGCGCTCGCACGCTGACGCGCGGGTGGATCGGTTGTCCGGCGGTCAGCAGTCGCGCGCCTCGCTCGCCGCGGCGCTGCTGGGCAGTCCCGAGCTGCTTGTCCTCGACGAGCCGACGGTGGGTCTGGATCCGGTGCTTCGGCGGGATCTGTGGCAGTTGTTCCACTCACTGGCGGACGCCGGCGCGACGTTGCTCGTCTCGAGTCACGTGATGGACGAGGCGATCCGCTGCGACCGGTTGCTGCTGATGCGCGACGGCGACCTGCTCGCCGACGACACCCCGCAAGCGCTGCTCGACTCGGTCGGCACCGACGACATCGAGCAGGTCTTCCTCACCCTGATCGAGCGGAAGGCAGGTGCGCGATGACGCTCCGAGTCACCCTGGCTGTCGCCGCGCGGGTCCTCGCCCAGCTCCGCCGTGATCATCGCACGGTCGCCATGCTGATCGTGCTGCCGGCGCTTCTGGTCAGCCTGATGTGGTGGATGTTCACCGATTCGCCGACCACGTTCGACCGGATCGGCGGTCCACTGCTGGCGGTGTTCCCGTCGATCATCATGTTCGTCGTCACCTCGGTCGCGACCCTGCGCGAACGGTCCACCGGGACGCTGTCGCGCCTCTTCACGATGCCGATGGGGAAGCTCGATTTCCTGCTCGGGTATGCGCTGGCGTTTGCGCTGATTGCCGTCGTACAGGCGTTGGTCGTGGTGTCGATTGCGCTTTACGCGCTGGATTTGGACATTCGCGGGGCCGCTTGGCAGCTCGGGGTTGTCGCGGTTCTCGACGGTGTTCTTGGTACGGCGCTTGGGTTGTTTGCCAGTGCATTTGCGGCGACCGAGTTCCAGGCGGTGCAGATGATGCCGGCGGTGATGATTCCGCAGATACTTCTGTGCGGTCTGCTCGTGCCGCGCGATCAACTCCCTGGGGTTTTGCACGCGATCAGCGACGTACTGCCGTTGTCCTACGCCGTCGACGCGGTCACCAGCGTTGCCCAAGGCAACGGCTTCGGCGCGGGCGCCGGCGCGGACGCCCTCGTCGTGATCGCCTTCATCCTCGCTGCCCTAGGCCTAGGCGCCGCCACCCTCCGCCGCCGCACCGCCTGACCCCTACGCAACCGCCCGCCTGCTCCTACCCGACACAGGTGGACCGGTGGGGCTGGTATTCATGGGGCTTGTTGTGATCCCAGTGGGGAGTCTCCTGAGCTACAGCCCGCCGCCCGACCCCAACGCCTCGTCCACGCACACGCAGCAGCCTTGGGCTGATCCGCATGGGCGGGCGTGGCCGGGTGGGCCCCCTCCGGCAGAGCGGCCGAAGGGGGCTGGAGCGGCTGTGCTGGCGTTGCTGCTCGGCCTGTTCATGACGGCCTCAACCCTCATCGGATGATCTTCACGACCCGGCCGGCCTTGTCGTACGCCGTAAGTTTCGGAGCCTTCACCTTGGTCGCCGACCCCGGGCTCACCCAGGTGAACGCGAACCATCCATCGGTGACCTCGACATCGTGGACCGGACCGGGCCCCAGCTCGAGCCGGACCTTGGTCGCGGTCGACGACACCCGTCCCCAGCCGGTGTAGTTGTACTGCTTCGTGCACGGCGTACCAGGGCAGAAGCCCCCGCTGCCACCACCCGCAACGAACAGGTCGGCAGGCTTGGATCCCTTGCCTGGCGTGACCACCGGGTCGCTCAGCCCGAGCGCTTTCAGGGTCAGGAACGGCGTCGCACCCGGCATCGGATCACCGAGCGCCTGCGGCTGGAGCTGGCACGCGACCGCCTTCCGTCCGGACGGCGAGACTGCAACGATCACCGCCGTAGCGAGTCGCGTCGACTGGTCCGCCGCCATCACGCGCCACCCGGTCAGGTCGACCCAGAGTTGCACCGAACAGTTCCGCAGTTGCCCGGCCGCAGTCTTCGGCAACGGATCCCTCTCGGCTGCCTTGACCAGTTCCGGCTTCGGCTTGTCGCCACCGGGAATCGTGCACGCCGCGAACTTCGCACCCATCTCGAACTGGTACATCACCGTGCTGCCGGCCTTCACCGAGGCCGCTGCCTGGAGCGCCTTCTTCTGCTCCGGGTACCGCAGGGCGCAGCGCCGTACTGCCTCTTCCTTCGTGATCGTCTGGCCGGTGGCCTCCTCGCCGCGCTCGATCCCCGGCACTGCCTCGAACTGCGAGTTCTGGTTCGGATCGCCGGCAAGTCCCGGCTGCTTGTCGGCCACGCCGACACCCGGCACCAGGCTCACGACCAGTGCGACCACAGCCACACCACTGATTGCCGCGCCCGCGGCCAGGACCGTACGGCGCCGCCGCCCGCGACGGCCCCGGGCCAGTAGCTCATCGGTGTCGAACGGCCCCAGGTCCTCCGCTTCGACCAGCCTTTGCAGTTCCGCGCGGACCTCGCGTACGTCTTCCATCTCGCTCTCCTTCACAACGCCCGGCTCGTCCGCCGCGCCCGGTCGATCGCCTTCCGGAGAGTGTCGAGGCCGCGCGCCGCCTGGCTCTTCACCGTGCCCGCGGAGCACCCCAGGATCTCCGCGGTCTGCTCGACGGACAGGTCCTCGTAGTACCGCAGCACCACACAAGCCCGCTGCCGTGGCGCGAGCCCGCGAAGTGCCTCGAGTACTTCGTTCCGCTCGGCGTACCCGCTGACGAAGTCGTCCCGCTCCATCCGATCAGGTACGTCGGCGGTCGAGACCTCCCGCCGCCACGGGCGCCGCTTCCCGTCGTGCGCCACGTTCACGACCATCCGGCGCGCGTACGCGAACGGGTTCCCGGTCCGCCGTACCTTCGGCCAAGCCAGATACAGCTTGTAGAGCGCGTCCTGAACGATGTCGTCCGCCCGATCCCGGTCCCCACCCACCAGGTACGCCGTCCGCCGCAACGACGCCCCGGCCGCCTCGACGAACTCGACGAACTCCCGGTCCCGCTCCGCCATCTGGTTCCTCCACTCTCCAACTCCCCCTCAAGACGAAATCCCCAACCCACGAGGTTGCACCTGAATTCGGGCCAACCCACCCGCCCCGCGCGAGTGGGTCGCCCCACGCGCCCTCCTGCGCGGCTACTGCCGCTCAATCGACCGCATCGTGGTCCCGCCAACCGAGATCCATCGACGCACGCCGCACAGGCAACGCAGAGGAGAAAGAAGGTTGGGTGCTGACATGCACCGACCTGCTTGGTGTCGGCTCACCAACCGAAGTTCCCACGGGCGGAGTAGGGGCACGGGGAATCGCAGCGACCACGTCCGCCTGAGCGGAGCTTGCACGACGGTCACCACCCGTGCGACCATATTCGAACGTTCCGAAACTACGTTCGCAACGTTCGGTCACGGAGGGCGTCATGACTGCCGAGTTCCTCGAGTCGCAGACCTACCTGCCCGATGAGCAGGAGCAGTTGGCGTCGGTCGCCAGCTTTCTGGATGCCCACCAGACCAAGAAGCGGGGGCGACTCAAGCCGCGCTACTTTCTCGCCGGCGCCGAGGAACACGACCAGATCGAGCTCCCTGAAGCCCTCCACAAGGTTCTGCTGCAAGCAGTGGCCGCACTAGCCGCGGGCAAGGCAGTCACGATCTCGCCGACAATGCCGAAGCTGACAACTCAGCAAGCCGCCGACCTCCTCGGAGTCAGCCGACCGACAGTGATCCGCCTCATCGACGCCGGCGAACTCGCCTGCGAGCGAATCGGCAACCGGCGAAAGATCCTGCTGCGCGACCTCCTGGCCTACCGCGAAGCCCGCCGCCAACGTCAGTATCAGGCAATCGCCGACACATCCGTCGACGTGAGCGAAGACGAAGACCCTGCCGCCGTGAACGAACGACTCAAGCGAATCCGCAAACAGCGCGCCGAACAACGACGAAAGGCCGCCGGTCACTGAAAGTGCGTCGAGCGGTCGCTCTCTGGCATGATCGCGCGGGTGTTCGCGGCACTCCTCGATACCTGCGTCCTCTGGCCCAGTCGCCAGCGGGACTTCCTCCTCAGCTTGGCCGTCGAGAATCTCTATCGCCCACTCTGGAGCAGTGCGATCCTCGATGAGCTTCACGACCACGAGATCGACAAGCTCGTCGAAGATCGCGGGTTCGCACGCGCCGAAGCGGAGCGACGTGCCGCATATCTGATCGAGCAGATGCGTACTCACTTCGACGATGCCGAGGTGCGCAACTGGGAACCGTACGAAGGAACCTTCGGGCTCCCGGACCCCGATGACGAGCACGTCGTCGCGGCCGCCGTCGCCGGCCATGCCGGCGCTATCGTCACGGTCAATCTCAAGGACTTCCCGCAGGCGAAGGTTCCGCACGGCATCGAGGTCCTCGCGCCGAGCGAGTTCGCCGCCAACACGGTTGCTGTTTCACCCCCGCGCGCCTTGAAGGCGGTAGTGAAGCTGACCGAGCGACGTCGACAGCCGCCGGTCTCGGTGGACGACTTCCTTGCGACGCTCCGCGACAAATACTGGATGGACGAAGCGGTCGACCTGATTGAGGAAATTCGCTAGTCGACCGGGTGCAGCGGGGCGCGAGCGGGTGACGTAGGAACATGCGTAGCGGCACGCGTTGACGGATGACGGTGGGGCGTTTCTCTTGGCGGGGGGTGTGGGCACGGGGTGTAATCGGACCAGTGGGGGTGGTGGTGTGGTGCTGGACACAGGATTAGGGTCAACGCCATTCGGTTAGCCGTCTGGCGTGTGGGGCAAGGGGCTGATCGCGATGTGGATGGTGGTTGGGTGGGTGCGGCGGTCGACGTCGCGGGCTTTGGCGCGGTACTTGGATATAGCTCGTTTGACCGCGCGGGCGTGTGTTCGGGCGCGTCGGGTGGGTAGAACGGCGTCGATGAGGATGGCACCGATGCGGCCGATCAGGTCGACCTTGGTGCCG
>NZ_JBITJU010000023.1:0-168081 GCF_044460355.1 Kribbella sp. NPDC050124
GTCACTCTCCCGCCCGCAGGTCCTACGCCCGTGTCACCCGCAGGTCCTACGGCCATGTCAGCTGAAGCCGAAGCTCGTCCAACCGCTCGATCACATGGGTACAGCCAGATGGGTGCGATGGCGGCGGCGGCAGCGACTGCTCCACGCCTCCGCCACGTCAGGCACGAACGGGTGTCTGCTGACCGATGAGCTGACCGGTGGAGCCCGAAGTTTCGAACTGGGAGCCGGCGGCAGTTGCCTCCGCATGCCAACGTCGGTGGCGATGTCGGTGCTGGTGCTGGTGTCGGCCGTCTGTCGAGCCCCAGCTCGGCGAGCAGGAGCGCCTGGCTGCAAGGTCCGGCGAGTGGGAGACGTCGGGCGAGCTGATCGACGACGTTGGCGCCCGTAGCATGGGGCGCATGGAGTGTTTCGCTGCCTGGCGTATTCGCCGCTGAAGGTGACCCGCCGCTGCATTGTCAGCGCGGACGGGTCAGGTCCTGCCCGATTCCCCTTCAGTGCGAGAGGCACACTTCATGCTCATTCGTTCGTACGTTCATGCTGACCTCGCTCGGCTCACCGAGCTGACTATCGAGACCTTCGGGCCGTTCTACGAGCAGTCGTTCCGGCCGTTGGTCGGCGAGGTGATCTTCGCCAACCAGCACGGTGACTGGCGCGGCGACTACCGCCGGCAGGTCGCCGGGCTCCACGATCCCGGTCAACACAAGTACGTCGCGGTTGCCGAAGAAGGCGACGTACTGGCCGGGTACGTCGCGTGGAGCGTCGACCCGGCTCGCCGGAACGGCACCGTCACGATCCTGGCTGTCGCAGCCGAGCAGCGGCGAGGATCAGTTGGCACCGCGCTGTGTGAGCACGCGTTCGGTGCGATGCGAGAGCTGGACGCCGAGGTCGTTGAGATCGGCGCCGGTGGCGATGACTTCCACGCACCGGCCCGAGCCCTCTACGAAAGCCTCGGTTGCGTCCAGCTCCCGGTCGCCGTCTACTACCGCGAGCTCTGACCGCCTAGGGCTTGGCGTACTCGCCGACCATCTTCACCAAGGTGTCTGGCGGGATGATCTTCACGTGAGGAGCAAGGCCGTTGACGACAGTCATCACGTTGTCGACGGACTTGCTCCACGCGTGCCACAACACGACCGAGTAGCCGGCGGTGGAGCGAGGGTTGCGGGTGGCGGTGTTGAGTTCGGTGGTGACCGAGGCCTCGTCAGCCCCTTCGAGGCCTTCCCAGAGCATGGTGCGCGCCGAGATGACGGGTTTGCCTTCGGACCAGACGACCTTGCCCTTGTGGCTGTCGTAGCGGGAGTACTCGAGGTAGATGAGGCCGTCGATCTGAGGGTGCTTCAGGTACGACGACCAGAGTCGCTTGTCCTGGAAGGAGTCGAAGTCGATGATCTGGACGGCGGACAGGTCGGCGCGTTCCATGGAGCTCGCCAAGGAGGACGTGTGCTTGTCGAGGGCGGCTGCCGGGTAGCGGCTCGGGTACATGTAGCCGCCACCTGAGGGGCCTACGACCCAGCGGTCCTTGACGGACTGGTCGTAGTACCAGCGCATCACCGACGGGGCCAGGTCGATGAGTGAGGGGGAGATGCCCCAGCCGAGATCCACCTGGCCGCGCAGCGGGCTGCCGAACCAGCGTTTGTCGGTGGGGAAGTCGCCCAGCATCCACTGGATGTTGTCGCCGTCGGTGATCAGGAAGGTCACGTAGTGGGCGTTCGGATCCGGTTCGGGGACCCTCCCCCCACCCCCTCCGCCCTGACTCAACCGGTCTTCGCGGATACCGGACAACACCGACAGGTTGCGCGCGTGGTCGGCAGGGATCGCCTTGACGCCGGCGTCGGAGTTGGGACCGATGAACTTGTCCTCGCCCTGCGACGCATCGCCCCAGCCGATCACCGTCGCGTCGTCGTCGAGCGCGTCGACCACCTCGGCCCGGAAGGCCGAGTTGCCGTCGAAGAAGGCGAGCGTCCCCGCCATCGTGACGTAGTCCCGCAGTCGTTCCGGAATGTCTGCTCGCTGCTCGATCGCGACGTCGTGCCGCAACCGGGGCCAGTAGTTGTCCAGGACCCAACGGTCGTCCTTGTCCCGCACGTCCAGGACCTTGCGCAACCCGTTCCGGATCGCGAGTGCCTCCAAGCTCTCCTCGACAGCCACAGCACCTGTCAGCCCGGCGAGCGTGGTCGCCACATTGACCGACGGGGTGCCCGTTCGAAAGAGAACATATCCGTCGACGCGCGACCGGCCGACGGTTTTCCACAGGTCACCGGCGCGGGCTTGGACGCCGTACCGGGAGACCAGGTCGTCGAGCCAGAACTGGTAGCCGAGCGAGGGGATGTTCAGGTACAGCGTCTCGCTGCCGCCCCGAGCCAGCAGGCCCTGCAGCGTGGTCGCGAGTGTGCGCTCGGCAAGGCTCAGGGTCGACTCGTCCAGAACGTTCAGCAGCCGTGGCCGCTGGCCTTTCGGGTACGACGACACCGGGCCGGCGAACGAGGGAAGTGTGAAGGACGGAGCTAGTGAGCCAAGACCGACGCCGGCGGTCAGGCCGAGGGCATGGCGGCGGGTGAGACGTCGTCGATCGGACATGCGGTGCCTCCAGGAGCGGCTGGTGACTGTCCTACGTTGTCATCTGCCGGGCGACGATGCCACAACCGCGGAGACATCACAAGAGTTCGTACTGGCGAAGCAGCGCAGTCAGCGTGTCCACGCCGGACGACAGGTCGTACACCTCGGCGTGCAGTCCGACGCTCCGAGCACCTGCCACGTTGCTTTCGTTGTCGTCGATGAACAGCACCGACGACGCGGGGATCTCCAGGGTGCCGAGGATGGACCGGAAGTACGCCGGATCGGGCTTGGCCAGCCCGAGATCGCACGAGTAGAAGGTCTGGTCGAACCACTCGCCGTACCCGCGTTCGTCCTGCATGATCGCCCGCCGGTACGCCTGCTGGTTGGTGGCGAGGTGGCAACCAATGCCCAAAGCGCGCAGCTCGGCAATCAACGAGACGACCAACGGCTCGGCCGCGAACCAGGTCCACGGCTCCAGCGCGTCCTCCAGGGACACCGGCGAGTCCCACCGCCGCAGGACCTCGGCCACCGCCTCCCGGAAGTCGCCCTTCCCGACCAGGCTCGGCTTCTCCGCCGCCATCAGGTCGGCGACGAACGCGGCGCCGTCGGCGGGGACGAACGAGGTCAGCCGGGACCACCAGTCGATGGTCGGGCGCTGGATGACGCCGTCGGCGTCGAAGAGTACGGCGGAGATCATGCCGCCATCCTGTCAGTCCCGCGCCTGGTGACCGGAGGCGGCAACGATGGGGCCTTGACCGGTTCAGCGGTATGCGCTTACCTAGTCGGTGCCTGAACAATTATGGACAACTTCCGGCGGAAATGAACACAGAAAGCGCCAGGTGAAGGCGTATGACAGTGAGCAGAAGGAAGTTCCTGGCGCTAGGCGCCGCCGCGAGCACCGCCGGCCTCACCGGCTGCGGGGGCCGAAGTTCGCTCGGCGGGTCCGACGAGCTCAGCATGTGGACCTGGGTCGGCTCGGTGAACGACGACCTGATCGGCCAGGCCGAGCAGGCGATTCCCGGGTACGACGGCATGCGCCTGGCGATGACCCGGATCGGCACCAGCTACAAGACCAAGGTGCTCACCTCGCTGGCCGGCAAGTCGCTGGTCCCGGACATCGTCGCCATCAACGACGACGTCGCGACCTACTTCCCGAACGCCGACCAGTTCGTCGACCTCAAGAGCCTCGGCGCCGACGAGCACGAGTCCGACTTCCTGGCCTGGAAGTGGAAGCTCGGGATCACCCCCGACGGCAAGATGATGGCCTACCCCATGGACACCGGGCCGACCGCGCTGTTCTACCGCACGGACATGCTCCAGAAGGCCGGGATCGACACCGATCCCGCCGCGGTCGCCGAGCTGGCGCCGACCTGGGACGCCTACATCGAGCTCGGCAAGAAGCTGAAGGCTGCCGTGCCCGGCTCGGCGATCACCGACAACATCACCGGCATCTACAGCTACGCGCTCGCGCAGCAGTCCAAGCGCTACATGACCGAGGACGGCCAGTACATCGGGGACCAGGACCACATCCGCGAACAGTTCGACCTCGCGATCCGGGTGGTCAAGGAAGGGCTGTCCGCGAACGCGCAGCAGGACACGACCGACGCCGACGCAGTCGTCACCAACGGCAAGCTCGTCGCCTACAACGCGGCCGTCTGGTGGGCCCAGCTCGGGCCGAAGAACGCGGCCCCGAAGACCAAGGGACTCTGGCGGGTCACGGCAGCTCCTGGTGGTGCCGGCAACCGCGGCGGATCCTTCCTGGCGATCACGAAGTACTGCAAGAACCCCGAAGCCGCGTTCGCCTTCATCAGCTGGCTGGAGTCGTCGAAGAACCAGGCCCAGGCGTTCCTGGACCCGGTGCTGTTCCCGTCCACGCCGGCCAGCTACACCGACGAGCGGATGACCGCGCCGGACCCGTTCTTCGGCGGCCAGCGGATCGTCGACGTCTTCGGCGAGTCCGCCAAGAAGTACCCGGGCGCCTACTTCAGCCCGTACGACTCGATCATCGGCTCGCCGATCGCCGCCGAGCTCGTCAACGTCGAGACCGCCGGCAAGTCGCCCGACCAGGCGTGGGCCGACGCGCAGCGGTCGGTCGAACGCGAACTCACCCGAGCGGGGGCGATCTGAGATGGCAGTGACCAGCAAGACACTCCCGGCCACGATCAGCACCACCAAGGAGCCCGGTCAGAAGCCACCGGGCAAGTACCGCCAGGCACTGCCGCAGTACGCCGCGATCTCGCCGTTCTTCATCCTGTTCGCGGTGTTCGGCGCGTTCCCGATCCTGTTCTCGATCTGGATCTCGTTCCACTCCTGGGACGGCATCGGCGAGATGAAATGGGTCGGGCTGGAGCAGTACAACTACCTGCTCGCCGACCCGAAGTTCTGGCAGTCGATCGGGAACACGCTCATCATCTGGGTGCTCTCGACCGTGCCGATGCTGCTGCTGGCGCTGGTGATCGCCAACGCGCTGCACAACGCGACCCGGTTCCGCAGCTTCTACCGGATCGCGTACTTCATCCCGAACGTCACCTCGATCGTCGCCGTCACGATGGTGTTCGGCTCGATCTTCAGCAACAACTTCGGCCTGCTGAACGCGTTCCTGCAGTCGATCGGGCTGACCAAGATCGAGTGGCTCACCCAGCCCTGGGGGATCAAGATCGCGATCGCCACCATCGTCACCTGGCGCTGGGTCGGCTACAACGCGATCATCTTCCTGGCCGGCCTGCAGGCGATCTCGAACGACGTCTACGAAGCCGCCAAGGTCGACGGCGCCTCACCGCGGCAGACGTTCTGGCGGATCACGGTCCCGCTGCTGCGCCCGGTGATCCTGTTCACCGCGGTCACCTCGACCATCGGCGGCCTGCAGATCTTCACCGAGTCCCAGGTGCTGCTCGGTGACACCGGCGGCCCGGGTGGGGCTGGGATGACGATCGTGTCGTACCTGTACGAGAGCGCGTTCCTGGACAACCAGTTCGGGTACGGCGCCGCGATCGGCTGGGCCCTGTTCATCCTGATCGTGCTGTTCAGCATCATCAACTGGAGGCTGATCGGCGGTGGCGAGGACCGGATCGGCCGGCGCGCCGCCCGCCGCAACGTGAAGGAGACCGCCGATGCGAGCTGACCGGACCCGCAACCTGATCAGCCACGTGGTGCTGATGTTCGGCGTCGTACTGTCGATCTTCCCCTTCTACTGGATGGTGGTGATGGCCTCCAACACCACCCCGGACATCTTCAGCTACCCGCCGAAACTGGTGATCGGCTCGCACCTGTTCGAGAACATGGGCAAGGTGCTCGACAACATCGACTTCTTCGGCTCGATGCTGGTCACCCTGATCGTCTCGGTCGCGGTCACCGTGCTGGTGCTGTTCTTCGACTCACTGGCCGCGTTCGCGTTCGCCAAGTACGAGTTCCCCGGCCGCAACTGGCTCTTCGGGTTGCTGCTGGCAACGTTCATGATCCCGGCGCAGCTGTCGCTGGTGCCGCAGTTCGTGACGCTGGCCGAGTTCGGCTGGATCGGGTCGCTGAAGGCGCTCATCATTCCCGGTGCCGCGAACGCGTTCGGCATCTTCTGGATGCGCCAGTACGCCCGCGGCGCCATCCCCGACGAGCTCATCGCGGCCGCCAAGGTCGACGGCGCCGGCTTCTTCCGCCAGTACCTCACCGTCGGCATCCCGGTGCTGCGGCCCGGTCTGGCGTTCCTGGGCATCTTCACTTTCATCAACGTCTGGAACGACTACCTGTGGCCGTTGATCGTGATGACCGACCCGAACAAGCTCCCGCTCCAGGTCGCGCTGCAGCAGCTGAACGGCATTTACGGAACCGACTACTCCATGGTGATGGCAGGTGCTTTGATGAGTGTGATCCCACTCATCGGCGTCTTCATCATCGGTGGACGCCACTTCATCGCCGACATCGCCGCCGGCGCGATGAAATTCTGACCCCTCAACCGAACGGGACACCTCTTGACTGACACCAGGCTCCGCTGGGGAATCATCGGCACCGGGAACATCGCGTCCCGGTTCGCCGGCCAGGTGCCGACGTCGGCGGCCAACACGGTCGTCGCCGTCGGCAGCCGGTCGATCGACTCGGCCAACACCTTCGCGGACAAGTACGACATCCAGAACCGGCACGGCTCGTACGACGACCTGCTGGCCGACGAGACCGTGGACGCGGTCTACATCGCCACCCCACATCCGATGCACCCGGAGTGGGCGATCAAGGCCGCCGAAGCCGGCAAGCACGTGCTGTGCGAGAAGCCGCTCGCGATCAACAAGGCCTGGGCCGAGGCGATGATCGAGGCCGCGGTCGCCAACAACGTCTTCCTGATGGAGGCGTACATGTACCGCTGCCTGCCGCAGACCAAGCTGGTCGCCCAGCTGGTCCGTGACGGCGAGCTCGGCACCGTCCACCAGATCCAGGCCACGTTCGCGTTCGCCGCCGGGTTCCGGCCGGAGAGCCGGATCTTCGCCGACGAACTCGCCGGTGGCGGGATCCTCGACGTCGGCGGGTACCCGGTGTCGTACGCCCGGTTGATCGCCGGCGCCGCGACCGGGCAGCCGTACGCCGACCCCGCCGCGGTGACCGCGGTCGGTCACGTCGGCGAGACCGGCGCCGACGAGTGGTCGGTGGCGACGCTGTTCTTCGACGGTGGCGTGACCGCTCAGGTCAGCACCGGCGTGCGGCTGCAGGACCAGAACCAGGTCCGCATCTTCGGCAGCGAGGGCTACCTGGTCATCGAGGACCCGTGGTTCGGCGGCGACGGCAAGCCGACCCACGTCACCCTGCACAAGGTGGGGGAGGAGCCGCGCGACATCTCCGCCGACCCCGCCCTCATCTACGCCGCCGAAGCCGAGGCGGTCGCGGCCGCGATCGAGCAGCGGCAGGCGCCCGAGATGAGCTGGGCCGACACCCTCGGCAACCTGACCGTCCAGGACGAGTGGCGCAAGGCGATCGGGCAGCAGTACGCGAGCGAGCGGGACGACGCGATCATCCCGACCGCGACCGGACGGCCGCTGGCCAAGCGCGCTGACGCCCCGATGAAGTACGGCCGCGTGCCCGGTCTGGACAAGGACGTGTCCAGGCTCGTCATGGGCGTGGACAACCAGCAGACGCTCACCCACGCGGCGGCGATCTTCGACGACTTCGTCGAGCGCGGCGGCACCACGTTCGACACCGCCTACATCTACGGCGGCGGACGTGGCGAGAAGCTGCTCGGCCAGTGGATCACCTCCCGCGGCAACCGCGACCAGGTCGTTGTCATCGGCAAGGGCGCGCACACCCCGCACTGCGACCCCGAGTCGATCACCCGGCAGCTGCACGAGAGCCTCGAGCGGCTGCAGACCGACCACGTCGACCTCTACCTGATGCACCGCGACAACGAGGACATCGCCGTCGGTGAGTTCGTCGACGTCCTGGACGAGCACTTCAAGGCCGGCCGGATCAAGGCGTACGGCGGTTCCAACTGGTCCACCTCGCGGTTCGACGAGGCAGGAGCGTACGCCGAGGCCAACGGCAAGCAGCCGTTCACCCTGCTGAGCAACCACCTCAGCCTCGCCCGGGCGTACGACGTACCGTGGAAGGGCTGCCGGCACGTCGCCGACGACGAGTCGCAGGCGTGGCTGCGGGACCGGCAGGTCGCGCTGTTCCCATGGTCGAGCCAGGCGCGCGGGTTCTTCACCGGACGGGCCAAGCCGGAGGACCGCTCGGACGAGGAACTGGTCCGCTGCTTCTACTCCGACGAGAACTTCCAGCGGCTCGACCGCGCCCGGGAGCTCGCCGCCGCCAAGGGCGTCGAGCCGACGGCGATCGCGCTGGCCTGGTTGCTGCACCAGCCGTACCCGGTGTTCCCGCTGATCGGGCCACGGCACATCAGCGAGACCAGGACCTCGATGCCGGGGCTGTCGGTGGACCTCACCGACGAGGAAGTGGCTTGGCTCACAGCCTGAACGCACAGCCTGAACACACAGCCGAACCACGTCTCGAGCCGAATTGGTCGTGCGCAGACGCCCATGTAACATGGTCTGTCGGTGTCACGACCCTGAACACGGAGAATCATGTCTAAGAAGTGCGATGTCTGCGGCAAGCAGCCGACGTTCGGCAACAACGTTGCCCGCCTGGGTAAGGGCGCGATGATCCGCCGGGTCAAGGCTCGCACGCCCCGGCGGTTCAACCCCAACATCCAGCCGGTCCGGGCGCTCATCAAGGGCACCCCGACCCGCCTGAAGGTCTGCACGTCCTGCATCAAGGCCGGCAAGGTCCAGCGCGTCGTCGGCTGACCCCAGCTTTCTCCGTTGTAGGGCCTGAAGAGGCGCCCGGGATCATCCCGGGCGCCTATTCACGTTTGCCGATGACGGTGATCTCGTTCCGGTTGTGATGCAGCTGCCGCGCGTGCAGTACGGCGTACTCCTGCCGCAGCACGTCCATCCCGCGCCGGGCGCCCTCCAGCGGGTTCTTCCCGCCACCCTTGAGCGTCACCACCGCCAGCCCGCCCCGGCGCAGGTGCGCCGCCGCGTCGACCATCATCCGGGCGCTCATGACCTGATCCATCCGCAT
Organism: Kribbella sp. NPDC050124; assembly: GCF_044460355.1. Lineage (NCBI taxonomy): Bacteria > Bacillati > Actinomycetota > Actinomycetes > Propionibacteriales > Kribbellaceae > Kribbella > Kribbella sp. NPDC050124. Next base: position 9,106 of record NZ_JBITJU010000023.1, read on the forward strand.
GTCGTTCACCACCACGTCGAAGCGGACCCGGTTCTCCGCGAAGAACCGCCCGGCCGTCGTCGCCGCGTGGTGGATCCGGCGGTCACCGCGCAGCCGCGGGTCCAGCGCGCCAGGATCCACCGACCAGACCTCCTGCCCGTGCAGCCGCAGGATCCGGGTCCAGCCGCCCGGCGAGGCGCCCAGATCCACCGCCTTCCCGCCGGCGGGCAACTCCAGCCCGAAGGTGGCGATCGCCTCCTCCAGCTTGAACTCCGAGCGGGACACCCGGTCCTCCGACCGAGCCAGCCGCATCCGCCCACCCGGCCAGTCCGACAGGCTGTGCTCGAGGCGATTGATGCCGAGCAGGATGCCCCGGCGCCCGACGAAGCAGGAGACGACAACCTCCTGGCCGGATCGCGTGACCGTCACCCCACGGCCCGCGAGCGCGTCGTGCAGCCGGTGGTAGTACGAGCCGCCGGTGCCCGCTCCGTCGGTCCAGGCCTGAACGGCGAGTGCCTTCGGGTAGTCGGGCAGCTCGCCCAGCACCAGATCTGCGAGCTCGTAGTCGGGCGGCAGTTCGTCGAAGCTCGCGACCTCCGTGGTCAGGTGCCGGACGAAGATGATCCGCCCGGCGTCACACACCGCGGCCAGCTCCTCGACCGGCGGACCGGCGACCCGCCCGAGGTCGCCGCTGACCCGCTCGATCCGCACCTCCCGGCCGAACTCGGCCCGGATCTCCCGCACCGCCCACTCGTAACTGTCGGCAGCAACCGAGAACAAGATCGGGGAGAGCACAGCACATGGTAAGCGGACCGGTTAGCCTTCCGGGCGTGGAGGAACTGACCGTCGAGGTGTTGCGGGCCTGGGCTCGGACCGCGCTGGCCGAGCTGGGCCGGGCGCGGACCGAGATCGACGAGCTGAACGTGTACCCGGTGCCGGACGGCGACACCGGGACCAACCTCTACCTCACCTGGGAGGCCGCCTGCGACGCGCTGCCCGCGGGTGAGCTGACCTTCGTCGAGGCGGTCCAGGCGTTCGGCCGCGGCGCTCTGCTCGGCGCCCGCGGCAACTCCGGCGTCATCACCTCCCAGCTCGTCCGCGCCTTCGGCCTCCGGCTGGCCGAGAACCTGCCGCGACACCCCGACGCCGACGAGAACGCCGTACTGGCCGATCCCCGGATGAGCGAGGCCGTCGCCTTCGCCGACGCCCTCCGGTACGCCGCAGACGCCGCGTACGGCGCGGTCGCGCAGCCGGTCGAGGGCACCATGCTCACCGTCGCCCGGGCCGCCGCGAGCGGGGCGATGACAGTCGCCAACGACAGCAAGAGCCTCGCCGACGTCTGCCTGGCCGCGGTCGCGTCTGCCCGCCAGGCGCTCACCAAGACGACCGAGCAGCTCGACGTACTGCGGCGCGCGGGGGTCGTGGACGCCGGGGGAGCCGGCCTGGTCGTAATCCTCGGCGCGATGGAGTCAGTGCTGACCGGCCGGCACGTGCGGGTCGACGTACCGGCTCGAGTGGAGCCGCAAGGGGAGAGCGCCGAGAGCCAGGACGGCCCGGCGTACGAGGTGATGTACCTGCTGGACGCGCCGGACGACAAGGTCGGCGACTTCCGGCAGACCCTGGCCGGGCTGGGCGACTCCGTCGTGGTCGTCGGCGGTGACGGCCTGTGGAACGTGCACGTCCACACCGACGACGTGGGCGCGGCGATCGAGCAGGGCATCGACATCGGCCGGCCGCACCGGATCCGGGTCACCCACTTCGCCGATCAGGCGCACCAGCACGAGCCCGCTCCGGGCCGCGCGGTGATCGCGGTCGTGGCCGGCGAGGGGCTGGCCGCGCTGTTCGCCGAGGCGGGCGCGCACACGATCACCGGCGGGCCTGGCCGGCGGTGCTCGACCGGTGAGCTGCTCCAGGCGATCGAGCAGTCGCAGGCGCCGGAGATCGTGCTGCTGCCGAACGACAAGGACTCGATCGCGGTCGCCGAGGCCGCCGCGACCGCGGCCCGGCAGGACGGGATCCGGGTCGCCGTCATCCCGACCCGGGCCCAGGTCCAGGGGCTGGCGGCGATCGCCGTCCACGACCCCGGGCGCAGCTTCGACGACGACGTCGTCCACCAGTCCGCCGCGGCCGGGCAGACCCGGCACGGCGCGGTCACGATCGCGGTCAAGGACGCCTGGACGATGGCCGGGATGTGCCGCACCGGCGACGCCCTGGGCGTGGTCGACGGCGACTTCGCGCTGATCACCGAGGACCTGGAGGACGCCGCGATCGGCGTGGTCGACCGGCTGCTCGGCGGCGGTGGCGAGCTGCTCACGATCGTCACCGGGCGGGACGCGGAGCCCGCTCTGGTCGAAGCGGTGGAGCGGCACGTACGGCGGAACCGCAAAGATGTCGATGTCGTGGTGTACGACGGAGGTCAGGAAAGGTACCCGTTGCTGATCGGGGTGGAATGAAGACGGATATGGACCGGAAGCTCCGCGACTTCCTGGGTGCCAGGACGGCCAAGACCTTCGCGGAAGTGCTCGGCCTGGAGGCGGTCGGGGAGCTGCTGCGGCACTACCCGCGCCGCTACCTGAAGAAGGGTGAACTGACCCCGTTCGACGAGCTCGAGGTCGGCGACCAGGCCACCGTGAACGGCCGGGTCAAGCGGGTCAACGTCCGCTCGCTGGACACCAAGGCCGAGATCCCGCTCGCCGACGTCCAGAAGTGGGCCCGGCGCCGGACGCTGACGAAGGTCGTCGTCACCGACGGCCGCCGCGACCTGGAGCTGGCCTTCTTCAACCAGCCCTGGCTGGCGACCAAGCTGACGCCCGGCACCGCCGCCCTGTTCTGGGGCGAGGTGACGATGTTCCGCGACATCATGCAGCTGAAGAGCCCGGGCACCGAGATCCTCGACGACGAGGACCTGACCGAGGCCGAGATCGAGCGCCGGGCCCGGCCGTTCCGGCCGCTCTACCCGGCCACCGCCAAGTTGCCGACCGCAACGATCGAGCGGTCGGTCAAGATCGTCCTGGACAGCCTGGACGACAACCTCGACGACCCGGTCCCGGACCTGATCCGGCGCAACGAGAAGCTGCTCGGGCTGCGCGAGGCGCTGCAGAAGGTGCACCTGCCGGACACCGAGAAGGACATCCGCGACGCCCAGCACCGGTTCCGGTTCGAGGAAGCGCTGGTGATGCAGACGATCCTGGCCCAGCGCCGGGCGGTCACCGACGCGCTGAGCGCCGTACCGCGGCCGCGGACCGCCGGTGGCATGCTCGACGAGTTCGACCAGCGGCTGCCGTTCACGCTCACCGAGGGGCAGTCCGAGGTGTGCGAGGAGATCTTCGCGGACCTGGCCCGGCCGCACCCGATGCACCGGCTGCTGCAGGGCGAGGTCGGTTCCGGCAAGACCGTCGTCGCGCTGCGGGCGATGCTGTCCGTGGTCGACTCCGGCGGCCAAGCCGTCCTGCTCGCGCCGACCGAGGTCCTGGCCACCCAGCACCACAAGACGCTCACCAAGATGCTCGGCGACCTCGCCGAGGAGGGCATGCTCGGCGGCGCGGAGCGGGCGACTCGCGTTGGCCTGCTGACTGGGTCGCTGGGCGCGGCAGCCCGCCGTACGGCGATGCTCGACGCGGCCAGCGGGGCAGCGGGGATCGTGGTCGGCACGCACGCCCTCCTCGAGGACAAGGTGCAGTTCGCCGACCTCGGGCTCGTGGTCGTGGACGAGCAGCACCGGTTCGGCGTGGAGCAGCGGGCGGCGCTGAGCACGAAGTCCGGCGACAACACGCCGCACGTGCTGGTGATGACCGCGACCCCGATCCCACGGACCGTCGCGATGACCGTGTTCGGCGATCTCGCCGTGTCGACGCTGACCGAGCTGCCCGCCGGGCGGTCGCCGATCCAGTCGTCCGTGGTCCCGGCCAAGGAGAAGCCGGACTGGCTGCAGCGGGCCTGGCAGCGGGTCCGTGAGGAGGTCGGCAAGGGCCACCAGGCGTACGTCGTCTGCCCGCGGATCGGCGACGACGTGAAGAACGCCGCCGACGAGGAAGGCGAGTTCGTCGCCGGCGACGAGGACGGCGACGGGCCGAAGAAGCAGGCCCGCCCGCCGATCTCGGTGCTGCAGGTGTCCGAGGCGCTGGCCGAGATCCTGCACGACCTGCGGGTGGACATCCTGCACGGGCGGCTGCCGGCCGACGAGAAGGACGCGGTGATGTCGCGGTTCGCGGCCGGCGAGGTCGACGTGCTGATCGCGACCACGGTGATCGAGGTCGGCGTCGACGTACCGAACGCCTCGACGATGGTGATCATGGACGCCGACCGGTTCGGCATCTCTCAGTTGCACCAGCTGCGCGGGCGGGTCGGCCGGGGCCGGGTGCCCGGGCTGTGCCTGCTGGTGACCGATCAGTGGGCCGGCTCGAAGTCGTACGGGCGCCTGGATGCCGTCGCGTCGACGACGGACGGGTTCGAGCTGTCCCGGATCGACCTCGAGACCCGTCGGGAGGGCGACGTGCTCGGCGTGGCGCAGTCCGGGCGGCGGAGCAGCCTGAAGCTGCTCAGCGTGCTGCGGGACGAAGACGTCATCTTCGCCGCGCGGCAGGTGGCCAACTCGATCGTCTCGGTGGACGCGGAGCTGGCCGAGTACCCGGCCCTCAGGTCGTTCGTGCGCAACGCGCTGGAGTCCGAGACCACCGAGTACCTGGAGAAGACGTGACGCGCATCGTCGGAGGCGCGGCCGGTGGGCGGCGGATCGCCGTACCGCCGGGGACCGGGACGCGGCCGACGGCGGATCGGGTCCGGGAGGCGCTGTTCTCGTCGCTGGAGTCGGAGTTCGGCAGCTTCGACGGTCTGGCGGTGCTCGATCTGTACGCCGGATCCGGGGCGATCGGGCTCGAGGCGTTGTCTCGTGGAGCGTCGCGGGTCGTGCTCGTCGAGTCGGACCGCAGGGCCGCCGAGGTGATCACGGCGAACGTCCGGACGGTCGGGCTGCCCGGGGCGACCGTGCTCACCCGGCCGGTGGAGAAGCTGGTCACCGGGGCCGGTCCGGCGGTGTTCGATCTGGTGTACGCCGACCCGCCGTACAAGCTGGAGACCGGCGACCTCCAGGACATCCTGGTCGCGCTGGCGGGGAACGGATGGCTGGCCGACGACGCGGTGGTCGTGGTCGAGCGCGGGAAACGGGAGCCGTGGGAGTGGCCGGCCGGGTTTGCCGCGCTGCGGGACCGCAAGTACGGCGAGGCCCGGCTTTGGTACGGTCACCGCCATGAGCACGGCGGTCTTTCCGGGGACATTTGACCCGCCCACCAACGGGCACCTCGACGTCATCGCCCGGGCGTCGGCCGCCTTCGGCGAGGTGATCGTCGCCGCCGGGGTGAACCTGTCCAAGCAACGGATGTTCGAGGTGGACGAGCGGATCGCGATGCTGACCGAGGTCGCCGCGCCGTACCCGAACGTCCGGATCGACACCTTCGAGGGCCTGCTGGTCGAGTACTGCCGGGCCCAGGGCGCCGGCGTGATCGTCAAGGGGCTGCGCTCGGCCGCGGACTACGACTACGAGCTGCAGATGGCGCAGCTGAACCACGCCATGACCGGGGTGGACACGATGTTCCTGCCGACCCGCTCGGAGAACGCTTTCATCTCCTCCAGCTGGGTCAAGGAGATCGCCCGGCTCGGTGGCGAGGTCGCCTCCTTCGTGCCGCCGGGTGTTCACGCGCGGTTACTGCAGAAACTCTAGAATCGCCCCGAATTGGGCACTCGGGCGCCGGCTTGGTAATGTTGACCACCGGTCTCGACGAGACCGAGATCCTGCCTGCCCACGCCTTGAAAGGGATGTCCTGAGCGTCTTGGACCCGCGGTCCCCACTCGTGATCGACACGCACGAGCTGACACGCCGCGCCGGGTCCCAGCGCGAAGTCACCTTCACGGCACCGGCTCCGGCAGATCTCGGAATCGACGTGATCGGCGTCCCCGAAGGCGATCCGATCCAGTTCGATCTACGGCTGGAATCGGTGGTCGAGGGGGTGCTCGTCACCGGAACGGCCCGCGGTCGTCTGGTCGGGGAGTGCGCGCGGTGCCTGGTCGATATCGAGGACGAGTTCCTCGCTGACGTCCAGGAGCTGTACGTCTACCCGGAGAGCGAAGCCGAAGCGGACGAGGCCAGCCGGATGGAGGGCGATCTGATCGACCTCGAGCCGGTGCTGAGGGACCAGGTGGTGCTTGCGCTGCCCTTCCAGCCCTTGTGTACGGACGACTGTCCGGGACTGTGCCCCGACTGCGGGGTGCGCCTGGCGGACGAGCCCGGCCACAAGCACGAGGAGGCAGTCGACCCGCGCTGGGCCGCGCTCAGCGGCCTGCTCCAGCAGGACGAACGACCGCAGGACAACTAGATACCGATCATCACGTCAGCCAGCCGGCCGGGTTCACCAGCCCCCGGCCGAACCGAGGAGTCATAACCGTGGCCGTTCCGAAGCGGAAGATGTCGCGCAGCAACACCCGCAGCCGCCGGGCCCAGTGGAAGACCACTGCCCCGTCGCTGGTCACCTGCGTGAACCCCGCCTGCCGCGCGAAGCACCTGCCGCACACCCTTTGCCCGACCTGCGGCCAGTACGGCGCCAAGGGCGAGCGTCGCCAGGTCGTCGAGAGCTAAACGGCACCAACCCAGTGAACTCTGCCAACGAAACGGGGCTCTACGCCGAGCTGAACCAGCGGCTCGGCGTATCGCTGGCTGACAACTTACTGGAGCACGCCTTCACCCACCGCTCGTACGCGTACGAGAACGGCGGGTTGCCGACGAACGAGCGACTGGAGTTCCTGGGGGACTCCGTGCTCGGCGTCATCGTCACGGAGTCGTTGTTCCGCAACCATCCGGACCTGTCCGAGGGCCGGCTGGCCAAGCTGCGTGCCGCCGTGGTCAACATGCGCGCGCTGGCGGGTGTCGCCCGCGAGCTCAAGCTGGGCAAGTACCTGCGGCTCGGCCGGGGCGAGGAAGCGACCGGCGGGCGGGACAAGTCGTCCATCCTGGCCGACTGCGTCGAGGCGCTGATCGGCGCCGTCTACCTGGACCGCGGGTTCGAGACCGCCGGCCGGGTCGTGCACAAGCTGTTCGACGACCTGATGGAGTCCTCGGCCCGGCTCGGCGCCGGCCTGGACTGGAAGACGTCGCTGCAGGAGCTGGTCGCCCAGCTCGGCGTCGGCGTCCCGGAGTACGTGATCGCCGAGTCCGGCCCGGACCACGCCAAGACCTTCGAGGCGCGGGTCCGGATCGGCTCCGACACCTACGGCCACGGCATCGGGCGGAGCAAGAAGGAAGCCGAGCAGCAGGCCGCCGAGACCGCCTGGAAGGCCCTGCGCGCCGCGCACCCGGACAGCCCGGACCCCTCGCAGTCCTGAGGTGCCCGAGCTTCCTGAGGTAGAGGTCGTCCGCCGCGGTCTGGCGCAGTTCACCACCGGCCGGACCATCGACGCCGTCGAGGTCCTGCACCCCCGCCCGGTACGGCGTCACGCCGCCGGGCCGGACGACTTCGTGGCCCGGCTCAAGGGCCAGGTGTTCGCCGAACCGGCCCGGCGCGGCAAGTACCTGTGGCTGCCGCTGGAGTCCGGGGACGCGGTGCTCACCCACCTCGGCATGAGCGGCCAGCTCCGGGTCCAGCCGGTCGGCGCGCCGGACGAGCCACACCTGCGGGTCCGGTTCCGGTTCGCCGACGACGGCGGAGAGGTCCGTTTTGTGGACCAGCGGATGTTCGGTGGTCTGTCCTACTCCGACGGTGGCGCTGAGTTACCGGCCGAGATCGCCCACATCGCCCGGGACCCGTTCGATCCTCTGTTCGATCCGGACGCCGCGGTGGCCGCGATCCGGCGCCGCAAGACCGGGCTGAAGCGGGCCCTGCTCGACCAGAACGTGGTCAGCGGGATCGGCAACATCTACGCCGACGAAGCGTTGTGGCGCGCCAAGCTGCACTACGCCCGGGCCACCGACACACTGAAACCCGTGCAAGCAAAGGAGATTCTCCGCCACGCCCACGAGGTGATGGCCGCCGCGCTCGACGTCGGCGGGACCAGCTTCGACGCTCTGTACGTCAACGTGAACGGGGAGTCCGGGTACTTCGAACGGGGCCTGAACGTCTACGGACAAGAGGGTTCGCCGTGCCCGCGGGACGGCCGGCCGATCCGTCGCGAGCCGTTCATGAACCGTTCGTCGTACCGGTGTCCCAAATGCCAGCCGGTGCCTCGCCACGCCCGCTGGTAAGAGAGGTATCGTTAAAGAGTGTGGGCCCAGGTTGACCGTCGGGCCCACCGGTGTCACCCTGAAAGACGGCACACATTATTTGTTTTAGGCGCTCCGGGGATCAGGGGCGCTCACAGGCCAGAACCCTTCCGGAGGACAGCACAATGGCCAAGGCTCTTCTAGGGCACCTTGGAGGCACTGACCCGCGCATGCTCGAGCAGGTTCGACTGCTCAACCGGCGTGTCGCCGATCTGGAGGCGCACGTGATGCGCCTGCAGGCAGAGAACGACCACCTCGTCGCACAGGTCCACGAGGGCCGGCTGCTGACAGTCGACGAGGCTCTGCGCGCCCCCGCTTCGGTCTGAGGACCCGAGCCGCAGACACCAGAGTTCCATCTCTACCGTCCGCACAACCACGGCGGTGGCCCCCGTCCGGGCCCCCGCCGGTTCTATGTCCACTGAATGTTGAGCTCCCACACCGTTGCCGATCAATCTGTCGGTCGGCCTCCAACGGTTCGCTGAAATGTCTTTGTAGACTGCGAAGCGGAACTACTTCCCCCGGGTAGCGGCAGCGTCACGAGCAGTTACGACGGTTCCTTGGGTATCGTCTGTCCTTTCACGGGTTGGAGAGCTTCGCTTTGTACCTGAAGAGCATGACGCTCCGAGGCTTCAAGTCGTTCGCGTCGGCCACGACGATGAACTTCGAACCGGGCATCACCTGCATCGTCGGCCCGAACGGCTCCGGTAAGTCCAACGTCGTCGACGCCCTCGCCTGGGTGATGGGCGAGCAGGGCGCGAAGTCGCTGCGTGGCGGCAAGATGGAAGACGTCATCTTCGCCGGCACCTCCGGCCGCGCCCCGCTGGGCCGCGCCGAGGTGGTGCTGACGATCGACAACACCGACGGCGCGCTGCCGATCGAGTACGCCGAGGTGACGATCAGCCGGACGATGTTCCGCAACGGCGGGTCCGACTACCAGATCAACGGCCAGAGCTGCCGGCTGCTCGACGTCCAGGAGTTGCTCAGCGACTCCGGGATCGGCCGCGAGATGCACGTCATCGTCGGCCAGGGCCAGCTCGACTCGATCCTGCGCGCCACGCCGGAGGGCCGGCGCGGGTTCGTCGAGGAGGCGGCCGGTGTCCTGAAGCACCGCAAGCGCAAGGAAAAGGCGATCCGGAAGCTGGAGGCCACCGAGGGCAACCTGAACCGGCTCGGGGACCTGATCACCGAGATCCGCCGCCAGCTCAAACCGCTCGGGCGCCAGGCGGAGGTGGCGCGCCGCGCGGTGACGATCCAGGCGGAGGTCCGGGACGGCCGGGCCCGACTGCTGGCCGACGACATCGTCCAGGCGCAGTCCGTGCTGGAGGCCGAGCTCAAGGACGAGGCGCGGCTGACCGAGCGCCGGTCCGAGACCGAGGCCAAGCTGCGCGAGGCCCGGGAACTCGAGGCCGAGCTGGAGGACGCGCTGCGCGAGGACGCGCCGGCCCTGCAGGCGGCCCAGGACACCTGGTACCAGTTGTCCGGCTTCGGCGAGAAGGTCAAGGGTACGGCGCGGATCGCGGCAGACCGGATCCGGTCGCTGAACGACGAGGCCGAGGAGCCGCGGGCCGGGCGGGACCCTGAGGAGCTCGAGCTGGAGGCGGCCCGGGTCCGCGAGACCGAGGCCCAGATCGAGGCCGAGGTCGAGGCGCACTCGGAGCTGCTCGCCGAGGCGGTCGAGCGGCGCCAGCAGCTGGAGTCGCAGGAGGCCGAGGAGGAGCGCCGGATTGCGGCGCTGATCCGGGCCGCGGCGGACCGGCGCGAGGGCCTGGCCCGGCTGACCGGCCAGGTGAACGCGCTGAAGAGCCGCGCGGCCGCCGCCGAGTCCGAGATCGGCCGGCTGGCGAGCAACATGCGGGAGGCGGAGGCCCGGGCGGGCAAGGCCCAGCACGACTTCACCGCGCTGGAGACTCAGGTGGCCGGCCTCGACGCCGGTGAGCGGGGTCTCGACGAGGAGTACGAGGCGGCCCAGGCGGTCCTCGACGAGATGGACGAGCGGCTGGCCAAGGTGCGCGCCGAGGAGCGTGACGCCGAGCGCGAGCGCACCGGTCTGGCGGCCCGTAAGGAAGCCCTCGAGCTCGGCCTGAACCGCAAGGACGGCGCCGGCGCCCTCCTGGCCGCCTCCGAGCAGGTCAACGGCCTGATGGGGTCGGTGGCGGCGCTGCTGAGCGTGCGCTCCGGCTACGAGACCGCGATCGCGGCCGCTCTGGGTGAGGCTGCGGACGCCGTCGCGGTCACTCACACCGATGCTGCTCTCCAGGCCGTCGGTCACCTGAAGCAGCACGACCTCGGCCGGGCCGGGATGCTGCTGGGTGACGCGCCGGCCGACGACTACAGGACCTGGCCCCAGCTGCCGTACGGGGCGTCGTACGCCGTTGACGTCGTGGACTGCCCGGACGGCCTGCGCCCTGCGCTGCGGCGGCTGCTGCGGAAGGTGGCCGTGGTGGACGACGTACCGGCGGCTCAGTCGCTGGTCCGGCATCTGCCCGACGTCACCTGCACCACCCGCGCCGGCGACGTACTGGGAGCACACTTCGCGTACGGCGGATCGGACGCGGCGCCCAGCCTGATCGAGGTGCAGTCCGCGGTCGACGAGGCGGCGGAGAAGCTGACCGAGGCCACGGCGCGGAGCGAGCGGCTGGGGTTCGAGCTGCAGACTCTTGAGGACGAGCGGACGCGGCAGAAGGACACGGTCGAGATCACACTGGCCCGGCTGCACGAGTCGGACGCGGCGATGGCCGCAGTGGCCGAGCAGCTCGCGCACTTCGGGTCACTGGCCAAGGCGTCCCGCGGCGAGGCGCAGCGGATGGCCGAGGCGATCGCGGCGGCCGAGGAGGAGCGCGACCGGAACCTGTCCGGCCTGGCCGAGCTGGAGGAGCGCCTCACCGACGCCGAGCAGTTCGACGACGACGGCGACGAGCCGGACACCGGCGAGCGCGACCGCCTGGCGGACGCGGCCAAGGCGGGCCGGGCGGCCGAGATGGAAGCGCGGCTGGCGCTGCGGACCACCGAGGAGCGGGCGCGGGCGCTGGCCGGCCGTGCGGACTCGCTGGAGCGTGCGGCGCGGCAGGAGCGCGAGGCGCGGGCACGGGCGATCGCTCGGGCTGCCCGTCGGGCGCGGCAGGCGGAGGCGGCTCAGGCTGTTCACCTGGCCGCCGGTCACGTGCTGGCTCGACTGGAGTCCTCGCTGCAGTTGGCTGCGTCCGAGCGCGCCGCAATCCAGGCTCAGCGGGCGGACCGCGAGCAGGCGCTGGCGCAGGCCCGGTCGGCGACGCGGAACCTGAGCTCCGAGCTGGAGCAGCTGACCAACACCGTGCACCGGGACGCGCTGGCGCGGGCCGAGCAGAAGATGCGGCTCGAGGCGTTGTACGAGAAGGCGCTGGGCGAGCTCGGGATCGAGGTCGACGCGCTGGTCGCGGAGTACGGCCCGGACCAGCTGGTGCCGCCGCTGCCGAAGGACGGCGAGGAGAACACCCTCGAGCTCGAGGGCGAGCCGTTCAACCGGACCAAGGTGGAGAAGCGGCTCAAGCAGGCCGAGCGGGCGCTGAACCAGCTCGGGCGGATCAACCCGCTCGCGCTGGAGGAGTTCGAGGCGATGGAGGAGCGGCACCGCTTCCTGTCCGAGCAGCTCGACGACCTGAAGAAGTCCCGGCGCGACCTGATGGACATCGTCAAGGAGGTCGACGAGCGGGTCGAGCAGGTCTTCACCGAGGCCTACCGGGACGTCGAAGTCGCCTTCCAGCACGTGTTCAGCCGGCTGTTCCCCGGCGGTGAGGGCCGGCTGGTGCTCACCGACCCGGACGACATGCTTGCCACCGGCATCGATGTCGAGGCGCGTCCGCCGGGCAAGAAGGTGAAACGGCTGTCGCTGCTGTCCGGTGGCGAGCGGTCACTGGTCGCCGTCGCGTTCCTGGTCGCGCTGTTCAAGGCCCGGCCGTCGCCGTTCTACATCCTCGACGAGGTCGAGGCGGCGCTGGACGACACCAACCTCGGCCGGCTGCTGGAGCTCTACGAGGAGCTGCGGGAGAACAGCCAGCTGCTCGTCATCACGCACCAGAAGCGCACCATGGAGGTCGCCGACGCGCTGTACGGCGTGACCATGCGCGGCGACGGTGTGTCGTCGGTGATCTCCCAGCGGATCCGCGAGCCCGAGCCGGTCTGACCGTTCACCAGCTGTTGTCGCCACCACCGCTGCCGTGGTCGCCACTGCTGCCGTGGTCGGAGCCACCGCCCCAGCCGCCGTCGAAGTACACGTCGCCCTGGGCGTCGTAGTAGTCCCAGAGGCCGTAGCTGTACTTCGTGTCCTCGGCGGCTCGGAGCGTCGCGGCGTCGGCGAACGCGGCCAGCCCACGCCGGAACGGGCCGAGCCGGAACATCCCGGTGGCGCTCCACCAGCTGACCGGTTCGTCGTCATCGGTGGGCAGACCGGCTGCGAGCTGCTCCCAGCGATGGTGCAACCCCAGCGCGAGCGCCCACGGGAGGAACCGGATCAGCTCGGCCTGCCGGATCTGGCCGGCTTCGAGCGTGCCGACGTACCTCCGGAAGCCGAGAACGTTGTCCACCATCGCGTGACCGGCCGGCGTGAGGATGCCCCACCCGAGCAGTCTGGTCCGGCGCAGGAGCCGCCCGATGCTTCCGGGGACTGGCGTCCGGTAGTACCAGCTTTGCTCGACTACCCGCGTTTCGACGGCCTGCCGCAGCTTGTCGTGCGCGCCGAGCATCCGGACGTTGTCCTTGCGGCCGCGGCGCAGCATCCGGCTGTCGCCCGGCTTGAGCAGCGGGAACATGCCCTTCAGCAGCACCTGGTGGTGCTCCTCGACGGCGGCGCCGGGGTCGACCAGGACGACGGTCTGCGGCGAGCCCTCGACCGGCCCTTCGTCGAGCCGTACGGCGCCGAGCTGAGCGAGCTCGAGGATCGTGCCGCCGGTGGCTGCCGGGCCGACCTCGCCGAAGACGAGCAGGGCCGCCTCGGCGACCGACAGGTCCGGCGGGGTCGCCCGCTTCGGCAACCGTAGGTAGCGGCGCGCTGACAGCCTCATGAACCGAGAATAGGTCCAGACCGGATCTGTCGAGCGTTTGAACGATCAAGCGGTGATCGTCATCGAGGCGATCAGGTCGCCGTCGACGTCGAAGGTGAAGTGCGACGGGCCGTTGTAGCCGTCGCCGCCGACCTGGGTGACGATCGTCAGCGGGTTGCCCGGGGTGGACTCCTGCCGGAGTTGAACCGGTCCGGGACCGCGGACGTGTGGGTGGTGTCGATCACCGACTTCGAGGGGACACCATCATGAAGCGTCTGGGCAGTGTCGTCGCTGTGCTCGTACTCGGCCTGGCCGGGCTGACCGCCTGCGGTGACGAGAGTGACACACCGGCGAGCGGGCCGGCCGCCAGTACGGCGAGCAGCGGGACGAAGCTGGCCGTCGCGGAGGTCGGCGACCTCGGCAAGATCGTTGTCGACGGCAATGGGCGGACCGTGTACGTGTTCGACAAGGACACCTCCGGCAAGTCCAACTGCGAAGGCGACTGCCTCGCCAAGTGGCCGGCAGTGCCCGCCGGCGAGGGCACTCCGCAGCTCGACGGCATCACCGCCTCCCTGGTCGGCACCGTGACCCGCAGCGACGGCAGCAAGCAGCTGACCCTGGGCGGACTGCCGCTGTACCTGTTCGCCAGCGACAGCAAGTCCGGCGAGGCCAAGGGTCAGGCGGTCGGTGGTGTCTGGTGGGTTGTGGGCTCTGACGGCAAGAAGGTCACCAAGCAGCCGTCGTCCGGTAGTGGCGATGGCTACGGCTACTGATGTCGTCCCGGTGTGGTCGCCCACTGTTCCCGGTATCGTGCGGACGGTGGGTGACTACCGGGGTCCGGAGACCGGCGAGGCGCTGGTCCGCTCCTTGTACGCCGAACACGGCCGCAGCCTGCTCGCGTACGCGACCCGGCTCACCGGTGACCGTGCAGCCGCGGAGGACGTCGTACAGGAGACGCTGCTCCGGGCGTGGAAGCATGCGGACGACCTGACGGCGGGCAAGGGATCAGTGCGTGGATGGCTGCTCACCGTGGCCCGCAACATCGTCACCGACCGGGCGAGGGCGCGGGCTGTCCGGCCGACGGAGGTCGGCGACGTGGAGGACCGGCCGCCGGTCGAGGCGGACCACTCCGAGTCGGTGGTGAACACCATGGTGGTGCTGGACGCGCTGGACCAGGTGTCACCGGAGCATCGTGAGGTGCTGGTGCAGCTGTACTACCGCGGCCGGTCGGTGGCCGAGGCAGCCAAGGAACTGGGTGTGCCGCCCGGTACCGTGAAATCGAGATCGTATTACGCCCTCCGAGCTCTACGCGCGGTGATGGCGCCCGGACCAGGAGCGGAGGTGTCCCGATGACTGAGCACGACCGCTCACAGCTTGGCGCCTACGCCCTTGGCGCCCTGGAGCCCGACGAGGCCCGCGAGGTCGACGAGCACCTGGCCACCTGTGCGGAGTGCCGCACGGAGCTGGCCGAGCTGGAGGAGATGAAGGAGTTCCTCGGCGAGGTACCGCCGGAGGCCTTCCTCGATGGTCCGCCACCGGACGGCGACCTGCTGCTGCAGCGCACCTTGCGAGAGGTGCGGACTGCTGCCGCGCCGCCTGCCAAGCGGCGCTCGCCCTGGCTACTGGTCGCTGCTGCGGTTGTCGTAGTCGCCGGTGCGCTCGCTGGCGGCGTGCTGATCGGCAGGCAGAGCGTGGACCCTGCTGACCAACCGGTGGCCGGGTCGAAGCACGCGGTGGCGACCGACAGCACCACAGGTACGAGGATGGCGACCACAGTGGAGCCGCGCGCCGGGTGGAGCTGGATCCAGGTGCAGGTCAACGGTCTGAAGGCCGGAGCCGAGTGCGAGATGGTCGTGACCGACAAGGCCGGCAAGACGTGGGTAGCGGGCACCTGGCTGATCTCGGAGAAGGCAGCCCGGGAAGGCAGCCGGTTCGGTGGCGGTGTGCTGGTGCCGATCGATCAGGTGAAGTCGGTGGAGGTCAGGACGCTCCAGGGCCAGCACGTGGTGACCACCACCATCTAAGTCGCTTGCGGCGCACGAGAGGATGAGGGCGTGGCTACCTCCGACGACCTCCGGGCCCGCCGCAAGGCTGCGGCCGACAACTGCGACCGCTGGCTGTCCGTGCGGAGGTTGCCGCCCGCGGACAGCCTGCAGCGTCTCGCGGACGCCGCCGGCGAGGAGAGCGTTGACACGTACGGCGACGGCGGTCACGTCGCCGTACTGGAGCAGCAGGTGGCCGAGCTGCTCGGCAAGCCGGCGGCTGTGTTCGTGCCGACCGGCATCATGGCCCAGCAAGCCGTCCTACGGGTGTACGCCGACCGCGCCGGGACCAGCCGGGTCGCGGTGCACGGGCTGTCGCACCTCCTGCAGCACGAGCTGAACGCGTTGGAGGAAGTGCACGCTCTGCGGATCGAGCGGCTGACCTCAGAGCCGCGGCAGCCCCGACCGGACGAGCTGGCCGCGATTCCGGGCAAGCTGGCCGCGGTGACGCTTGAGCTGCCGTTGCGCGAGGCCGGGTTCGTGCTGCCGACGTGGGACGAGCTTGTGGTGTTCGCCGAGTCCTGTGCGGAGCGCGGCGTACCACTGCATCTCGACGGCGCTCGGTTGTGGGAGAGCACGCCGTACCTGGAGCACAGCCTGGCTGAGGTGGCTGCGCTGGCTTCGAGCGTCTACGTGTCGTTCTACAAGGTGCTGGGCGGGCTGAGTGGTGCGGCGCTGGCCGGGCCCGAGGACGTCATCGCCGAGGTACGGCGCTGGCAGCGTCGACTGGGTGGCAACCTCTTCACCCTGTTCCCGTACGCCGTGTCCGCGCGCGAGGGACTCGAGACCGTGCTGCCGCAGATGGGGCAGTTGTACGAGCGGTCCGTGGAGCTCTCGATGGCCTTGCAGAGCGAGGGTTTCCGGGTCTTCCCGGAGCCGCCGCACACCAACTCGTTCCGGGTCTACGCGCCGCGGCCGGCCGACGCGATCGACCGGGCGGCGATCGAGCGGATGGAACGGACCCGCGAGGCGATCTGCTTCACCTGGCACCCGGCCGACGTACCGGGCTGGTCGTGGGTGGAGCTGGTGGTGACTCCGAACACGTTGGCCTGGGAGATCGACGAAGTGGCCAAGGCGTACGGGGAACTTCTGGAACAATGAGCAGTGAAAGCTCAGTGAGGCAAGGCGTGGGGATACGGGGAGAGAAGTGCTGACATTCGTTGTCACGATGGTTGTTCTGCTGGTCCTGTCCGGACTGGTGCTGCTGGCGGTCGCGCGGGGAGAAGGCAAGCACTTCGGGTAGTACCTTGCCGTCATGAGACGGCTGATTTTCCAGGAGTACGTGACGCTCGATCTGTACGCGGCCGACTCGGACGGCGGGCTGGACTTCTCCAGCACGATCGCCGAGGAGGCCGACGTCGACAACCTGGCCTTGCTCGACTCCGTCGACACCATGCTGCTCGGCGCCGAGACGTACCGGCTGTTCGCGGCTTTCTGGCCGACCGACGCCGCGGCTGACGACCCGATCGCGCCGAAGCTCAACGCGCTGCGCAAGGTGGTCGTGTCGAGGACGCTCGACAACGCGCCCTGGGGTTCGGACGACTTCGCGCTGGTGATCCGCGACGCGGTCGAGGACGTGCGGGAGCTGAAGAGCGAGGAAGGCAAGGACATCATCTTGTGGGGCAGCATCTCGCTGTTCCACACGTTGCTGATCGCCGGACTCGTCGACGAGGTCCAGCTGCGCGTCTGCCCGGTGCTGATCGGCGCGGGGAAGAGCGTGTTCCCCGTCAGTGGCGAGACTCGGGTGCTGGAGCTGATCGAGGCCCGGCCGTGGGCGAACGGCGGGGCGCTGCTCCGCTACCAGCCAGCTAGCTGACCGCGTCGACGATCGCCTTGACGATCGGCGCTGCCACAGTGACCGTCGGCAGGACGAGCAGTCCGACGGCGACGGCGTACGTGCCTGCCGCGAGCAAGGGGTAGCGCGGCTCGGGGTCGGCCAGTCGCTGGACGCGCAGCACGGTGGCTGACTTCGCTGCGGCCAGTCCGGCCTCAGGTGCGGGTGCGCCGGCCAGTGCGACGAGGGCACGGGCCAGCGGGCGCGGACCATTGCGGCGGCGGGCGTCGTCGTCGGCCAGGAGCTCTACCAACGTGCGTGCCTGCTCCAGCGCCACCTCGCTGCGCACCCAGCGCGGGAAGGCCTGGTGCAGTGCAGTGAATGCCTCCAGCACCAGGTCATGTCGTGCGCGCAGGTGCGCCTGCTCATGCGCGAGTACGGCGTGCAGCTCGCTCTCGTCGAGTCGTTCAAGAGCACCGACTGACACGACCACCCGCGCGCCACGGAGCGCAGGCAGGCAGTAGGCCAGGGGAGTCTGCTCGGACAGCACCCGCAGTCCGGGGATCAGGCCGTCCGGTGTCGCGAGTACGTCGACCAGGTCGCGGTGCCGCTTGCGACGGGCGCGCGTACCGACGGCTACTCGTCCGAAGACCCAGATCAGCTTCACGAGGACCAGTGCGGTCATGGCCAGGATCGCTGCGGCCACGAGGTCTCGGATCGACGACGGGTTGAAGCTGGGCTCGCCGGGCTGGCCGGCGGTCGAGTAGGACAGCGAAATGCCTGCGCCGAGCGCTGCCAGGACTGCCGCGATGGCGATCGCCTGCCAGAGCGCCACGGCGGCTCGGGGGATCCGGTAGGGCCACTGTGAGCGCGCCAGGAGCGCCGGCGCGGGTCCGGTCAGCACCAGGGCCAGGGCGGCGAGGAGAACCGGGGTGATCACCCCGCCTGCTCCTCCAGTCGCGCGAGCGCCTCGCGCAGGAGTTCGGCCTCCTCGTCGCTGACCTGGCCGACGAAGCGGACGAGCGCCTCGCGGCGGTCGCCGGCCCGGTCGAGGGCGTCGCGCATCAGGTCGGCGGCCAGCTCCTCGCGGGGCGCGGCGGCCCGGTAGCGCCAGGCCTTCCCGTCCCGCTCCCGCTCGGTCAGCTTCTTCTTGGCCAGCCGGTCCAGCACAGTCATCACGGTGGTGTAGGCGAGCTCGCGGGTCGTCGACAGCTGTTCGTGGACCTCGCGGACGGTCAGCGCTCCGGGCGCGGCCCAAAGCTGTTCCATGACCACTCGCTCGAGGTCGCCCAGGGGCCTCGGTGCCTTCTCGTCACTCGCCACGTGACCAGTATAACTACGCGTTGTAGTAGATCCACGCTACGATCTACTACGTCATGTCGTAGATGGAGTGGAGGACGGGCGCTGTGGACACCCTGGACCTGGCCCGCTGGCAGTTCGCGATCACCACCGTGTACCACTTCTTCTTCGTCCCGGTGACGATCTCGCTGGTCGCGATCACGGCCGGGCTGCAGACCGCGTGGTACCGCACCGGCAAGGAGAAGTACCTGCGGCTGACCAAGTTCTACGGGAAGCTGTTCCTGATCAACATCGCGATGGGTGTGGTCACCGGCATCGTCCAGGAGTTCCAGTTCGGGATGAACTGGAGCGACTACTCGCGCTTCGTCGGCGACGTGTTCGGCGCCCCGCTGGCGCTGGAGGGCCTGCTCGCGTTCTTCCTCGAGTCGACATTCATCGGCCTGTGGATCTTCGGCTGGGACCGGCTGCCCAAGCTCGTCCACCTGGCCTGCATCTGGATGGTGGTGCTCGGCACGCAACTGTCGGCGTACTTCATCCTGGCGGCCAACTCCTGGATGCAGAACCCGGTCGGCTTCCGCTACAACGCCGACCGTGGCCGGGCCGAGCTGACCGACCTGTGGGCGGTGCTGACCAACAAGGTCGTGCTGGTCACCTACCCGCACACGATCTTCGCCGCGTTCCTGGTCGGCGGCGGCTTCGTCGCCGGCGTGGCCCTGTGGCACCTGGTACGGCGTCCGGACGTCGATCGTGACGTGTTCCGGACGGCGCTGCGGCTGGGCGCGGTGATCGTGCTCGCGTCCGGTGTCGGGGTCGCGCTGACCGGTGACCAGCAGGGCAAGGTGATGACCGAGGTGCAGCCGATGAAGATGGCCGCGGCCGAGGCGCTGTACGAGACCGAGAAGCCGGCCGCGTTCTCGGCCTTCACCGTCGGGACCCTGGACGGCTCGCGGGAGATCTTCTCGGTCAAGGTCCCGTACCTGCTGTCCTTCCTGGCCACCGGTGACTTCCAGGGCGAGGTGAAGGGCATCAACTCGCTGCAGGACGCCTACGAGCAGCTCTACGGGCCGGGGTCGTACAAGCCGAACATCCCGCTGACCTACTGGACCTTCCGGCTGATGATCGGGGTCGGGATGACGTCCGTGGCGCTGGCGGCCTGGCTGCTGTGGACGACCCGCCGGGGCCGGGCGCCGAACCGGCGGCTGATCTGGCTGGTGCTTCCGCTGCCCCTGCTGCCGCTGGCCGCGAACGCCTTCGGCTGGATCTTCACCGAGACCGGCCGGCAGCCCTGGCTGGTGTTCGGATTGTTGCCGACGGCATCGGGTGTGTCACCGGGCACGACCAGCGCCGAGGTGATCACCTCGCTGGCCGGTTTCACCCTGCTGTACGGCGTACTGGCCGTCGTCGAGGCCAAGCTGCTGTTCCGCACCGTCCGGGGTGGGCTGGCCGGGACCGACGGACCCACGTCCGGGCCGGAGCCGCCGGACGACTCGCAGGACGAGGCCGCCAAGCCACTGTCGTTCGCCTACTGAGAGGGCTGGGGAGATGGAGCTCACGACTGTTTGGTTCCTCGCCATCGCGGCGCTGTGGGTCGGGTACTTCGTGCTCGAGGGGTTCGACTTCGGGGTCGGCATGCTGCTGCGGGTACTCGGCCGCGACGAGCCCGAGCGGCGGGCGGTGATCACCACGATCGGTCCGGTCTGGGACGGCAACGAGGTGTGGCTGATCGTGGCCGGCGGCGCGACGTTCGCCGCATTCCCGGAGTGGTACGCGACGCTGTTCAGCGGGTTCTACCTGCCGCTGTTCGCGATCCTGGTGGGGCTGATCGTGCGCGGGGTGGCGCTGGAGTACCGCGGGAAGCGCGACGACCTGCAGTGGCGCGGGCGGATGGACACGATGATCCTGATCGGGTCGGTCGCTCCCGCGTTCCTGTGGGGGCTGACCTTCGCGAACCTGGTTCGCGGTGTGCCGTTGGATGCTTCGTACGAGTACGTCGGCAACCTCGGCGACCTGTTCAGCCCGTTCGCCCTGCTCGGTGCTGTCGCCTTCACCGCGGTGTTCGTCGCCCATGGCGCGATCTTCCTGGCGCTGCGGACCACCGACGACCTTCGGCGCCGGGCCAACCGGCTGGCGTCCCGCACAGGTCTGGTCGCCGCCGTCCTGGTGATCGCCTTCCTCGCCTGGGCGCAGGGGATCCGGGGCGACACCGGCTCGGTGATCGTCGCCGTCGTCGCAGTACTCGCCTTCGCAGCCGGTCTGCTGGCGAACCGGCTGCGCCGCGAAGGCTGGGCCTTCCTGGGGACGACGCTCGCGATCGGGCTGGCCGTGACCTCGTTGTTCGCCGCGATGTTCCCGGCGGTGATGCCGTCAACACTTGATCCCGGATCAACATTGACAACAGTTGATGCCGCGTCAACGCCGTACACGTTGAAAGTGTTGACGATCATTGCCGCGATCTTCCTGCCGCTGGTGCTGCTGTACCAGGCCTGGACGTACTGGGTGTTCCGCAAGCGCATCACGGTCGAGCCGGTCGCAGTGTCGGTGCCGACCTCATGAAGCCGCTCGACCCGCGGTTGCTGCGCAGGGCGCGCGCTGCTCGGGTCTTCCTGGCCGCGTCCGTGGTGATCGGCGTCGCCAGTGGGCTGCTGATCATCGTGCAGGCCGTCCTGCTGGCACGCGGTATCGCCGGCGTCGTCCTGCACGGTGACCCGGTCGCAGGGATCGCCTGGGGACTGGGGGTCGTCATCGCGGCTCGTGCGCTGCTGGTGTGGGCTCAGGAGGTGGTCGCGCAGCGTGCCGCGGCTGCGGTGAAGTCCACGCTGCGCAGGCAAGTGCTGGAGCACTCGCTGAAGCTCGGACCGGTCTGGTTGAGCGGTGAGCGCAGCAGCGCACTGACAACCTTGCTGACCAAGGGTCTCGACGACCTGGACCCGTACTTCGCCCGCTACCTCCCACAGTTGGTGCTGGCGGCAACTGTCCCCGCGGCGGTCATCGGCTGGATGGCTACCGGTGACCTGATCGCTGCGGGGACAGTGGTCGTCACTCTGCCGCTGATCCCGATCTTCATGGCCCTGATCGGCTGGGCGACTCAGGCGCACAGCAGGCGTCGTCAGCGCGCCCTGTCCGTCCTGGCGCACCACTTCGCGGACGTCGTCGGCGGACTGCCTACGCTGAAGCTGTTCGGCCGCGCGAAGGCACAGGAGGCCGCCGTACGGCGGGTAACCGACAAGCACCGGGCAGCGTCGATGAGCAGTCTGCGGCTGGCGTTCCTGTCGTCGTTCGCACTGGAGTTGCTGGCGAGCATCTCGGTCGCCCTTGTCGCGGTCGGTGTCGGGCTCCGGCTGGTCGAGGGACAGCTCGGACTCGAGACAGCGTTGATGGTGCTGATCCTCGCGCCCGAGGCCTACCTCCCGCTGCGGCAGGTCGGCATGCACTTCCACGCCAGCGCCGACGGGGTCGCCGCAAGTGAAGAGGTGTTCCGCGTGCTGGAGACGTCACTGCCCGAGCGTGGCGACCGCACCGACGTACCAGACCTGCGCGAGACCTCACTGCACCTGTACGACGTGACAGCGCGGTACCCGGGTCGCGACGAGCCGGCGCTGGACGGCTTCGACCTGGATGTCCGGCCGGGTGAAGTGGTCGCCATCACTGGGCCGAGTGGGGCGGGCAAGTCGACCGTCTTCGCTGTGCTGCTTGGGTTTGTCGAGCCTGAGCGTGGTGTGGTGGTTGCCGGTGGGAGTGCGGCGGACGAGTTCGAGCCGGCGGCTTGGCGACGGCAGTTCGCGTGGGTGCCGCAGCGGCCTGGGCTCCGGATGGGAACGGTTGCGGACAACGTGCGGCTGGGGCGACCCGAGGCCTCAAATGACGACGTGCGGTTGGCATTGCTGGTCGCTGGGGCGAGCGAGCTCGAGCTGGAAAAGGCTGTGGGGGAGCAGGGGCAGTTGTTGTCCGGTGGGCAGCAACGGCGGGTGGCGCTGGCCAGAGCGTTGATCACGGACGCGCCGGTGTTGCTGCTGGACGAGCCGACCGCGGGGCTGGATGCCGACACCGAGGCAGATGTTGTTGCAGGGCTGCGGGCCAGTGGTCGGACGGTCCTGATGATCGCGCACCGGCCGGCCCTCATCGCCGCCGCAGACCGAACAGTCACCGTAGGCGCGAGGGAGCTGGTGAACGCATGACGACCGTCTGGCGGTTGGTGATGCCGGAGCGCCGCATCTGGTGGCGGCTGGGGTTGGCGCTCCTGGCTGGCGTGCTTGCAGCCGGGTCCGCGGTGGCCTTGCTGGCGACCTCGGCCTGGTTGATCACGACGGCGGCGGCTCAGCCCCCGGTGTTGATCCTGATGGTCGCAATCGTGGCCGTGCGAGCGTTCGGTGTCGGCCGGGGCGTGTTCCGGTACGTCGAGCGGCTGGTCGGACATGACGCGGCCTACCGAGTGCTCGGTGAGACCCGGGCGCGCATCACCGGTCGCTTGGAGAAGCTCGCACCGGGCGGACTGAGCTCTCGACGCAAGGGCGACCTACTGGCACGACTCGTGCTCGACGTCGACGCAGTCCTCGACCTGTGGCTGCGGGTCGTCCTCCCCATCGCAGCCGCCGCCGTGACTGCAACAGCAACAGTTGCCCTGCTGACTCTCCTGCTTCCGGCAGCAGGTGCAGCCGTCGCGCTGGCGGTCCTCGTCGCGTGCACCGTCGTACCGTGGCTGACGGCGCAAACTGCTGCACGCGCCGAGCGGAAGATCGCCGGCTCGCGAGGTGAGGTAGCCGCTGCTGCGACCGAGACACTGCTGACCGCCGGCGACGTGGTCGCGTTCAACGCGGTCGACGACGTACTCGACTCCTTCAGCGCGAGCGACGCGAAGCTCGCCAAGGCGGAGCGGCGCTCGGCCTGGAGTGCAGGGCTCGGCGGTGCGCTGCTCATGCTGTGCATCGGCGGCGCGAGCGTGGCCGGACTGGTGCTCGGCAATACGGCGAACATCACCGGCGCGGTGTTCGCCGTACTCGTCCTGACGCCGCTCGCGCTCGCCGACGTACTCGGTGGCATCCCAGCCGCCGCACAGCTCGCGATCCGAGTGCGGGCAGCACTGGGCCGCGTGCAGGAGCTCCTGGACAGCCCGGAGCCGGTGACCGAGCCCGCAGCACCACAGCCGCTGCCGACCGGGCGAGACCTGGAGGTGAAGCTCCTACGGGTCGGGTACGACGGTGCCGACGTACTGAACGGGTTGAGCCTGGACATGCCCACTGGGAGCCGAGTCGTCGTCACTGGGCCGAGTGGCTCGGGCAAGAGCACGCTGGCCGCAGTGCTGCTGCGATTCCTTGAGCCACGGGCCGGTGAGGTCCGGTTGGACGGCGTTGATCTGTCCCAGCTCGAAGGTGATCAGGTGCGGTCTGTGGTTGGGCTGCTGACGCAGGAGAGCCACGTGTTCGACACGACTATCCGGGAGAACCTGCTGCTCGCCAGGCCGGGTGCCAGCGATCTGATGCTGTGGAAGGCGCTCTACCGGGCCCGTCTCGGGCTGTTCGTCGAGAAGCTGCCGGACGGGCTGGACACGATGGTGGGCGAGCACGGTGCCCGGTTGTCGGGCGGTGAGCGTCAGCGGCTCGCGTTCGCGCGGCTGCTCCTGGCGGATCGCGACGTACTCGTGCTCGACGAGCCGACCGAGCACCTGGACGAGGAGACCGGTCGCGCGCTGCTGGAGGACCTTTTCGCCGCGGCCGGCCACCGGACGGTGGTCCTCCTGACCCACCGGCCCGAACTGGTGCCTGCTCACGTACCGCAACAGCTGGTGTGCCTGACGTGACGGATGCGGGCGGCGGGCTGGGTGTCTGTCAAGATGGGGAACCGTGACTCCTCTGCTCGCCGACTCCGTTCTGATCGCCATCATCGTGGCCGCCGTCGTCCTGGTCGCCGGTACGGCCGGACTAGTGGTGACCCGCCGCCGCAGGGCCGAGCTGCCGGCTCCCACCCCGCCGGCGCCGCTGGACACCGCCGAGCCGAAGCTCGGTGAGGACGCGGAGGAACCTCGCGACACGCCGACCCGGACACTGGAGGACACCGAGCTCCCCGAGGAGCCGGTGGCGACGATCGAGAAGCCCGAGTCCGCACAGGGCCGGCTGATCCGGCTGCGCGCCCGGCTGGCGCGGTCCCAGGGGTCGCTGGGCAAGGGCCTGCTCGCGCTGCTGTCCCGCGACAAGCTGGACGAGGAGGCGTGGGAGGACATCGAGACCACGCTGATCACCGCTGATGTCGGCGTGACGCCCACGCAGGAGCTGGTCGAGCGACTGCGGACCCGGATGCGGGTCGAGGGCGTCGGCGGTGAGCAGGCCCGGCAGATCCTCCGCGAGGAGCTGGTGGAGCTGGTCAACCCGTCGCTGGACCGGTCGCTCAAGGTCAGCCGCAAGGAGACCCAGCCGGCCGTCGTCCTGGTGGTCGGGGTGAACGGCACTGGCAAGACCACCACAGTGGGCAAGCTGGCGCGCGTCCTCGTCGCCGAGGACAAGCATGTCGTCCTGGGCGCCGCGGACACGTTCCGCGCGGCCGCGGCGGACCAGTTGCAGACCTGGGGTGAGCGGGTCGGCGTGCGGACCGTGCGCGGTCCCGAGGGCGGCGACCCGGCCAGCATCGCGTTCGACTCCGTCAAGCAGGGCATCGAGGAGGAGGCCGACGTCGTCCTCGTCGACACCGCCGGCCGGCTGCACACCAAGACCGGCCTGATGGACGAGCTCGGCAAGGTGAAGCGGGTGATCGAGAAGTCCGCCGAGGTGGACGAGGTGCTGCTCGTCATCGACGCCACCACCGGCCAGAACGGCCTCACCCAGGCCCGGGTGTTCGCCGAGGTCATCGACGTCACCGGCCTGGTGCTGACCAAGCTCGACGGTACGGCGAAGGGCGGCATCGTGATCGCCGTCCAGCGCGAGCTCGGGGTCCCGGTCAAGCTGGTCGGCCTCGGCGAGGGCGCGGACGACCTGGCGCCGTTCGATCCCGAGCAGTTCGTCGACGCGTTGCTCGACTGAGCTGCCAAGATGGGCCGGTGGAGGAGATGACATGACCAGGTTCTTGCTGCTGGTGAACATGGACGGCGGGAACGTCGACACTCCGATGCTGGAGTGGGACGAGCCGGACATGCAGGCGCACATGCAGTACCTGAGCGACCACCTGGATCGGCTGCGGGACAGCGGCGAGCTGGTGGACCACCAGGCGCTGACGTGGCCCAAGCACGCCAAGGTGGTCCGCGCGGCGAGCGTGAACGCCCCGGTGGTCACCGACGGGCCGTACGCCGAGGCAAAGGAGATCCTGGCCGGCTGGGAGCTGATTGACGTCGAGTCCGAGCAGCGGGCGCTCGAGATCGCCGCCGACCTCTCGTGCGTGCCGGGACCGGGTGGCGTGCCGACCGAACAGCCGATCGAGGTTCGCCGGGTGATGGACGTCGGCGACGCTGACCTCTACGACGTGTGACCGGTCGGCAACTCGAGGACCTGCTGCGTGCGCTGACGCCGCAGGTTCTCGGCACGGTCGTCCGGTGGTCCGGTGACTTCGCCGCCGCCGAGGACGCCGTACAGGAGGCGCTGCTGGCTGCGGCGACCACCTGGCCGCGGGACGGCACGCCGGACAACCCGAAGGCGTGGCTGATCCAGACTGCCTCGCGGCGCCTGATCGACGAGGTCAGGCAGGAGCAGGCCCGGCGGCGACGCGAGGAGCGGGCCGCACTGCGCGATGTGCCGCCTGAGGACGTCGAGGAGCAGGACGACACGCTTCGCCTGCTGTTCCTGTGCTGCCATCCGGCGCTCACGCCGGCGTCGGCGATCGCGTTGACGCTGCGCGCCGTCGGCGGCCTCACCACCGCCGAGATCGCGACCGCCTACCTGGTGCCTGAGGCAACGATGGCGCAGCGGATCAGCCGGGCCAAGGGGAAGCTCAAGGGTGCGGCGTTCGAACTGGACGCCAGCGAGGAACGGCTGCACAACGTGCTGCACGTGCTCTACCTGATGTTCAACGAGGGCTACGCGACCAGCAGCGGTCCGGAACTGCAGCGCAGCGACCTGTCGAGTGAAGCGATCCGGCTGACTCGCACTGTGCATGCGCTGCTCCCTGAGAACGGTCAGGTGACCGGTCTGCTCGCCTTGATGCTGCTCAGCGACGCACGTCGCGCGGCCCGCACTGGCTCGGCGGGCGAGCTGATCCCACTCGCAGAGCAGGATCGCACGCTGTGGAACAAGGACTACATCACCGAAGGCCTCGCACTGGCAGTGGAAGGCTTCAGTACGCCGCCAATGGGCGAGTACCAGCTGCAAGCCGCGATAGCCGCCCTGCACGACGAGGTGGACCGGCCGGAGGACACTGACTGGCCGCAGATCCTGGCGTTGTACGGCCTGCTGGAGGACCTGTCCGGCAACCCGATGGTGAAGCTCAACCGGGCCGTCGCAGCAGCCATGGTGCACGGCCCTGACGCCGGGCTGGAGCTCCTGGAGCCACTGGACAAGGAGTTGGAGGGCCACTACCGCCTGGACGCCGTACGCGGGCACCTGTACGAGATGCGCGGCGATACCGAGATCGCCGCGCACCACTTCCGCGAGGCCGCCCGTCGTACGACGAGCAAGCCGGAACGGGACTACCTCACCTCGAAAGCAGCCGCGGTCAGATCGGGCGGCGATGGTTGGCCTGCGGCCGGGACTCGCGGATAGCGTCCGCCGTTCCGTTCGACAGGTCCGTCCACCACTCCACCTCCTCGTGCGCGGCGGCCGGCTCCTGCGGTACCTGCGGAAGGTGACCGAGTCGCTCCACTTGCTCCGCCAGCGCGTCGAGGACCGACCGCAGTTGGACCCGGGCCACCTGGGTGAACGTGCGGACGTACTCCAGCTCGGCCACCACCTGCGCGTCGGTGGGCGGTAGCCGCTTCACCGCACTCTCCACCGTGTCACGGGCCTGCTCCAGCGCGTCCCGCTGCTGGCCGCGGGCAGAATCCACCAGGTCCTTCGCGTACTGCTCGGCCTCGGCGACGAGGTTGTCCGCGATCTGCTGGGCCTGGCTGAGCAAACCGACCGCGTGGGCGGTGATATGGGCGCGCTGGTCGGCGTCGGGTGAGCTGCTGCGGCGACGTTCGACCTCGGCCCGGAGCTCGGCCCGGTCCGCGTCGGCATACTCGATCTGCTCGGCCAGGTCGTTCAGGTACGCCGCGACCTCGTCCGGGTCCAGCCCCCTGCGCCGGGACCGGAACGTCTGGTGCCGGATCGAGTACGGCGATTGCGCGGGTCTGCGGGCGAACGGATCTTCAGGCGTCACTGCTGGCCCCCTGCCGAGGTCGTGGTCCCGAGGGACTCGGTGCGGATGTCGGCTGCCGGGAGACCGGCTCCGGTGAGTTCCTCCAAAGTCTGCCGCACCATGGCTGGCGAACCGCAGACCAGGGCGGTGCGGCCGGCCCAGGGCCCGTGGTCGGCCGCGACCGTCCCCACCGGACCGCGCGGGCCCGGGTACGACCCGTCGTCGGAGACGACACCGGTGTAGCTGAACCACGGCCGCTGGGTGAGGCTGTTGAGCCGCTTGTGCTCGTATAGGTTCCACGGCATGCGGGCACCGTGGAACAGGTGCACCCGCGGCACCTGGGCCGGATTCGTCCGCCGGTCGAGCTGCTCGAGCATCGCCCGGAACGGCGCGAGCCCCGTTCCGCCGGCCACCATGAGGATGTCCTGGCCGTTCTCGGGCAGCTTCAGGCTGTCCCCGACCGGGGCGCCGAGACGGACCGAGTCACCGCGCTTGAGTGAACGCACCGCGGGCCCGCTGACCTGTCCGCCTGGCACCAGACCGATGTGCAGCTCGAACGAGCCGTCGTCGCGTGGCGCACTGGCCGGGCTGTAGTAGCGCCAGCGCCGCGGCCGGTACGGAATCTCCAACGCGACGGACTGCCCGGGCTGGTAGTCCAGCGGACGTTCCGGACGGATCTGCACGATCGTCACGTCCATCGTGCGCCGGTCGACCCCGAGGACCTCCCCGGACCACCAGGCCGGGGTGTCCTCGGCCGACTCCTCGGCGGCCTGCACCATCACCGAAGACACCAGGCCGTACGCCTCGGCCCAGTCGGCTGCCAGGTCGGCGGTCCAGGCGGCGCCGAGGAAGTGCTGCAACGTTGCGAGCAGCGACGCCCCGACCGCCGAGTAGTGCTCGGCGACCGCCCCGAACCGGCGGTGGTCCCGGCCGAGCTGCTGCAGGAACGGCACCACCTGCTCGAGCTGGGTCGCGTTGCTGACCACAGCACCAAGCGCGCCGACCAGCTTGTCCCGCTGAGCGGCCATGGAGACCGGGAACATCTCCCGGACCTCGGGGTGGGAGAGGAACAGGTGTGAGTAGAAGAACAGCGGCACTTCGTCGCCCGACTTCGCGACCAGCGCCCAGCTGCTCTTCAGCGCTGCCGGATCCATTCCCGGGTCAGCTGGCGGTGACGATGTCGGCCTGGGTCGCACCCAGTGCCGTCACGACCCGCCCGACGATGTCGGCGGGCACCTCGTGTTCCTCCAGCGAGTGGACCAGGTGCACGACCACCTGTCCGAAGTCCTCGTCGGTGATCCCGCGGCCCTTGTGCGCCTCCGCCAGGTCGGCGCCCTCGTAGGTCACCGGGCCACCCATCACCTGCGAGACCAGCTGCACCTGGTGCCGCTTGAGCCGGGTCAGGTCGGTGTCCACGAAGTAGCCGGCGAGCTGCGGATCGCCGAGCACCTTCCGGTAGAAGAGGTCCACCACCGAGGCGACCGCCGCACCACCGCCGACCGCGTCGTAATCGCTGTTTCCCCCCACACTGCCCTGTGCCTGCTCGACCACGGCGCAACCATCTCCAAGTTCTCGAAATCATCCCCGAGCGGTGACGATCCGAGCACCCTCCGGCGCACAGGTCAAGCCTGTGGCGGAGATTTGTCACGATCCGTCCGATCTTCGTTCGAACCGTTGACACGACGGCCCAAATGGGGGATGTTATGCGCTCTATGTCTCACGAAAGTTGCCTAAGGCAATCAGTGGTACTGCGCGAAAGCCGCAGTGATGTCGTCATCGGTTGCCAGCAGCAGCCGGAGCAGCACGCGCGCCTTGTAGGGGTCCAGGAATCCGCCGTCGATCAGGCCACGCTGCAGCAGGTCGCTCTCCGACCCCACTGACTTGTAGGTGTTCCGCAGTACCGAGCCACCACCAGTCCGCGACGTCAGTACGACGGGCATGACTGCTGCCAGCTCACCCAGCACGGGGGCGAGTGCGGCCGGCACGTGGCCCACACCGAACCCGGCGACCACCAGACCCTGATGAGTGCCCGACAACCCCTGCAAAAGCAGGCCGTCGTCATCCATCGTCACCGTGTACAGCGCTACTCGCGTTGCATCGAGCTGAGCCGGCTCAGCCATTCCGTGTACGCCGTCCAGCCGCATCGGACGCGTGAGGACGCGGACTCGGTCCTCCACCACGTGACCGATCGGCCCGGTGTTGGGTGACACGAAGGTCGCCGTACTGGTGCTGTGGGTCTTGCGCACCCACCGCGCCGCGTGGATCTCCTCCTTGAACACCACCAAGGCACCGAGGTCACGGGCAGCGGGCGAGCAGGCGACGCATGCAGCGGCCAGCAGATTGGCCGGACCGTCCGGACCGGCGAGCGTCGGGTTGCGCATCGCACCGGTCAGGACGAACGGCTGCGGATGCGGCCACACCTGGTCGACCAGGAACGCGGTCTCCTCGAGGTTGTCCGTGCCCTGGGTGACCACGATGCCGGTAGCGCCGTTCGCCACCGCCTTGGACGCGGCATCGACCACTTCGAGCATCTTCGACGCCGTCAGGTTGGCGCTGGGCACTTTCTCGACGTCCTGGATCTCGACCGGGTGACCGAGCTCGGCCAAGCCCGGTACGGCGGCGGTCAGGTCGTCACCGGTGAGCCGGTGCGTGCCGGCCATCGAGATGGTGCCGCCCAGAGTGAACAACGCGACGCTCACAACCAGCTCCTCAGCGCTACGGACCGAACTGGCGCAGGCTACCGGGTGCGGGCCCGGACGTGCATCCGTTCACCCTGTGGGCCGTACAGGCACAGCACCTCGGTCGGTCCGGGTCCGGGGTTGCTGAACCAGTGCGGCACTCGACAGTCGAACTCAGCCGCTTCACCCTCGCCAAGCACGAAGTCCTGGTCGCCCAGCACCAGCCGGATCCGCCCCGACAGGATGTACACCCAGTCGTAGCCCTCATGTGTCCGCTGGCTCACCTCACCGCCCGGCCACCCCTCCGGCAGGATCTGCTTGAACGCCTGCAGCCCGCCGGGGCGCCTGGACAGCGGGATATGCACCGTGCCGTGCCGCTTGATCGGCTTGGCGTGGATCCGCGGGTCACCGGTAGGCGGTGCGTCCACCAGCTCGTCCAACTGCACCTGGTGTGCACGCGCGAGTGGCAGCAGCAGCTCCAGCGTCGGTCTGCGCTGCCCGGACTCCAGCCGAGACAGCGTGCTCACCGAGATCCCGGTCGACTCGGACAGCTGGGCCAGCGTCGTGCCACGCTCGGCGCGCAGGCTCTTCAGCCGCGGTCCGACCGCCTCGAGTACCTCGTCGAAAGCCTCCATGCTTGCCATTCTGGCAAAGAAAGTTGTCGAAAACGAAAACCATCGCGGATCCTCGCTGTACCGAGAGAGGAGTCCAGGAGATGAAGAAGTACGACGTGATCGTGGTCGGCGGGGGCGCCGCCGGGCTGAGCGGGGCGCTGGCACTGGCGCGGTCGCGCCGGTCGGTGCTGGTCGTCGACGACGGCACCCCGCGGAACGCCCCGTCCGAAGGCGTGCACAACTACCTCACCCGCGACGGCGTCCCACCAGCCGAGCTGTACGCCCTCGGTCGCGACGAGGTCGCCGGGTACGGCGGTGAGTTCGCTACCGGCACCGTGACCCGGGTGCGCCGCGACGAACTGTTCACGGTCGAGCTTGCCGACGGTGCGACGTACCAGGGCCGGCGGCTGCTGGTGACGACCGGGCTGACCGATGTGCTGCCTGACGTGGGCGGACTGGCCGAGCGGTGGGGCCGTGACGTGCTGCACTGCCCGTACTGCCACGGGTGGGAGGTGCGCGACCAGGCGATCGGCATTCTGGCGACCACTGGGATGGCGACGTTCCAGGCCTTGCTGTTCCGGCAGCTGAGCGACGACGTCACGCTGTTCCTGCACACCGCGCCGGAGCTGTCCGACGAGCAGTGGGAGCAGCTCGCTGCCCGCGGAATCTCCGTAGTACAAGGGAAAGTCGAGCAGCTGGAGGTGGAGAACGACAAGCTCACCGGTATCCGGCTGGAGGGCGGCAAGGTGATCCCGCGCGACGCGCTGGCCGTGCAGACCGGCATGCGTGCCCGTGCGGACTTCCTGGCCGACCTGGGCCTGGAGATCGTCGTACAGGAGGCCAACGGCCTGGAGGTGGGCACCATCGTCGCAGCCGACCCGCAGGGCACGACGGCTGTGCCCGGCGTCTTCGTGGCCGGCAACGTGACCGACGCGCGGGCGACCGTCATGCCGGCTGCCGCGTCCGGCCTGATGGCAGCCGGCGGGATCAATGCGGACCTGATCACCGAAGAGACTCGCTTGGCTGTGGCCGCGCGCAGTAGTTGAGGAGTTGAATAGAGGCGGGAGGGTGGATGCAGGAATCGGTCGACCCGGACTTCGCCTCGTATGTCGACGCGCGGCAGGGTAGATGGCTCCGTACGGCGTACCTCGTGTACGGCGATCTGGAGCGAGCAGAGGACGCGCTGCTGCACGCCTTCACCCGCTTGTCGATGCGCTGGGACAAGGTGGACGACCCGGACGTCTTCGTCCAGCGGCTGCTCTACCAACCGGCCCTGGTGCGCTGGAACCGGGTGAAGGCGTTCCCGGACGAGGACGACCCGGTCAAACGCGCATTGGCCGAGCTGACGCCCACACAGCGCGCCGTGTTCGTGTTGCTGCACCTGGAGGAGCTCACCGAGTTCGAGGTGGCCGACGTACTCGGAATGTCCAACACCTCCGTGCACAACCACGGCCTCACCGCCTTCAGCCGCTTCCGTACGGCACTCGGCGCTGGTGACTGGCGGGACGCGGGAGAACCGCGATGAGACGCGAGGAGATCCAGCCGCTGCTCTACAACGCGGCGGATCTGCTGCCGGAGCCGGACCTGGCCGACGCTGCCTGGGCCGAGGGGCTGGCAACCCGCCGTCGCCGTCGCCGCAGTGTCCTGATCGGCTTGCTGGCTGTGCTTCTCGTCGCTGCGGCTGCCGGTATCGGCGCCGGCGTCAGTGGGAGCAGGAGCAGCGAGCTCGTCCCGCCGCCGACCACACCGACGCACCCACCCGGTTACGTCTCGCCGAGCGGGCAGATCGCCGGGATCGACTTCTGGATCGCGCCACCGGCCGGCAGCGAGCGCTTCCTGGACCGGGTGTACACCCCGCTCGGCGATCGGCTGAACCTGCCGGACGACCCCGAACCGCTCAGTGAGCACCCGATCGAGAACCTCGCCGCCGTGGTGCTCGAGGAGCGCAACGGCCGGTACGACGCACTGCTGCTGGGCTCCGACGCGAGCTGGGCACGCTCCGACCTGCAACTGCAGCCGATCCGGATCGGTTCGCCGCTGAGCTCCGGAGCGATCTCGCCGGACGGGCGGTTCGCTGCCTTCCCACAGCCGGGCGAACTGGTCGTGCTCGACGCCACGACCAGTGAGGTCTTCCGCTATCCCTTGCCCAGCAGGGATGTCAGCAGCGTGTCCTGGCTGCCCAACGCCGCGCGCGTCCTGGTGAGTGGGCCTGGCGTGGCCTACCGGGTGCTTGTCGGCGAGAGCGACGGTGATCGGGATCCGGTCATCCCGATCACCGCGGCTGCGAACCCGGCGTCGGTCACAGCGCCGTACCGGATCGACAGTGGTGCGGTGCTGCGCTACATGGTCACCGGGCGATGGGCCTTGGACAGTCAGCTGCAACTGCCGGTGCGGACCTGGGTCGGGCAGACGTTCTCGACGTACACCATGGCGGCCCGGCTGTTCGTCTCCGACGACCTTCAGCAGGTGCCGACCAAGCGCTCGCAGCCACAGGTGGTAGCTGCCATCTCGACGCTGCGTGCAGTGCCCAGCCACCTGCTCGTGCTGGGGGAGACGGACCGCTCCACACCCGCCATGGACCCCCAGGGCGTGCGTGAGCCGGGCTGCTGCGCCGTACTGGGCTGGTACGGCGACCGGCCGCTGATCCAGGTCAGTGGTTGGGTGCTCGCCTGGGACATCGACACCGGCCAGGTACAGCGCGTGACCGAGTTGGACGTGGACGCCGTCGCTCTCGGCCCCGGCCTTCAGCCCTGATTACTCCTCCAGGATGCAACGCATCGTGAACTTCAGCAGCCGGTCGGCGTCCTGCGGTGTCGGCATCTGCTCACCGGTCAGCGCCCGGATGACGAACACCCCGGCCAGCCACTGCACCATCAGCGTCGTGTCCACCGTGCTGCGGATCGGTTCGCCGCGAGCCCTGGCTCGGTCCAGCGCGGCTTCGGTCAGCTGGATCCGCCGTTCCAGGAAGCCCCGGTAGATCGCGGCGGACCGCTCGTCGCGGTTCGCCTCCGACACCGCCAGGCGGATCAGTGCCAGTCCTTCCCGGCTGTTCACGAACGTCAGAGCGTCGGTGTAGACCTGGCGCAGATCACCCTCGATCGACCCGGTGTCGGCATCGGGGATCTCGATGTCGAACAGGTCGGCCAAGGCGTCGTTGGCCAGGTGCTCCTTGCTCGCCCAGCGCCGGTAGATCGTCGCCTTGCCGACTCCCGCGGCCTCGGCGACGTCGTCCACCGTCATTCCGTCGAATCCACGCTCCAGCAGCAGCTGTACGGCGTTCCGGCGGATTCTCGGCTCCGCGTCCGGGTCCCGTGGCCTGCCTCGGCGCGGCCTCACCCCGTGGTTGGTCCCCATTTCGTGTTCCCCAGCATCGGACGGGCGCAGTGGCGCGGCTGCGTACCCGTGTGGTCCAGGCCAGAGTGCCACAACTTCGGCGATGTCACGCCGATGTCACCTGAAAGCCCTCTTTGTCACATGCCTGAAACAAATGGACCGATCGGCTGAAACGGCGCGCCGACACCGTTTGCGGTGTGGCCGTGCGCGGGCTCCCCGGCGAAGTGGAGTTCTTCCCGACTGAGGACGGCGGTCACCCCCCAGATCGATGGAAGGGATGACGTTGATGGAGATCAACGCCGGCGATACCGCCTGGGTCTTGGTCAGTGCCGCCCTGGTGATGCTGATGACACCGGGCCTGGCTTTCTTCTACGGCGGCATGGTGCGCGTCAAGAGCGTGCTGAACATGATGATGATGAGCGCCATCACCATCGCCGTCGTCACCGTGTTGTGGGTGCTGGTCGGCTACTCGCTGACGTTCGCCGGTGACACCGGGCACGTGATCGGAAACTTCTCCGAAGTCGGCCTGAAGGGCCTGCTGGCGCCGGAGGCGGTCAGCGGCACGATCCCGACGCTCGCGTTCGTGGCCTTCCAGCTGATGTTCGCGATCATCACCCCGGCGCTGATCTCGGGCGCCATCGCCGACCGCGCCACGTTCCGGGGCTGGATCGTGTTCGTCGTCGGCTGGACGACGCTGGTGTACTTCCCGGTCGCGCACTCGGTCTGGTTCCTCGACGAGGGCAACGGCGGCTGGATCGGCGACAAGCTGGGCGCGATCGACTTCGCCGGTGGTACGGCGGTGCACGTGAACGCCGGTGCGGCCGCGCTGGCCCTGGCGATCGTGCTGGGCAAGCGGATCGGCTGGCGCAAGGACCCGATGCGGCCGCACAGCCTGCCGCTGGTCGTGCTCGGCGCCGCGCTGCTGTGGTTCGGCTGGTTCGGCTTCAACGCCGGCTCGGCGCTGAGCGCCGGCACCACCGCCGCGATCACCTTCGTCAACACCCAGGTCGCCACCGCCGCCGCCGTCATCGGCTGGCTGATCGTGGAGCGGATCCGGCACGGCAAGGCCACCACGCTGGGCATGGCCTCCGGTGCGGTCGCCGGTCTGGTCGCGATCACCCCGGCGTGTGGCGCGCTCACCCCGGTCGGCTCGCTCATCCTCGGTGTCATCGCCGGTGGTATCTGTGCCTTCGCGGTCTCGCTGAAGTACAAGCTCGGCTTCGACGACTCGCTCGACGTGGTCGGCGTGCACCTGGTCGGCGGTCTGATCGGCTCGCTGGCGATCGGCTTCCTGGGTACGGCGGCGGCGCCGTCGGCCGTGGACGGCCTGTTCTACGGCGGCGGTGCCTCGCAGCTGGGCAAGCAGGCGCTGGCCAACGTGGTGGTCGCGCTGTACTCCTTCACGGTCGCCTTCCTGCTCGGCAAGATCATCGACAAGACGATCGGCTTCCGGGTCAAGGAGGACGACGAAGTCACCGGTGTCGACCAGGTCGAGCACGCGGAGACGGCGTACGACTTCCTCGGCGCGGCCGGGCTGCGCGGGCACTCCGCTGTCGCCCGCCCGCAGGCGAGCACCGAGAATGAGTCCACCGAGGCTTCCGAGAAGGAAGGTGCCAACGCATGAAGCTGATCAGCGCGGTGGTCAAGCCGCACAAGCTGGAGGACGTCCGGGCCGCCCTGGAGACGTTCGGCGTCACCGGCATGACGGTGACCGAGGCGAGCGGCTACGGCCGGCAGAAGGGCCACACCGAGGTCTACCGCGGCGCCGAGTACGAGGTGGACCTGGTCCCCAAGGTCCGGGTCGAGGTCGTCGTCGAGGACGGCGACAGCGCGGACGTGGTGGACGTGATCGTCAAGGCCGCGCAGACCGGCAAGATCGGCGACGGCAAGGTCTGGGTCACCCCGGTCGAGACGATCGTCCGGGTGCGCACCGGAGAGCTCGACGGCGATGCACTCTAGGGACGCGCTGTAGATGGTCGATCGAGCAGAACAGCGGCGCGTGCGTGCCGAGGAGGCCGACGCGCTGCTGTACCTGCTCCTCTCCAAGGCCTGTGACGCCCTCGGTGTGCCCACCGAGGGCGTCGCGCTGGTCGCCGTCGGCGGCTACGGCCGGGAGGAGCTGTCGCCGTACAGCGACCTCGATGTGATGCTCGTGCACGTCGAGGGGTACCCACGGGTGGACGAGCTGGCCGCACAGATCTGGTACCCGCTGTGGGACTCCCGGACGAAGCTGGACCACAGTGTCCGGACCGTCGAGGAGGCCCGCAAGGCGGCTGCCGACGACCTCCGGGTCGCCCTCGGCCTGCTGGATGCACGGCACGTCGCGGGGGACTCGCACCTCACACTGCAGCTGCGGTCCGTGCTGATGGCGGATTGGCGCCGTACGGCGAAGGAGCGGCTGCCTGCCTTGGCCGAGGCGTGCAAGGAGCGCGCGTCGACGGTCGGCGAGCTCGCACACCTCGCCGAGCCCGACCTCAAGGAGGCGTATGGCGGCCTGCGCGATGCCGTCGTACTGCGTGGCTTGGTGGCGTCGTGGTTGGTCGACGTACCGCATCCGGTGGTGGAGCGGGCGCGGCTGGACCTGCTGAACATCCGGGACGAGCTGCACACTGTTGCGGGGCGTTCGACCGACCGTCTGGTCGCTGACGTGGCCGGTGAGGTCGCCGCTGGGCTAGGTATGGCCGGTGGTCGCGACGAGCTGCTGCGGCACGTGTACTCGACCGGACGGACGCTTGCACACGTCTGCGACGTGTCCTGGCGGCGGATCGAGAGCCTGATGACCCGGCCACCGCGGTCGCGGCGTCGTCAGCGCACCGGAGGTCCGTTGCTGCTGGCACTCGACGAAGGAGTCGGCCAGCACGAGGGTGAAGTCGTACTGATGCCGGACGCCCGGCCCGAGCGTGACGCAGTGCTGGGGCTGCGCGCTGCTGCTGTGGCTGCCGACCGGGAGCTGGTCCTCTCACCTGCTGTCTGCGCACGCCTGGCCAATCGTGGTCTGGCGCTGCCAGAGCCGTGGCCTGGCGAGGCCCAGCGACTGCTGTGCGCTCTGCTGGGTGCGGGCAGCGGTCTGCTCGAGGTGTGGGAGGCGCTGGACCAGGCCGGCTACATCTCGCGGATCCTGCCCGAGTGGGACGCGGTGCGCTTCCGACCGCCGCAGTCGGCCATCCATCGGTTCACTGTCGACCGGCACCTGCTGGAGACCTGTGTCGAGGCCGCCAAGATGGTCCGCGATGTACGGCGGCCCGACCTGCTGCTCGTGTCCGCCTTGCTACACGACCTCGGCAAGGCAGTCGAGGGCGACCACAGCGTCACAGGCGCGGCGATCGCGGCGACCGTGGCCCGTCGGCTTGGTTTCGACCCGACGGACGCAGACACGATCACGCTGCTGGTCCGCCAGCACCTGATGCTCGCCCAAGTCGCCACCAGGCGGGACCTGGATGACCCGATGACCGTGGAGCTGGTGGCCGGGATCGTCCGCAACACGGAGACGCTGGACCTGCTCGAAGCACTCACGTACGCCGACGCGCGGGCTGCCGGGCCCGCTGCCGCTTCACCGTGGAGGATGCGGCTCGTCGGTGAGCTGTGCCGCCGGGTCCGGGGTGAGCTGTCCGGCGGTGGCGAGAGCATGTGGACCGAGGCGCCGCCGATCCCTGTGCCCACCCTGCACCAGGTCGTCGGTGTGGGGCGACTTGGCGTGACAGTGTCCGAGCATCTCGGTGACATGCGGGTCAATGTCGCCGTACCCGATCAGGTGGGCACGCTGTCGACGGTTGCGGCTGTGCTGGCTGTTGAGCGGCTCGCCGTACGGTCTGCGGTCATCACGTCGGTCGAGAGCCTGGGCATCTCGCAGTGGACCGTAGCCGGCTCGCCACCGGACCCAGTCCGGTTGCGTGACCGCCTTGGGGTGGCCCTGCGCGACCCCACTGACCTCGTACGGCGCCTGGCCGCGCGGGACTCCTCTGCCCTGAAGGCACGAGTGGCCAGCCGGGTGGATCTGTTGCCTGATGCATCGGAAACGGCCACTGTGCTGCAGGTGCGCGCCCACGACCGCCCGGGGCTGCTGTACGACGTCACGTCGGCGATCGCGTCCACTGGCGCTGACATCCGCTCTGCGCACGTGAGTACGCTCGGCGCCGAGTGTGTGGACGTCTTCTACCTCACCGACAGCCACGGCTCGCCGCTCGACGACGAAGACGCGCGCACGACGGCAAAGACGGTCCTGGATCGCCTGACCTTCTAGGGTCTGCTGTGTGCACGTTGTAGAGACGCTTCAGCGTCAGGCAGTCGCCTGTGAGGAACTCGGGTCCCCGATGTACGCCGAGCTGTGCCGGCTCCTCGTGGACGACTACGAGGTCGGTGGTGTGTCCACCGGCGTACTGGCCGGCTACGAGGACCGTCCGTTCGGTGACGCGATCGCACTGCGGTTGCTGGGCTCTGTGCACCGGCAGGTGCTGGCGGGGGTGCTGCCCGAGCTCGCTGCGTTCTATCCGAGCGTGGGCGGGTCGTGGGACCCGGTGCTCGGCTGGGAGGCGTTCGAGCAGGTGCTGCAGTCCCGGTCTGCCGAGCTGCGGTCGCTGCTGACCCAGCCGCCACAGACGAACGAGGTCGGCCGGGCTGCGGCGTTGTACGGCGGTCTGCTGCAGTTGGCCGCGGACGTGCCGCTGCCGGTGCGGCTGTTCGAGATCGGCGCGAGCGGCGGACTCAACCTGCGGGCGGATCACTTCCGGTACAACCTCGCGGACGGGACCGGATATGGCCCGGCCGAGAGCCCTGTGGTGTTCGACGGGGCGTGGTCGGGCCGGACGCTGAAGCCGGTGCCACTGCGGATCGCCGAGCGCGTGGGCAGCGACATCGCACCGGTGAACCCACTGACGGACGACGGTGCCCGCACGCTCACGTCGTACGTGTGGCCGGACATGCCAGTGCGGCTGGGCCGGCTGCGTGGCGCCTTGGCGATCGCCCGTGAGGTGCCGGCCGACGTACACCGGGAGGACGCGGTCTCGTTCGTGCGCGGGCTCGAGCTGTCGCGCGGCCACGTGACTGTGCTGTGGCATTCGATCATGTGGCAGTACCTGACCCGCTTCGACCGCGCCGCGGTGGAGTCACACCTGGCTGAGCTCGGCGCCCAAGCGGACGAGTCGTCCCCGCTGGCCCGGCTGCGGCTCGAACCACTCCAACGAACCC
This sequence comes from Kribbella sp. NPDC050124, assembly GCF_044460355.1. NCBI lineage: Bacteria > Bacillati > Actinomycetota > Actinomycetes > Propionibacteriales > Kribbellaceae > Kribbella > Kribbella sp. NPDC050124. The sequence continues at coordinate 48,521 of NZ_JBITJU010000023.1, forward strand.
CAACCGGCGCCTTCGAGTTCCTGGTGGAGCTACAGCTGTGGCCAGGCGGCGTACGCCGAGTCCTGGGCCGAGCCGACCCGCACGGCCAGGGATTGGTCTGGGAACTCAGCTGAGGGCCGCCACCAGGGTGTCGGTCAATGCGGCCGCGTAGCTGCCGTCCGGGTCCAGGTCTGGGTCGAAGATGCCGATGTCGATGCCCACGCACTTCGGTGCCGAGAGCAACGGCTGGAGCAGCTCGACGAGTTGGGCGTGGTCGATGCCGCCCGGGTCCGGGCTGTCCACCGCCGGCATGATCGCCGCGTCGAGGATGTCGACGTCGAGGTGCACCCAGAAGCCGTCGAGCTCCTGCAGGTGCTCGAGCACTCCGGTCGCCGCCTTGCCCGGGTCCTCGGCGATCTTCAGCGCCGGCCAGACCGGGATCCCGGCCGCGCGGACGTCGTCGACGTACTCGTCGTCCCCCCGGATCCCGAGCAGCGCAGCGTCGGTGTCCCTCGTGTACGGCGCCAGTCCTTCGAGGTCGGTCAGATCGGCCTGGCCGCGGCCGGTGGTCAGTGCGAGTGCCTCACCGCCGGCGGCTCCGACGTACGGGGAGTTGTCGATCGTCCGGAAGTCCGAGTGGCCGTCGAGGTAGACGACGCCGTACCGGCCGCGTCGCTTCAGCGCCAGCGCCGGCCCGAGCAGGATGCTGCACTCACCGCCGAGCAAGACCACGAACCGGTCCTCGTCGAACAGCTTCGTCAGCCGGTCCGCCAATTTGACCGTGTACGACGCCATCGCCGCGGCATTGAACACGCCGTCGCCCGGCTTCCACCCCGCCCGGTCGTACCGCGGCGGCGTCACGCACCCCGCGTCGGCAGCCCCGATCCGTTGCACGAACCCCTGGTCCCGAATCGCCCCCGCCAGCTTGTAACACCCCGGCACCGTCCCCTCCACCGGTGGCCGCAACCCCAGGTTGGACGGCCCGTCCAGCACGACCCGGCTCCGACTCACAGTCATCCCCTAACCGTTGGATCAACATCTACCGGTTAGATCGTGAAGGTCCGGCGGACACCCTGTCAATCACCGTCGGTAGACTCGGTGAGGTTGTACCTGGGTTGTCTCTGGAGAAACGGACTGTTTCGTGTTCGATACGCTTTCCGATCGGTTGTCGGCCACCTTCAAGAACCTGCGCGGTAAGGGCAAGCTGACCGATGCGGATATCGACGCGACCACGCGGGAGATCCGGATCGCGCTGCTGGAGGCCGACGTCGCGCTGCCGGTGGTGAAGGAGTTCATCGCCGCGGTCCGGGATCGGGCCGGCGGGGCCGAGGTGCGCGGCGGGCTGAACCCGGCGCAGCAGGTGATCAAGATCGTCAACGAGGAACTGGTCACCATCCTCGGCGGCGAGACCCGCGAGCTGCGGATGGCGAAGCGCCCGCCGACGGTGATCATGCTGGCCGGTCTGCAAGGCGCCGGTAAGACCACCCTGGCCGGGAAGCTGGCCAAGTGGCTGAAGGAGACCAAGCACCAGACGCCGATGCTGGTCGCGGCCGACCTGCAGCGGCCGAACGCCGTGACGCAGCTCCAGGTGGTCGGTGAGCGGGCCGGTGTGCCGGTGTTCGCGCCCGAGCCCGGCAACGGCGTCGGCGACCCGGTGGACGTCGCCCGCAAGGCGATGGACGAGGCCCGCACCAAGCAGCACAGCGTGGTGATCGTCGACACGGCCGGCCGGCTGGGTGTCGACGAGGAGCTGATGAAGCAGGCCGCCGACATCCGCGACGCGGTCACGCCGGACGAGATCCTGTTCGTGGTCGACGCGATGATCGGCCAGGACGCGGTCACCACCGCCCAGGCCTTCCTGGACGGGGTCGGCTTCGACGGCGTCGTGCTGGCCAAGCTGGACGGTGACGCCCGCGGTGGCGCCGCGCTGTCGATCGCGCAGGTCACCGGCCGCCAGGTGATGTTCGCCTCGAACGGCGAGAAGCTCGAGGACTTCGACGTCTTCCACCCCGAGCGGATGGCCTCGCGCATCCTCGGGATGGGCGACATCATGACCCTGATCGAGCAGGCCGAGCGCACCTTCGACGCCGAGCAGGCCGCCAAGACCGCCGCCAAGCTGCAGAAGAAGGGCGGCAAGGACTTCACCCTGGACGACTTCCTCGCCCAGATGCAGTCGGTGCGCAAGATGGGCCCGCTGACCAAGATCTTCGGCATGCTGCCCGGCGCGTCGCAGTTCAAGGACCAGCTGGAGAACTTCGACGAGCGCGAGATCGACCGGATCGAGGCGGTCATCCACTCGATGACGCCGGCCGAGCGGGCCGACCCGAACATCATCAACGGCTCCCGCCGGGCCCGGATCGCGAAGGGCTCCGGGACCGAGGTCGCGACCGTCAGCGGGCTGGTCGAGCGGTTCTTCGAGGCCCGCAAGATGATGAACGCGATGGCGACCGGCAAGGGCCTGCCGGGGATGCCGGGCATGCCCGGGATGCCGGGGATGGGCGGTGGCGGTGGCGGCGCCCGGAAGGCCAAGCAGCAGGCCAAGAAGGGCAAGAAGCGCGGCTCCGGGAACCCGGCCAAGCGGGCCAACCAGGGCAACCCGCAGCCGTCCGCGCCGCAGCCGGGCCAGTTGCCGGCCGCGTTCGGCGGCGGCCAGAACGGCGGCGACTTCGAGCTGCCGGACGACCTGAAGAAGATGCTCGGCGGCGGACAGTAGGTGAATCTTGCCCACCGTCCACCCATCGCGCTGGTGGACGGTGACGGCCTACGGTAGGTGATGTGCGGCGCGTGGGGCGACCGGCACTTGGTCACTGCGTGAAGTGGCGCACCGTTACCGGTTGTCCGCGACCCTGTGACGGCTAAGATCGTGCCTACGCCCGATGCACCACACGTACTGCGAAGACGTCGAAGGACGGTCGGATGAGGCAGCAGTTCAAGAACCTGGACACGTGGCGGGGCAAGTTGACCGCTACCTGGGTCATCTTGGCTCCGCCCACCGCGATGGTCGCCGTGTTCGTGGCCGGCGGTGTCACCTCGAACACGTTCATCGTCGACGCGCACGCGCTGGCCCAGCCGCGCCAGGACGCCCAGTTCGACGAGCTCGCCGAGAACCTGCCGACCCAGCCGGGCGCCGACGGCAGCCTGCCGACCCAGGCGAAGTCGCAGATCCAGGTCCCGGTGACCGGTGCGGTCGACGGCCCGGTGCAGCCGATCCAGGGCATCACCGGCAACCCGTCGGGTATCCCGGGCACCGTCTTGGCGGCGTACCAGAAGGCGGCCAACGAGATCGCCGTGGCGATGCCCGGCTGCAAGCTCACCTGGCCGCTGCTGGCCGGCATCGGCAAGGTCGAGTCCGCGCACGCCAGCGGCGGGCGGGTCGAGCCCAACGGCAACACCCGCGGCAAGATCCTCGGCCCGGTCCTCGACGGCGGCCCCGGCATGGCCGCGATCACCGACACCGACCAGGGCCAGTACGACGGGAACACCTCGTGGGACCGCGCGGTCGGGCCGATGCAGTTCATCCCGGGCACCTGGAAGGTATACGGCGCGGACGGCAACGGTGACGGGGTCAAGGACCCGCACAACGTGTTCGACGCGGCCCGGGCGGCCGGCGACTACCTGTGCTCGGGCGGGGCGAACCTGTCCGACCCGCAGGGCCTGGTGCAGGCGGTGCTGCGCTACAACCACTCGATGGACTACGTGTCCACGGTGCTGCGCTGGATGCAGTCCTACGCCAACCAGACCGTGACGATCCCGGACACCGAGGGTGTGATCACCCCGCCCGTCGACGACAACGGCAACGTGGACAGTTCGAACGACCCGACCCGGACCGAGACGACCACGACGCCTCCGACCACACCGACGCCCGCGGTGACCCCGACGACGGCGCAGCCGAGCACGCCGGTCCCGACCACGGCGCAGCCGACCTCCAAGCCGCCGACGACGACGAACCCGCCGATGACGGCCAGTCCGAAGCCGTCGCCGACGCCGACGAACACCCAGGGCACGCCGACGGAGACGCCGACGACCACGACGCCCACCCCGACGCCGACGCCCACCCCCACGCCCACCCCCACGCCCACCCCCACGCCGACGCCCACCCCCACGCCGACGCCCACCCCCACGCCGACCCCCACGCCGACGCCGACGCCGGACCCGACCTGCACGCCGACGCCGACCGCCACTCCGACCCCGGAGCCGTGCGCGACCACGACCCCGCAGGGCGACCCGACGTCCGAGTCCACCCCGGATCAGGCGTCGCAGTCCGGTAGCTAGGGGTTTCGACCCGGGGTAGCCGGGGAGATTACCTGCGGTCCCAGCGGCGTCGAGGCCCGGATTTCACGCTCGGCGCACCCCGTCGTGGTGCCCGTTTTCGGGGTGTTGGCGGGTCAGGTAACTTTGCGTCGTCTTGAGGTAACTTTCTGGCGTATGGATCGTTGAGCCGACTATGCGCCTAACCCGTAGTGGTAACCGTCGGGTCAAAATCATCATCGCTTCACTGTGCACAGCCCCGCTCCTGGTCGGGGCCATCGTGACAGTCGCCTCGGGCGGGGCCGGTGCCTCCGGTCAGCTCGCGGCGGACAGCCCGGTTGCTCCATCGCCTGGAGCCGGGCTGAACAGCGGTGAGTTCGACGAACTGACGATGATCGTCCCGCAGCGTCCCGGAGTGGACGGCCGGCTTGGGTCCGACCAGCCTGCCCGCGCCGACGTGCCCGTGCAGGGTGCGACCGACGGGCGGTCCGTGGTCCGGCCGGGACGACCCGATGCCGTCAACGGCATCCCGCGCGGGGTATTCCCCGCCTACCGCCGCGCCACCGCGAACCTCGCCGTGGTCCGGCCGAACTGTGGGCTCACCTGGCCGTTGCTGGCCGGGATCGGCAAGGTCGAGTCCGACCACGCCAGCGGCGGCCGGGTCGACGTGGCCGGCACCACACGCGGCAAGATCCTCGGCCCGGTGCTGAACGGGCGCCGCGGCAACGGCCGGATCACCGACTCCGACGAGGGCCGGTACGACGGCGACCTGACCTGGGACCGTGCGGTCGGCCCGATGCAGATCATCCCGCAGGTGTGGACCACCTTCGGCGCCGACGGCAACGGTGATGGCTTCCGCAACCCGAACAACGTGTACGACGCGGTCACCACCGTCGCGGTGTACCTGTGCTCGGAGGGCGACGACCTGAAGCGGCCGCGGGACCTGGTCGCGGCCCTGCTGCGCTACCAGCACTCCAAGGACTTCGTCGCGACTGTGCTGCGGTGGATGCGGGTCTACAGCAAGAACGCGGTGCTGATCCCGAACGAGAAGGGCAGCCTCTCGGTCCCGAAGGCGACCGGCAACGCCGAGCGCAAGGTGGACCCGCGCGAGGTGCCGGACGTTTCGGACGACTCCAAGCCGACCACGAGCACGTCCGCCACGCCGACGACGAAGCCGACCGCACCCGAGACGACCGACGAGCCCTCGGTGCCGGACCCGGCGGACACGCCGACCAAGTCGCCGACGCACAAGCCGACGAAGCCGACGCCGAGCCCGACGCCGACTCCGACGCCGACCCCGACCCCGACGCCGACCCCCACTCCGACGCCGACGCCGACCCCGACGGACACGCCGACCAGCTCGCCGTGCTCGTCGACCGAGCCGACCACCCCCACCTGCACGCCGGGCGGCGGCTCGCACGGCTGACACCCGGCCGGTTAACGTCGCGGTATGACGCAAACCGGCGTACTCAGGCTCGTCGGCACGGTGTTGCCGGCCGGCGAGCGGCAGGAGGTCCATCTCAGCGGTGGGCAGGTCGTGGACCGGCCCACCGCTGCCGATGTCAGCACCGTGCACACCGGCGGGTGGATCGTGCCCGGCCTGGTCGACGCGCACTGCCATATCGGGCTGGACCAGCACGGCGCCGTCGACCGGGAGACTCAGGAGGAGCAGGCGATCGCCGACCGGGCGGCCGGTGCGCTGCTGGTCCGGGACGCGGGATCGGCCGCGGACACCCGCTGGATCGACGACCGCGCGGACCTGCCGAAGATCATCCGGGCCGGCCGGCACATCGCCCGCTCGAAGCGCTACATCCGCAACTACGGCTGGGAGATCGAGCCGGAGGAGCTGGTCGCGTACGTCGAGCAGGAGGCGCGACGTGGTGACGGCTGGGTCAAACTGGTCGGTGACTGGATCGACCGCGACGCCGGCGACCTGACGCCGAGCTGGCCCGCCGAGGCGTTGAACGCCGCGATCGCCCGCGCCCACGAGCTGGGCGCCCGGGTCACCGCCCACGTCTTCGGTGAGCACGCCCTGCCGGATCTGCTTGCCGCCGGCATCGACTGCCTCGAGCACGGCACCGGTCTGCTCCCGGACATGCTCGACCGGATGGCCGAGCACGGGGTCGCGGTCGTCCCGACCCTGATCCAGCTCGAGAACTTCCCGCAGTACGCCGACGCGGCCGCCGCGAAGTTCCCGGTGTACTCGGCCCACATGCGCGACCTGTACGAGCGCCGCCTGGAGCGACTCCGGGACGCTTACGAGGCCGGCGTACCCGTGTATGCCGGGACCGACGCGGGTGGTGTGCTCGGGCACGGCCTGGTGGCGCAGGAGATCCAGGCGCTGACCTCGATCGGCCTGTCGGGGGAACAGGCGCTGGCGGCCGGGTCGTGGGCAGCCCGCGAGTGGCTGGGTGCCCCGAGCAACCTTCAGCCGGGCGACCCGGCCGACCTGGTGGTGTACGACGAGGATCCGCGCGCGAACCCCGCCGTACTGAGTCACCCGCGGCTGATCGTGTTGCGTGGCAGGGTGGTGACTTGACCGCAAAATGTTTCCCGAACCACTGGTCGGAGCGGAAGATCTTGGCCTAGCGTGAACTTCCGGGACCGCCGACGCCCCTCGGCGGACCGAATCAGGAAGGAACCGCCATGGGTCCAACATTTCTTCCTCTGGCCGCCCGAGTACCCGTGTCCAGATTCTCCGCACTCCTCGCCACCGCAGCCGCCGGCGCGCTGGCCCTGGGTGCCGTGCCGAGCAACGCCGCCGAACCGGCCGAACCGGTCAAGAGCGAGCTCGCCACCGCGTTCGAGACCGCTGCCGCCAAGTACGACGTACCGCGTGAAGTCCTGGTCGGCGTCGGGTACGCCGAGTCGCATCTCGACGGCCACAACGGTCTGCCCAGCCAGGCCAACGGTTACGGCGTGATGCACCTGGTCAGCAACAACGAGAACCCGACGATGTCCGAGGCGAGCAAGCTCACCGGACTGCCGGTCGAGAAGCTGGCCAAGGACACCGCGTCCAACATCCTCGGCGCTGCCGCGGTCCTCGACGCCTACGCCGATGCCGCGGGGCTGGCCGACCGGTCGAACCTCGGCAAGTGGTACGAGGTCGTCGCGAAGTACTCGCACTCCGCCGACGGGCCGACCGCGCGGCTCTACACCGACGAGGTCTACAAGATCATCGGCCAGGGCGTGCACGCCGCCGGCGTGAGCACCGCGCCGAAGGCCGTCACCCCGGACCGGGGCGCCTACGCGAAGGTCGCCCCGCTCGGCACCCGGACACCGGCGTCAGTCGCGGCCGCCGACTACCCGGGCGCGATCTGGAACCCGGCCAGCACCAGCAACTACCGGGTCGGCCGGACCGCGGCCATCTCGACGATCGTGATCCATGTCACCCAGGGCTCGTACTCCGGCACGATCAGCTGGTTCAAGAACCCGTCGTCGCAGGTGAGCGCGCACTACGTGGTCCGGTCCAGTGACGGGCAGATCACCCAGATGGTGGCCGAGAAGGACACCGCCTGGCACGTCCGCAGCGCGAACCCTTACTCGATCGGCATCGAGCACGAGGGCTGGGTCGACCAGCCGTCCTGGTTCACCGACGCGATGTACCGGGCGTCGGCAGCGCTGACCAAGAACATCGCCGACCGGCGGGGCATCCCGAAGGACCGGGTCCACATCAAGGGCCACAACGAGATGCCGGACAACGACCACACCGACCCAGGGCCGCACTGGAACTGGAACTACTACATGCAGCTGGTGAACGACGGCAACCCGCCGCAGTACAACTTCACCACCTACGGCGCCGGGGTCCGGGTCCGCTCGGCGCCGAGGCTGTCCGCGTCCATCGTCACCACGCTGCCCGGCCCGACCCAGGTGTTCGTCGAGTGCCAGGTCAAGGGCGACCCGGTCACCGCCGAGGGCACCACCAACGACTGGTGGGCCAAGCTCCGTGACCAGGGCGGCTACATGACCAACATCTACATCGACCACCCCGACCCGAAGCTCCCCGGCGTCCCCGAGTGCTGAGGATCCCGCTGACACCCTGGTAAAAGGTAGAGCCTGCTGTACCGACCCAGGCCGGGAGGTGCCGGAGGATTGAGGCATGTTGACCACGATCCTGTCGCGCGGCCTCCCGGCCTCTGGGTATTTGGCGCTCCGCTTCCTGACGGGCCTGGGGGTCCTGGTCGCGATGCCGCTGGGCCTGGTCTTGTCCTGGCTTCCAGCTGTGCGGGCGGGCCTGGTCCGGCTGGCGAACGTCGAGCGGTCCCAAGCGTCCAGATACCTCGGCTTACCGGTTGCGCCCGGCAGCATGTCGTTCAAGCGCAGCCTGTGGCTGCTGTGGATGCCGCTCGTCGCGGTGCCCGAGCTGTTCGTGGCAGTCATCGCAGTTGTCGGTGCACCGGCCGCGCTCGCCGGCATGGTGCTGTGGAAGCTTGACCCAGGCAACTTCAGCCTGATGGGCCTCGACGTCGACAGCTGGCTCGAGGCGTTGACTCTTGGCCCACTGCAGATCCTGGTCGCGCTAGGAGTGCTGGGCTGGGGAGCGCCCGCACTGGCGCATCGCCACGCTCGAGCAGTACGCAACATGCTCGCACCCAGTGAAGCTGAGCAACTGACGTTGCGAGTGGAGGAGCTCACCAAGAGCCGGGCAGGCGCGGTCGACTCTCATGGCGCCGAGTTGCGGCGCATCGAACGCGACCTGCACGACGGCACGCAGGCACAGCTGGTGTCGCTGGCCATGCGTATCGGCGTTGCCAAGCAGATGATGGCCAACGACCCGGAGAAGGCCGCCAAGCTGCTCGACGATGCTCGTGACGGTGCAGAGCAGGCCATGAATGAGCTACGCGGCGTACTGCGGACCATGTACCCGCCGATCCTCGCCGACCGCGGCCTGGCCGGGGCCGTGTCCGCACTCTGCGCCCGCTGCCCACTGCCCGTGGAGCTGAGGCTCGGTGAGCTCGGCGACGTACCGGCTGCAGTAGAGGCGGCTGCCTACTTCGTCGTCGCGGAGTCGCTCACCAACGTCACCAAGCATTCCGCCGCCGGGCATGTCGACGTACTGATGGAACGGCGTGGCACGGAGCTCTACCTGGCGGTCACGGACGACGGGATCGGTGGCGCGCGGATCGGTGAGCAGGCTGACCTGCTGGGCCGGGGGAGTGGCCTGCATGGCATGCTCCACCGCGTGGAGGCAATCGACGGACGGCTGGAGCTGCAGAGCCCGATCGGTGGGCCAACCACGGTCGAGGTGATGCTGCCGTGCGGGTCGTGATCCTGGAGGACAACCCGATCCTGGCCGAGGGCCTCGGCCTTCTGCTCGGGAATTCCGGCTTCGAGGTCGCCGCCGTGGCCCGGGACGCGGACGAGTTCGCCAAGGTGATGGCCGACGACGCCCCGGACATCGCGATCGTCGACGTACGGCTGCCGCCCACCTTCACCGACGAAGGCCTGCGCGCCGCCATCGAGGCCCGCCGGATCCGCCCGGGTCTTCCGGTGCTGGTCTTCTCGCAGTACGTCGAAGAGGTGTACGCCGCCGAGCTGCTGGCCGCCGGTAGTGAAGGCGTCGGCTACCTGCTCAAGGACCGGGTCTCCCGCGTGGACGAGTTCCTGGAAGCGGTACGGCGAGTGGCCGCCGGAGGGACCGTGCTCGACCCGGAAGTGGTCAGCCAGCTGATGGTGAAGCGCAGCAGCCCGCTGGACCGGCTGACCCCACGAGAGCGCGAGGTGCTCGCGCTGATGGCCGAAGGCCTGGGCAACACGGCGATCGCGGAGAAGCTGGTGATCTCCGAAGGCGCTGTGCACAAACACGTGGGCAATGTCTTCCTCAAACTCGACCTGCCCCCGACCGACTCCGGACACCGCCGCGTGCTGGCCGTCCTCGCGCATCTCGGCCTCTGACCCTTGACGAGCTGTGCTCAGTAGGACACTCTCAGGTGCGAGAGCGCTCTCACGCACCGATCCGCCCCTAGGTGAGGAGAGTCCGGATGAAGGTCCTACTAGCTGCCGTGCTCGTGGTGAGCGCGGTGACCGTTCCCAGCCAGGCTGTTGCGGCCGAGCCGCTCGCAGTGCCCGGGCAGGCAACTGCCATGCAACGAGACTTCGGTCTGACCGAAGCGCAGGTCCAGCAGCGGCTGGCGGCCGAGACGTCGGCGGCCAAGCTGTTGCCCGCGGCCCAGAAAGCCGCCGGCGCCCACTACGGCGGCGCCTGGTACGACGAGAACACCAAGAAGCTCGTGATCGGCCTGACCCAGCAGACACATGCGGTTGCTGTGCAGGCCACCGGTGCGCGCACGGTCGTCGTACCGGTGACAGCCGCCGCGCTCGACCGCCGCAAGGCCGCTGTCGACAAGCTGGCAGGCAAGGCGGTGCCGGATGCGGTCAGCGGTTGGGCCGCCGACCCGCGGACGGGGACCGTCGTCGTCAACGTGCAGTCAGGTAAGCGCTCCGCGGCCGTGGACGCCTTCGTGGCGCGGGTTGCCCGGGCGGGTGCGGTGACGGTTCGGGAGGTGGCTGCCCAGGCACCGCGGACGTACGCAGCCGGCACGGTCGGCGGTGACCCGTACTACGTCAGCAACATCCGCTGCTCGATCGGGTTCTCCGTGCACGGCGGGTTCGTCACCGCCGGCCACTGTGGTCGCAGCGGCACGGTCCGCGGCTGGGACGGCTCGGACATCGGAACCTTCCGCGGTTGGTCGTTCCCGGGCAACGACTACGGCTGGGTCTCGGTCGGCAACGGCTGGTGGACCGTGCCGGTGGTGCTCGGCTGGGGACAGACGAGCGACAAGCTGGTGCGCGGCTCCTGGGAGGCGCCGATCGGCTCGTCGGTGTGCCGCAGCGGGTCGACCACCCACTGGCACTGCGGCCAGATCCTGGCCAAGAACGAGACAGTCAACTACGGCAACGGCCAGCTGTTCTACGGTGCGACAAAGACCAGCGTCTGCGCCGAGGGCGGTGACTCCGGTGGCTCGTACATCACCGGTGACCAGGCCCAGGGCGTCACGTCGGGTGGCTGGGGCAACTGCAGCAGCGGCGGCGAGACCTGGTTCCAGCCGGTCAACGAGATCCTCTCGGCCTACGGCCTCACCTTGCACACCGCCTGACAAAGCACACAGCCTGAAAAGGGCTGCGGCTCCCCTTGGCGTTGCAAGGGGAGCCGCAGCGAGGTGTTCGTCAGGCCGGCTCGCTCGGCACCGGCTCCAGCGTCGGCTTGTCGCCGTTCTTCGTGACCGCGAGCGAGTCGATCATCTGCTTGGCCAGCGCGAAACCGGAACCACCCATCGTGATGGCCTTCACCAGGGTGTCCTCGATGCCCTGGGCACCGTTCAGGACGACCATGTTGCCGACCTTCTCGAACGAGGTGGCCGCCGCGGCGACGATCTCCGGGTACGCCTCGGCCAGCTGCTGGGCCACGACCGCGTCGGTGTTGGTGGCCAGCGCCTCGGCCCGGGCCTTGATACCGGCCGCCTCGGCCATCGCCTTGGCCTGCACCGCGGCCGCCTCGGCCTTACCGGTCAGCTCGGTCGCCTTCGCCTCGGCCTCACCGCGCAGCGCGACCTCACGGGCCTGCGCCTCGGCGGCGGCGATCTGCGCGTCCCGGGCGGCCTGGGCCAGCGTGCGCTGCCGGTACGCCTCGGCGTCGGCCGGCTTCAGCACCGTCGACTCCAGCTGCTTCTCGGCCAGCGACGCGTTCAGCTTCGCGGTCTCGGTCTCGGCGACCACGACCTCCTGGCGGGCCAGCGCCTCGGCCAACGGGCCGGACTGGGACGCCTTGGAGTTCGCCTGGTCCACCTCGGCCTGGTAACCGGCCTGGGCGATCGAGCTCTGCCGGACCGCGGCCGCCTTGGCCGCCGCGGCGACCTGCTCGCGCTCGGTCGCCTCCCGGTCCCGCTCGGCCTGCGCGATCCGGGCGGCCGCCTCGACCGCCGCGGCCTGCGGGCGGCCCAGGTTCTTGATGTAGCCGGACTCGTCGTCGATCTCCTGGATCTGGAGCGAGTCGACCACCAGGCCGAGCTTCTCCATGTCCCCGGCCAGCGAGCCGCGGATGTTCGTGGTCAGCGTCTCCCGGTCGTGCAGCATCTCCTCGACCGTGGTGGAGCCGACGATCGCCCGCAGGTGACCGGCGAACAGCTCGTGGATCGTGCTCATCACCTGCTCGTCGCTCTGCTCCAGGAACCGCCGGGCCGCGTTCGCGATCGAACCGTAGTCGTCACCGACCTTGTACGCCGTGACGCCCTTGATGTGCAGCGGGATGCCCTGGCTGGACACACACGTCACGGTCAGCGGCGTGGCGCGGATGTCCAGCGGCAATCGCCGTACGGTCTGGAAACCGGGCAGCACCGCGGTGCCGCGGCCGACCACGATCTTGAACCCGAGCGTCTCGTTCACCTGGTCCTGGCTGGAGTGCGCGCCGAGACCGGAGATGATCAGCGCCTCGTTCGGTTCGGCCACCCGCCAGACCATCCGGAACAGGATGAGCAGGACCAGCAGCGCGACCGCGCCGATGATCAGGTACGTCCAGAGCATTTCCCCTCCAAGGGAACAGAATGTTTCAGAAGGCGCGAGCGACGTAGACCGTGCGGGGCGGGTCGAACTCGACCACCACCACCTGGGTGCCCACCTCGATCACTTCGTCGGTTGCCGGGTAAGCGTAGAAGGCCTCGGTGGCACCCCGGACCGGCAGCATCACCTCGCCGACGGTTCCCGGTGCGATCCGGCCGATCACGCGTCCCCGCTTCCCCACCATGACGCCCCTCCGACGCAACTCAGCCAGCTTCAGTTCCGGGAAGCTTAGTGCCATCACCGGTTGTGGCCGTGACGGTACAGGCGCATGGTTGAGATGCCGGCCTGGGGGTGTTGGGGGAGAGGGCTGATGGGCGCAGAGGTTCGGGTGGGAGTTGTCGAGGAGGGGTCCGATGACGCGCGGCTCGAGGAGCTGGCTTTGCTGCTGCGGCAGGAGTTGCTGGCTCTCGACGTCCGCGCGGTCGAGCCCTTGCACGAAGGTGAGGCTCCCGAGGGGTCGCGGGCCGGCCTGGCCGCCATCGCCGGGGTGCTGAGCGTGACGCTCCAGCCCGGGCTGCAGGTGCTCGGCTCGGTCGTTGCCGTGGTGCGCGACTGGCTGCGCAGGTCCGGCAGCGGACGGACGGTGAAGGTCACGATCGACGGCGACACGATCGAGCTGAGCGGTGCCAGCGACGCGGTCCAGCAACAGTTGGTCGACGCCTGGGTCCGCAAGCACGCAGCGGCGGCGTGAGATGGACGGCGCGCGCGTCGCCCTGGTGATCGCGAACGACCAGTACGACGACCCTGGCCTGCGTCGCCTGGTCGCGCCGGCCCAGGACGCGGCCGCGTTGGCCGAGGTTCTCGCGGATCCGTCGGTCGGCGGCTTCGAGGTGGAGGTACTGCGCAACGCGGCGGCCCAGGAGATCAGGTTCGCCGTCGAGGACTTCTTCGCCGACCGGGCGCCCGAGGACCTGCTGATGCTGCACTTCTCCTGCCACGGTCTGAAGAACGCGGCGGGCGAACTGTTCCTGGCGGTCGCGGACACCAAGCCGACCCGGTTGGCGTCGACCGCCGTGGCCGCGGACTTCGTGAACCGGCAGATGGCCGACAGCCGCGCGCAACGGATCGCCCTGTTCCTGGATTGTTGCTACGGCGGCGCGTTCCCGCGCGGCATGGTGGTCCGGGCGGCCGGTGAGGCGCAGGTGCGGGACGCGTTCGCCGGCCAGGAGGAGGTGGGTGGCGGACGTGGGCGCGTTGTCGTGACCGCCTCCAGTGCGATGGAGTACGCCTTCGAGGGTGGGCAGCTCGCGACGGATGCGTCCGCGCCGTCGGTGTTCACGAGTGCTGTGGTCGACGGGCTGACCACGGGCGAGGCGGATCGCGACGGCGACGGCTGGGTCGGGCTCACCGAGCTGGTCGGCTACGTGACCGACCGGGTCCACCGGATCACCCCGAACCAGAACCCGCAGATGTGGACGTTCGGCTCCCAGGGGGAGCTGCTGATCGCGCGCAGCCGGGTCCGCCGGATCACTCCGGCCCAGCTCGCACCGGAACTGGTGCAGGCGATGGAGAGTCCGTTGCCGGCGGCAAGGTACGGCGTGGTCGACTACCTGCGCGAGCGGTTGCTCGGCGACGACCTGAGTCAGGCGTACGCCGCCTGGCAGGCGCTGGAGCCGATGGTGAACGACGACAGCCGCCGGGTCGGCCTGGCTGCCGCGGAGGCGCGCGAAGTGGGCGTGCCACGGGTGACCCCTGCCGCCATCGACCTCGACGCTTCGGGGGATGGCGAACTGCGGCTGGAAGGTCCGCCGATCGCGTTGGCCGCGGTCGCGTCGTCGACCGCCGACTGGCTCCGGGTCGAGCAGGACGGAGAGATCATCCGGCTGCACGCCGACGCAGGCCAGACCGGCGAAGCCTCGGTGGTCGTCACCGGCCCGACCGGAGAGCTGGCGATCCCAGTCCGCGTGACCACGCCAGTCGCCGCCACCCCACCGGCCCCTGTCCCCACTCCGGCGCCTGTTCCCACGCCGGAGCCTGTCTCCGCGCCGGTCGCTCAGACCACGCCGGACACTCTCACCATGCCGGACACCGAGTCCGAGCCCCCACCGCCGCCACCGGAACCGGAGCCCGGGCCCCCGCAACCACAGCCCCAGCCCGAGCCGCCACACCGGGAGCCCCCGTCCGGACAGGTGCCCTGGTGGCTGATCGCCGTACTGGTCGTCGGCGCTGCCGTCCTCGTCTACGTGAACTGGCCGGGCGAGACCGAGTCCCGCAAGCTCTGGTACGACGAGGCCAACACCGGCTGGTACGTGTACCGGAGCTCAGGGGATCCGGTGATCCTGTCGTCGGTCGCGGCCCTGCTCGCCGGACTCGTCGCCCGCTGGGCCGGCCCCGTTGCCCTCGGCATCGTGGCGGGGTGCGTCGCTTCGCTGCTCGGCGATGCTCTGCTGATCCTGGTCGGCGGGATCGCGTCCGAGGAGAGCGTCAAGTTGTTCGGGGCCTGGACCGACGAGACCACCGCGTGGCTGCTGACGGGGGCGATCACCGCCGCGATGGCCGCCGTACTGCTGAAGGTGCTGTGGCCTGGCACCTGGCCGCTCTGGCCGGTCCGACTCGTGCCCGCGGTGCTGGCTGTTGCCGGCGGCATCCTTTGGCTGGTCAGCTCGCTGATCCGGCACCCGGACGGCATCTCCTTCTTCACCGTCACCAGGCTCGCCGCGGTGGAGCCGTTCATCGCGGCCGCCCTGGTCTGGCTCGCGCTGGCCGCGACCCAGGCCCGGGCCCGGATCTGGCTCAGCGCGGCCGCGGCGACGTACGCGCTGATCGGCATGGTCGCGGTGATCCCCGCCCTGACCGAGGGCGACTCGCTGCCGGTCTTCCTGACCGCGGAGCTCGGCAGCGTGCTGCTCCTCGCCGCCCTGGTCAGCCGCGGATTGCGCCTTCCGTCGCGCCCTTGATGAACTGCCTCGCGAAGATCCCGAACACGATCACCAGCGGCACCATCGCCATCAGCGCGCCGGTCATCACCATGCTGTAGTCGACGCCGTGGCTGCGGTTCAGCGTGGACAGCGCCACCTGCAAGGTGAGGTGGTCGGGGTTGGTGAGCACGATCAGCGGCCACATGTAGTCGTTCCAGGACGCCACGAAGGTGAAGATGCCGAGGAACGCCAGTGCCGGTCGGGCCGACGGAAGTGCGACATGCCAGTACGTCCGGAGGAATCCGCAACCGTCCAGCGTCGCGGCCTCGACCAACTCGTCGTGGATCGAGTTCTGGAAGTACTGCCGCATCCAGAAGATGCCGAACGCGTTCGCCGCGCCGGGGATGATGAGCGCCTTGAGCGACCCGACCCAACCGAGCAGCGCCATCGTCTGGAACTGCGGTACGGCGGCCAGTTGCGCCGGCAGCAACATCGTCGCCAGCAGGATCACGAACAACGCGTTCCGCCCCGGGAACCGGAACTTGGCGAACGTGAAGGCGGCCAGCGAGTCGAAGAACAGCACCAGCAGCGTGGTCGCGACCGCCACGAACGCGGTGTTGGCCATCGACTGGAAGAACGCCACGTTCTCCAGCACCGCCCGGACGTTGTCGTCGAACTGCGAGCCGAAGGTGAACTTCGGCGGGAACCGGTAGATGTCCGCGGTGCTGTTCGACGCCATGATGATCGTCCACGCGAACGGGAACATGAACACCAGCAGGGCCACGACCAGGACGGCGTGCAGCGCGATGCCGCGCAGCCGGTAGCGCATCATTTCGCCTCACTCCTGCCGCGGAAGATCCGCCAGTTGATGGCCGTGAACAGCAGCACGAGCATGAAGATGCTGAGCGCGATCGCGGCGGCGTACCCGTAGTCGTTGTCCAGGAACGCGGCGCGGTAGAAGAACAGCACGACCGTCATCCCGCTCTGCCCGGTGCCGCCGCTGTTGCCGACCATCACCTGCGGCTCGGTGAACGTCTGCAGGCCGCCGATGGTCGAGATGACCACGGTGAACAGTACGACGGGACGCAGTTGCGGCAGCGTGATCGAGAAGAACGTCCGGACCGGTCCGGCGCCGTCGACCTTGGCCGCCTCGTACTGGTCCTTCGGGATCGCCTGCAGGCCGGCCAGGTAGATCAGCGTGTTGTAGCCGACCCACTGCCACACGATCATCGTCGAGATCGCGATCTTGATGCCCCACGGCTGGCCGAGCCAGTCCTGCTCGGGGATGCCGAGCGAGCGCAGTCCGGCGTTCACCAGGCCGAAGTTGGTGCTGAACACCGAGCCGAAGAAGATCGCCATCGCCACCAGCGAGGTGACGTTCGGGATGAAGTACGCGATCCGGTAGACGTTGGTGAACCGGATCGCGGACTGCAGCATCACCGCGAGCACCAGCGCGATCGCCAACGTCGGGATCGTCGACATGAAGAACAGCACCACGGTGTTCTTCAGCGACAGCCAGAACGTCGGGTCCTCGACCAGGAACCGGAAGTTGTCCAGCCCGGTGAACCGGCGGGCACTCAGGCCGTCCCAGCGCTGGAAGGCCAGCACGATCGTGGACAGCATCGGGTACAGCCCGAACACCGCGAACAGCAGGTAGAACGGTGACAGCGCCAGGTACAAGCGCCAGTACGACCAGACCGGCCGGCCGCGCCGCGGACCGGGGGAGGGCCCGGTCCGCGATTCGGCCGACGCGGTCGGCACAGTCGTCGTACTCGTCACTGCACTCCCTGTCGCTTGGCGATCGCCTTGGCCTTCGAGACCGCGGAGGCCCAGGCGGCGTCTGAGGTCTTGGCGCCGGACTGCACGGTCTTCAGCTCGTCCTTGAACGGCTGCGCGACCGCGCCGTCGGCCGGCGCCTCGTAGGCGACCGGGATGGCCTTGGCCGCCGGGCCGAACACGTCGATCGGCACCTGGCCGCCGAAGAACGGGTCCGCGACCTTCAGTTGCGGCTTGTCGTAGGCGGCCGGCGTGGCCGGGAAGATCTGCGCGTCGGCGAACGCCTTGGCCTGGTTGTCCGGGTTGAGCATGTACTTGATCACCTCGAACGCCTTGGCCGGGTCGGCCGCGTTCTTGGTGATGGTCAGGAACGAGCCGCCGAAGTTCGCCGGGCCGCTCGGGGTCGGCGCCAGCCGCCACTTGCCGACACTGGACTTGACCGCGGACTTGATGTCCAGCGCCACCCAGGCGGCGCCGACGTGCGCCGGGACCGTGCCCTGGTCGAGGCCGGCGTTCCAGTCCGGCGAACCGCTGGCGGTCTTGCCGTCGATCTTCAGGGTCATCGCCTTCACCACGGTGTCCCAGGCCTTGCGGATGTGGTCCTGGTCGCCGATGAAGGTGTTGTCCTTGGAGATGTAGCGCTCGGTGCCCTGGCCAACCACGATGTCGTACAGGTCGGTGGCGTCCCAGACGATCAGCGCCTTCGGGTTCGACTTCTTCAGCTCGACGCCCGCGGCGAAGAAGTCGTCCCAGGTCTTCAGCTCCTCGGCCACCTTGGCCGGGTCGCTCGGCAGACCGCCCTTGGCCCACACGTCCTCGCGGTAGAACAGCGCGGTCGGGCCGATGTCGATCGGCAGACCGATCACCTTGCCGTCCAGCGTGGTGGCCTGCTTCACCTTCCACTCGACGTAGTCGCCCAGGATCGAGTCCGCGCCGACCGTCTTCAGGTCCACGAACCGGTCCGCCTGCGGCAGCATCGAGGCGATGTCCTCGCCCTTGAGGCCGGTGATGTCCGGGATCGACGTACCGCCGTTGAAGGTGGTGATCAGCTTCTGCTTGAAGTCGCCGCCGATCTCGGAGTACTTGATCTTCGGGTCCGGGAAGTGCGCGATCGTGTCGTCCAGCACCGACTTGCCGAGGCCACCGGGCCAGCACCACAGCGTCAGCTCGGTGGCTGGGTTCGTCTTGGTCGTCGTACCCGCGTCCATCCCGGACGAGCAGCCGACGACCGTTCCGCCGAGCACGGCTGCGAAGCCCCCAGCGAGCAGCGTCCGACGTGAGAGCTCCATGGTTCTTACCTTCCTGAGTGGGCGCTGATCAGCGCTTGGAGGTGGTGGTTCTCGGGGTGGGCGGCCTGCCACGCGACCAGGTCGTCCCAGCGGGGCGCCGCGTCGGCGCCGCCGAGCCGGGTCACCGAGAGCGCGGCAACGAGTGCGGCGAAGCGGACCCGCTGCGCCAGCGGCAGGTCCCACAGGGTGGCGGCGATGAAGCCGGCGGCGAACACGTCACCCGCCCCGGTGGTGTCCGCCGCCTGCACTGGGTACGCCGGTACGACGACGCGCTCACCGGTGGCGGCGTCGAGCGCCAACGCACCGTCGGCGCCGTTCGACACGACGACTAGCGGGACAAACTCGGCCAGCCGGTCGAGGGCTTGCTCGGGGCCGTCCGTCCGGGTGTAGTTCATCGCCTCATCGGCGTTCGGCAGGAACACGTCGCAGTGCTCCAGTTGGTCGAGCACGCGCGGGTCCCACTGCTCCGACGGGTCCCAGCCGACATCGGCGAACACCACGCAGCCAGCCGCCTTCGCCTTCGCCAGCCACTCGTTCGGCCAGGGGCCGATGTGGGCGGCGACGGCTCGGGCGACCGGCGGCGCAGTGATCAGCTCGTCGGCCGACAGCAGGGGAGGGGTGCCCCGGGTGACCAAAGCCCTGTCGTTGTCATAGGCAAGGGCCACCGTCAGCGGGGTCTGCCAGCCGGCGAGCTTGCGGGAGAGAGTCAGATCGATGCCTTCACCGGCGGCGAGCCGGTCCCAGAGCCGGTCGCCGAGGTCGTCCGCGCCGAACGCCGCGGCCAGGCCGGTGCGCAGCCCGAGCCGGGACAGCGCGACGGCGAAGTTCGCGATGCCGCCCGGGCTCTCGAGCGAGTCGGTGGCCCAGACCTCGGTGCCGGGGCGGGGCGCAGTGGGCAGGCCGAGCACCAGGTCCTGGAAGACCAGGCCGGACACCACGACGTCCAGCTCCACCATGTCCCGCCACACTCCTGCACCGTCGATCAAACTCGTGCATGAATCTTGTGACGGTTGCTCAGGATGCGCAATACCTGGTCACAGGTTTGACTGAAAATGACGGAGTTTGCGTGATACGGTCTCCCTGTGTTGCCAAAGCAGCGGCAGGATCAGATCGTGCGTGCGCTCCGGGCCGATGGTGCCGGGGGCGTGAAGGTGCTGGCCGAGCGGCTCGGCGTGAGTGAGGCGACGATTCGCCGGGACCTGGAGGCGCTGCACGCCGAAGGCCGGCTGACCCGGGTGTACGGCGGTGCGCTCGCCGTCGACGGTGGAGACGAGCCGTTCGCGGACGTGAACGCCGTACATGCCGAGGAGAAGGACCGGATCGCGCGGCAGGCTGCCGAGCTGGTGAACGACGGTGAGTCGGTGCTGCTCGACATCGGGACGACTGCACTGCGGGTCGCGCAGCACTTGCATGGCCGCTCGCTGACGGTCGTGACGAGCAACCTCGCCGTACTGGAGGAGTTGCAGAACGACGAGCAGATCGAGCTGATCGTGCTCGGCGGGTTCGTCCGGCGGAGTTACCGCTCGCTGGTGGGGTATCTGACCGAGGAGAGCCTGCGGCAGATCCACGTGGACTGGCTGTTCCTCGGCACCAGCGGGGTCCGGCCCGACGGGCGGGTGATGGACAGCACGATGATCGAGGTCCCGGTGAAGCGGGCGATGATCCGCGCCGCCGACCGCGTGGTGCTGCTGGCGGACGCGACGAAGTTCCCCGGCCACGGTGTCGCGCGGGTCTGCGAACCGGGTGAGTTGAGCATGGTCGTGACGGAGTCCGGCGCCGACGAGGCGACCCGGGCGCAACTGACGGAAGCAGGCGTGCAGGTGGTGTTGGCGTGAGACTGACCATCCTCGGCGGCGGTGGGTTCCGGGTGCCGCTCGTGTACCAGGCGTTGCTCGGCGACCGCGGCGACGGCCGGATCACGTCGGTGGTGCTGTACGACACCGACCGGACCCGGCTGTCGTCGATCGGGGCGGTGCTGCGGCAGCAGGCTGCCCCGGTCCCGGACGCTCCGGCGGTGACCGAGACGACCGACCTGGACGAGGCACTGCGCGGCACGGACTTCGTGTTCTCCGCGATCCGCGTGGGTGGGCTCGAGGGCCGGACCGTCGACGAACGGGTCGCGCTCGATCTCGGTGTCCTGGGCCAGGAGACGGTCGGCGCCGGCGGGATCGCCTACGGGCTGCGCACGTTGCCGGTCGCGGCGGGGATCGCGCAGCGGATCGCGGCGCTGGCGCCGGAGGCGTGGGTCATCAACTTCACCAACCCGGCGGGCATGGTGACCGAGGCGATGATCCCGTACCTGGGTGACCGGGTGATCGGGATCTGTGACTCACCGTCCGGTCTGGGACGGCGGGCTGCGCTGGCGCTCGGCGTGGATCCGTCGACGGCCTTCTACGACTACGCGGGCCTGAACCACCTGGGGTGGTTGCGCGGGCTGCGGTCCGGTGGCGTCGACCGGCTGCCGGCGCTGCTGGAGTCGGGGGAGGCGCTGGCGTCCTTCGAGGAGGGCCGGCTGTTCGGGGCGGACTGGCTGCGGTCGCTTGGGTCGATCCCCAACGAGTACCTGCATTACTACTACTTCGCGCGCGAGACGCTGGCCGCCGTACAGGCTGTGCGGCAGACGCGGGGGACCTTCCTGCTGGAGCAGCAGTCCGCGTTCTACGCCGAGACGGCTCGGCATCCAGAGCAGGCGCTGGAGCTGTGGCAGAAGACCCGGGCCGAGCGCGAGTCGACGTACATGGTGGAGAGCCGTGAGGTCGCGGACGCGGGGGAGCGCGACGAGCGGGACATGGCGGCAGGTGGCTACGAGCAGGTGGCGCTGTCGCTGATGCGCGCGATCGCGCACAACGAGCGGGCGTCGCTGATCCTGAACGTGCGCAACCGGGGCGTACTGCGACACCTGGACGACGACGCGGTCGTCGAGATCCCCTGCACGGTCGACGCGAACGGCGCCCTGCCGGTCACTGTGTCCCAGCTCACGGACCACCAAGCCGGTCTGGTCTGCTCGGTCAAGGCGGTCGAGCGCGCCACGATCGAGGCAGCGGCGTCCGGCTCCCGCGACACCGCCCTGCGAGCCTTCGCCTGGCACCCGCTGATCGACTCGGTCACGGCCGCGGGGAAGCTGCTCGACGCGTATGCTCGACAGCTACCCGAGCTGGCCCCCTTCCGGGGCTGACCTCGGGTTGGTCGGTTTCGGCCGAATCTGGCACAATGGCCTGCTGAGTCCGTCCAGGTTTCGTGCAGCCCTCTAACTCCACTGCCTGGCCGGCCCATTCGAGTGGTCACCCGTTGTCCCCACGACGCTGTGCTGCTCACCCAGACATGTAATCCAAGGGAGACCCCACAAACGTGGCAGTCAAGATCCGTTTGAAGCGCATCGGCAAGAAGCGTGCGCCGCACTACCGCATCGTCGTGATGGACGCCCGGACCAAGCGGGACGGCCGGGCCATCGAGGAGATCGGCAAGTACAACCCGAAGGCCGAGCCGTCGTTCATCCACGTCGAGTCGGACCGGGCGCAGTACTGGCTGGGCGTCGGCGCGCAGCCGACCGAGGCCGTCGAGGCGATCTTCAAGGCCTCCGGTGACTGGCAGAAGTTCAAGGGTGAGGACGCGCCGGCGCCGCTGAAGGTCAAGGAGCCGAAGCGGGACAAGCAGGAGATCTTCAACGAGGCCCTCGCCGAGGCGCACGGCACGCTGAAGACCGAGGCCGTCACCGCGAAGAAGACCGCGGCGAAGAAGACCGCCCCGAAGGCCGACGACACCGCGAAGGACGACGCGCCGAAGGCTGACGAGGCCGCCGCCGAGGCTCCGGCCGAGGCCGCTGCCGACGCGCCCGCCGACGACGCCAAGGCCTGACCATGATGGAGACCGAGGCGCTCGAGCACCTGGTCCGAGGCATCGTGGACAACCCTGACGACGTCAGTGTCCGCTCCCGCAACCTGCGGCGCGGCCGCACCCTCGAGGTGCACGTGCACCCCGACGACATCGGCAAGGTGATCGGCCGCAACGGCCGGACCGCGACCGCGATCCGCACCGTCGTCGGCGCGCTCAGCTCCGAGTCGTCGCTGCGCATCGACTTCGTCGACGAGCTCAACCGGCGTGGTGGCCGGCGCTGACCTCGTAGTACTTCGGAAGGGCCGCACCCGTCGCGGGTGCGGCCCTTCGCCATATCCTCAGGTCATTCGTGAACAGCAGAAGGGTTGTACCGGTGTTGGTGACAGTCGGGCGGATCGGCCGGGCGCATGGGATCCGGGGCGAGGTCGGCGTGGACGTCCGGACGGACGAGCCGGACCGGCGGTTCGCCGACGGCGCGACGGTCGTCACTTCCTCGAAGACGCCCCGGACGCTCACCGTCCAGACCAGCCGCTGGCACAGCGGGCGGCTGCTGGTGAAGTTCGCCGAGGTGCCGGACCGGACCGCGGCCGAGCAGTTGCGCAACCTGTTCGTGCAGTCCGAGGTGGACGAGGACGCGCGCCCCGAGGACCCGGACGAGTACTACGACCGCGACCTGATCGGCCTCGCCGTCCGCACCGCTGACGGAGCCGAGGCGGGCGAGGTGATCGACGTCGTCCATCTGCCGTCGCAGGACCTCCTGGAGATCCGCCGGCCGGCCGGCAACGCCGTACTGGTGCCGCTGGTGGGGGAGCTGGTCCCGGAGCTCAACGTCGAGAAGGGGTACGTCGTCGTGGCGGACCGGCCCGGTCTGCTCGACCCGGAGGGCGCCGACGTGGTTCCGACCGAGCCAGGCGCGGACTGATGAGACTGGACGTCGTCACGATCTTCCCGGAGTACTTGGCCGCACTGGACCTGTCTCTGGTCGGCAAGGCGGCGAAGAGTGGCCTGCTGGACGTCAACCTGCACGACCTGCGCGAGTGGACCACCGACCGCCACCGGACCGTCGACGACACCCCGTACGGCGGTGGCGCGGGCATGGTGATGAAGCCGGAGCCGTGGGGCGAGGCCCTCGACGCGATCGCACCCCCGGACGGCCCTTCGCAGCCCAGGCTGATCGTGCCGACCCCGGCGGGCCGCCCGTTCACGCAGGAGCTCGCGTACGAGCTTGCTGCCGAGCCGTGGCTGGCGTTCGCGTGCGGCCGCTACGAGGGCATCGACGCACGGGTCGCGTCGTACGCGGGGGAGCGGATGCGGGTCGACGAGGTCTCGATCGGCGACTACGTGCTCAACGGCGGTGAGGTCGCCGTACTGGTCATGGTGGAGGCGGTCGCGCGGCTGCTGCCCGGCGTGATCGGCAACCCGGAGTCCCTGGCCGAGGAGTCCCACTCGGGTGACGGGCTGCTGGAGTACCCGGTCTACACGAAGCCGCCGACCTGGCGCGGGTACGACGTACCGGACGTGCTGTTGTCGGGTAACCACGGCCTGATCGCGAGCTGGCGTCACGAGGAGTCAGTACGGCGTACTGCTGAGCGTCGGCCCGATCTGCTCGCGGCGTGGGGCGATGTGGTCGCGGGGAAGGACGATGCGACGTCCCAGGTCCGCGTACTGCCCGCCACGGAGGCTGACGCGGGGGAGATCCACACGCTCCAGTTGGCTGCCTTCCTGTCGGAGGGGCGCGCGTACGACGACCTGTCCATTCCGCCACTGGTGGAGGACGCGGCGGCGAGCGTCGAGCGGCTGACGCAGGGCGGCGTACTGAAGGCTGTCGCGGGCACCCGGATCGTCGGCTCGGTGCAGATGACCGTGGACGGCGCCGTGGCCCGGATCGGCCGGCTTATCGTGGCGCCCGACTGGCAGGGCCGCGGTCTGGGCGGCCGGTTGCTCCGAGTGGCCGAACAACTCGCGCCCGCCGAGGTCACGTCGTACGAACTGTTCACGGGTGCGGAGAGTGACCGGAATCTTGGTCTGTACCAGAAAGCCGGTTACCGAGAGGTGCGACGGGAGCGGCAGACCGAGAAAGTCGAGCTGGTGCTGCTCGCCAAGCGTCGCAGGCGGCGCTGATTTCGTCCCGGCTGGGGCGGTGTGGCAAGATTGTTCGCTGCTGCCCTTCGGTGCTCCTGCCACAGGGGGTGACCATCGACCGGCAGCGTTTTGATGACTTCATCACCACTGACATTCGTGGGTGACCTGTGGCACGCGCGAGGAAGAGAACACCTGATGAGCAACGTCCTGAACGAGCTCGACAACTCGAGCAAGCGCGACGACATCCCCTCCTTCCGTCCCGGTGACACCGTCAAGGTGCACGTCAAGGTCGTCGAGGGCAACCGGTCCCGCGTCCAGGTGTTCCAGGGTGTCGTGATCCGGCGCCAGGGTGGTGGCCTGCAGGAGACCTTCACGGTCCGCAAGGTCAGCTTCGGTGTCGGCGTCGAGCGCACCTTCCCGCTGCACACCCCGATCGTCGAGAAGATCGAGGTCGTCACCCGCGGTGACGTCCGCCGGGCCAAGCTCTACTACCTGCGCGAACTGCGCGGCAAGGCGGCCAAGATCAAGGAGAAGCGCGAAGTACCGGCCTCCTGAGCTCGCCTCACGACGACGGTCAGGTATGGCGCCGAGCACTGCGACTCGCGCTCGCCCGGTAGCCAGGAGAGCACGTCGCAGCAAGGGTCGTCATCGCAGGATGAAGCAGCGGAATCCGCTGCTCAGCCTGCTCGTCGAGATGAGCACGGTGACCGTGCTCGCGCTCGTCATCACGGTCGTACTGCGCCTGTTCGTCGCCGAAGCGTTCTACGTGCCGTCGGAGTCGATGTACGACACGCTCACCACCAACGACCGGATCCTGGCCGAGAAGATCAGTTACATGCACCGCGACGTGGATCGCGGCGACATCATCGTCTTCAAGGACCCCGGCAACTGGCTGAACGAGGAACAGGCCGAACCCGGCCCGTTCCGCTCGCTCGGTGAGTTTGTCGGCATCCTGCCGCGCAGCGGTGAGGGCCACCTGGTCAAGCGGGTGATCGGCATCGGCGGCGACCGGGTGATCTGCTGCGACCGGGCCGGGCGGATCACGGTGAACGGCATCCCGCTGGACGAGCGCGAGTACCTGCTCCAGGACGCCAAGCCGTCGTTGATGCCCTTCAACGTGCAGGTGCCGGCCGGCCATCTGTGGGTGATGGGCGACAACCGCGCCGAGTCCGCCGACTCCCGCGCCCACATGGGCGGCCCCGGCGGCGGATTCGTCCCGGTCGAGAACGTGGTTGGCCGGGCCTGTTGCGTAATCTGGCCGTCTGACCGGATGACGATGCTGCGTCCTCCGGAAACCTTCAAGAAGCCGGGGCTCAAGAAGTGACCGATACACCGACGAAGACGCCGGAGAAACCCGCTCACCGCTCGGGTTTCGCCGCGGCCGCCCGTGAGTTCGTCCTGATCGTGGTCGGGGCGCTCATCGTCTCGTCGATCCTGCGCGCGTTCGTCGGGCAGATGTTCATCATCCCGAGCGAGTCGATGGAGAACACCCTGCTGGTCGGCGACCGGGTGGTGGTGGAGAAGCTCACCAGCGTCGAACGCGGCGACGTGGTCGTGTTCGAGGACCCGGGCGGCTGGCTCGGCCCGGAGGAGAGCGGCCAGAAGCGCGGCTCGGTCGGCCGGTTCTTCGAGGTCGTCGGCCTGCTGCCGGACTCCAGCCACGGTCACCTGATCAAGCGGCTGATCGGCATGCCGGGCGACAAGGTCGCCTGCTGCGACGAGAAGGGCCGGCTGCTGGTCAACGGCCAGCCGCTCGAGGAGACCGCCTACCTGTACCCGGGCGACGCGCCGTCGCAGATGGAGTTCCAGGTCACCGTCCCGGCCGGCCGGGTCTTCGTGATGGGCGACCACCGGTCCGCCTCCGGCGACTCCCGGGTGCACCTGAGCGACACCAGCGCCGACGGCGGCAGCACCGGCGACGCCGCCTTCGTCCCGATGGACAAGATCACCGGCCGCGCCGTCCTGGTCGTCTGGCCCGCCGGCCGCTGGTCCAAGCTCGGCGTCCCCGACACCTTCAAGTCCGTCCCGGCCGCCACCCAGCCGCCCCCGGACAAACCCTCCATCTCCCTCACCGCACCCCCGAAGTAATCGAGCCCCCGGTGCCCCAGACCCCCTCCCCGCTCCAGGCCCCGGCAGCCCGCTCGACGCAGCTCACCCCTGCCCACCCCACGCCTGCCCGCTTCGATCTGCCTCGCCCAGCGCAGCACCACGTCCTCGCGAGGCGGGACCTCACGCCTGCCCCGGCCGTCGCCCCGTGCTGCTCCGGCAGTGCGCTGAGCGTCCGGCTTCGTGCGATTCACCCCGGGTGCCGCAGAGTCTGCGTGGGATGCCTAGGGTTGGGGTTGTGGGTGGAGTTCGGAGGGCCGCATGAGCGTGATGCCTCGGGGGAGCACGGTGCGGCGGGACGCCGGGTTGTACGGGTACGAGCGCGCCTTGCGCCGTGTCGGCCTCGACCCCATTGCCGGCGTCGACGAGGCCGGTCGTGGACCTTGCGCCGGCCCGCTCGTCGCCGCCGCGGTGATCCTGCCGGACGGCAAGCGCGGCCAGATCCCCGAGCTCGCCGACTCCAAGCTGCTCACCGCCAAAGCCCGCGAGCGCTGCTACGACGAGATCCGCAAGCGCGCCCTGGCCTGGTCGGTCGTCTCCATCGAGGCAACCGAATGTGACCGCCTCGGCATGCACGTGGCGAACGTCGAGGCGCTCCGCCGTGCGCTGTTCCGGCTCGACGTCCGTCCGTCGTACGTGCTGACCGACGGCTTCGGCGTGGACGGTCTCGGCGTACCGGGCCTGGCGATCTGGAAGGGTGACCGCGTGGCGGCTTGTATCGCCGCGGCATCTGTGATTGCGAAAGTGACGCGTGACCGGGTGATGGAGCACTGGGATCAGGTGTACCCGCAGTACGGTTTCGGGGTTCACAAGGGCTACTGCACGCCTGAACACCAGGCGGCACTGGACGAATACGGCCCGTGCCCGCAACACAGACGGCGGTTCGAGAATGTCCGCCGCAGTCTGCGGCCCGATATGGGACAGAATGTGACCAGTCCCACCGGAGTGGAGAGCCTGTGAGTGAGCGTAGCGAGCGAACCGACAGCAGAGCCGCCCTCAGCGCTCATGCCGGAGCCGAGCGCAGCGAGGTAGAGGTATGAGCGCTGACGACCTCGAGAAGTACGAGACCGATATGGAGCTTCAGCTCTATCGGGAGTACAAGGACGTCGTCGGGATCTTCAAGTACGTCGTGGAGACCGAACGGCGCTTCTACCTGTGCAACGCGGTCGACCTGAAGGTCCGCACCGAGGGCGGTGACGTCTACTTCGAGGTGACGATGGCCGACGCCTGGGTCTGGGACGTCTACCGGTCCGCGCGGTTCGTGAAGAACGCCAAGGTCGTCACCTTCCGCGACGTGAACATCGAAGAACTCGCCAAGTCCGACCTGGAAGTCCCCAAGGACTCCGACTTCGGTCGCTGACCCCACCCGACCGCCCGGGCGTGAACGTCCGCGGCGTGTCCGGGCAATCAGGGGTATGACAGTGACCGATACCACCGGGTCCGTGGCGCGCGACCGGCCACCGCCCGACCCGACGGCTGACCCCACGGCTGACCGGCCCGACCTTGCCGGGCCGGCTATGGCCGACGAGTTCGCGCGCTTGTTCGACGAGCACGCCGTACCCATGCACAGGTACCTGGCGCGCCGGGTCGGCGCGGAGCAGGCGCACGACCTGGTCAGCGAGACGTTCCTGACCGCGTTCCGGCAGCGGGACACCTACAACCCGGCGACGGCTGCGGCGAAGGCCTGGCTGTACGGGATCGCGACCAACCTCGCCCGGCGATATGTCCGCCAGGAGGTCCGCGGGCTGCGGGCCACCGCCCGGGCCGGCCGCCGCGAACCCGACGACCTGGCAGCGCACGACGGCCGGGTCGCCGAACAGGTGGACGCCCAGCAGCTCGCCCGCCGGATCGCGCCGGCGATCGCGGATCTGTCCGAGGGCGATCGCGACGTCCTGCTGCTCACCTCGTGGGCCGGACTGTCCACGGTCGAGGTGGCCGACGCGCTGGGCATCCCGGTCGGGACCGTGCGCTCCCGCCTGCACCGCGTCCGCCGCCAACTGCGCATCCTGACCACGCCCGAGGAGGCACCCGACCATGACTGACCTTCGCCCCATCGACGACCTCGACCGCGCCCTGTCGACCCTCCACGCCGACATCGAAACCGACACCAACCGCATCAACCAGACCAGAACCGACTTCCT
Source organism: Kribbella sp. NPDC050124 (assembly GCF_044460355.1). Lineage (NCBI taxonomy): Bacteria > Bacillati > Actinomycetota > Actinomycetes > Propionibacteriales > Kribbellaceae > Kribbella > Kribbella sp. NPDC050124. The sequence continues at coordinate 77,390 of NZ_JBITJU010000023.1, forward strand.
CAACGCGCTGAGGCACCCGACCGACCAGCACCAAACCCCCATGCCGGCCGTCAAGAGGCATGGGTCACGGCGCCGGTGGTTGGTCGCGGCCGCGGCGGCGATCGCGCTCGTGGCGGGTGGATCGCTCTACACGTCGACGCTGGATGGCAGTTCGGCGGAGGCCAAGGTCGAGCTGGACGGCGCCGCGCAGCGGATCGCCGCGACCCCCGACCCGGTCGTTGCGCCGGGCAAGTACCGCTACCTGGTCTGGCATGTCTGGAACAAGAACTACGCAGAGACGCCCGGCGGCGGCCTGGAGTACCTGGAAGAGGCCGTGCGGGAGGTCTGGGTGCCAGCAGACATCCGCGGCACCTGGTATCGGCGAGACACCAACACCGGACGCCACCAGTGGGTCAAGGGCTCTGACGAGGAAGCACGCAAGGCCGGCATCACGTTTGACCGGTCCTCCGAGACGGATACGGCCAAGTGCGGCGCCTTCGAAGGCGGCGGACCGTGCGCCGAGAACGGCGGCTGGCAGGACCCGTCGCTCGAGTGGATCGCAGGCCTGCCCCGGGACCCGAACGCGCTGTACGAGCAACTGAAGAAGGACGGCACGATCGACGGCAACGACCGTGGCGAAACCCAGCTACTCGTCACAGCCCAGGACGCCCTCCGGACCGGCATGCTCCCGGCTGACATCCGGGCCGGCCTCTACCGTGCCCTCGGCAACCTGAAGCACCTCAAGATCACTGACAAGGCAGCCAACCTCGACGGCCAGATCGGGATCGCCTACAGCAGTGACGACGGCTCCTCCCGCGAGGAGATCGTCATCGATCCCAAGACGGGCGCCTACATCGGCTCCCGCGAGGTAGCCACCTCCGGCCGCAACCGAGGCCAGGTCCTCTCCTACAGCTCCTTCACCACCTCCATCGCCCCAGCCCCCTGGAAAACCCCGCGCTGACACCAGCCCGATGGGCCCGGCACCCGCCGGGCCCATCGGGCGTCGGCGTGCTTTCGTGCGGTGTCAGGGGGTGGTTGGAGGTAAGCGCCAGCCGGTGGGGGTTTGGTGGATTAGGGCCAGGGCTTCGAGGGTTTGCAGGGATTGTTGGGTGGTTTCGAGGTCCAGGCCTGCGGTGGTGGCTATGCGGGTGGTGGGTGCTGGTGTGATGACGGGGACTGCGTCGAGGGTTCGGCGGAGGTCGTGGGACAGGTCGTCGGTGGGGTTTCTGGGGGCTTGGGGGTACGGCGTGAGGCGGGTGCCCAGCGGGGAGATGGCTTCGATGATGTCGGCGACGTTGGTAACGAGGATGGCGTCGCGTTCGCGGACCAAGAGATGTGCGCCCTCGGACATGCGGGACGTGATCGGCCCTGGTACGGCGAGCACGGGGCGGCCGCACTGCTCGGCCCAGCCGGCGCTGTTGAGTGCGCCGCTCCGAACGGCTGCTTCGATCACGACCGTCCCGAGGGTGACCGAGGCGATCAGCCGGTTGCGGGCGAGGAACCGCAACCTGGTCGGCGAACAGCCCGGCGGCAGCTCACTCACGACCAGCCCCTCTTCGACGATCCGGCTGAACAACGCCGAGTTGCGCCGTGGGTAGCTGACATCCGCCCCACAGGCGAGCACCGCCACCGTGACGCCCGAGCCGGCCAGCGCACCTCGATGAGATGCCGCGTCGATCCCGAAGGCGCCACCCGACACCACCGTGATCCCGTTCTCCGACAGCCCGAACGCCAGCTCGGCCGCGACGTGCTCGCCGTACGACGAACTCGCGCGAGCACCCACCATCGCGACCGATCGCTCGAGCACCTGGCGCAGATTCGCTGGACCTCGCACCCACAACCCGAACGGAACTCCGGCCCGGCGGGTCAGCTGCCCCGCTTCCGCAAGCACCTCCACCTGCTCAGGCCACTCGTCGTCGCCCGGGATCACGAACCGCACGCCCGCAGCGGTAGCGCGCTCCAGGTCGCGTTCCGGCGCTGCCTCAGCGAAGCGGGTCGTCCACCGCTCGAAGCCACGAGACCCCTGTCGCAGGACTTCCCAGATCTCCAGCACTTCCATCCCGTCGAACGCCTGCAACGCCGCCAGATCGCCCGGCTCGACCACTCGGGACAAGCCGACCCGGGCCAGTCGCTCGTCGTCGCCCGGCCCGCCGCCGGCCGAGTTTGGAGGGCCGCCCGTCCCGCCGGCTCCTGCTCTCGAGGCATCGGCAGTGTGGTCGGCGACGTCGGTGCTGGGAGGGCATTTGGTGGTCATGCGGCAGATCCTTTGAGGGGGCGGACGTCGGTCAGGTCGGTGAGCGGCTCACCGGTGCGGAGTTGGAAGGCTTGATGCGTGAGCTCGGCGGTGGGCAGGTCGATACCCAGCAGATCGGCCAAGGTCCAGGCCAGGCGGACGACTCGGTCGAACCCGCGGGCGGTGAGGCGACCGGCGGCGTACAGGTCTTCGAGCATCTTGTGGCTGGCGGCATCCAACGGGAAGTCGCGACGGAGAACCGGGCCGGGAATCTCGCTGTTGAGGATCCAGCCGGTGTCGCGGTAGCGGTGTGCCTGCCGATCACGGGCCGCCTTCACCCGCTCGGCCACGATGGCCGTCGACTCGGGCTTCTCCCCGTCGGTGATCGCTCGCGCGGCCGGCAGGATCTGGCGCTGGATGTCGAGCCGGTCCTTGATCGGTCCACTGATCCGCTGCCGGTAGCGCGCGAGCACCTGCGGCGTACAGGTGCAGATCCCACGTGTCGTGCCAGACAGGCCGCAGGGGCAGGGATTGGCCGCGAGCACGAGCATGAACCGCGCCGGAAACTTGGCGACCGCGGCCGATCGGTGCACCTCGATGAAGCCGGACTCGAGTGGCTGGCGCAGCGTGTCCAGGGTCAGCGGATGCATCTCCGGCGCCTCGTCGATGAACAGGATCCCGCGATGCGCGCAGCTGATCGCGCCTGGTCGAGGCATCCCCGAACCACCACCGACCAGACTCGACAGCGACGCCGTGTGGTGCGGCGCGATGAACGGCGGACGGACGACCAGCTCCGCATCGCTGGTGAGCAGGCCGGCGAGTGAATGCACCGCCGACACCTCGAGCGAGTCGTCCGTGCTCAGGTCCGGCATCAACCCCCCGAGTCGCTCCGCCAGCATCGTCTTGCCCGATCCGGGCGGACCGTGCAGGAACAAGTGATGACCGCCCGCCGCCGCGGCCTCGATCGCTTTCCGCCCTTCACGTTGACCGATCACGTCGTCCAAGTCGACGTCGGGCACCCGGGTCAGCGACTCGGACAACAGCCGCGGCTCGGCGCGTGGCGGCGCCTCGTCCGGGATCTCGTCCCCGCGCAACATCGCCAGCACCTGCCGCAACGACCGAACGCCGTACACGTCGATGCCAGGGACGAGCCGGGCTTCGCCGGCATTCAGCTCCGGTACGACGATGCGCGCGAAGCCGGACCGGGCCGCGGCCAGCGTCATCGCGAGCGCGCCACGGACCTCACGGACCCTGCCGTCGAGGCCGAGCTCGCCGATCATCGCGGAGTTGCGCAATGCCTCGATCTCGAGGACTCCGGCGGCCGCCAAGAGCGCGCAGGCGATCGCGATGTCGTAGTGCGAGCCGGTCTTGGGCAGGGTTGCCGGTGAGAGCCCGATCGTGACCTTGCGGTCGGGGAATCGCTCGCCGCTGTTCACCACCGCGGCCCGGACCCGGTCGCGGGCCTCGGACAGCGAAGCGTCGGGCAGCCCGATCAGTGTCGTCTTCGGCAGGCCTTGCGCGATGTCGGCCTCGACCTCGACGAGGTGCCCTTCGAGACCGACCAGCGCGACGGACCACGTCTGTGCGAGCGGCATCAGACCGCGCCCCTCACGTGGTCCACGCGCGGTGGGGTGTTGTGGTCCAAGAGCACGGCGACGACGTCGATCCGGATCGCCGCGGGCTTGAGCTGATGGGTCTGCAGCCAGCGCCCGGCCAGCTTCCGCAGAGTCGCCAGCTTCCGGTAGGTGATCGACTCCAGCGGGCTGCCGTAGTTGAGCCCGCGGCGGGTCTTCACCTCGCACACGACGAGCGCGTCGCCGTCTCGCGCGACGATGTCGATCTCGCCCAGCTCGCAGCGCCAGTTGCGCTCGAGGATGACGAAACCCTCGTCCGTCAGATACCTCGCGGCGAGATCTTCGCCGTACTGCCCGACTGTCTTCCTGGTCCGCATCGATGACCACCTCCGGCTAAGAACATGCCGGGATCGGGCACCGATTCAGCGGGTGACTTTCGGGCTGTGGACAACTCAGCTGCGCATGTGTTTACCGCGGGTCGGCTTCTGCGGCGGGGTCCGCACGGCGCGAAGCTCGCTCTCGTGGCGGATCGCCTGCAGGCCGCCCGTTCCGGGGTCGGTGTCGCCGAGGTCGTAGTCCCAGCTGTCCTCGTTCGCCAGCCGGCTGTGCCAGCGGCCGTACAGCCCGTAGATCAGGATGCCGACAAGCATCCAGATGCCGAACTTGGTCCAGGTGCTCGTCTTCAGGTTGAGCATCAGCCACACGGTCGAACCCAGCGACACCAGCGGGACCAGCGGAACCAGCGGCACGCGGAAGCCACGCTCGAGGTTCGGCTCGGACCGGCGCAGCGTGAGCACGCCGATCGCACAGAACGCGAAGCAGAACAGCGCACCGATGACCAGCAGCTCTTCCAACTCGAGCACTTGCGGGTACAGCGTGAGTGCCAACGCGGCGAAGCCGGCCGCGGCGGCCGCACGGGCGGGGGAGGAGTAGACCCGGCTGACTCGGCCGAGGCTCTTCGGCAGCAGGCCGTCACGACCCATGTTGAACAGGACGCGGCTCTGCGCGATGAGCACCACCATGATCACCGTCATCAGAGCGAGCAAAGCGCCTAGGTTGACCACCTTGGCGGCCCAGCCGACCCCGACCGCGGCCATCGCCTCCGACACCGGTGCGCTGCCGCCGAGCTCGCCGTACGGGCGCATGCCGACCAGGACGACCGCCATCGCGATGTACAGGATCGTGACTGCCCCGACGCCGAGCAGCATGCCCTGCGGGACCGTCTTGCGCGGGTTCCGGGCGTCCTCCGACGCGGTCGCGATCAGGTCGAAGCCGATGTAGGCGAAGACGATCGAGCTGGCCGCCGTGAAGATGCCCATCATGCCGAACGAGCCGAACGACGAGTCCAGGATCCAGCCGAGCAGGGTCGGACTGGCGGTCGCGGGCGCGGCCCGGGCCATCGGCACGAACGGCGAGTAGTTGTCGGTGTTGATGTGCATCGCGCCGACCACGATGACCAGCAGGATCACCGCGACCTTCGCGATCACCACGACCGTCAGCACCCGGGCCGACAGCTTCGTCCCGGTGACGACCATCGCCGTCAGGATCAGCAGCAGCAGTGGGGCGACGAGGTTGACCTTCGCGTCCGGCCCGAAGAACTGCGCGACTCCGGCGGGCAACGTCACGCCGAATCCGTCCAAGGTGGCCAGGAAGTACGCCGACCAGACGCGGGCCACGATCGCGGCAGCGGTGACGAGCTCGAGCACGAGCGCCCAGCCGACCAGCCAGGCCCACATCTCGCCGAACGTCACATAGCTGAAGGTGTACGCGCTACCCGAGACCGGGATCGTGGACGACAGCTCGGCGTAGCAGGCCGCGGCCAGCACACACACGATCGCGGCGATCACGAACGACAGGATCACGGCCGGACCGGCGACCTTGGCCGCCTGGTTGCCGCTGATGCTGAAGATGCCGGACCCGATCATCACGCCCAGGCCAAGTACGACCAGGTCGCGACGACCGAACAGGCGCGGCAGACGGTGCCGCGCGTCCTCGACTCGAGTGAACGCCGACTCGACCGGCAGGCGCCGGCCTACGGTCTGTCCGTTCGCTGAGGGGGCCATGGTCAGGGGTGCCTCCGTTGCTACTAGGGCAATCGGGCCGAACAGTAGTCGACCGTCGGGCTATCGACCAGACCCTCCTCTCTCCGGCGCCCGCGCGGTGGCTTGCGATGCCGGGTCTGCTCCCGCATGGTCGAGGCATGGCGCCGGACGATGTCGGTACGAACCCTTCCTGGCCGGAAGGTTTCACAGTGTTACTGACCGACTACGAACGGCATCTGGCGGCGGAAAGAGACCTCAGCAGACATTCGGTCAGAGCGTACCTTGGAGATGTCGAGAATTTACTCGAACATTTGATTCGGCTTGGTCACGATGATCTCGCCGGCCTGGACATCCGGGGGCTGCGGTCCTGGCTGGCCAAGCAGCAGAGCCTCGGGAAGTCGCGCAGCACGATGTCGCGCCGTGCGACCGCCGCGCGGGTCTTCACCGCGTGGGCGCAGCGGACCGGCCGGATCAGCACCGATCCAGGCGCTCTGCTCGCGAGTCCACGGCCGCACAAGAGTCTGCCCGGCGTACTCGGACAGGCGGACACTCGCGCAGTCCTGGACGCGGCGGCAGTAGCGGCCGACGACGGCAGCCCGATCGGTCTGCGCGACCTGGCGATCATGGAACTGCTGTACGCGACCGGGATCCGCGTCGGCGAACTCTGCGCACTCGACATCGACGACATCGACCCGTCGCGCCGCGTGGTCCGCGTCTTCGGCAAGGGCCGCAAAGAGCGCTCGGTCCCGTACGGCGTGCCGGCCGAACGAGCACTCCGCCGCTGGCTGGACGAGGCACGGCCGCAGTTGGCTCGGCAGGGGAGCGGGCCCGCGGTGTTCCTCGGCGCCCGTGGTGGCCGGATCGATCAGCGCGCGGTACGGCGTCTCGTCCACGAGCGGATCGGTGTCGTCGACGCCCCCGACCTGTCACCGCACGGCCTGCGTCACACTGCCGCAACGCACTTGCTCGAAGGCGGTGCGGATCTGCGCAGCGTCCAGGAACTCCTCGGTCACGCGTCGCTGGCGACGACGCAGATCTACACCCACATCTCCACCGACCGCCTTCGCAAGGCCTACGAACAGGCTCACCCACGGGCCTGAGCCCGAGTGTCGGCGGGTGGGGTACGGCGCGGGTGCGGGGGAATGCGGCAGACTGCGGGGCATGCGGGTTTCGGCGAAGTCTGACTATGCGTTGCGAGCGCTGATCGAGATCACTCAGCGCTGGGTGGCCAGCGACCCCTCGGTCGTGTCGGCCGAGGAGCTCAGTCGAGCCCAGGGGATCCCGCACGGCTTCCTCCAGGGGATCCTCGCCGACCTCCGGCGCGCGGGCATCCTGGCGAGTCAGCGCGGGCAGTCCGGCGGGTGGAAGCTGGCGGTGGATCCGAACGAGATCTCGGTTGCCGACGTGATGCGCGCGGTGGACGGGCCGATCGTCAGCATCTCCGGCGTCCGGCCCGAGAGTGTCGACTACAACGAGCGCGCCGTCGTGCTGCAGCGGGTCTGGATCGCTGCCCGCGCGAGCCTGCGGGACGTGCTCGAGCACACCACGCTGACCGACTTGGCCAAGGGCAAGCTCCCGGCGGGCGTCGAGCGCCGCTCCCGCGACGAAGACGCCTGGCAGGCTCGCGTCCCCGGAAGCTGACGAAGTGTTAAAGTGTGGGCTTATATAAGCCAACACTGAAGGAGGAGAGAGATGGCTGGGCAGAAGATCACCACGTTCCTGATGTTCGAGGGCGCGGCCGAAGAGGCGATGACCTTCTATCTCTCGCTCTTCGACGACGCGGAGGTCGTCTCGATCACCCGCTACGGCGCCGAAGGGCCGGGCCCCGAGGGGTCGGTGATGCATGCGCTGTTCAGGCTTGCCGGGCAGGAGTTCATGTGCATCGACAGCTTCGTCAAGCACGACTTCACGTTCACGCCGGCAGTCTCGCTGTACGTCGACTGCGCGGACGAGGGCGAGGTCGACCGCCTGTACGCCGCGCTGTCCGAGAAGGGCAGCGCGTTGATGGCGCTCGGCGACCACGGCTTCAGCCGCAAGTTCGGCTGGGTCAACGACCGGTTCGGAGTCTCCTGGCAGCTCAACCTGGCCTAGTGCCGCCTGATCATCAGGCCGGCGGCAAGGGTCAGCGCAGCCGCGGTCGCGACGACAGCCGCCCCGGCCCGCTCGCCACGCGCAGGCGGCGCTGAACCGTCGGCCACCGGTTGAGGCGGATGGGCATCGGGTGGCGCGAGCGCGGCCGGGGTGAGGGGTAGCAGGCGGACCGGTCGGTCGGGGAGCAGCGTCAACGGGTTGAGGTAGGTCCTGCCCTGGACGAGGCCCCAATGCAGGCAGGTTACCGGAGCGCAGTGCGACCCCGCGGCCGAGAGGCGACCGATGACCGTCCCCGGCGTGACGGTCGTGCCGACCTTGGCGCCGGACACGACCGGCTCGTACGTCGTCCGCCGTACCCCGGTGGACACGACGACGACACCACGGCCGGCGAGCTGGCCGGCGTACGTGATCGTGCCTGCGGTCGCCGCGCGTACGGGTTGACCGGGGGAGCCGGACAGGTCGACGCCGCGATGGCCGGGGAGCCACGGTTTGGCCGGCAGGTCGAAGCCGCGCACGACCGCCGGCCGCGGCGTCAACGGCCAGACGGCAGGATCCGGCGGCGCCGCGACCGGAGCGATCGGAGCGACAGGGGTCAGGAGGCTGAGGAGAATCTTCATGCCTGGAACATGCCGTGGAACGACCCGCTCACGGACGGTGAGTTCGGGGCCTGTGGACAACCCGTCCCCGGTTCGCTTCCACCCCCGGGCGTCCCGTACACTTCCGGTGGCGTCCCATGCGAGTGGGACGACTACGCATGCCCGCACAACAGTGCGTCCTCCTCGGTCCCGGCTGACCCCGGGATGAGGCCGTACGACGGGCATCAGGCGTGGTGGACCACCCGGCCCACCACGAGACAACCGAGTAGGCCCGGAACAGACGCCCGGGCCGAAAAAGGCCCGGATGAGCGCCCGGGCCGACAGGAGGAACCACCTCATGGCCGTCGTGACCATGAAGCAGCTGCTCGAGAGCGGCGTGCACTTCGGGCACCAGACCCGTCGCTGGAACCCGAAGATGAAGCGCTACATCCTCACCGAGCGCAACGGCATCTACATCATCGACCTGCAGCAGTCGCTGTCGTACATCGACCGCGCCTACGAGTTCGTCCGGAGCACTGTCGCCTCCGGTGGCTCGATCCTGTTCGTCGGCACCAAGAAGCAGGCCCAGGAAGCGATCGCCGAGCAGGCGACCCGGGTCGGCATGCCGTACGTGAACCAGCGCTGGCTGGGCGGCATGCTCACCAACTTCCAGACCGTGAACAAGCGGCTCCAGCGGCTCAAGGAGCTCGAGCTCATCGACTTCGACGACGTGGCCGCCTCCGGCGTCACCAAGAAGGAGCTGCTGCAGAAGCGGCGCGAGCACGACAAGCTGCTGAAGACCCTCGGCGGTATCCGCGACATGGCCCGGGTCCCGGCCGCCGTGTGGATCGTGGACACCAAGAAGGAGCACCTCGCCGTCGACGAGGCGCGCAAGCTGAAGCTGCCGATCATCGGCATCCTGGACACCAACTGCGACCCGGACGAGGTCGACTTCCCGATCCCGGGCAACGACGACGCGATCCGCTCGGTCGGCCTGCTGACCCGCGTGGTCGCCGACGCCGTCGCCGACGGCCTGATGTCGCGTGGCGGCCAGGGTGCTGCCGCAGCCGGTGAGGAGCTGGGCGCCGAGGAGCCGCTGGCTGCCTGGGAGCGCGAGCTGCTGGAGAGCCAGAACGGCACCGCCGAGGCGAAGACCGACGCGCCGGCCGAGGCCAAGGCCGAGACCCCGAAGGCTGACGAGGCCCCGAAGGCCGACGACGCCCCGAAGGCCGAGGAGACCCCGGCCGCCGAGGCTCCGAAGGCTGACGAGGCCCCGAAGGCCGACGAGGCCTGACAGCCCTGGATGCCGCCCGGCGCAGGCCGGGCGGCACCCACCCCCAAGCAGCAGCAGCCTGACTGGCGCGCGCTAGCCGGACCACCCCGCACGCCGCCCATCCAGCCGCACCGACAAGACGAGAGAACGAGGAATGGCGAACTACACCGCCGCTGACGTGAAGAAGCTCCGCGACGCGACCGGCGCGGGCATGATGGACGCGAAGAAGGCGCTCGAGGCGACCGACGGCGACTTCGAGAAGGCGATCGAGGAGCTGCGCATCAAGGGCGCGGCCAAGGCCGCCAAGCGTGGCGCCGAGCGCTCCGCCACCAACGGCCTGGTGGCCGCGGCGGAGAACGCCCTGGTCCAGCTCAACTGCGAGACCGACTTCGTCGCCAAGAACGAGCAGTTCCAGCAGCTGGCCGCCGACATCGTCGCGCACGCCGCCGCGAGCAAGGTGGGCGACATCGAGGGCCTGCTGGGCGAGAAGCTGGCCGACGGCAAGAGCGTCGCCGAGAACATCGAGGCGCTGGCCTCGGTCATCGGCGAGAAGCTCGAGCTCGGCAAGGTGGCCGTGTTCGACGGTCAGGTGACGGCGTACATGCACAAGCGCGCCGCGGACCTGCCGGCCCAGGTCGGCGTCCTGGTCGAGTTCGAGGGCGACAACGTCGAGGCCGCCCGGGGCGCCGCCATGCAGGCCGCCGCGATGCGCCCGCTGTACACCACCCGCGACGAGGTCCCGGCCGAGACGGTCGAGAACGAGAAGCGGATCGCCGAGGCGACCGCCCGCGAGGAGGGCAAGCCGGAGCAGGCGCTGCCGAAGATCGTCGAGGGCCGGGTGAACGGCTTCTTCAAGGAGGTCGTGCTGCTCGAGCAGGCGTCGGTCCAGGAGAGCAAGAAGACCGTGAAGGCCGTGCTCGACGAGGCCGGCGTGACCGTGAAGCGGTTCGCCCGCTTCGAGGTCGGCGCCTGAGGCCCTGGCCCACCGAGGACAGCACGAAGCAACGATCGAGGAGGCCGGAATCGTGACGGAAGCCCTGGGTACCGAGACGAGACCGGCCTCTTCGCCGTTCGATCCGGCCTACCACCGGGTGCTGCTCAAGCTGTCGGGTGAGGTGTTCGGCGGCGGCAAGCTCGGCGTCGACCCCGACGTGGTGAACTCGATCGCCAAGCAGGTCGCCGAGGTGGCCCGGGCCGGTGTCCAGGTCGCCGTGGTGGTCGGCGGCGGCAACTTCTTCCGCGGCGCCGAGTTGCAGCAGCGCGGCATGGAGCGGAACCGGGCCGACTACATGGGCATGCTCGGCACCGTGATGAACTGCCTGGCCCTGCAGGACTTCCTGGAGAAGCTCGGGATCGAGACCCGGGTGCAGACCGCGATCACGATGGGCCAGGTCGCCGAGCCGTACATCCCGCGCAAGGCCGAGCGGCACCTGGAGAAGGGCCGCGTGGTGATCTTCGGCGCCGGCTCCGGGATGCCGTACTTCTCCACCGACACGGTGGCCGCGCAGCGCGCGCTGGAGATCGGCGCCGAGGCGCTGCTGATGGGCAAGCAGGGCGTGGACGGGGTGTACGACTCCGACCCGAAGAAGAACCCGGACGCGGTCAAGTTCGACCAGCTCTCCTACGACGACTTCCTGGCCCGCGGGCTGCGGGTGGCCGACGCCACCGCGATCAGCCTGGCCCGGGACAACGCGCTGCCGATCGTCATCTTCGGCCTCGAGGAGGGCAACATCGCCCGGGTCGTGCGCGGCGAGAAGATCGGCACCGTGGTCTCGCTGGGCCAGTAGCCGGCGGGCGTCGCGCGTACGGCGTACGCCGTACACCAGGCCGGGATCGGCCTGGCGGCCGGCAAGCACTAGGATCGGTCGACACACGGGCATGACGTCCGTTGTCTGGTAAACCTGCGTTCGTAGGGTTGCTGTGTTGCTGGTTAGGGAGGCCGCGCCGAGGCGGCCCTGAGGAAGCGAGGAATGTCGTGATCGACGAAGCTCTCCGCGAAGCCGAGCAGAAGATGGCGAAGGCCGTGGAGGTCGCGAAGGACGACTTCGCCGCGATCCGCACCGGCCGGGCGCACCCGCAGATGTTCGCCAGCCTCCTGGCCGACTACTACGGCACGCCGACGCCGCTGCAGCAGCTGGCCGGCTTCCAGGTGCCGGAGCCGCGTACCGTGCTCATCTCGCCGTACGACAAGGGCGCGATGAACGCGATCGAGAAGGCGATCCGCGACTCCGACCTGGGTGTGAACCCGGGCAACGACGGCGCGGTGATCCGGGTCGTGATGCCGCAGCTGACCGAGGAGCGGCGCAAGGAGTACATCAAGGTCGCCAAGTCCAAGGCCGAGGAGGCCAGGGTCTCGGTGCGCAACATCCGCCGGCACGCCAAGGACTCGATGGAGAAGTCCATCAAGGACGGCGAGACCGGCGAGGACGAGGGCAAGAGTGCTGAGAAGCGGCTCGACGGGTTGACGAAGAAGTACGTCGACTCGATCGACGAGCTGCTCAAGCACAAGGAAGCCGAACTGCTCGAGGTGTGATGGGCGTCGAGAGCACGCCCGCGCCGAGTCCCAGCCCGAGCCGCGCCGGGCGGAACCTGCCCGCGGCGATCGGGGTCGGGGTAGGGCTCGGCGCGCTGATCCTCGGATCGCTGTTCTGGCAGAAGGTCCTGTTCACCTTCCTGGTGCTGGCCACCGTGCTGGTGGCCGTCGACGAGATGATCAAGGCCCTGCGCACCGGCGGGGCGGTCATCCCGCGGATCCCGCTGTTCGCGGGGACGACGGCGATGCTGCTGGCGGCGTACTTCGGTGGTCCGATGGCGCTGCTGGTCGCGCTGGCGATCACTGTGCTGGCCACGATCTTCTGGCGGATGCCGGGCGGTTCGGTCGGGTTCGTCCGTGACGCGAGCGCCGGTGTGTTCCTGATCGGCTACGTGCCGTTGCTGGCCGGGTTCGCGATCCTGCTGGTCCAGCCGGAGGCGGACGGACCGATGCGGGTGCTGACCTTCTTCCTGGTCGTGGTCGCGAGCGATGTCGGCGGGTACGCGGCGGGCGTGCTGTTCGGCAAGCACCCGATGGCGCCGACGATCAGCCCGAAGAAGTCCTGGGAGGGCTTCGCCGGCTCGACGCTGGCGTGTATCGGCGCCGGCATCGGGTCGGTCGTCTGGCTGCTCGACGGGGACTGGTGGGCCGGTGCGATCGTCGGCGCGGTGGCCGTCTGTACGGCGACCGTCGGCGATCTCGGCGAGTCCATGATCAAGCGGGACCTCGGCATCAAGGACATGTCGAACCTGCTGCCCGGTCACGGCGGCGTGATGGACCGGTTGGACTCCTTGCTGGCAACGGCTCCGGCGGTCTGGCTCGTGCTGCACCTGCTGGTGAAGTCATGACGATCGCCCCGGACGGACGGCCGCTGGCCGGCAACGTCGTACGACTGGACCGGCTCGTTGCCTCCGACATCGAGCCGCTGTACGACGCGATCGCCCACGAGCAGGTGTACGCGTCCGGCTTCGGTGGCGGCATCGCCGGACTGCCTGCCGATGCGGCCGAGATGGCCGCGCAGTGGGTGGACTCGTCGGCGAAGCGGGTGGCGTACGTCGTCCGGATGGTTGCCGACGGCACAGTCGTCGGCACGACGAGCCTCGGCGACGTCGACCTGGCCAACGAGTCGGCGCACCTCGGCTGGACCGGATACGCGCCGTCGGTGTGGGGTACCAAGGTCAACCCGGAGTGCAAGTTCCTGCTGCTGCGGCACGCGTTCGAGGACTGCGGGTTCGGCCGGGTGAAGATCCAGACCGGTACGGCGAACACCCGGTCGCAGGCCGCGATCGCCAAGCTGGGCGCGACCCGGGAGGGCGTGCTACGCCGGCACAAGCGGCTCGCGGACGGGTCGTTCCGCGACACCGTGGTGTTCTCGATCCTGGCCGACGAGTGGCCCGAGGTCCGCAAGCGGCTGGAGGACCGGCTCAGCTGACGGTGCTGCGCGTCCCGGCCAGCTCGGCGAGGGCGGCGTACGTGCGCAGCAGGTCGGACCGGTCGTAGGTGCTTGTCGTCAGCAACACCTCGTCCGCGGCCGTCCGGCGGACCAGTCCGCCGAGGGCGGAGTCGACCTCCTCCGGGGTGCCGTAGATCTGGCCGCGCAGCGACTGCTCGAAGAACCCGCGCTCCTTCTCGGTCATTGCCCGGTCCTGCGCCGGCTCCAACGGAGGAAACACCCCACGCGTGCGGGAGTAGGCGCTCGACCACGCCTCAGGCAGGAGCAGTTGCCTGGCCTCTTCAGTCGTCTCGGCCACGGCAGCAGTCGCAGCGAGTACGATGTACGGTCTCGGAGCCCACGTGGACGGCTGGAACTCGTTGCGGTAGCGGTCCAGGAGTTGCAGGAGGTCTGACTCCACCCGGACGCCCGCGATGACCAACGGCAGGCCGAGCGACGCCGCGATGAGCGCGCCTTCTCCTACGGCGAGGATGAACGGAGGAACGCGCAGGCCCTCACCAGGGCGGGCGTGGACCTGGTTCTGGTGCGTGCCCTCGAAGTAGCCGAGGAGCTTTTGCACCTGGACAGCGAAGTCCTCGGCCGCGTCCTTCTCGACGCCGAGCGCGCGGCGGATGCCATTGGTGAAGCCGACCGAGCGCCCCAGACCCATGTCGATGCGCCCCGGGAACAGCGACTCCAGCACGCCGAACTGCTCAGCCACCACGAGCGGCCGGTGGTTCGGCAGCATCACTCCGCCGGTGCCCACGCGGATCCGGCTGGTGTTCGCCGCGACAGCCGCCGCCAGCACGGTCGGCGCTGACCCGACCACACCGGGCACGCTGTGATGCTCGGACACCCAGAACCGCTTGTAGCCAAGCTCTTCCACCTGCCGAGCCAGTGCCACGGTCTGCCGCAGCGTCTCGGCCTCCGACTCACCGACCCGCGTCCGGGATCGATCCAGCACCGACAACGGAACACCTGTCAGCGCGGCCATACTTGGTCCAACCGCTACGCCGGCAAGCTCATTCCAGCTTCCCCACGATCAGATCAGCCAGCGCGGCGACTGCGTCTGTGGCCGTTGCCCGCTGCAGGGCCAGCTCAGCGGCGATCGCCTCAGCCGCACCTAGTACGCCGACACAGCGCAGCCGGAGCGCTTCCGCGGAGAGCTGGGAGTACGGCGCCAGTGCGTCGGCTATCACCTTCGTATAGGTGTCGAGCAACTCGTGCTGCATCGCTTCGGCCTCCGGGTTCCCCTTCAGCGCGGCCGAGACGGCGGAGAACTCGGGCATGTCGGTGGCGCACGCGAAGTAGGCGCTGCTCATGACGCGAGCGATCGCCGGAGCATTGGGCTCGGCGGCATCCAACGCCTCGATCAGCGCCGTCCGGTGTCGCTCGTCAAGTTGCCGGTAGACCTCGAGCAGAAGGCCGGCGCGGGTGCCGAAGTGGTCGTACACGATCGGCCGGCTCACGCCCGCCGCCTCGGCGAGGGTGACCAGCGTGAGGCCGTCGGTGCCGCGAGCCCGCACCAGCCCAGCCGCGGCGTCGAGCAACTGGTCCCGCCTGGCCTGCTTCGACAAGCGCACTTGCGTCATGCCGGGAGTCTAAGCTACAAAATGTAGCCTACAAAATGTAGCTTAGGAGGACATGGTGACATCAGTTCTGATCCTGGGTGGCTCGGGCCAGGCCGGTTCCGGGGCCGCGATGCTGCTGCGGCGCTGGTATCCGGACCTGCCGCTGACGATCGCGGGACGCAACCTGGACCGCGCGCAACGGGTCGCGGACGAGCTCGGCGGCGCGACAGCGGCGACCGTCGACCTGCAGAGGCCTGACCTCGGTCTGCAGACCGATCACTCGGCGGTGGTCGCGGCGATCTGGGACAGCCAACTGCACGGCCTGCGGTATGCGCAGGATCGCGGGCTGCCGTACCTCAGCATCTCCAGCGGCTTGATCGAGATCGCCCCGGAGGTCGTCGCGAATGCTCAGCGCCCGAACGCCGCGCCGGTCCTGGTGGCCAGTCACTTCTGTGCCGGCGTGCTGATCCCCGCGGTACTCGAGTTGGTCCGGGATTTCGGTCCCGTCGACACGGTTCGGATCGGTGCGGTGCTGGACGAGTCCGACATCGGTGGGCCGGCGGGACTGGCCGACCTCGAGCGCTGGGCTGCCGCCGCTCCGGCGGGATTGGTACGGCGTGACGGAGTCTTCCACTGGGTCAGGGACGAGCAGGCTTCCGTGACCACCCTGGACGGAACTGCCATGACGGGCGAGCGCATCGGCATCATCGACGTACCGAGCCTCGCCCTGGCCACGGGAGCGGCGAATGTCAGCTTCGACTTCGCGGTTGGTGAGTCCGCGGGCCGCCGCCGGGGTGTGGGTCCCTCGCTCGAGGTGCGGATCGATCTGGCGCGGGCGTGGGAGTCGGTCGGCAAGACACACTTCCTCGTCCACCCGGAGGGCCAGCGTCCGTTGACCGCGCTCGGTATCGCGCTCGGCGTCGAGCGGCTGCTCGGCCTCCGCGGGGAGCCCGTCTCGCCGGGCCTCCACACTCCGGAGGGCATCCTCGACCCGCCTTACGTGGTCGAGCGCCTGACCGAGATCGGCGCCGCCTTCGCCTAGAGCAGCTTGCGGAGATCTTCGCGGAAGCGGGTGCTGGAGGTGAGCGGCGCGAGGAACTCCCGTTCGACCTTGATGCGGACCTGCTCGGCCCTCTCGAGGGTGTCCTCGCCGTGCGGGGTGAGGGCGACCGTGTTGCGGCGGCGGTCGGTCGGGCTCCGGCGGCGCTCGACCAGGCCACGGTCCTCGAGGGAGTCGAGCAGGTCGCCTATGGAGGTGCGGTCGACGCCGAGCCGGGCGGCGACCTCCAACTGGGAGAGCGGCTCCTCCGACGCGACGGTCGACAGTACGGCGAGATCGCGGCCGGTGATGCCGAACGGCTCGAGCGCCTTCGCCTGCTCCTCGGTCAGTCGTGCTTGCACGTGCTTGAGCAGATACCCCAGCCGGTCGGACATCATGACCGCAATCTACCGGGGAACTGATCTTCAGGGAGACTGATCATCAGTTACACTGACGATTATGCCACTCACCTTCGGGCTGAAGACCACGCCCATGCACGTCCCGTACGCCGACATCCAGCGCGTCTGGCTGGAGGCGGACCAGATCCCCGAGTTCCGCGATGCCTGGCTGTGGGACCACTTCCTCCCGCTCGCCGGTCCCAAGGACGGTCCGGTGCTGGAGGGCTGGACGCTGCTCAGTGCGCTGGCCGCGCAGACCACGCGCCTCCGCCTCGGACTGCTGGTCACGAGCAACCGCGTCCGCCCGCCGGCCGTGCTCGGCAAGATCGCCAGCACGCTCGATGTCATCTCGGGTGGTCGCCTCACGGTGGGCATCGGCGCCGGCGGCACGCATCAGCCGCCGGGCGCCGGAGGCATCCCAGGCGACAACCCGGCCATCGCCGAGTATGCGGCGTACGGGCTGGACCTGGTGCCGCCGCGTGAGGGTGTCGACCGGCTGCGCGAGACCGTCGAGATCCTGCGTGGGATGTGGACCCAGGACGTCTTCGACTACCGCGGCCGCTACTTCACTCTCGAGGCGAACCAGAACGAGCCGAAGCCGCTCCAGCGCCCCGGTCCGCCACTGCTGATCGGGGGCTGGGGCAACCGGATGATCCACCTGATCGCCGAGCACGCCGACATCTGGAACATCAGCGGTCCGCCGCACAACGATCTGGACTTCCTCGCCGACCGGGTACGACGCCTGGACGCGGAGTGCGCCCGGATCGGCCGGGACCCCGCCGGCGTCAGCCGCTCACTCCAGCTGATCGTCTCGTACGACGACCCGGCGGCGACCAGGCGGACGGTCCAGAGCGCGGCCGAACTGGGGTTCGACCACATCGTCCTCTCGCTGCCTCGCCCGTACCCGGAGCACGCGGCGCACTGGCTGCGCGACGAGATCATCCACCCTTCGACCTGAGCGGCTGTGATCCTGCGCACGCTGGGGATGTGAATTTGTGAATGCTGTCGGCGGCGGGCGACAATGGGGCGGTTATGACTACCTCCCTTCCCCTTGTTTTCGATGAGCCGCGCCGTGCCAAGAAGCCGCCGCGGCATCTGGCCGACCTGTCCGGGGAGGAGCGGCGTACGGCGGTCGCCGCGCTGGGCGAGCCCGCGTTCCGGGCCAAGCAGTTGTCGAACCACTACTTCTCCCGGCTGGTGTCCGACCCGGCCGAGATGACCGACCTGCCGGCCGCGACCCGGGACAAGCTGGTCGCGGAGCTGATGCCGCCGTTGCTCACCCGGGTCCGCGACCTGGAGTGCGACAACGGCCAGACCCGCAAGACGCTGTGGAAGCTGCTCGACGGTTCACTCGTCGAGTCGGTCCTGATGCGGTACCCGGACCGCTCCACCATGTGCGTCTCCTCGCAGGCCGGCTGCGGGATGGCCTGCCCGTTCTGCGCGACCGGTCAGGCGGGGCTGACCCGCAACATGACCACGGCGGAGATCGTCGAGCAGGTCGTCGACGGCGCCCGCGCGCTGTCTCGCGGCGAAATCGCGGGCGGGCCCGGCCGGGTCAACAACATCGTGTTCATGGGCATGGGCGAGCCGATGGCCAACTACAAGGCCGTGATCGGCGCCGTCCGGCGGTTCACCGACCCGTCGCCGGAGGGGCTCGGGATCTCGGCCCGCGGGGTCACGGTGTCGACCGTCGGCCTGGTGCCGCGGATCAACCAGCTCGCCACCGAGGGCATCCCGGTCACGCTCGCGCTGTCGCTGCACGCGCCGGACGACGAGTTGCGCGACGAGCTGGTGCCGATCAACAACCGCTGGAAGGTCGACGAGGTGCTGGACGCTGCCTGGGGGTACGCGCAGCAGACCAAGCGCCGGGTCTCGATCGAGTACGCGATGATCCGCGACATCAACGACCACGCGTGGCGCGCGGACCTGCTGGCCGAGAAGCTGGCGGCGCGCGGCGACTGGGGCTGGGTGCACGTCAACCTGATCCCGCTCAACCCGACGCCCGGCTCGAAATGGACCGCGTCGGATCCGGCCGACGAGCGCGAGTTCGTCCGCCGGCTCCAGGCCGGTGGCATCCCGACCACGGTCCGCGACACCCGCGGCCAGGAGATCGACGGCGCCTGCGGCCAGCTCGCCGCCGCCAACAAGGCGTGACGGTCAGGCTGGGCCGGTCAGAAGCTTTGCCAGGGCCGCGGGTTGGGAGAACATCGGCCAGTGGCCGGTCGGTAGCTCGACCAGCTCCCACTCGGGCGACTTGAGTTGCTCGGCGACCTCGCGGGACGGTTCGGCGCCGTCCATCAGGCACTTGATGTAGGTGGTCGGCAGCTCGCCGATCGGCCGGACCAGGTGGGCCGGCTCGGAGATGGATCGCCCGGGGTGCGGCGTACTGCGGCTGACGATCAGCGCGATCGCCTCGTCGGACAGGTCCTGATCGGCGTAGTCCTCGGCGGCCAGCGGCGGCCAGAACCCGCCTGACTCGCCCAGCTGGCCTTCGACCCACGCGCGACCCTCCTGGGACCAGCCGTCGATGAACGACTTCCCGTCGGTCGGGATGTTCGAGTCGACGTACACCACCCGCCGCAGCCGATCCCCGATCCGCGCCGCCGCCTGCCCCACCGGAATGCCGGAGTAGCTGTGCCCGGCCAGCACGACGTCCCGCAGGTCATTGCTCTCCACCACCGACACGATGTCCTCGACATGCTGCGCCTGACCGACCTGAGCCGCATCCGCCCCATGCCGCTCCGCAAGCCCGGCCAACGTCACCGGATAGACGGAATGCCCTTCCTCCCGCAGGATCTCCGCCACCGCATCCCAGGCCCAACCACCCAACCAGGCCCCCGGCACCAACACGAAATTCACCATGCCGCGCACCGTAAACCACCCCACCGACATAACTTGAACCATGCACACAGAGGTACGACGGTACGCGGAGACGGATCGCGAAGCGGTTCTGGCGCTGGCACCACGACTCGCCGAGGGAGTCGCAGCTTGGCGCTCACCCGACCGTGTGCGCCAGGCGGTTACCCACTGGGTTGAGGACGCTCTCGCCAAGGCCACTGCGCCGGGCCGCTTCGTCTATGTTGCCGAGTTCCGCGGGCAGGTCGCTGGGTTCGTGGCGGGCGAGGAGCGGACCCACTGGAGCGGCCAGAACGACGTGTACGTCGGGGAACTCGTCGTGGACGCCGCCTGCGAGCGGGAGGGCGTCGGCCGGGCGCTGGTAGACGCTGTGGTCGAACATGCGGCTCGGGCGGACGTCGAGCGGGTCACTCTGGAGACGGGAGCCGCCAACGCGCAGGCGCGTCGGTTCTACGCCAGTCTGGGGTTCGAGGAGGAGGACGTGCGGCTCACCAGAGTCCTCAGCTGACCAGGGTGGCTGCTTCCTCGATGGTGTCTACGAGGTGGAGGGTGGCGGACATGGGGCGGTTGGTGGCCAGGGATTGGAGTAGGGGCCAGACGGGGAGTTTGGTGGTCCAGTGGTCGATGCCGACGAGGATGAGCGGGATCTGGGTCGCGGGGTCGCCGTAGTAGTTGGGGGTGACGGCCTGGAAGATCTCCTGGACGGTGCCGGCGGCGCCGGGCAGGTAGAGGATGCCGCCCCGGGCGCGGCTCAGCAGCACGTCCTCGCGCTGGGCGTTGGAGAAGTACTTCGCGATCGACGAAGCGAACACGTTCGGCGGCTCGTGCCCGTAGAACCAGGTCGGAATGGACACTCCACCGTTGCCAGGAAACTCCCGCCGTACGCCGAGTCCCGCAGCAGCCCACGCCGCCACCGACGGGCGAAACGACGGTACGGCGGCCAGCGTCCGGAGCACCGTGTCGACGACGGCTTCGTCGTACCCGGACAGTGACGCACCGAGGTTGGCCGCCTCCATCGCGCCCGGACCGCCGCCGGTGACGACGGTGTGGCCGGCCCGGGCGAGCGTGCGACCGAGCAGGACAGCCGACTGGTACGCCGTACTGCCGCGAGCGATCCCGTGTCCGCCCATGACGCCGATCCAGGGCCGGTCGTCGGGTAGCTCGGTCAGGGCGTCGGCGATGGCGTGGTCGTGCAGCGCCGCCGCGAGCGTGCGGCTCGTGTCGCCCTTCTCGTCGTGCTGCCGGGACCAGGCGTAGATCTTGGCGTCCGGAGTGGCGTCGTAGCCGTTGTCCAGGCCGGCGTAGAGCTCCTCGGCGTCGTACAGCGTGCCGCGGTAGGCGTCGAAGGGCAGCGACGGGATGGCCGGGAAGACCAGGCCGCCGCCGTCGCGGATCCAGGCCTCGGCCTTCTCCTCCAGGCCGCAGCCGAGGAACAGCGAGCCGCGCGGGTCCAGCCCGAGGAGCTCCGCCGTACGCGCGGACAGGTCGACGGACTGCACCCGCCAGCCCTCCATCGTCTGGGCCCCGGCGGCCACGATCCGGTCGAAGTGCGCCAGCGACTCGATGTCGACGTGCGGAATGCTCGGCAGTGTCACGCAGAGCACCCTAACCGCGATAGACCGCCACTATGAGCAAGCGCCGCGATGAGGTAATGCTTAGGACATGACACATGCGGAGCTCTGGGAGCGTCACAAGGCCGTCATGCCGGACTGGCTCGCGTTGTACTACGAGGAGCCGATCGAGATCGTGCAGGGGTCCGGCCGCCGGGTCACCGACGGTGAGGGCGCCACCTACCTCGACTTCTTCGCCGGCATCCTGACCAACGCGATCGGCTACGACATCGCCGAGATCTCCGACGCCGTACGCGAGCAGCTGTCCAGCGGGATCGCGCACACCTCCACCGTGTACCTGATCCGCAAGCAGATCGAGCTGGCCGAGCAGATCGCCGAGCTGTCCGGGATCCCGGACGCCAAGGTGTTCTTCGCCAACTCCGGCACCGAGGCGAACGAGACGGCGCTGCTGCTCGCCACCCAGAACCGCCGCTCCAACCAGGTGCTGGCGATGCGCAACTCCTACCACGGCCGCGCGTTCGGCACGGTCGCGATCACGGGCAACCGGGGCTGGTCCGCGAGCAGCCTGTCGCCGGTGAACGTGCAGTACGTGCAGGGTGCGTACCGGTACCGCAGCCCGTTCCGCGACCTGCCCGACGCCGACTACATCAAGGTGTGCGTCGAGGACCTGCGCAACGTCATCGAGACCACCACGTCCGGCGACGTCGCCTGCCTGATCGCCGAGCCGATCCAGGGCGTCGGCGGGTTCTCGTCGCCTCCGGACGGCCTGTACGGCGCCTTCAAGGAGGTGCTGGACGAGTTCGGCATCCTGTTCATCTCCGACGAGGTGCAGACCGGGTGGGGCCGGACCGGTGAGCACTTCTGGGGGATCCAGGCACACAACGTGGTGCCGGACGCGATGACGTTCGCGAAGGGCCTGGGCAACGGGTTCGCGATCGGCGGCGCGGTGGCCCGGCCGGACCTGATGGACAGCCTGAAGGCGAACTCGCTGTCCACCTTCGGCGGCAACCCGATCTCGACCAGCGCAGCGAAGGCGACCATCGACTACCTGCTGGACAAGGACCTGCAGGCGAACGCGGCCAAGCGTGGCGCCCAGCTGGCCGACGGGCTGCGTGGGATCTCCGAGGAGTTCCCGGAGCTCGGGGACGTGCGTGGCAAGGGCCTGATGCTGGCCGCCGAGATCGTCAAGCCCGAGGACCGCAGTCCCGACGCGGCCACCACCGCCAAACTCCAGCAGGAGACGAAGAACCGCGGCCTGCTCGTCGGCAAGGGCGGCCTCTACGGAAACGTCCTCCGGATGGCCCCACCCATGACCCTGACCGAAGCCGAGACCACCGAGGCCCTGGAGATCATCCGCGACTCCTTCAACACCTTGCGCTGAACAGCACAGTGCCCCCGGTACCGTCGTACCGGGGGCACTTGCTGGTCAGAGCGGGGCTTCCGCTGAGGTGGCGGCTTCCGCTGCGGAGGGTGGGGGAGTGCCGCGGGTCTTGCGCTGGCGGCGGGAGCGGGCCTCGAGCCGCTTGGCCAGCAGCGACAGCAGTGAGCACAGGCCGATGTAGATGACCGCGATCACGATGTACGTCGGGATGTACGGGAAGCCGTACTGGAGCCGGCCACCCATCTGCTTGCCCACGTACAGCAGCTCCGCGTAGGTGATGATGAAGCCGAGGGCGGTGTCCTTCAGCAGCACGACCAGCTGGCTGACGATGGCCGGCAGCATCGAAGTGATGGCCTGCGGCAACAGGATCAGCCGGACGACCTGGTTCTTCCGCAGCCCGGTCGCGTACGCGGCCTCACGCTGCCCCTTCGGTACGGCGGCGATACCGGCCCGGAAGATCTCCGCCAGCACCGAGCCGTTGTACAAGGTCAACCCGAACACGACCGCCCAGAACGGGCCCAGGCCGAGATCGAACTGCAGGTTGCCGTAGTAGAAGAAGAACATCAGGATCAGCAGCGGGATGGCGCGGAACAGCTCGACGACCAACGTCGCCGGCGCCCGGAACCACCAGTGGTCGCTGATCCGGGCCGCCGCGAACACGGCGCCGAACAGGAGTGCGAGCACTGTGGCCAGACCGGCCGCCTTGAGGGTGTTGAGCAGACCGTTCCACAGTTCCCGCTGGATCGAGTCGAAGGTGAACTGGATCCAGCGGCGTTCGGCGAACTGTCCGCTCTCGTTCAGCCGGTAGACCACCCAGCCGACGACGGCCAGCAGGGCCACGATGACGACCGCGTTCAGGATCCGGTTGCGCGCCTTCGCCCGCGGGCCGGGTACGTCGTACAGGACCGCACTCATCAGGCCACCGCCGTCCGTCGCTCGGCCCACCGCTGCAGGAAGACCAGGGGAATGATCAGGATCAGGAACCCGATGGTGATCCAGGTCAGCGTGGCGATCTGGTTCTCACCGCGTTCGGCCATCACCGCCGGGATCGCACCGGCCTCCGCGACGGAGAAACCGGCCGCGATCGTGGTGTTCTTCAGCAACGCGATCATCACGCTCATCAGCGGCGGCACGATCGCCCGGAAGGCCTGCGGCAGGACAACGATGTTCAGCACCTGCATGAACGTCATCCCGACCGAGCGGGCGGCTTCGGCCTGGCCGGCCGGGATGGTGTTGATCCCGGCGCGGACGACCTCGCAGACGAACGCCGACGTGTAGACCGTCAGCGCGACCACGGCGGACCAGAAGAACGTCGGCAGCGAGATCTGCATCTTCGGGGCGCCGAAGACCAGGAACGCGAACACCAGGGTCAGCGGGGTGTTCCGCAGGACGTTCACGTAGCCGGTGCCGACGCCGCGCAGGGCCGGTACCGGAGAGACCCGGAACCCGGCCAGGATGGTGCCGAACACCAGGCTCAGGATCCCGGCGATCAGGAACAGCCTGAGGGTGGTCCAGAACCCTTCGACGAACAGATCCCAGTTGTCGGTAAGGACCGAGAGCATCGCGACCTTCCAGAAATGAGTGGCGCGCAATCCCCAGAATCAGCGGAGCGCGGACCGGCCGCGACGCCCTGGCGGACGCCGCGGCCGGAGTGGATCAGTACTTCTCGAGCGGCGGCGGCGTCGAGTCCGAACCGGACTTGCCGAGCGTCTCGTCGTAGATCGCCTTCCAGGTGCCGTCGGACGCGGAGGTCTCCAGGATGGAGTTCACCTTGTCCCGCAGCGCCTTGTCGGCCAGCGGCAGGCCGATGCCGTACTTCTCGGTGCTGAACGGCTTGCCGACCACCCGCAGCTCGTCGGGCGCGGTCGCCGCGTAGCCCTTGAGGATCGCGTCGTCGGTGGTGACGGTGTCGACCTTGCTGTCCAGCAGCTGCGAGACGCACTCGGAGTAGGTCTTGAACTCGGAGATGTTGCTCGTCTCGGTCAGCTGCTCGTCCTTGACCCGCTGGATCGGGGTCGAGCCGGTCGCCGAGCAGACCTTCTTGCCCTTCAGGGCGGTCTTGCCGGCGTCCATCGAGGTGTCGTCCTTGCGGACCAGCAGGTCCTGGCCGGCGATGAAGTACGGACCGGCGAAGCTGACCTGGGTCTTGCGCTTGTCGGTGATCGAGTAGGTGCCGACGTAGTAGTCGATCTCGCCACCGGCGATCGCGGTCTCCCGGTTCGCCGACGGGATCTCCTTGTACTCGATCTTGTCCGGGTCGAAGCCCAGGTTCGCGGCCACCATCCGGGCGACCTCGATGTCGAAACCGCAGCGTTTGCCGTCGGCGTCCTTGTAGCCGAGGTTCGGCTGGTCGGCCTTCACACCGACGACCGGAGTGCCGCGGGACTTGATCTTCGTGAAGGTCGCGCTGCCGGCGACGTCCACGCCGGAGGCAGTCGTGAACTTGTGCAGTTCGCCGCACGCGTCGGACGCGGCGGCGTCGCCGGTGCCGCCGCCACCGGCCGCGGGCTCGTCGTCCCCGCAGGCGGCGACGCTCAGCGCGAGCGCCGCGACGCCGAGGCTGGCGACGAGGTTGCGCATTCTCATGGTCTCGTTCCCCTTCGTGTGGTTGCTGGTACGGCAGCGGGCGGACGTCAGTGCTTCAGGATCTTGCCGAGGAAGTCCTGGGCACGCCGCGAGGTGGGGTTGGTGAAGAACTGGTCCGGGGTGGCCTCCTCGACGATCTCGCCGTCGGCCATGAACACCACCCGGTTCGCCGCGGTCCGGGCGAACCCCATCTCGTGCGTGACCACGACCATCGTCATTCCCTGCTTGGCCAGGTCGATCATCACGTCGAGGACCTCCTTGATCATCTCCGGGTCGAGCGCCGAGGTGGGCTCGTCGAAGAGGATGACTTTCGGGTCCATCGCCAGCGCCCGCGCGATCGCGACGCGCTGTTGCTGGCCGCCGGACAGCTGAGCCGGGTACTTCGAGGCCTGGTTGGCCACCCCCACCCGTTCCAGCAGTTCCATCGCCCGCTGCTCGGCCGCCTTCGGATCCGCCTTGCGGACCTTGGTGGGTCCGAGCGTGACGTTCTGCAGGATCGTCTTGTGCGCGAACAGGTTGAACGACTGGAACACCATGCCCACGTCGGCACGCAGCCGGGCCAGGGCCCGGCCCTCGCTCGGCAGCGGCTGCCCGTCCAGCGTGATGGTGCCCTCGTCGATCGGTTCCAGCCGGTTGATCGCGCGGCAGAGCGTCGACTTGCCGGACCCGGACGGGCCGATCACCACGATGACCTCGCCCTTGTCGATGGACAGGTTGATGTCCTTCAGGACGTGCAGGTCACCGAAATGCTTGTTGACGCCGGTTAGTGCCACCAGACCGGCCGCCCGACTGGTGTCCTGCGTCGAGGTTCCGGAATCGCTCATGGCCAGAACCTAGCGGAGGCAGGGGTGCCGTCGCAGCGCTGGTCGGTTCCACGGTGGTAACGATCTGCAATATAGCCAAGCAGCCTGTGACCATCTGGTCACAGGCTGCTCGAAGACTGCGTCAGCAGCAACCGCCCGCGGGGATCGTCGCCGCCGTCGGAGGCTCTTTCACCGCTGCCTCGACCTCGGCGAGCATCCGCTGCCGGGCTGTGGGTGAGATCACCCGGCCACGCGTGATCACGGTGTGGATCCGGCGGGTGTTGCGGATGTCCCGCAGCGGATCGGCGTCCAGTACGACGAGATCCGCGACCTTGCGTGGTTCGACCGAACCCAGGTTGTCGCGCAAGCCGAGGAACCGGGCCGGCTCGACGGTGGCGGCGTACAGGGCCTGGCGTGGGGTCGCGCCGGCCGCGACGAGCAGCTCGAGCTCCTCGTGCAGGGCGAATCCGGGGACCGAGTACGGCGTTCCGGTGTCGGTGCCGGCCAGGATCGGGACGTCGTGGGCGAAGAGCTCGCGGACGAATCGTTGCCGCCACGCCCACATCTCGTGCTGCCGGGCGATCTCCTCCGCCGGGCGGTTGGCCTTGTAGAGGTTCTCGAGCACGTAGTCGTAGGTTCCGACGGTATCCGCGCTCAGGTACTTCGTCAGCGCCGGATCGAGGGCCGTGTAGTCGGGCTTGTCGAGCACGCTGTGCATGGTGAGCGTCGGCGTGACCCGGGTGCGGTTGCGGCGCAGCGTGCCGAACACGTCGGCGGCGCGGGCGCGGCTGAACGTGTGCGCCGCGAACCACTCGATCGGGTGCAGCTGGCGGAACCAGGCGTTGTAGTCGCCGGGTTTCACCGTGATCTCGCGGACCAACCGCCGTACCTCCACCTCGTACGTGGAGACGGCGAGACCGACCGAGTGGATGTGCTCGATGCTGCGCTGACCGGCGTTGCTGACCTCCTTCGTCGTGAGCTGGTCGGGCCCGTGGCCGTGCACGGTCAGTCCGGTCTTGCGGGCTTCGTCGAGGATGGCGGCGTACGACGCGGGGCTGAGGCGCGAGTAGACCTTGACGAAGTCTGCGCCTTCGGCCTTCACCCGTCGTACGGCGGCGCGCGCGGACGACTCGTCGTCGACCACGATCACCTGGATCAGGTTCGGGTCCCACAGGGTCGGGTCGCCGTCGATGATGTTGCTCGCGACCACCATTCGCGGGCCGGGCAGGGTGCCAGCCTCGATCCGGTCGCGCCAGTCGTACAGCGCCGGGTTGGTCCCTGCCATCTCGCGGACCGTGGTGATGCCGTTCGCCAGGTACAGCGGGGGAGACACCCGCTCGTCGCCGATGCTGTGGACGTGCATGTCGGCCAGCCCTGGGATGACGAACTTGCCGGTGCAGTCGAGCTCGACGGCGCCGCGCGGGACCGGGAGGTGGCGGCCGACTCCGATGATCCGGTCGCCGTCGATCAGCACGGTCTGATCGCGGTTCCGGCGGCCGGTCGCGACGTCGATCACGGTCACGTTGGTCAGGGCGGTGACGTGCTTCTTTGTGGCCAGGGCCTGGCCGGTCGTGAAGGTCGTGCCGCCGGCGATCACGGCGGCGCCGGCGGCGGTACGGGCGAGGAACTGACGGCGAGAACTGTTCATGCCCTTCACTATTCTCGCCGGGTGCGGCCCGGTCAGGGGTGCAGGCCGCCCATCCCAGGTAGGGATTTGTCTACCGCGGCACGTACTCTTGGTGGCTGTCATGCGTACTTATGAGGTCCGCACCTACGGGTGCCAGATGAACGTCCACGACTCCGAGCGGCTGCGCGGGCTGCTGGAGGACGCGGGCTATGTCCGCGCGCCCGAGGGTGACCAGGCCGACGTGGTCGTCTTCAACACTTGCGCGGTCCGGGAGAACGCCGACAACAAGCTGTACGGCAACCTCGGCCACCTGGCGCCGGTGAAGGCCAAGAAGCCCGGCATGCAGATCGCCGTCGGCGGCTGCCTGGCGCAGAAGGACAGGGCGTCGATCGTGCGCAAGGCGCCGTGGGTCGACGTCGTCTTCGGCACGCACAACATCGGCTCGCTGCCGGTGCTGCTGGAGCGCGCCCGGGTGCAGGAGGAGTCGCAGGTCGAGATCCTCGAGTCGCTCGAGGTGTTCCCGTCCACGCTGCCGACCCGGCGCGAGTCGCCGTACTCGGCCTGGGTGTCGGTCAGCGTCGGCTGCAACAACACCTGCACGTTCTGCATCGTCCCGGCGTTGCGCGGTCGCGAGAAGGACCGCCGGCCCGGCGACGTGCTGGCCGAGGTCGAGGCGCTGGTCGCCGAGGGCGTGCTCGAGGTGACGCTGCTCGGCCAGAACGTGAACTCGTACGGCGTCGAGTTCGGCGACCGCTACGCCTTCGGCAAGCTGCTGCGCGCCTGCGGCACGATCGACGGGCTGGAGCGGGTCCGGTTCACCTCGCCGCACCCACGGGACTTCACCGCGGACGTGATCGAGGCGATGGCCGAGACGCCGAACGTGATGCCCTCGCTGCACATGCCGCTGCAGTCCGGCTCGGACCGGGTGCTGAAGGCGATGCGGCGCTCGTACCGGCGCGACCGGTACCTGAAGATCATCGAGGACGTGCGGGCGGCGATGCCGGACGCGGCGATCACGACCGACATCATCGTCGGGTTCCCGGGGGAGACCGAGGAGGACTTCCAGGGCACGCTCGACGTGGTCCGGCAGGCGCGCTTCGCGGGTGCGTTCACCTTCCAGTACTCGAAGCGTCCTGGTACGCCGGCGGAGTCGATGGAGGATCAGATTCCGCGCGACGTCGTACAGGATCGGTACGAGCGGTTGGTCGCTCTGCAGGACGACCTGGCTTGGGAAGAGAACAAGCAGATCGTCGGACGGTCGCTCGAGGTGCTCGTGGCCGAGGGGGAGGGGCGCAAGGACGCCGCCACCCATCGGCTGAGCGGGCGGGCGCGCGACAACCGGCTGGTTCACTTCGCGCTTCCGGAGGGTGTCGAGGCGCCGCGACCGGGTGACGTGGCAACGGTCGAGGTCACGTACGGCGCGCCGCACCACCTGGTCGCCGACGTCTTCGGCTCCGTACGCCGCACCCGCGCCGGCGACGCGTGGGAACGCGCCCAGGATCAGCCGGCTGGCTCGGCGTCTCCCGGCGTGATGCTCGGCATGCCGACGATCGGCGCCAAGCCCCTCGAGCCCGCCGTCGGCGGCTGCCAAGTCGGGTGAGCGCTGAGCGCGACCCAGCCGACAACCGACCGGCCGATCGGCCTGCCTCGGCTCGGCCGGCTCCCGATCGGCCCGGGGCCCTGCCCTCGCCTCCTCTTCCCCCTGACGCCGAGCCGTTTGCGGCCGGGCGGGATGCTGACGTCTACGTTCTCGACGACTCCTGGGTGCTTCGGCGTTATCGCAACGGGCATCCGGTGCGCGACGAGGCCGACTTCATGCGGCACGTGGCGCAGTACGACTACCCGGTGCCCGCGGTCCGCGAGGTCGACGGTCCCGACATGGTCGTGCAGCGCCTCGACGGTCCGACTCTGGGCGATGCCGCGATCGCGGGTGACCTGACAGCGACGCAGGTCGGCGAGATCCACGCCGACCTGCACCGCCGCCTGCAGTCGATCCCAGCACCGAGCGGTACGCCGGGGCTGGTCGTCGTACACGGTGATCTGCACCCGCTGAACGTGATCTCGACCGCCGACGGACCGGTCGTCATCGACTGGCGGAACGCCGAGGAAGGCACCGCGGCGTTCGACGTCGCGATGACCGCGCTGATCTTCGCCCAGGTCGCACTCGACCCGTCGTTCGAGGCCTTGACCCCACTCCTGCACGAGGCACTCGGCGTCTACCTCGCCAACTCCATCGACCCGACCCCGGGCCTGCCCGACGCCCTCGCCGTACGCGGCCGCAACGTCACCCTCACCCCGGAGGAGTTGGCCCTGCTCCCCGCCCAAGAATCCCTGATCCGCTCCCACCTCTGACCGCCCGCTGGCGGGTTATGTCACCGCTGACGTGCTGTACCCCGCCAGCGGTGACACAACCCGGTCAGGCGTTGAGGAACTGCGACGGGGTGAGTGCGTGCGTGACGATCCTGAGCTCGCCGATGTGGCCGGCGAAGGCCTGCTCGATCACGTTGTCGTAGTGGTTCGCGCCGACCAGCCACGGCCGGCCCGCGGTCGCGAGTCCGTTGGACGGGGTCGCCGGGTTGCGGAGCAGCGGCGACGAGTCGACGTACAAGGTCGAGTGCCGTCCGTCGTTGACGACCGCGAGGTGGAACCACTGGCCGGCGACCTGCTCGTGACCCCAGTTGGTGAACGTGTCGTTGTTGTCGAGCGGGTACACCGCCCACTGGAGCTGGCGCCCGCCGGAGAACGCCAGGTTGACGACTGGCTCCAACGGATCGCTGCCGGTCTTGCCCGCGTCCTTGCCGGTGCCCATCCGGCTCAGCAGTCCCTGCCACGCGTGGTCGGCGCCGTCGTCGGTCAGCTTGACGAAGGCCTCGACCGTGTAGCCCTTGGTGAACGTCATCGCGTTGAGCGGCGCGTTGTCCGCCGTACGCAGGTAGCCTCCGCGCGCCGGTCGCTTGCCGCCGGCAAACAACCAGCTGGCGTGACCCGGCTGATCCGGGTGGAACTCGGTCGACGGGCGTGGGGCCTCGCCTGCGAGCTGGACCCTGGTCAGGTGGTTGCCCTGGCCGGAGTGGTCGGTCACCGTGTCCGCGAGCGGCCCGTCGAACCTCCAGTACGCCGCTGTGCCCGGGATCACGAGTTGCTTGGCCGGCCGGGCCGGGCGGACCGGGACCGGTGCGAATCCGGCGAACCGCTGCTCGAAGTCGATCGGCACGCTGAACCGGTTGGTGTCGTCGGTCAGCTCGATCTCGCCCTCGGCCAGCTCACTGCGCCGGGCCGGATCCTGGCCGAGAATCCACGGCGCGATCGTCTCGACGTCGATCGTGTTCCGAGCCAGGTCGAAGTGGTAGAGCCGGATCATCGCCGACCCGCCGTAGTACCGGTCCTGGTAGTTGGTCAGGTGCAGGTGCACGTCGTTGCCGGCGGCATTCTTCCGGGTGGTGCGGCCGGGCGGCCAGAAATGGCCGTTGAGGGTGAGGAAGATCTGGTCGTTGTCCTCGATCAGCTGGTCCCAGACCCGGTTGCCGTGGCCGGTGAAGTACGCGACCGGGTTGCCGTGGTCGGCGTTCACCAGCTCGTGCGTCGTCAGGATGACCGGGAGCCGCGGGTGCGCCGCGATCACCCCGCGGGCCCAGGCGAAGCTCGCGTCCGACGGCCGCCAGTCCATTGCCAGCAGCAACCACTGCCGCCCGGCCGCGCGGAACACGTGGTAGCTGTTGTACCCGTTCTGCGTGGAGCCGCCGTATGTCGCCATCCGCTTGAACCGCTGCGGACCGAAGATTCTGAGGTACGCCGAGTCGCCGCGGGTGTCGTCCTTCGACGCGTCGATGTCGTGGTTGCCGGCCAGCACGGAGTACGGCATCCGGGCCCGGTCGAGGATCTTGAACACTGGGTCGGCCTGCGCGAACTCGGACGCCTGCGCGTTCTCCACCACGTCCCCGAGATGCGCGACGAACACGATGTTCTCGTCCCGCCGCTGCTCGACCAGGTACTCGAAACTCGCTCTGAGCGGCGCCGAGTCGCCCCGATCCAGATCAAACAAGTACTGCGTATCCGGCACCACAGCCACCGTGAACCGCGGATCCTCGGCGTCGCCTCCTTGGCCCGCCTGGCCCGCCGCCGCTTGGGCCGCTTCGGCTGCCTGGGTTGTCGCCGCGGCCTCGTCCGCCCCGAACACGCCGGGCGCAATCACCGCACCTGCGCCGAGCGCCCCAGCCTGCAACAGCCGTCGCCGACTCGTCCCGTCGTACGTCTCGTCCATCCCGCCTCCAGAGCTCGCTGACACAGCAGCGAACTCTAAAGCGGTTCAGCTCATCGGTCGATGAACTCTGTCCAAACCGCGGGGGAGACTTGGGCTGCGGTCAGAAGCCCTGGGCGATCACCGCAGGCAGCCCACCGCCGGACAACCCGGCCAGCACCCGCGCCTCATGCGGCACCACCGGATCGGGCAGCTTGTCCAACGCAAACCAGTCGAGCCCATCAGCCTTCCCCGGCTCCATCAACCGCGCCTCCCCTCTCCACTTCGACGCCGTGAAGAAGAAGTCCACCCGCTCGTCGATCCACTCCCCGTTGCCCCCAGTCCGATGCATCGCGGTCACCGGCACCAGATCCTCCGGCTCGATCTCCACCCCAACCTCTTCCCGAACCTCCCGAATCGCCGCGTCGAACACCGACTCGTCCTTCTCCACATGTCCCGCCGGCACCGCCCAGTACCCATCCATGTAACCGGTGTTGGCCCGCAGCAACATCAACACCTCATCCCCCCGCCGCAACACCACATAAGCCGCCGGCACCACCCGAAACCGATCCATACCCCGACCCTAACCACCCCCACCGACACCACCCGAACCCGCTCCAACGACACCGCTCCGCGGCAGCTGTCTCCGGCGCGCCTGCGGCGTGGCGCGAATTGGCGTAGCGGATCGGAGTGACACGCGGACGTGCTGTGGGGCCATGCCGACACCTGCCGGCGCCGGCCCGGACTGTGGAGGGTTTTCCGGCAGACCCTGGAGGGTATTGCCGGGTATGTGCCGGAAACCCTCCAACGTTGCGCGCTGGAGTGAGTGAGGGGGCGGGGGCCACGAGTGTGTTTCGTGACGCGGGAGCCGATCGGGGGACGCGCGTGTTTGCGCTAGTGTCCGTAGCCATGTTCAGGGTGCGAGGCAGGGCGGGCCACCTGGCGTGGTATCGGACCGATGAGGCTCCGGCCGACGTCGCGTTTCTGCACGGCTTCTCTGACTCCGCGCAGTGCTGGGAGCCACTGATCAGTGCGATGCCGGGGATTCGGGCGCTTGCGATCGATGCGCGCGGGCATGGCGAGTCCGGGCTTCCAGAGGAACCCATCCGCCATGCCGCACATCGCGACGATGCCGCCCTCGTGCTGTCGAACCAGCCTGGTGACGGCGGGGTGGTCGTGGTCGGTCACTCGATGGGGGCGATGGCGGCGGCCCACTTGGCCGCGTCGAGGCCGGATCTGGTTCGTGCGGTTGTGCTGGAGGACCCGCCGACCGGAGCGGCGCCCGGCAACCAACGGGGTCGATCGTGGTCCGAACCGCGATGGCTCGCGGACCTCCGAGCACTTGATCTGCCGTCACGGATCGCGCGGGGTCGATCCGACGAGCCCGACTGGCCCGATGACGAGCTCGAGCCTTGGGCGGTGTCGAAGGCGCAAGTCAACCCGCATTTGTTCGATCTGCCGTTTGAGGAAGCGGCCCCGCTGACCGACCTGCTGGCCGCGACAACCTGCCCAGTACTGCTGATCCATGGGGACACTGAACGCGGCTCGCTGATCTCCGCCGAATACGCGGAGACCTGCGCCCGAGTGGCGGCCGGCGAGTTCCAGGCGGCACACATTGCCGGAGCTGGCCATTCGGTGCGCCGCGACAACCGCCCGCAGTACATCGCAGCACTCACCACATTCCTCGACCGGCACCGCTGAGCCAGGGTTGACGTGGGATGGACATCCTCGACGAGTTCGGACGGGTACAACGGACTCCCGAAGCTGTTGCGTACCTCGACGACTTGGTCAAGAGCGAACCATCGCTCGCAGAGTTCGTAGCGCCGATTCCGGAGCTGATCCCCTGGGGCAACTCAGCGATGTACTTCACCGGACGCTGGGCGCAGCTAGACGTCGAGGTCCTGCTGAAGGTCGGCGTGTCGGAAACCCAGCGATTCTGGAGCGAGATCGTTCCAGAGCGGGATCCCGAGCTGGCCCCACGAGTTCTTGCAATCGGCGATCGGCTGGGCGGGATCGAACTCGGATGGGTCCTGATGGAACGGCTGCCGAGTGGCCTGCATGATGGCTGGGGCGGCGTGGAGTTCAACTTGTTGATGGACGCCGGCGTGCGCTTCCAGAGCCTCGCACGCACGATCGCGTCGGCGCCCCACACAGAGCTGACCGCCGATACCGTCCGCGGCTGGCTCGTGTTGGGCAACGAACGAAACGCGCCCGGTCCCGTCGACGCCGTACTCGAGCGCTTCCCGGAGGACTGGCGATTCCTCAATCAGGTCTGCCAGCCCGAGATCTGCCACGGGGACCTGCACATGGCGAACGTGCTGATGCGAACTCTGGCTCCGGACGTCAGCCCGGCGCTGCTCATCGACTTCGAACCCTGCCGGATGCCGTGGGTTTTCGACGCCGCTTACCCCCAGGTGCTGAACTCCGATCCGGCCCGGGCAGGCTGGCAGGACATGGTTGGGCAGATGGCGGACCACCGTCGGGCGCATGGCCTTCCCGTCTGCGCAGACGAGGATCTGACTCGGCTGGCCACCATCGCGCTCGCCTGGTACGCCCTGCGGATGTGGGGGATGCTCGGCCCCACCCCGGACCCCTCCTGGCGAGAGCCCGCGATATGGCACGAGCAGAACAGGACCTACATCGAAGCCAGCGCAGGGCTCTAGATCAGAGCGAATCAACTTAGGTCAGAGGACTGTCGCCGTCCGAGGCCCTACCGTCGGCTGCTGATTCCTGTCTAGCATCCGGTTGTGGTGGGTGCAGGCAAGCCCAAGGGGAGTGGCGCGCAGGAGTGGTCGCTGCCGTTGGATGTGACGGGCGACGCGAGGTACTCGGAAGAGCGGGCCCGGGTTCGCGCCATGCTGACGCATCTGCAGGCGTACGACGGGGGCATGCTGTGGGATGCATCGACGTCGACGCTGACGATTCAGATGACGACGGAGGATGCACTTCAGCAGGCGCGACTTCTCCTGCTGGTCACGAGCCCGACTTGGTTGCGCGTGATCTTCGTCGAGGTTCAGTACTCCGCCCTGGCGTTGGAGGAACTCGCTGCCCGACTGTTCGAGCATCAGACCGCCTGGGCCGGCGCCTCGGGCATCAGCGGCGGCGTCGACTACCGCGCGAACCGGGTACAGATGCTGGTCAACCGCAACCACGAACACGCCGACACTCTGGTCCAAGCCATCAACCACCTGAACGATCCGAGAATCACCCTAGAGATCTACACGTCAGGGTCGGGAGTTTACGGCCAACCGCGCGGGTAACCGGGTACGGATCGCACCGCTCGGCGGCAGCTCAGCGAAAGGAGCGATTCCGTGAAGACGCCACCTGTCGTGTCGGCTGAGGAGTGGAACGCGGCCCGCGAGGAGCTTCTGCGCAAGGAGAAGGAGCACACTCGCGCGAAGGATGCGCTGGCAGCCGAGCGCCGCCGGCTGCCGTGGATCCGGGTCGAGAAGGAGTACACCTTCGAGGGGCCGGACGGAAAGGTGGGCCTGCCCGATCTGTTCTGTTCATTTGCCGTTGTCTCTCACAGCCCGGCGCGCCTCATGACGCCGGTGGGTTTCCCCTGAGTCTGCGAGCGCGCCCGACTTCTCTGAAGGCGTCCAGCTGTCGTGATCCGGCACAGCCGGATTCAGACATCCCCGCCCCGGCGGCAACGACTCACCGCAGGGCGAGCGCGTGTCGGCGGAGACCGATCGGCGAGCTGGTCAGAGGCGCTGGTCCCGGGCTTGCGAGCGAGTTCGTGACCCCCTGGGTCCGCAGTCTGTTCGCGCGATCTGGCTGGGCGGGACTGCGGGGTGCGGCGTCGCCGGAGGCGGTCATCAGAGCAGTCACGCCGTAGGCGTGTCCGGTTTGCGTCGTACCAGCTGGACATGACGGAGGGCCGCAAGGTTTTCCTTGCGGCCCTCCGGTGTGGCTCAGGCGGGGCGGTTCTTGTCGGGGATGTCGTCGTTTTGGCCGTCGAGGTTGTCCAGGCCTTCTTTGGCCTTCTCGACGCCCTGGTCGATCTTGTCGCCGTACTTGCCGCCCGTCTTCTCGTCGATCAAGTGGCCGGCCTTGTCCAGGCCCTCGCCCACCTTGTCGCCGTGCTGGTCGACCAGGTCGCCGGCCTTGTCCTTCAGGCCCTCGGCCTTGCCCTTGAACTTGTCGAAGATGCCCATCTGCGGGGCTCCCATTCCTGCGTAGTTGAATGCTTACAGACAGCTAGCGGTGATCTTCGCATCTACTCCGCCGGAACTGTGGGATCTCCGCTGTGCCTTGTCAGACTCCGGAGCCCTCGATGTCGCCGCCGGACTCGATGTCGCCGCCGGACTCGATGTCGCCGCCGGACTCGATGTCGCCGCCCGACTCGATGTCGCCGCCGGAGTCGCTCCCGCCGCCGTCGCCGCCGTCGCCGCCGACCTCGATATCACCCCCGCTACGCTTCGCCGCGTCGAACTCCGGGCCATCGCCCCCCAGGTCCAGGGCTTCCTTCGCCTGGTCGGACCCTTCTTCGATCGGATTCGTCACTGCTTCCTCCCGTATTGAGTATTGCGATCAGGAGCGTTCCTATCCAAGATCCCGGGTCATCCACAAGACCGGGGGCACCCTCTTGGCCCAGTCTTCACCGGGGTACTGCCAGACTGGAGTGATGGCCGAACCACTCGTCGTCGCGGTCGTCGGCCCCACCGCGGCCGGCAAGTCCGACCTGTCCGTTGCCCTGTGCAAAAACCTGAGCAACGACCTGGGCAAAAACCTGAGCAACGACCTGGGCAAAAACCTGCGCGGCGAGGTGGTGAACGCCGACGCGATGCAGGTCTACCGCGGGATGGACATCGGTACGGCGAAGATCAGTACGGCGGAGCGCGACGGCGTACCGCACCACCTGCTGGACATCCTGGACGTGACCGAGACCGCGACCGTCGCCGAGTTCCAGCAACTGGCCCGGGAAGCGATCGACGACTGCATCAGCCGTCAGACGGTGCCGGTCCTGGCCGGCGGGTCGGCGCTGTACGTGCGGGCGATCCTGGACGACTTCGTCTTCCCGGGCACCGACACCGAGGTCCGGGAGCGGCTGGAGAAGGAGCTCGAGAAGATCGGCTCCGGGGCGCTGCACCACAAGCTCGCCCAAGTCGACGCGGCGGCAGCGCAACAGATCCTGCCGAGCAACGGGCGGCGGATCGTCCGGGCGCTGGAGGTCATCGAGATCACCGGCGGTCCGTACGTCGCCACGCTGCCGGAGCACCGCTACGTCTATCCGGGCGCGGTGCAGCTCGGTCTCGACGTACCGAGGCCGGTGCTGGACGAGCGGATCGGACGTCGGGTGGACCGGATGTTCGACGCGGGATTCGTGGACGAGGTGCGAGATCTGCTGAACAAGGGTTTGCTTGAAGGCAGGACGGCCAACCGGGCCCTCGGCTACTCGCAGGTGATCGCGTTGCTCGACGGTGAGATCAGTGAACCCGAGGCCCGGGAGCGGACCGCGCAGGCCACGCGCCGGTTCGCGCGGCGGCAGGACTCGTGGTTCCGTAAGGACCAACGCATCACTTGGCTGCAGTACGACGACCCCGATCTGGTGGAGAAGGCACAAAGAGTGATAGCCGAAGGCAACCGACGGGGGATCGGCGGCGTAGTCGGGGTGCAAGAAAGCACAGGGCATGCGAGGGGGTGACCGTGAGGCGGAGTTCCGCGAGTACCTGCTCGCGGACCGAACCCGACTGATGAGGACGGCACTGCTGCTCACCGCGGGTGACGTGCACACCGCGGAGGACCTGGTCCAGACCGCCTGTACCCGGGTGTACGTGCACTGGCACCGGATCCGCCACGAGGGCGCCGGGCCGTATGCGCACCGCATCCTGGTCAACGCGTTCCTGGACGAGCGCCGCCGGGCCGGGCGGCACCCGGAGCTGGTGACGGCGGAGACGTTCGAGCCGCGGCTCACCGACGAGGTGGACCCGGTGGACACGGTCGCGGTACGGCGTGCGCTGCTGGAGCTCGCGCCGCGGCAGCGCGCGGTCCTGGTACTGCGGTACTTCCAGGATCTCGACGTGGCCAGTTGCGCGCGGATCCTGGACTGCACCGAGGGCACGGTGAAAAGCCAGACGGCGAAGGCGTTGAAGAGACTGAAGGATCTGATGAGTGAAGAGTCGGATCCGGCGACGGGGAGTAGCTAGAGGTGGATGACGTA
The DNA here is from genome assembly GCF_044460355.1 of Kribbella sp. NPDC050124. Lineage (NCBI taxonomy): Bacteria > Bacillati > Actinomycetota > Actinomycetes > Propionibacteriales > Kribbellaceae > Kribbella > Kribbella sp. NPDC050124. Next base: position 115,354 of record NZ_JBITJU010000023.1, read on the forward strand.
AGGAAGATGCTGGAGGGGTTCGCCGATGATGCGGCGGACGGGCTCCCGCCTGCCGACATCGACGCGGATGTCGCCCGCGGCCGGCGCGCGCTGCGCCGGATCAAGCGGCGCCGCCGGGTGACCGGTGTCCTGTGCGTCGCCGCGGTGTCGGCTGCCGTGCTCGCGATCGGCAACCAGGTGAAGTGGTGGAACAACGGCAGTGCCGAGGTCGCGACCGGCGAGACCGAGAAGACCGCGACCGCGAGCGAGGCCGCGACCCCGTCGCCGATGATCGCCGAGGGGGAGGAGTCGATCTCGACGTACGCCGGCCCGATGGTCGAGCTGGTCGCCAACCAGCAACCGTGGAACACAATCGGCTGCACGCTCACCCCGAAGGGCTGGACCCCGGAGACCCCGATCCCACCGAATCGCGTGGTGCTGTCCGGGACCACGGTGCGGACCACCGACGTCGCCACCAAGGTGGTGCTGCAGGCGGCGTCGCAGGCGCGCAGTCTGACCGACGTCCGGGTCGTCGACGCGGACGGCAAGACCTTTCACATCGGCACGCTGAACGGCCGCCTCGCCGGTCAGGTGAAGCTCGCCGACCGCTGGCTGCTGGTCGAGCTCCCGGCCGGCAACGCAACCTGGAACGACGAGAGCCTGCAACGCTTCCTCGCCTCCTGCACCGTGAACTAGACACGCCGGAACAACTAGCCGCGCCAGAACTGGCACAACCGTCGCGTTCGGGATAGGCAAGGGCTTGTCCCTAGTACGTCGAGCCCGCGGGAGTATCCGGTGACACCGAAGAAGCTGGTCGCAGCCCTGTCTGCTGGTGCGCTTGTCCTGTCCGTCCTGACCGCCGGTACGGCGGCCGCTCGACCACCGCAGCCGCCGGTGAAGACGCCGACCTCGATCGGGTTCGGCGGAGCCGTGTCCTCGGTCGACCCCGAGGCGACCAAGGTCGGCTTGGACGTCCTGCGCCGTGGCGGCAACGCGGTCGACGCCGCCGTGGCCACCGCAGCCGCGCTCGGCGTGACCGAGCCGTACTCCGCGGGCATCGGCGGTGGCGGGTACTTCGTCTTCTACAACGCCAAGAACCGCAAGGTCTCCACGATCGACGGCCGCGAGACCGCGCCGGCGGGGATGAAGATCGACTCGTTCGTCGACCCGGCGACCGGCCAGCCGTACCCCTTCGCGCAACTGGTGACCTCCGGCCTGTCGGTCGGCGTACCCGGAACGCTGGCGACGTGGGACTCGGCGCTGATGCAGTGGGGCTCGCTGTCGCTGCGCAAGGCCCTGAAGCCGGCCGCGGACCTGGCCGACCGCGGGTTCGTGGTGGACGCGACGTTCCGCGGCCAGACGCTCGACAACAAGGCCCGGTTCGCGCAGATCGTGCCGACGGCCGAGCTGTTCCTGCCGAACGGCGACGCGCCGGTCGTCGGCTCGGTGTTCAAGAACCCAGAGCTCGCCGACACCTACCGGCTGATCGGCAAGCAGGGCCCGTCCGTGTTCTACAACGGGCCGCTCGCGACGGAGATGGCGGCGACCGCGCAGAACCCACCGAAGACCGCGAACGCGACCCTGCCGGTCTTCCCCGGCAAGCTCACGACCGCGGATCTGGCCGCATACGACACCATCGACCGGGCCCCGACCAAGGTCCGGTACGACGGTCTGGACGTCTACGGGATGGCGCCGTCGTCCTCCGGTGGCACAACGGTCGGCGAGGCGCTCAACATCCTCACGCCGCAGCACCTGAACCAGCTCAGCACTCCGCAGGCGCTGCACACCTACCTCGAGGCGACCGCTCTGGCGTTCGCGGACCGTGGCGCGTACGTCGGTGACCCGGCGTACGTCGACGTACCGACCAAGGAGCTGCTGTCCCCTGGCTTCGGCGCCGAGCGGTCCTGCCTGATCGACCCGGACAAGGCAGCCGTCAAGCCGCTTGCGGCCGGCTCGCCCGACGGCGACTACCAGCCCTGTGCGCCGGCAACCACCGTCACCGACCGGCCGGACACCGAGGGACTGTCGACGACGCACCTGGTCGCCGCGGACAAGTGGGGCAACGTCGTCTCCTACACGCTGACGATCGAGCAGACCGGCGGCAGCGGCATCACGGTCCCGGGCCGGGGCTTCCTGCTGAACAACGAGCTGACCGATTTCTCCGCCGTACCCAACGTCAACGACCCGAACCGCATCGAGGCCGGCAAGCGGCCGCGGTCGTCGATGTCGCCGACGATCGTGCTGCGCGGCGGCAAGCCGTTCCTGGCGCTCGGTTCCCCGGGTGGGTCGACCATCATCACGACCGTTCTGCAGACGCTGACGAACCGGCTCGACCGCGGCATGACACTGCCTGAGGCCGTCGCCGCGCCGCGCGCCTCCCAGCGCAACACCGCCAACGTCACGGCAGAGCCGCCGTTCATCACCGCGTACGACGCGGCGCTCAAGCCGTACGGTCACGTCCTGGTTCCGTCCGGCGACGCGTTCACCTCCGCTGCGGAGATCGGCGCGGTCGCGGCGCTGGAGTTCCTGCCGGGCGGAGCGATTCTGGCGGCGGCCGAGCCGACCCGTCGGGGCGGCGGCTCGGCCGGCACGGTGAAGGAGATCTACCCGGGCTAGATCGTCCTGATGATCGCGGCGACCAGGTCGGCCCGTTCGGCCAGGCTCGCCGCGATCACCTGCTCGTGGCTCGCGTGGGCGCCCTTCCCGCGCGGGCCGAAGCCGTCCAGCGTCGGCACCCCCAGCCACCCGGTCAGGTTGGTGTCGGCCGCACCCGACGCCGCCTTGCCACCGATCTCCTGACCAACCGATCGTCCGGCTTCGGCGACCTTGGCGAGCAACTCGTCCACCGCGTCCGACGGCTGCCAGGCCGGCCGGTTCGACAGCACGGACACTGTCAGTACGGCGTCCCGCCGTACTGGCTGGAGTCCGGTCACGGCATCGAGGACCGCACGCTCGGTCTCCGGATCGACGAACCGGAACCCGAGCTCGGCCGCAGCCTGACCTGGTACGACGTTCGTCCGGCCACCGCCCGTGATCGTGCCGACGTTGCACAGCACGTCGCCGTACCGGGCGACCAGGGCACGGACGACGATCAACTGGTCGACGAGCTCGTCGATCGCCGAGACACCGCGGCCTGGGTCGAGGGCCGCGTGCGCTTCCCGGCCGGTGACCTCGATCCGGACCCGGCTGCTGCCGCGGCGGGACGTCTTCACGTCGCCGTTGGGATGCGGCGGTTCGAGGCCGAGTGCCGCGACCACGCCGGCGGACTCGGCGGTGACGAGGTCACGGGCCGACGGTGAACCGACCTCCTCGTCGGCGGTCACGATCACCCGGACCGGGCGGTGGTCGTGGCCGGCCACCTGTTCGAGCGCGGTCTCCAGGACAACGAGACCGCCCTTCATGTCGAACACGCCGGGCCCGTGGATCACGCCGTCCTGCTCGTGCCAGGGCATCTGCTCCAGCCGGCCGATCGGCCAGACCGTGTCGTGGTGCCCGAGGAACAACAGCGGTGCGTCACCGGAGCGTGGACCGCGGCCGGGGAAGTCGGCGACGACGTGGTCGCCGGTCACTGCCGGTACTCGCCGGGCGGTGCCGCCGAGGTCGCCGTACCGGTGCAGCAGGCGGTCGGCGAACGCGTTCAGGGCGTCGGTCGCCCCGGTCGGTGTCTCATGCTCGACGTACTCGCGCAGACGGTCGATCATCCTCATGGATAGTCAACGTATCATCATTCGGTCACCGATTGACTCCCTCTGTCCGTGAGGGATTTACTCAGGAAGTCAATAAGATCCGTTTCGTATCTTTGAGGAGCTCGTAGTGGCGTTCCGGCCCGTCACGCTCACCACCGCCGAGCGGTTCGCGGAGGCGGCCGCGCTGTACCGCGCGGTCTTCGGCTACCAGGACCCGGAGTACGCGCTGAACCCGCGACTCCTCGGCGCCCTGGTCAGCAACGGCGGTTCGGTCGTCGGCGTCCTCGACGAGGACGATCGCCTGGTCGCCTTCGCGTACGGGTTCTGCGGCACCGACCGGCGCGGCTTCTACCACTACTCGCAGTCGGCCGTGGTCGCCGCGGACCAGCAGGGTCACGGCCTCGGTCGCCTGCTCAAGCACGCGCAGCGCGAGGTCGCGCTGAGCCACGGCATGACCCGGATGCGCTGGACCTACGATCCGTTCCAGATCCGCAACGGTCACTTCAACCTCGACGTGCTCGGCGCGCGTGGTCGGTGGTACGCGCCGGACATGTACGGGCCGGGCGGCGACCGGGTCGTCATCGAGTGGGACCTGCATGCGCAGCCACGCGCTCAGGACAACCTCGACCTGGAGCTGACCGAGGCGGACTGGGGAGTCCTGGGCGGCGCTGGGGACCGCCCATGGCTGGCCTTGCCGTCCGATCCGGAAGCGGTGACGCCGGAGATCGCCGACCGGGTCCGCCAGGGTTTCCTCGACTTGCTCGGTAAGGGGCTGGCGGCCGACTCCTGCCGCCGGCTGCCGAGCGGGACCGCTGTCTACCTCTTCGGGGCGGTGCACGATGGCCGGAGCTGACGAGGCGCGCAACCGCGTGTTGGCCAGTCCCCACGAGCGGTACGACGCCCGCTTGCAACGCCGGTCGTCGACGCTGCTGCAGCGCCGGGTGGTCGAGCAGGAGCGGGCGTCGATCGAGGCGGCCCTGGACCAGATCCTGGCCGACGATGCGATCGCGCAGGCCGCGGCCCGGATCGTCGCGGCCCGCCGGCGCTTCATCGCGGGCTCGGCGAAGTCGTTCTCCTACGCATCGCTGCTCGCCTTCGACCTCAGCGCCGGCCTGTCCCAGGTGACGCTGATCGACGGGACCGTCGTGCGCGGTATCGACGTACTGTCCGATGTCCGGTCCAGCGACCTGATGGTGGCGTTCTCGCTGCGTCGCTACCGCCGCGACACAGTGGAACTGGCCCGCGCCTTCGTCGAGGCCGGTGGCGAGCTCGTCGCTGTCACCGACTTCGAGGACGCGCCGCTGGCGAAGATCGCGGACCAGTGCATCTACGTTGCGACCGGCAGCGCGTCGTACGTCGACTCCCCGACAGTCGTCGCGTCCGTGCTGCACGTGCTGGCGACCCTGACCACGGCCAGCGCGAAGGGCGCCCGCCGGCGGCTCGGCGAGCGCGACCGGCTGAACACGGAGTTGGGACTGTATGTCAACTGAGCTGACCGTCACCGCGGCCCGGCTGCACCGGGTCCGGTTGCCGCTGGTGCACGCGTTCCGCACCAGCTCGCACCGCAAGACGATGCTCGACCACATCCTGATCGAGCTGATCGACGGCTCGGGCGCGGTCGGCTGGGGCGAGATCGCGTCGTCGTCCGATCCGTACTACGCGCCGGAGACCGTCGAGACCTGCTGGCACCTGGCCGAGCACTACCTGCTCCCGGCCGTGCTCGGGAAGTCGTGGGAGCGGCCGGAGGACGTGCCACAGCTGTGGGCCAAGGTCCGCGGCAACCAGTTCGCCAAGGCTGGTGTAGACGTGGCTGCCTGGGTGCTGTGGTCCGCCGCGCAGGGCGTGCCGCTCGCACAAGCCCTCGGCGGCACGCGCACCGAGGTCACGGCCGGGGTCTCGCTGGGCATCGAGCCGACCATCGCCGATCTCCTGACCGAGGTACGGCGTCAGGTCGCGGCCGGCTACCCACGGATCAAGCTGAAGATCGCACCGGGGTGGGATGTCGAACCGGTCCGCGCAGTCCGGGCCGACTTCCCCGACCTGGACCTGCATGTCGACGCCAACGGCATCTACACCGAGTCGGTCGAGCACCTGGCCGCCCTGCGCGCACTCGACGAGTACGAGCTGACCATGATCGAGCAGCCGTTCGCGCCCCGCGACCTGCTCGCCCACGCCCGCCTGCAGCGGCATCTGGTGACGCCGATCTGCCTGGACGAAAGCGTGGAGACACTTGCCGACTTGGAGACCGCGCTGGCGCTGGAAGCCGTGCGGGTGCTGAACATCAAGGTGTCGCGGATGGGCGGTCTCACCGCCGCTCGCGCCGCGCACGACCGCGCGCAGCGGGCCGGTGTACCGGTCTGGTGCGGTGGCATGCACGAGTTCGGCGTCGGCCGCGCCGCCAACGTCGCGATCTCGAGCCTGCCCGGTTTCAGCCTTCCGTCGGACGTGTCCGCCTCGGACAAGTACTACGCGCAGGACGTGATCGCGCCACCGGTGGTCGCCAGGCAGGGCGTCGTACAGGTGCCGACGGCAACTGGTCTCGGCCACGACGTCGACACCGAACTGATCGCCGCGCACACGGTGGCGACACTCGAGGTGAAGGCTTGATCGCGATCACCGGCGGCCACGTCCTGGACGGCACCGGGACCGACGCCGTACCCGCGACCGTGCTGGTCGACGGTGAGCGGATCCTCGACGTCGTACCACCGGAGACGCCGGTCGCGGACGCCGAGGTGATCGATGCCACGGGCAACGTGGTGACGCCTGGCTTCATCGACCTGCACTCGCACGCGGACTTCACCGTGCTGGCGGCGCCGGACGCGACCACCCAGCTGTCTCAAGGGGTCACGACCCTGGTCACCGGAAACTGCGGCTGGTCGCCGTTCCCGATCACGGACCTGGAGACCTTGAAAGCAGGTACGGCGTTCCTCGACCCGGAGCACGACTGGTCCTGGCGGGACACCGGTGGATTCGCCGACCGGGTGGAGTCGGCGGTGAACATCGGGCTGCAGGTGGGTCACTGCTCGCTGCGCCTGGCAGTCATGGGTGGTGCCGACCGGGCACCTTCGGCGGACGAGTTGCGGCAGATGCAGGCTCTGTTGCGGGAGGCCGCGGACCAAGGAGCCGTCGGGTTCTCCACCGGACTGATCTACGCGCCGGGGACCTACGCCGCTGCTGAGGAGGTCGCGGCGCTGGTGGCGACGGCGGGGGAGTGCGGGCTGCTCTACTCGACCCACATCCGCAACGAAGGCGCTCAGCTGATCGAGGCGCTGGACGAGGCGATCGCCGCTGCGCGAGCCGGCGGCGCCCGGTTGGAGGTCTCGCATCTCAAGGCCGTCGGTGCACCCAACCACGGACTGGTGACCGCCGCCCTCGAACGGCTCGACCAAGCGCGTGCCGACGGGCTCGACCTCGGCTGGGACGTGTACCCGTACACCGCGTCCAGCACGACCCTCACGACCCGGCTTCCCAGTTGGGTCTTGGCTGGTGGCACTGCGTCCTTGCTTGCCCGGCTGAAGGACCCGACCGAGCGCGAGCGGATCGCGAATGACCTGCGCACCGCCGACCTGTTCAACCCGCAAGCCGTCGTGATCGCGTCCCTGCCGCCCGGGCGCTACGAGGACAGCCGCGGCCTCAGCGTCGCCGAGATCGCCCGTCGCGACGACGTGGACGCCGCCGAGGCAGTCCTCCGCATCCTCGAGCACCATCGGGCCGCGGTCAGCGTGGTCAATCACGCGATGAGCGAGGACGACGTGGTGACGGTCCTGCGGCATCCCTGCACCAGCGTGGCGAGTGACGGCTGGGTTCTGGCCGGCTCCGGATCCGGGCACCCGCATCCCCGCAACTTCGGGACCTTCCCTCGGGTCCTCGGCCGGTACACCCGCGATCACGGCGTTCTCACGTTGCCCGAGGCAATCCGCCGAATGACTTCGCTGCCCGCGTCTCGGCTGGGCATGGACGACCGGGGCGTGGTGCGACCGGGGGCTGTGGCGGACCTCGTCGTACTCGACCCGGCCGACGTTGCCGACCGGTCGACGTACGACGATCCCTGGCAGCTGTCGACCGGGATTGAGCATGTCCTCGTGGCGGGCGATCCGGTGTGGCGGGACGGCGTACCCACTGGACGTCGGCCGGGGCGCGTGCTCAGGTCTTCTTGAAGCGCTTTGGAGCTGTCGGCAAAGGCGTCGGGGTAGCAGGCTGCTCGTCCGTCGTTTCCAGCCAACCGTCGTACTCGGCGAGAAGGCCGTCCAGCACGGCCTGGTCGGGATCCTCGAGTACGACGATCCACGGGTGGTCCTCGTCGTCGTCCTCACCGTGGAAGCGCCCCCGCCGGACGACACCGTGCAGCCGCTCCGCGACGGCCTCGGCGTCGTCCTGCTCCCAGAAGTAGGCGATCTGCTCCATACGGCACACCGTACGATCTTCCCCATGAGCACCTTTCCCTGGCTGAAGGGGCACGGCACCGAGAACGACTTCGTGCTGCTGCCCGACCCCGACGGCACCATCCACGGGGACCTCGACGCCGGGCTGGTGCGGTTCCTCTGCGACCGGCACGCCGGCATCGGGGCGGACGGCGTGCTACGGGTGATCGAGGGCGGCAAGCAGTCGTACGTCGAGGACGGCGGCGACTGGTTCATGGACTACCGCAACTCCGACGGCTCGATCGCCGAGATGTGCGGCAACGGGATCCGGGTCTTCGTCCGCTACCTGGTGGACGCCGGGCTGGCCGGCGGCAAGCCGGTCCGGGTCGGCACCCGCGCCGGGATCAAGGAAGTCGTCCAGAACGACGACGGCAGCTTCACCGTGGACATGGGCGAGCCGGTGCTGCCCGGTCCGGCCGGCGTCGTGGTCGAGGCGAACGGTCACCAGTGGCCGGCCACGCACGTCGACATGGGCAACCCGCACGCGGTCGCGTTCGTCGACGACCTGAGCGAGCCCGGTCACCTGGTCGACCAGCCGCTGTGGTCACCGCAGGAGGCCTTCCCGGCCGGGGTGAACGTGGAGTTCGTCGTACGCCGAGGGCCGAACGACGTCGACATGCGCGTCCACGAGCGGGGCGCGGGGGAGACCCGGTCCTGCGGGACGGGCACGTGTGCGGTGGCGGTGGCGTCGGCCCGCCAGGCCCGGCAGGAACGCCCGGTTACTTACCGTGTCGGCGTACCCGGTGGTTCTGTAACCGTCACCTGGCGGGCGGACAACCACATCGAGATGACCGGACCGGCCGTGATTCACGCTCGCGGAGAGTTCGATCGGGCCTGGCTGCCTGCCTGAACGGGAATTCAGTCGTGGCGTGGGGCGTTGACGTCTGAAATCGGGTCGCCTGTACTGGTGGCCCGTGCCACGATGGAAGGTATATGACGACCCATTCGAACTTTTACGACGAGACCACCGACGTCGAACTCGACCTGGTGCAGGGCGATGACTCCGGCGATTCGTTGACGGGTCACGACGACTACGAACAAGAGCTGACCACCGAGGGCCTGGACCTCGAGGAGCGCCAGGCGCTCCGCCGCGTGGTCGGCATGTCGACCGAGCTGACCGACATCAGCGAGGTCGAGTACCGCAAGCTGCTGCTCGAGCGGGTGCTGCTGGTCGGCGTCTGGACGGAGGGCAGCGCCGAAGACGCGGAGAACTCGCTGGCCGAGCTGAAGCTGCTCGCCGAGACCGCCGGCTCCGAGGTGCTGGACGGAGTGATCCAGCGCCGCAAGAAGCCGGACCCGGCGACCTTCATCGGTTCGGGCAAGGTGGTCGACCTGCGCAACCTGGTCGCCTCGCTCGGCGCCGACACCGTGATCGCCGACGGCGAGCTGGCCCCCGCACAGCTGCGCAACCTGGAGGACCGGCTCAAGGTCAAGGTGGTCGACCGGACCGCGCTGATCCTGGACATCTTCGCCCAGCACGCGAAGAGCAAGGAAGGCAAGGCCCAGGTCGAGCTGGCCCAGCTGCAGTACATGAAGCAACGGCTGCGTGGTTGGGGTGGCAACCTGTCCCGCCAGGCCGGTGGACGCGTCGGCGCGGCCGGCGGCGGTATCGGTGGCCGTGGTCCCGGTGAGACCAAGATCGAGACCGACCGGCGCCGGATCAACACCAAGATCTCAAAGCTGCGCCGCGAGCTGAAGGACATGAAGGGCACCCGGTCGACGATGCGCCAGGAGCGCCGCCGGCACTCCGTCCCGTCGGTCGCGATCGCGGGCTACACCAACGCGGGCAAGTCCTCGCTGCTGAACAGCATCACCGGCGCGGGCGTCCTGGTCGAGAACGCGCTGTTCGCGACCCTGGACCCGACCACCCGCCGGACCACCACGTCCGACGGCCGGGTCTACACCCTCACCGACACCGTCGGGTTCGTCCGGCACCTGCCGCACGACATCGTCGAGGCGTTCCGCTCGACGCTGGAGGAGGTCGCGGACGCGGACCTGCTGCTGCACGTGGTCGACGGGTCGCACCCCGACCCGCTGGCGCAGATCCAGGCGGTCCGCGAGGTGCTGGCCGAGATCGGCGCGTCCGACGTGCCGGAGCTCATCGTGATCAACAAGGCCGACGTGGCCGACCCGATCGCGCTGGCTCCGATCCTGCACCGCGAGTCGCGGGCGCTGGTGGTGTCGGCGCACACCGGCGAGGGCATCGACAAGCTGCGCACGCTGGTCGAGGCCTCGCTGCCGCAGCCGGACGTGGCCCTCGACCTGCTGCTGCCGTACGAGCGCGGCGACCTGGTCTCCCGGATTCACTCCGAGGGCTCGGTCGACCAGCTCGAGCACACTGCCGAAGGCACCCGGGTCAGTGCCCGGGTCCACCCGGCGCTGGCCGGCGACCTCACGCCGTACCAGGTGGCGGCGGCCCAACAGTAGGACCTACGGAAACGGCCCCGGGAGAAGCTCCCGGGGCCGTTCTGTTGCTCAAGGCATCAGCTGCGCTTGGTGACACGGACCGTCATGGTCGTGCCGTCGCGGTCGAGAACCCTGATGTTGACGCCGTTGTTCGGGACCTTCACACCGGCACTCGGCTGCTCCGCGTACCAGTAGGTCTTGCTGTCGTTGAAGGTGGACACACCGGCCTGGCCACGGATGTAGCTCGGCTGGCCGTTCGTGTGCAGCGTGAACGAGTCCGCCTTCTCCAGGCCGAACGGAGCGTCGTACCCGCTCACCCGCGGCCGCCACAGCGTGCCGTCGATCTTGTTGATCGGGACCGGGTGCGAGTCGATCGGCAGGATCAGGCCCGAACCGGGGTGCTCGTTGGTGTTGTTGTCGTCCACCGAGGTGTCCCAGTAGGAGACCAGCAGACCGTCCTGGTACGGGAAGTGCTCGACCCAGTCCGGCTTGGTGTTCAGGAAGCCGAAGTTGTACGGGCCGGTCTGCAGGTGCGCGTCGTAGTCCACGTAGTTGAGGTGCGAGGCCAGGTAGAAGTTGTCGTGCAGGCTGGTGAAGCTGGCGCCCATCGAGCTGAAGCCGTTCAGCGTCCAGCCCTCGGGGGTCGCCTCCGCACCGGACGTGACCAGCGTGGTCGAACCGTTGGTCACCTTGATCTCGTCGGCGAAGAAGCCCTTGCCACCCGCCGCCGGGTCGGTGCTGTAGCGGAACTGCAGGCCGACCGTCTTGTCGGCGTAGGCCGACAGGTCGAAGGTGGCGTCGACCCAGCCGTTGCTGGTGCCGTCGATGCCGTTGCCCTCGGCGGCGTTCGCGATGCTGCCGGGGATCGCCTTGTAACCGGTGCCGTCGTTCACCTCGACGTAGGCGTAGTCACAGGCCGTCGTACCGCAGTCCTCGATGTCCCAGTTGGCCTTGAAGCTCAGCGTCGTGGTGCCCGCCGGGATCGCGACCTGCCGGCTCATCGTGTTGTTCAGCAGGTGACCACGGCCACTCCACCAGGACTTGCTGCCGGCTGCCGGCGGGACGAGCTCGTTGACCCGTTCCTTCTTCGGCAGCGTGACCACCAGGCCCTGGGCCTTCTTCGAGTTGTACTCGTGCGGGCCGAGCACGACGGTCTTGTTCTGGCCGGCCGCGACGAGCTCGTAGTCCAGCCACCCCAGCTGCAGCTTCTCCCAGGCGCCGAAGTCGGCCGCCTGCTCGCCGATACCGCCGTCGGTGGGCTTGCCGACCCGGCTCTGCGCCATGATCGACCACCAGTTCACGTGGTTCTCGACCGGCGGGCCGGAGGTGTCGTAGAGGTCCGGCAGACCGAGGTCGTGGCCGTACTCGTGCGCGAAGACGCTGATGCCGCCGTTCTCCGGCTGGATGGTGTAGTCGCCGACCCACATCCCGGTGTCGCCGAGCTGGGTGCCACCGACCGGGTTGTTGGCCGGGCCACCGGCCAGACCGACGTACCAGCGGTGCGACCAGATCGCGTCCTCACCCTGCCACGGGTCGCCGTCGGCCTGGTCGCCGCCGGAGTGCACGATCTGGAAGTGGTCGATGTAGCCGTCGGCCTCGTTGAAGTTGCCGTCGCCGTCGAAGTCGTAGCGGTCCCACTGGTCGAACGTCTTCAGCTCGGCGGCGATCTCCGCGGTGGTGCGGCCGGCCGCCTTCTGGTCGGCGACCCACTGGTTCACCGCGTCCCGGACCAGGGCCCAGGTGTTGTTGCAGACGTTGCCGCCGCACGGGAAGCCGTTGGACCGGCCGTAGCGGGCCTCGTTGTACTGGACCTTGACCCAGTCGGTGACCTCGCCGTCGACGCTGTAGCGCCCGGACGACTGCTTCTCGTAGTACTTCTTCACCGAGTTGCCGGTGCCGAAGTACATGTCCTGGAAGTACTGGCGGTTGTAGTCGGGGTGCCAGACGGTCGAGTTGTCGACCGCGCGGTCCGGCTCCGGGATCGCGTTGTGCAGCGGTCCCTCGAAGGTCGCCGGGCCCGGGAACGCCGTCGAGGTGTCCTGGTCGGGGTAGCTCGGGTGCCGCGTGTTGCCGAACTCCGCGAGGACGACGAAGATCCGGTCGGTCTTCTCGCGGCCCAGCTCGACGTACTGGTCGACCCGGCCCGCCGCGTTCGTGACGCCCTTCGTGCCCTTGGCCTTGGGGCCGAGGTTGACGACGGTGCTGGCGCCGCGCTTCTCGACCTTCGCCTGGCCGTTCAGCACCTTGGTCAGGGCCTCCTGGCGCAGCTCGCGACGCTTGTCCTCGAGCGGACTCGGTAGTTCGTCCCGGCCGGACGCCTCGCCCGCGACTTGCGGGGCGTCCGCCTGCTGGGACGGCTGTGCGGCGTTACCGGCTGTGGCGAGACCCACGCCAGCAGTCGCCGCCAGTGCCAGGCTCACGAGCCCGACGGGTAGCTTGCGCACAATTCCCCTCCGTAGTTATATGGATACCCGCCGCGCTTGGTGACGCGACGTGTTCAGAGCTCCCCCGAGCGTGTTCTGCGCGACAGTAGGTCAAAACCGGCGATTCCTGAAGCACATAACGGAAAAACCCGGAAACCTGCGGGGAATCCTGCATCGTCGCGGGGAACTACTCAGGCGCCCGGACCGTAGCGGTTGGCAGACTGTCCGCGTGGAGCGTGACTCGGTCGACCTGCTGCAGCCGCTGTGGCGCGCGCTGGTCGTCTTCCGCGTGATCACCTGGGCGTTCGCCTGCTTCGGCGTCTGGACCCGCTGGGACGGGATCGTCCGGCCGTACGGCGCGGTGCTCCAGCTGGCGATCATGGGGATCTGGACGGTGATCTCCTCGATCGGCTACAGCCGCCGGTGGGGCCGGCGCAACACCAGGCTCGCGTTCGCCGACCTGTTCGTCACGGTCGGCTGCATGTACCTGACGTTGCTCGCGCAGCCGCTGCTGGACATCCGGGCCGGCGCCTCGGTGCTGACCTCGGTCTGGGCGGCCGGGCCGGTCATCGCGCTGGCGATCTCGCGCGGCCGCGACGGCGGACTGCTCGGCGCCGCGACGGTGAGCCTTGCGCTGCTGTCGCTGCGCGGCGTCGACAACGTGTCCAAGATCCTCAGCAACGTCCAGCTCCTGCTGGTCGCCGGCCTGGTCGTCGGGTACGCCGCGTCCACCATGCGCCAGGCGGGAGCCCGGCTCCGGGAGGCCATCGCCACCGAGAGCGCGACCGCCGAGCGGCTCCGGCTCAGCCGGTCGATCCACGACGGTGTCCTGCAGGTGCTGGCCCAGGTGCAGCGCCGCGGCACCGCGATCGGCGGTGAGGCGGTCGAGCTGGCCAAGCTGGCCGCCGAGCAGGAGGTTGCCCTGCGCACCTTGATGTCGTCCCGGCCGACCGTGGCCGAGGGCGACCGGATCGACCTCTGCGGCCTGTTGTTGCCGTTGGCCACCACGCGGGTGGACGTCGTCGTACCGGCCGGGCAGGTCCTGCTGCCGGCCGCGGTCGCCGAAGAGCTGGTTGCCGCGGTCAAGGAAGCGCTCAGCAACGTGGACAAGCACGCCGGCCCGGAGGCCCGGTCCTGGGTGGTGGTCGAGGACCTCGGCGGCGAGGTGCTGGTGTCCGTCCGCGACGATGGAGCCGGTACGACGGCCGAGCGGCTGGAGGAGGCCCTGGCCGACGGGCACCTGGGCGTCAGTCAGTCGATCCGCGGCCGGATCACCGATCTGGGCGGCTCGGTCACGGTCCGGACCGCGCCAGGCGAAGGGACAGAGTGGGAACTGAAGGTAGGTACTGCATGACGCGCGTGATGATCGTCGACGACCACCCGATGTGGCGCGAGGGCGTCGCCCGGGACCTGGGCAGTCGCGGGTACGACGTCTGCGCGACCGCTTCGGACGTGGCAGGCGCGGTGAAGATCGCGCTGGCGACCCGGCCGGACGTCGTGGTCATGGACCTGCAGTTGGGCGACGGATCCGGTGTCGACGCGACCCGGGAGATCACCACGGCGCTGCCGGACACCCGGGTCTTGGTCCTATCGGCCAGCGCCGAGCAGGACGACGTACTGGCCGCGGTGAAGAACGGGGCGTCGGGGTATCTGGTGAAGTCGGCGTCGCTGGACGAGTTCGACGACGCAGTACGGCGTACCGCGGAAGGCGATGCCGTGTTCAGCGCCGGACTGGCCGGACTGCTGCTGGGGGAGTACCGGCGACTCGGGACCGACGCCTCCGGGCCTGAGGTGCCGAAGCTGACCGAGCGGGAGACTGAGGTGCTCCGGCTCGTAGCACGGGGGCTGACCGCCCGGCAGATCGCCGACCGGCTCGTGCTGTCCCACCGGACGGTGGAGAACCACGTGCAGAACACCCTGCGCAAGCTGCAGCTCCACAACCGGGCCGAGCTGGTCCGTTACGCGATCGAGCACGGGATCGACGCCCCCGAGTGACCCCGGGGGCGTCTCTCGTGGCCTACAGGCCGTTGCTGTAGAGCAGGCGGTTCACGGTGCCGCCGGTGGAGCCACCGCTGATCACGTTGGGCGTGGCGTTGGACTCGATGTACGACTTCACCGTGGCCGGGCTCGCCGACGGGCTGCCCTGCAGGTAGAGGGCCGCGACGCCCGCTACGTGCGGCGTGGCCATCGACGTGCCGTTGTAGGACCCGGTGGTGTTCCCGGGCAGTGTGGACACGATCGCCGAGCCCGGAGCGTAGATGTCCACGCAGGCACCGGTGCTCGAGTACGACGCCCGCGCGTCCGTGCTCGTGGACGCCGCGGTGACCAGTGCGGTCTCGATCTTGCGCGGCAGCCGGTCACACGAGTTGCCGCCGGTGTTGCCGGCCGACGCGGCCAGGAAGACGCCGGAGTTGATCATGGCGCGCAGCGAGTTCTCCAGCGTGGTGTTGGCGCTGAAGTTCCACGACGCGTTGGCCACTGCGGGCTTCACCGCGTTGCGGGTCACCCAGTCGACCGCGGCGATCGCCGAGGACGCCGTACCGCCGCCGCTGCAGTTCAGCCACTTCACGCCGTGCAGGCGGACGCTCTTGGCCACGCCGTACGACGCGGAGCCGATGGTGCCGGCCACATGGGTGCCGTGGCCGTTGCAGTCGGTGTTGTTGGAGTCGATGCCGTTGAAGTCGAAGGTGGCCCGGCCGCCGAAGTTCGGGTGTGACGGGTCGACGCCGGAGTCGATGATGTAGGCGTGCACGCCGGAGCCGGTGCGGTTGTAGGTGAACGACTTCGACAGCGGCAGGTTGCGCTGGTCGATCCGGTCGATCCCCCACGACGGCGGGTTGGTCTGGGTCGCGTCCAGGACGTTCTGCACGTACACGTCCTGCGAGATCGCGACCACGTCCGGGTTCTTCTGCAGGGCCGCGACCTGGGCCGCGCTGAGCTTGGCGCTGAACCCGTTGACCGCCGTGCTGAACTGGCGCTGCGGCGCGATGCCGAGCCCGCTCTTCAGCCGGACGCCCTTCTTCAGCTCGACGATATAGGTGTCCTTGACCGCGGTCACACCGGCCTCGGCCTTGGCCAGCTGGACCGGGACGATCCGCTGGGGTTCGGGCGCGGGCGCGGCGCCGGCGGTTCCGGCGGTGGCCAGGGCGAGGGCCGGCGCCAGAGCGGCGGCGGCGAGGGACAGACTGATGCGATGACGCACGGTTCCTCCTCAAGGAACGTCACCCACCGGGGCGGAGGGGTGATCACCCTCGGTCCGTAGGCGACTACGCAACGAGGGTGCTGAGAAGTTAGGGCGCGCTCACCTGAGGCGTCAATCAGTTCGGTTGCGACCTGATGCCATGGCACTCCCTGGCCGCGTCGATACGCTTGAATGGCTCCGTACACTGTGCGTTCCACGCCGGCCGTGGTGTGCTCGCTTTCATGACACCCGCGCGGCGGGTGCCCAGCTCCGGAGGCTGTTGTGAACCGGTCGTCCATCGTCCGTGCGCTGCTCGCGCTGGTCGTCCTGGCCCTGTCGACGTACGTCGTGCTGACCGCCCAGCCCAAGCTCGGGCTCGACCTGCGCGGCGGCACCCAGATCGTGCTGCAGGCGAACGACTCGCCGACGGTGAAGGCCGACAAGACCAACACCGACAAGGCGATCCAGGTGCTGCACCGCCGCATCGACGCCCTCGGGGTCAGCGAGCCGAGCGTGACGCGGCAGGGCGAGAACCGGATCATCGTCGAGCTGCCCGGGGTGCAGGACCCGCGCGAGGCCGCCGAGGTGATCGGCAAGACCGCGCAGCTCACCTTCCACGAGGTGCTCGACCAGGTCGCGACGAAGCCGGCCAAGCCCGCCGCCGGGGAGACCTACCTGCCTCCGGAGGCCGGTGGCCAGGGCTTCCTGCGACTGGCGAAGCCGGCGATGACCGGTGAGCTGGTCAGTGGCGCCGAAGGCCGGCTCGACCCGCAGCAGGCCGCCCAGGGCTGGTTCGTCGAGATGAACTTCAAGGGCGACGGCGGCAAGATCTGGGCGAACATCACCGGCAAGGCGGCCTGCCAGCCGGTCAACACACCTCAGCGGCTGATCGCGATCGTGCTCGACAACGAGGTGATCAGTGCGCCGCAGGTCGATCCGAACGGCGGCAACCAGCTCTGCAACGTCGGGATCGGCGGCGGTACCACCACGATCATCGGTGCCTTCACCGAACCGGAGGCCAAGGATCTGGCCGCGCTGATCTCGGGCGGCGCGCTGCCGCTGCCGGTCGAGGTGATCGATCAGCGCACGGTGGGCCCGTCGCTGGGCAAGGACGCCATCCAGGCCAGCGCGATGGCCGCGATCATCGGCCTGGCGCTGACCGCGGTGTTCATCATTCTGGTCTACCGCCTGGTCGGCCTGTTGGCCGTCCTCGGCCTGATCGCCTACTCCGGGATGTCGTACGCCGCGCTGACGGCACTCGGCGCGACCCTGACACTGCCCGGCCTGGCCGGTTTCGTCCTCGCCATCGGGATGGCGGTCGACGCGAACGTGCTCGTCTTCGAACGGGCCCGTGAGGACTACACAGCCGGCCGGACCGACGGCCTGCGCCGATCGCTGCGCAGCGGCTTCCAGAACGCGCTGTCCGCGATCGCCGACTCCAACATCACCACCCTGCTGGCCGCCGGCCTGCTGTTCTTCCTGGCTGCCGGCCCGGTCCGCGGCTTCGGCGTCACGCTGAGCATCGGTGTGATCGCGTCGTTGCTGTCCGCCCTGGTGGTCGTGCGCGTCCTGGCGGAGTTCGCAGTCTCCCGCAAGTTCGTCATGAAGCGCCCGGGGATCAGCGGTATCGCCGGCCACGGCCGGATCCGGACCTGGCTGGAAGCGAAGCGTCCGTCGCTCATGCAGCACAGCCGCCGCTGGCTGCTGATCACAGCCGCGGTGATCGCAGTCGCCGTCGCCGGCATCGTGGTGCGCGGGCTCAACCTCGGCATCGAGTTCACCGGCGGCCGGCTGCTCGAGGTCAGCACCGCGCAGCGGATCACACCGGACCAGGCCCGCGCCGCGGTCGCCGAGGCCGGCTACCCGAACGCGGTGGTCCAGGCCTCCGGCACCGACGACATCACCGTGCGGACGCAGACGATCAGCGACGACGAGGCCGAGAAGATCCGCGAGTCGCTGTCCCGGATCGGCGGTGGGTCCGAGCTGATCCGCAACGAGAGCATCGGCCCGTCGCTCGGCACCGAGCTGCGCAACAAGGGCCTGATCGCCCTCGGCATCGCCCTGCTCGCGCAGTTGCTCTACCTGGCCGTGCGATTCCGGTGGACGTACGGCGCGGGCGCCGTACTGGCCCTGCTGCAGAACGTCGCGGTCGTGGTCGGGGTGTTCGCCTGGACCGGCAAACCGATCGACGGCATCTTCCTGGCCGCGATCCTGACCATCATCGGGTACACGGTGAACGACTCCGTGGTCGTCTTCGACCGGATCCGGGAGACCCGAAGCGCCCGGTCGAGCGACAACCTCGGCCCGGTCATCGACACCGCGATCGTGAACGTGCTGCCGCGAACCATCAACACCGGTATCTCGACGCTGTTCATCCTGACCGCACTGCTGTTCCTGGGCGGTGACTCGCTGGCCGACTTCGCCCTCGCGCTGCTGCTGGGCATCCTGGTCGGGACCTACTCGTCGAACCTCACCGCAGCCCCGCTGCTGCTGGAACTCGAGCGTCGCTACCCGGCGCCGCCGCCGCGTCCGAAGCGTCCGCAGGTGGACCGGGACGCGCAGCCGGACCGCGGGGCCGTCGTCTAGCTCCCGGGTTATCCACACCCTGGCCCGGCGGACCGGAAATCTGTCCGTGCCGCGGGCTAGGGTGTGGCGGTGGGAGTTGACGTACGCGAACTGCTCGAAGCCGCTGTCTCCGGAATCAACGGTCAGACCCGGCCCGGCCAGGTGGAGATGGCCGAGGCCGTCAACACCTCGATGCACGACGGCTCCCACCTCCTGGTCCAGGCCGGCACCGGCACCGGGAAGTCCCTGGGCTACCTGGTGCCCGCGCTCGTGCACGCGATCGAGGACCGGCGCGTCGTCGTGTCCACCGCGACCCTGGCGCTGCAGTCCCAGCTGGTCGACCGCGACGTCCCCGCGCTGCTCGACGCGACGGAGAAGCTGCTGCCGCGCCGGCCGAAGTACGCGATCCAGAAGGGCCGCAACAACTACGCCTGCCTGCACCGGATCCGGGAGGGCGCGCCGGACGAGGACGGCATGCTCATCGACGTCCCGCCGCCGGGGCCGATCGGCCAGCAGGTGCTGGAGTTGCGCGACTGGGCCGAGCAGCAGTTGCTCGACGGCGAGGCCGGCGACCGCGACCACGCGCCCTCGCACCAGTACCAGGCCTGGCAGCAGGTCGCGATCGCGGCTCGCGAGTGCCTCGGCGCGCAGAAGTGCCCGTACGGCGAGGAGTGCTTCGCCGAGAAGGCCAAGGACGAGGCCCGCAAGGCCGACATCGTCATCACGAACCACGCGCTGCTCTCGATCGACGCCTTCGAGAACCGCACCGTCCTCCCCGAGCACGACGTCGTCATCGTCGACGAGGCCCACGAACTGCCGGCTCGGGTGACGGGTGCTGCCGGTGACGAGTTGTCGCCGCAGATGGTCGAACGCGCCGCGAAGCGGGCCCGCCGGTTCGTCGACGACGACAAGGCCGACGACCTGATCGACGCCTCGGACGCGTTGCGAGCCGCGCTGGACGGGACTCGCGAGGGCCGGATCGAAGCGTCGAACGGTCCCGTTCTCGAGGCCGCCGGACTGATCCGCGACGCCGCCCGCGCGCTGTACTCCGACCTCAACAAGAAGTCCGACGACAAGGACGACGACCCGGACGGCGCCAAGCGGCAGTCGAAGGGCGCGGTCAAGGAGATCTTCGACGTCTCCGAGCGGGTGGCCGCGCTCAGCGACGCGGACGTCGTCTGGATGGTCGATCGAGACCGTTTCGGCCGCGAGCTCCGGATCGCTCCGCTGACGGTGGCCGGCCTGCTGCGCGAGCTGATGCTGAAGGACCGCACGGCCGTGCTGACGTCGGCGACGCTCACGCTCGGCGGTGACTTCGACGCGATCGCCCGGCAGGTCGGTCTGCGGCCGGCGGACAAGCTGGCTGACGACGACGAGATGCCCGACCTGGGGGAGACCTCGGAGACCGGTCCGCTGCCGTGGCGCGGGCTCGACGTCGGCTCCCCCTTCGAGTACGAGAAGCAGGCCATTCTGTACGTCGCCAAGCACCTGCCGCCGCCGCATCGCGACGGGCTCGGCCAGAAGCAGTTCGACGAGATCATCGACCTGATCACCGCTGCCGGCGGCCGGACGCTCGGCCTGTTCTCGTCCCGCCGGGCTGCCGAAGCCGCGACGGCCGCGGTCCGGGAGGCGACCGATCTCAAGGTGCTCTGCCAGGGCGACGCGCAGCTGGGGGAGCTGGCTCGCGAGTTCGTCGACGACCCGGAGACATCGCTGTTCGGCACGCTGTCGCTGTGGCAGGGCATCGACGTACCTGGCTCGACCTGCAACCTGGTGATCATCGACCGGGTCCCGTTCCCGCGCCCGGACGAGCCACTGATGGCCGCTCGCCAGCGCGCCGTCGACGAAGCGGGTGGGAACGGCTTCATGGCCGTCGCCGCGACGCACGCCGCGCTGCTGCTGGCCCAGGGGACCGGCCGGCTGATCCGTCGCAGCTCCGACCGCGGCGTGGTCGCCATCCTCGACCCCCGCATCGTCACCCAGCGGTACGGCGCCTTCCTGCGCGCCTCCTTGCCGCCGATGTGGCCCACCGCCGATCGTGAGAAGGTGCTCGGCGCCTTGAAGCGATTGCAGTCGACATGAGTCCGGTGGCCAGCCCGCCGGTGCTGCCGATGATGGCGGCCGTCGGAGAGATGCCGTCCGGGGCCGGCTGGTCGTACGAGATGAAGTGGGACGGCATCCGGGTGATCGCCGAGGTCGAGGCCGGAGTCTGCCGGTTGTGGTCGCGCAACAGCCGTGACGTCTCCGGCGGATACCCGGAGTTGATCGGCGTGGCCGAAGCGCCGGGGTTGCGGCTCCCCGCCGTACTGGACGGGGAGATCGTCACCCTGGACGAGAACGGCGCACCGTCGTTCGGCCTGCTGCAGCGGCGGATGCACGTCCGGGACCCGCGGCACCTGCGGCACCTGATCACCGAGGTGCCGGTGTCGGTGCGGCTGTTCGACCTGCTCCGGTTCGACGGCAAGTGGTTGCTAGAAGCAACGTACGACGACCGGCGCGGGCTGCTCGACTCACTCGACATCGGCGACCCGTTCTGGGAGACCCCACCGGCGTACGACGACGGGGACGCGGCGCTGGAGCTCTCCGCGTCGACCGGGCTCGAAGGCGTGGTCGCGAAGCGGCGGAAGTCGCGGTACCTGCCGGGCCGGCGCAGCGCGGACTGGATCAAGGTCAAACCGGTCAAGACCCGCGACGTGATCCTGTGCGGCTGGCATCCGGGGGAGGGCAACCGGGTCGGCAAGATCGGCTCGTTCTACTGCGGCGCCTACGCCGAACCCGGTGGTGAGCTGATCCTGATCGGCAAGGTCGGGTCCGGCCTCGATTTCGCCACCCTGGAGATGCTCGGCGCCGAGCTCGCGGGGCTCGAGATCGACCGCCCGGCGTTCGACCCGGCCACCATCCCGACCTCCGACCGGCGGATCGCGCACTGGCTGGACCCGGTCCTGGTCGCCGAGATCACCTACTCCGGCTGGGCCGCCGACGCGCGCCTGCGCCACCCCGTCTGGCGCGGACTGCGCCTGGACATCGACGCCGAGACCGTTGTGGTCTGATCCACTGGTCTCCTCGGCTCCCATCGGCGCGGTGTGATTCGCACCCGCCGTGCGACACGCCGAAGGCAGTTCTCGTCTCAGTAATTGGACATCCCGGGCGAATGCACGCGAATGTGGGTGTGCGCGGGGAGAAAGTCCGGCAGGGGCGGCCGGGAAATTGTCCGGAATGCGGTGAGAAATCCTGTGCCGGTGCGACGGATGGTGTTCAGGTGTCTCATTGCCGGGAAGGTTTCAGGCAATGCCGGCAGGAACTCTGGTGCTTTTTCACGTCAACTGCTGCCTGCCGCGGAATCGCCGCCACGATTCCGCCCGAGGTGAGTCAGTCGTTCGCTTCCCTCGACGGTGCGGGAACCGCCAGGGCCGCCTCGATCTTGTCGGCCAATTTCTCGGGGGAATGGGTCGGCGCGTACCGTGCGATCACCCCGCCGTCCCGCCCGATCAGGAACTTGGTGAAGTTCCACTTGATCCGCCCGCCCAGCAGACCGCCCTGCTCACGCTTCAGCCAGTTGTACAGCGGCAGCGTCTTCGAGCCGTTGACGTCGATCTTGGCGAACATCGGGAACGTGACGTGATAGATCGTCGAACAGAAGTTCGCGATCTCGTTCTCGTCACCAGGCTCCTGGTGGCCGAACTGGTCGCAGGGGAAGCCAAGCACCGAGAAGCCCTGACGCCGGTACGTCTTGTAGAGCCTCTGAAGTCCGGTGTACTGCGGGGTCTGGCTGCACTGCGACGCCGTGTTCACCACCAGGAGCACCTGGTCGCGGAAATCGGCAAGCGACTGTTCATTGCCTTCTATCCGCCGTGCGCTGAAGTCATAGACAGTCATGACTCAATGCTGACACGACACGCCCGACTTCGCTCGCCGTCTGAGATGTCAGACTCGGCGCAGAACTGTTACGACCTTTCCGAGAATGATCGCGTCCTTGCCGTCGATCGGTTCGAACGCTTGGTTGTGTGGTAGCAGCAGGATCTCGGTCTTGGTCTTCTTGAACGTCTTCACCGTCGCCTCGCCGTCGATCATGGCAGCGACGATGTCACCGTTGTCCGCGGTCGGCTGCTGGCGGACCACGACCCAGTCGCCGTCGCAGATCGCCGCGTCGATCATCGACTCACCCTTGACCCGGAGCATGAACAGCGTGCCCTCGCCGACCATTGCCTTGGGCAACGGGAAGACCTCTTCGATCTCCTGCTCGGCCAGGATCGGGCCACCGGCGGCGATCCGGCCGACGACCGGCACGTACGCCGCGTCCGGGTGCACGTCGCCGGCGCCGGTCTCGTCGTACGACGTCTGGCGCACCGAGCCGAGCGTGGACCGGCGGGCGGCGGCGTCGACCTCGCCGGGGTAGCGGACCTCGATCGCGCGCGGGCGGTTCGGGTCGCGGCGGAGCAGGCCCTTCTGCTCCAGCACGCGCAGCTGGTGCGACACCGAGGAGGAACTGGTCAGCCCGACCCGCTCACCGATCTCGCGCATCGACGGCGGGTAGCCGCGGCGGTCGACGGAGTCGCGGATGACGTCCAGGACCCGGCGCTGGCGCGGGGTCAGCCCGGTCGCGTCGGCCGGGCCGTCGGGCAGCTCGGTCACGGTCTGCTCCGCGACGGTCTGGTCCGTGACAGTTCGGTCCGTGGTCGGGTCGTCCTTGCTGGAACCGCTCGGCGTCCTGGCCATCGGTGGTTGCTCCTCGGGTCGGGCCGGCGGTCCGCCGGCCGAGCTTGCTCGACTGACATGACCGTAGACCGAATCCTGAGATTCTTCAAACATCTGTTCGAAGGCGTGTCGGTTCGCACGTCTGTTCGTGTGTCCGGTTATAAGGCGCGCGCGAGCCCCTGGGAATTTCCCGGGCGTGTCCTGGTTGGAGGTGGTTGCGTGACGGGTGCCTGTCGGTTAATCATTCGTACAGGCGTTCGATCGAACAGGTGTTCGGGCCGGGTTGCCAGCCGGGTCTCCGGAAACTGTCGGAGGCGGCCGGTAGACAGGGATCGACACCGCAGGACGAGGTCTGAACGAGGTCTGGAGGATCCGATGAGCACAGCGGCGACAGGCGCGGCGGCGCTGGTGACCGACGGCGCGACGGCCTTGGCGCCGACGGCCCCGGTCCGGCGTTGGTCACCCGAGACGGCCCCTGACGCCCGGCCTCGCCGCCGGCCGAGGATCGCCGGCACAACGACCGAGCGTCTTCCAGTCCGTGCCTGCTCCGGTGATGAGATCGGCCGCCACGATCGGCGCCAAGCGGTCGCGGAGGCGCCGTTGCGGTTGACGCGGCGTGGGCGGATGCTGCTCACCGCGCTGTCGGTGCTCGTGTTCGGTTCGGCCATCGTGGTGCTGGGGTTGCGGATCACCGGCGTCCTCGAGCCGGGGCCGAATTTCACCCACACCGTTCCGGTCCAGGTCGCGCCCGGCGAGTCGCTGTGGTCGATCGCCCAGGAGACGAACCCGACCCAGGATCCCGCCATCGTGGTCGAGAAGATCGCCGACCTGAACAACCTGGCCACCGCGGCTGACGTCGTGCCGGGCCAGACCCTGCAGATCCCGATCGCCCGCTGACCGGGGTTGCCCTGCGACTAGCTGGCCTTGACGGCGTACCCCATGTAGGAGACCGAGGTGTCCTTCACCTCGCCGACGTCCATCGAGCGACTCAGCTGACCGAAGCTGATCCGCCCCTGCCGCGCTTGGGCGAAGTTCCACAGCAGCGCCGCCTTGTTCGACCGCGGTCCGAGCCCGGTGATCTCGCCGAGCCGCATCCGGTGCCGGCGCAGTACTTTCTCGAGTTCTGTCGGCTTGATGAACAGCTCCCAGGAGTGCAGTTCGGTGTCGACCACCCGGGTGAGGCGCCACTCCTGCATGACCTTGATCGCCAGCACCTTCGACGCGGTGGTCCGATTGATCGTGTCGAACAGGTAGACCCCACCGGGCTTGAGGATCCGGGCGGTCTCGCCGATCACCCGATCCAGGTCGGACACGTGCTCGAGGACGTCACAGCAGTACGCGAGGTCGAAGGTCCCGTCGGCCAGCGGCAGCCGCTCACCGGTGGCGATCGCGTACCCGATCCCGAGCCCGCCGCCCGAGTCGGCGTGCCGCCGGGCGGTCCTGATCGAGATCGCGGACGGGTCGATGCCGGTGACCGCGCAGCCGAGCCGCGCGAACTCCTCGGCCATGAACCCGCCGCCGCACCCGACGTCCAGCGCCCTCAGCCCAGCCGGCTCCAGCCCGATCCGGTCCAGGACGGCGCGGAAGTACGCGAACCGTCCCGGGGTGAAGCTCCCGTGCAGCATGTTCAGCGGGTTGGCCTCGTCCCACCAACTGTCGCCGATCCGGTTGTAGATCTGGTTGTCGATCCCCACCCCAACCACCCCCGCCACCAGTAAACCAGCAGGTCAGGACCGGGTACGGCGCCATTCGTCGGCCCGCAGCGCGTAGACGTACTCGCTGGCCCACTCGCCCTTGAAGAACGCGCACTCGATCAGATGCCCCTCCCGGCGCATCCCGAGTCGCTCGAGCAGGATCGCCGACGCGGTGTTGCGGTCGTCGAGAATCGCGCAGATCCGGTGCAGCCCGAGGTCTTCGAAACCGAGCCGGAGGACCTCGCGCGCCGCCTCGGAGGCGTACCCCTTGCCGTGGTAGTCGGTGTGCAGCGCGTACCCGATCTCACCCTGCCGATCGGTGTCGCTCGCCCACTTCAGCAGCACCTCGCCGATCACCGTCCCCGTCTCGCGAAGCTCAATAGCGAGCACCAGCCACTGACCCGGCTCGGTCAGCGCGTCCTGGGTGAGCTTGGCCTCGAGCGCCTTCCGGGTCTGCTCGCGGTCCCGCACCGGCCACGGCGTGTACCGCACCACCTCCGGTCGGGAGTGGAACGCGAACAGGTCGTCCAGGTCGTCCCTCCGGTGCGGCCGCAGGTCCAGCCGCTCGGTGCGCAACGGGTAGGTCGGGCGTAGTCCAGGCACGGTGCCGTCCTTCAGAGTAGGCTGTCTAACGATATTAGACAGCCCGATCGGGCTCGCCGACAACGAGGTTTCGTGACCGAACGACGTGATCCTTCGTCCCACACTGCGGCCGGCATCTCGGTGCACGCGATCGCCGACGCGGCGCTGACCGTCATCCAGGCCGACGGCGTCCACGGGTTGACCATGCGCTCGGTGGCCGAGCGCCTCCGCGTCCGCGCGCCGTCGCTCTACCACCACGTCCGGAACAAGGGTGAGTTGCTCGACCTGGTCGCCCGGAACGCGTTCGACCAGTTCGTCGCCGCGGACCGGACGGCGTACGACGAGGTCCGCAGCGTCGACGACTGGATCGAGGTGACGACGGCCGGCGCGCTCGAGTTGCGGGACTTCTACGCCGGCCATCCCGGTCTGGCCGGCCTGATCCAGGCCAAGGCAACGCCCGATCGCGACCAGGGCGACGGATCGCGTGCGGAACTCGTCCGGACCCAGATCCGGTCCCTGGTCGCCCTCGGCGTACCAGAACCGCAGGCGCGGGCCGTCTTCGAGACCAGCGCGCACTGGACACTCGCGGCCGTGGTGGCCGAGCCGACCGAGCCCGACCGCTTCGCCGCCGGCCTCGACCTGTTCATGGCAGGCGTCCGCGCCCGTCTGGTGGAGCTACTTGACCGTGCCTAGCCAGAGGTCGGCGTACCGCGTGGCGTCCACCGCCGTCGCCACCTGTACGACGGTTGGCGCCTGGCCATGCGGATCGCTGGTGAGGTCGGCGGTCCAATCGCGGGTGTCGACGATCGTCCGCCCCCGCGACCAACTGCCGGACAGCTCCACCCGCAGCGGGAACGCCTGGGTGGTGAGACCGGCCGGGTCGATCACCGCGCAGACCGCACCGCCATCGCCGATGCTCGCGCCCTCGGCCGCGTACAGCTCGCTGCGCTTCTCGATCAGCTTCCGGGCCAGCTCGGCACTCGGTGAACCGCCGAGCGACTTGGCCTGGTCCAGCGAGATCACCACGTCGTAGAAGACGTCCAGCCCGTACATCGTCACCGGTACGCCGAGCTCGGCGGCGGCGCTCAGCACGATCGCGGCCGCCTCCGGGTCGGTCCAGATGTTGAACTCCGCCGAGGCCGTCGCGTTCCCGATCCCGGCTGCGCCGCCCATGAACACGATCTCGCGCAGGCCTGCCGCGGCGTCCGGGTACGTGCTGAGCAGCAGCGCGATGTTCGTCATCGGTGCGAGCGGGATCAGCGTCACCAGCTCGCCTGACGCGGCGGCCGCACGGAGCACGTCGCGAAGGAGTTCGACCGCGTGGCCGGTGCCCGCCGTACGGGTGGAACGCGGCCAGTCGAGGTTGCCGAGTCCGTCGGCGCCATGCACGTGGGGTGCGGTGCGGACGGGTTGCAGCAGCGGCACCGCGGCTCCAGCCGCCACCGGTACGTCGGGACGCCCGGCAGCATCCAGCACCGTCAAAGTGTTGGCCACAACGTCATCCAGCCCGACGTTGCCCCCTACGCACGTCACTGCCTTCAGGTCGAGCTCGGGGTGGCGGGCGGCGAGCAGGAGCGCGCAGGCATCGTCCAGCCCGGTGTCGACGTCGAGAATCACCGGTTTCATGCCGCCATCCTCACCCATCGGTGGATCCACCCGGCGTTGGCGGTCAATTCATCACACGCTCTGGTGCTGTTGGTGCCGGTTTCCTACGGTCCTGGCCATGATGCTCATGTCACGCCGCCCCCGTGCAGTACTGGCCGCGCTCGCCACCGGAGCCACCATTACCGCTTTCCTGGTCGCACCCACAGCCGTCGCGGAGCCGCTTGCCGAGCCCACGCCGACGGTCAAGGAGACCTTCGACGGCACCACGTTGCCCGCCGGCTGGACGCCCGTCGACGGCACCTGGAAGGTGCAGAACGGCCGGCTCGTCGGTACGTCGGCCAGCTCGAGCCAGCAGAGCCGGATCACCTTCGGCAGCCCGCTGACCGACTTCCGGATCGAGAGCCGCCTGCGCTTCGAGTCCGCCCTCGACGGCGCCCGTTGGGTCGCGTTCGGGCTCGACCTCGCCGCGAGCGGCGCGGTCCCGTGGTCGATCGCGACGCTGCGGAACGGCTCGACCGCCACCAACGGCCTCGAGTTCGCCCAGCGCACAGCCGCCAACACCTGGAACGTGACCGACACCGCCGCCGCGCCGATCCAGGTCGGCGTCGGCAAGGAGGTCGCCGTCGCGGTCGAGGTCCGCGGCACCCGTGCCACGTGGTACGTCGACGGTCGCGAGTCGCTGCGCACCACGATGGTGAACCGCAGTACGACGGGAGTGCAGGGACTGCTCGTCAACGGGGCGACTGTCTCGTTCGACGACCTGACTGTCACGCCGTTGGCGAAGGAGTCGTTCATCCGCAAGCCGGGTGCGCCGCTGCGAGTGTGGGCACACCGTGGAGGTTCGTCGGCCGCTCCGGAGAACACCGCCGCGTCGGACGAGGTCGCCCGCCGGGCCCGGGCCGAGTGGATCGAGAACGACGTCCAGCCGACGAAGGACGGCGTACCGGTGATCCTGCACGACACCACCGTCGACCGCACCACCGACGGGACCGGCGCGGTCCGGTCGCTGACTGCCGAGCAGGTCTCCGGTCTGGACGCGGGATCATGGTTCGCCCCTGCGTACGTCGGTCAGCGGGTGCCGACTCTGGCGTCGCAGCTCGACGGACTCAAGACGCGCGGCGGCAACCTGCTGCTCGAGGTCAAGGGTGAGCACACCCGCGCTTCGGTCGAGCGGATCGTGCAGGAGATCCACAGCCGGGGGATGAGCAGCCGGGTGTTCGTGCAGAGCTTCGAGCCGCAGCACCTGCGCTGGGTCCGTGAGCTCGCGCCGGAGCTGCCGCTCGGCCTGCTGCGGTCGACACTCGACCCGGATCCGGTCACGATCGCCAAGGACCTGGAACTGTCCGCGTACAACCCGTCCGACGCCGCCTTCCAGACCCGGCCGGGGATCGTCGCCGACCTGCACGCGGCCGGCGTTGCGGTGAACGTGTGGACCGTGGACGACGCGACCCGCTGGAACGCGCTGGAGAAGGCCGGCGTCGACGGCATCATCACCAACCGCCCGGCCGAGCTGGCCGGCTGGAACGCCGCTTTCGCGCAGCGGGTCAAGCCGGCCGCGACCATCCTCAGCCCGGGTGCGGGGGAGCGGGTCGACCGCGCCCAGCAGCTGCGTGTTGCGGTCGGCAACAACTCCGCGGAGCCGGTGACGATCACGCTCGACGGTGCGTCGATTGTCAACGGTTCGATTGTCGACACCACCGCAGTGACCGCCGGCAAGCACGTGCTGAAGGCGACCGTTGCCGGGTCGACCGTCGAGAGCAGCTTCGAGGTGGTCGCGACCCCGACCGGTCTCGCGAACCTGATCCTGACCTCCGGCGCGACCCCGTCGACCGTCTCGACGCTGACGACGCTGCTCGGTCAGCAGCAGTACGCCGTACTCGCGTCCTACGCGAACACGCCGGCCGCACGCGGCCTGACCGCCGTACGCCGCCAGCAGATCATCGCCGAGGCGACCGCCCTCGCCGCCCGCTGACCCAGTTTGTGCACCGTTCGAGCACGGCACGCTGAGCCTGATGCTCGGGCGGTGCACAAAGTCAGCTGTGGCGCGCGGCGATGAGGCGGTGGTAGGCGCCGGTGAGGTGGTTGTCGATCGCCTCGGCGGCGGCCGTCGCGTCGCCGCCGGCGATGATGTCGCGGATCGCCTTGTGCTCGGCGTACGCGATCTCGTGGAAGTCCGGCCGGGCGACGTGCCGCGAGTACAGGAACATCGCGACCTGGCTGCGGATCTGCTGCCACGCCCGGTCCAGCCGGGCGTGCGCGGCGGCCTGGTACAGCACGTCGTGGAACGCGAAGTCCAGATCCAGCGCGGCCTGCGGCTCGTAGTCCGGCCCGAGCGCCCGCATCTTCTCGAGTACGTCGTCCATCGTCGCCAGGTGGGCGTCCGTCAGCCGGGGGAGTGCCCGCCTGACCGCCAGTTGCTCCAGGCTCAGCCGGAGCGTGTAGATCTCCTCGACGTCCTCGTCGGTCAGTGAGATCACCTGAGCGCCGCGGTGCCGCCGCAGTACGACGAGACCCTCGCGCTCCAGCTCGATCAGCGCCTCGCGGATCGGGCCCCGGCTCATGTCGAGAGCGGTCGCCAGCTCACCCTCGGGCAGGTGCTGGCCGGGCGCGAGCGCGCCGCTGACGATCATCTGCCGCAGCGCCGGTACGACGGTCGCCCACAACGCCGGACTGCGCTCGGCCTGCCGGGCGAGCTGATCGAGCGGTCCACCCACGAGATTCCTCCATCGATGTAAATCGTCGATTGTTAACCATTGACTTTTGACAACGCCGAGATCAGGCTAACTGGCAGACCCCCACCACGGCGAGCCCCCGACGCCGGCGACCCCGGCCCCGCGCTCACCCCGCGCCGGATCGGCTGTTCTTCAGTTCCCCGCTCGACCTCGACTCACGTCAGAGGGAGACCCCGTGCTGCCCACCTACCGCCCGAAAAGGCTCACGACCCCGACCAACAGCAGACCAGCAACGCGGCCGTCCTGGGGTTGCTGCTGGCGACGATGCTGATCCCGGGTGAGGTCGTGCTCGTGCCGCTCTTCCAGCAGTTCCGCGAGCTCGGCCTGCTGAACACGTACGGCGCCTTGGCGCTGCCGCACATCGTGTCGCTGCTGGGCGTCGTACTCGTCCGGCAGTTCATCGTGAACCTGCCCGACGACCTGATCGACGCTGCCCGGGTCGACGGAGCCGGACCGTGGCAGACGTATCGGCACATCGTCGTACCGCTGATCCGCCCGGCCCTGGCGACGCTCGGGATCCTGGTGTTCCTGGGCAGCTGGAACGACTTCCTCTGGCCGCTGATCTCGACGAGCTCGCCGAGTATGCAGACCCTGCCGCTGGCGCTCGTCACGTTCCGGTCCGCGTACGGCGACGTCGACTACGGCGTCGTGATGGCCTCGGCGGCGCTCGCGATCACGCCTCCGCTTCTCGTCTTCTTCCTCGCCCAGCGATTCATCATCGCCGGAATCAGCACGACCGGACTGAAAGGTTGACATGACCCAGGATTCAGCGCAGAACGCCTCTCCTAGCGACGTTCAACGTCTTCCCTACGCCCCTTCTGACCCCTCCGCTACACCACTGCGCACGGCTCGCGTCACCGTCGACGCGGCGTCCGACGCCGGCGTACTCGACCGGCCCTGGGCCAGCCTCGGGTACGACGAGATCAACTGGACATACACGCCGCAGGGCCGCCGGACTTTGCAGACAATCGGACGATTCGCGGAGACGCCGTACCACGTCCGTCCGCACAACATCTTCAACAGCGGCACCGGTCTCGGGCTGCCGCACTGGGGCAGCGGCAACGTCTACCACGAGGACGCGGACGGCAAGCCGTACTACGACTTCACCATCGCCGACCTCACGTACGACGCGATCGTCGGCGCCGGCCACCATCCGCTGGTCGAGCTCGCCTTCACCCCGCTCGCCCTGGTGCCCGAGTCCGCCAAGGCGGAGTTCCCCTTCGAGAACAGCCCCAGCCAGTACAGCGCCTACGAGGCCGGCTGGTGGTCGTACCCGCCGAAGGACTACGCGAGGTGGGGTGGCCTGGTCGCGGCTCTCGTCGAGCACTGCCTGGAGCGGTACGGCGCCGACGAGGTCAAGCACTGGCTCTGGGAACTGTGGAACGAGCCGGACATCTCCTACTGGCGCGGCACACCGCAGCAGTTCCACGACCTGTACGACGTCACTGTCAAAGCGATCCGGGACGTCTACCCGGAGGCACGGGTCGGTGGGCCGGCCGTGACCGGCGGCGACCGGGGTGCCGTGTTCCTGCACGGCTTCCTGCAGGCCTGCGCCGACCGCGACCTGCCCGTCGACTTCGTGTCCTTCCACACCAAGGGCTCGCACTTCACGCCCTGGCGTACCTACGGCCCGATCGGCGCGCCGGCGCCCGAGCAGCAGTCGCCGTCGACCCCGAAGATGCTCCGGGAGATCGACCGCGCGCTGCGTGTCATCGAGCAGTTCCCGCAGTACGTCGACGCGCCGGTGATCGTGGACGAGTGCGACGCGTCGGTGCCCGCGCACTGGGGGATCTACGACAACGCGAACTTCGCCTACCGCAACAACGAGTACTACCCGGTGTTCCAGGCGAAGCTGATGAAGAAGGTGCTCGACCTCAACGCGCAGCATGCCGCGAAGGTGCGTGAGGCAACCACCTGGAGCTTCTCGATGGAGGGCGAGCGCTACTTCGAGGGCACCCGGAGCTTCGTCACGGCGTCGGGGATCGAGAAGCCGCTGATGAACGCCTACCGGGCCTTCGCGCACCTCGGCGACCGGCGGCTGGCCGCGACCTCGGACCAGTCCGCGGACGTGTCCGATATCAGTGCCCTGGGCAACGGACTGCCGGAGGAGGTCGACGTCGTCGCGAGCCGCAGCTCGTCCGACGGCAGCGTCGCGATCCTGGTCTGGCGGCACACCGACGACCAGTACGCCGATGGCAAGTCGTCGACTCGCGTTGACCTCGAGGTCAGCGGGCTCGAGACCGGCGCGTGGACCGCGCAGCACTACCGGATCGACCACAGCCACAGCAACAGCCACACCGTCTGGCAGGACCTGGGCGCCCCGCAGGACCCGACCCCTGACGAGCTGGCGAAGATCACCTCCCGGCAGGGGCTCGAGCGCTTCACCGACGACAGCGTGGTGCAGGTCGATGGCGTGCTGGGACTGCACCTGGAGCTTCCACTCCCGTCGTTGAGCCTCGTGATCCTGACCAAGGTGGCCTGATGTTCATCGGTGGTGTCTGGCGCGAGGCGTCCGACGGCCGGACCATCGACGTACTGAATCCGGCCACCGAGGAGGTCGTTGCCCAGGCCCCCAATGCGTCGGACGCGGACCTGGACGACGCCCTGGCCGCGGCGGCGTCCGGCTTCGCGCCGGCCAGGTGTGCATCTCGCCGAGCCGGATCTTCGCCCAGCGGTCGATCGTCGACAATCTGATTGCAGGCGTGCTGGAGCGAGTCGACGGGCTGGAGATCGGGCCGTTGGCCACTGCGCGCCGACGGGACGCAGTCGCCGCGTTGGTCGAATCGAGTGGTGCCAAGGTGCACTCCGGCGGGGTGCGACCCGACGGTCCGGGGTTCTTCTACCCACCGACCGTGCTGACCGACATCCCGGCCGATGCGGCGGTGCTCCGCGACGGGCCGTTCGGGCCGGTCCTTCCGATCCTTCCGTTCGACGACCTCGAGGACGGGCTCGCGCTGGCGAACGCGGTGCCGTACGGCTTGGCGGCGTACGTGTTCACGGAGGACCTGCAACGCGCCGACGCCGCGGTCGCAGGGCTGGATGCGGGCATGATCGGTGTCAACGAGGTGGCCCTGGCGTCCGCGGCCTCACCGTTCGGTGGGGTGAAGCTGTCCGGGTACGGCAGGGAAGGTGGCACCGAAAGCCTGGATGCGTACACGGTGGCCACTGCGGTGACGACGAAAGGAGCTCCATGACGTTGGATCCTGGGGTGTGGGGCGTGCTGGCGACGCCGTTGACGGCGGACGGCTCGGCGGTCGATACCGAGTCGCTGGCCCGGCAGGTCAGGCACTACGAGGCGATCGGCGCGACCGGGCTGACCGTGCTCGGCGTCTTCGGTGAAGCGGCCCGGCTGACCCCGGCGGAACGGCTCACGGTGGTGGAGACCGTCGTCGCATCCGGAGGACTCCCGCTCGTGATCGGAGTCAGCGCACTCTCGGTGGACGAGGTATGCGCGGAAGCCGCGAATGTCCTGCCGGCGGCCGGATCGCGGCTCGCCGGACTGATGGTTCAAGTGAACTCCAGCGATCCGGCTGCCCTGAGCAAACACCTCAACGCGGTCGCCGATCGCACCGAGCGACCGCTGGTCGTGCAGGACTACCCGGTGATCAGCGGGATCCCGATCGCGACCGCCGATCTGGTGGCCGCCGTACGTCAGGTCCCGTCGGTCGTCGCGGTCAAGTCCGAGTCGTCGCCGAGCCCACCCGCGGTCGCGGAATTGGCTGCCGGGCTCGACGTGCCGATCTTCGGTGGGCTCGGCGGCACCTGCCTGCTCGACGAACTCGCCGTCGGCGCGGCCGGCGCGATGACCGGATTCTCCGTTCCTGAAGGGCTTCTTGCGTGCGTCAAGGCGTTCCGGCTCGGTGGTTTCGACGCTGCGCGTGAGGTTTGGCGCGACTACCTCCCACTGGTCAACTTCGAGTTCCAGACCGGCATCGCCCTCGCCCTACGCAAACGCAGCCTGGTCTTACGTGGCCTGATCTCGTACGACGCCGTCCGCCCACCGGCCGCCGTACCCCCAGAAAGCATGCTCCGCCTCCTGGCCGAACACCTCCGCCGCACACCGGGTCTTGTATGAGTGGGATCTACCGCGGTCTCGTCAGCTACGGCGACCGGGACTTCTCCCGCTTCCTCCGACGCGCCTTCCTGCATGCCAGCGGCCGATCGCCGGAGTCGCTGGACCGTCCGGTGGTCGGAATCGCCACCTCCACCAGCGACTTCAACCCCTGCCACCGGCAGCAGCCAGAGCTGATCCAGTCCGTGGCCCGCGGCATCATCGCGGCCGGCGGGCTGCCGATGGAGTTCCCGACCATCTCGCTGGGCGAGAGCTTCCTCGAGCCGACCGCGATGGTCTACCGCAACCTGATGGCGATGGACGTCGAGGAGCTCGTCCGAGCACAGCCGATGGACGCCGTCGTCCTCGTCGGCGGATGCGACAAGACCGTTCCAGCCCAGCTCATGGGCGCCTTCTCGGCCGGTCGGCCCGCGATCCAGCTCGTCACCGGGCCAATGTCGACCGGCCGCTACCAGGGCGAGCGGCTGGGGGCATGCACCGACTGCAGGCGATTCTGGGCGCGCTACCGGGCCAGTGAGGTCTCCGACGCCGAGATCGGCCGGGTAGAGCGGAACCTGGCGACCACTGCCGGCACCTGTGCGGTCATGGGGACCGCCTCCACGATGGCCTGCATCGTGGAGGCTCTCGGCATGGCCTTACCCGACAGCGCTGCCGCACCAGCCGTGCACGCCGACCGGCTACGCGTCGGCGAGGCAACAGGTGCAGCCGCTGTGTCCATTGCTGAAGCCGGCCGCACACCGGACCAGGTGGTCACGGCTGCCTCTGTCCGCAACGCACTACGTGTGCTGCTGGCGATCGGTGGGTCTACTAATGCGCTGATCCACCTAACCGCCATGGCTGGACGGCTCGGTCTGGCGATCGATCCGGATGAGCTGAACGAGCTGAGTGAGACCACACCGGTGCTGGTGGAGCTCAAGCCGACCGGTGCGCACTACATGGAGGATCTACATGCCTCTGGCGGACTCCCCGCCGTACTGCATGAGCTGAGGGACCTACTGGACCTGTCTGCCCGCACAGTGACGGGCGAGACGCTGGGGGAGCGGCTCGGCTCCGGTCCTACCTGGGTGGACCGAGAGGTGGTACGGCCGCTGGACGCACCGAGCCGGGAGAAGGGCGGACTGGTCTGGTTGCGCGGCTCGCTGGCGCCGTCCGGTGCGCTGATCAAGCGGTCCGCCGCTGATCCATCACTCTTCGAGACCACTGGGCGTGCTGTGGTCTTCAGCTCGCTCGAAGACCTTGCGGCCCGCGTCGACGACCCGGACCTCGCCGTCGAGGCGTCCGACGTACTGGTGCTGCAGAATGCCGGTCCGCTCGGCGCCGGCATGCCCGAGGCCGGGTACCTGCCCATCCCGGCCAAGCTGGCGCGGTCCGGCGTACGGGACATGGTCCGGATCTCCGACGCCCGGATGAGCGGTACGGCGTACGGCACGATCGTGCTCCACGTCACGCCGGAGGCCGCGCTCGGCGGGCCGCTGGCGCTGGTCCGCACCGGCGACCGGATCCGGCTGTCGGTCTCCGAGGCGCGCCTGGACCTGCTCGTCGCGCCCGAGGAGCTGGAGAAGCGCCGGACCGAGCTGCCGAAGCTCGAAACGCCGCCGGTGACCGGCTACCGAAAGTTGTTCAGCGACCACGTCCTGGGAGCGGACCAGGGCTGCGATTTCGACTTCTGCCGACCCGCCTCCTGACCCGCCTCCCGACCCGCCTACTGGCCCGTCTGCGGGCCCATAGTTTGCGCCTCGAAGGGGTCATCGCGGCGACGCCACGCGGGACTACACGGGGCCGCGCGAGTGTTGGAACGAAGAGACGCGCGCGGGATTCGGGCGTTCTTGCAAACTGTCGGAGCAGCGATCTAGGATCCCTAGATGTAGTGGTTACACGGGTGTAATTTTCCACAGGTAGTGGTCAGTTGCACACAGCTTCTACACAAGTTGTCCCCAGGCAGATCCACAGGCCGCCGCAGTGACGGCCTCACGGGAGGAGTGATTCGTCGTGCACTGTCCGTATTGCCGGCACGCCGATTCCCGGGTCGTGGACAGCCGCGTGGCCGAGGACGGCGGAGCGATCCGCCGCCGCCGGCAGTGCCCGGTCTGCGAGAAGCGGTTCACCACTGTGGAGCAGATGCAGCTCACGGTCGTGAAGCGCTCCGGCGCGACCGAGCCGTTCAGCCGGGAGAAGGTCATCAACGGGGTCGGCAAGGCCTGCAAGGGCCGGCCGGTGGACGTCGACGCGCTGGCCCGGCTGGGGCAGCGGGTCGAGGACGCGCTCAAGGCGAGCGGCTCGCCGGAGGTGCCCGCGCACGAGGTCGGACTCGCGATCCTCGGGCCGCTGCGGGAGCTCGACGAGGTCGCCTACCTGCGGTTCGCGAGCGTGTACAGGCAGTTCGAGTCGGCCGACGACTTCGAGACGGAGATCGCGCTGCTGCGGGCGGAGAAGGAGCCGGAAGGCACCGAGCCGCGTCCGCTGAAGCCGACCCAGCAGACATAAATCGGGGACCCAGCAACACCACGCAGTACAAGCGGTTGAGCAGTCACGCAGTACTCAACGGGGCGGTCCCGACAGACCGCGGCAGTGCAGACAATGGGCGAGGAGCAACCATGACAGAGACGGTGACCGGCCACTCGGGGTCGACCAAGAGGTCGGCGGCCGGGTTCCGCGGGCGGAAGAACGCCCCCGCGGGACTCACCATCGAGCGCATCTTCACGACCGAGGGAGTACATCCGTACGACGAGGTGACGTGGGAGCGCCGCGACGTCGTGCAGCAGAACTGGAAGACCGGTGAGACGGTCTTCGAGCAGCGCGGGGTCGAGTTCCCCGACTACTGGAGCGTGAACGCCTCCACCATCGTCACCACCAAGTACTTCCGCGGCGCGGTCGGCCACGACAACCGGGAGTGGAGCCTCAGGCAGCTGCTCGACCGGGTGGTCAAGACCTACCGCAAGGCCGGCGAGGACCACGGGTACTTCGCGGCGCCGAAGGACGCGGAGGTGTTCGAGCACGAGCTCACCTGGATGCTGCTGCACCAGTACTTCAGCTTCAACTCGCCGGTCTGGTTCAACGTCGGGACGTCCTCGCCGCAGCAGGTGTCGGCCTGCTTCATCCTCGCCGTCGACGACTCGATGGACTCGATCCTGAACTGGTACAAGGAAGAGGGCCTGATCTTCAAGGGCGGCTCCGGTGCCGGCCTGAACCTGTCCCGGATCCGCTCGTCCAAGGAGCTGCTGCAGTCCAGCGGCGGGACGGCGTCCGGCCCGGTCTCCTTCATGCGCGGCGCGGACGCCTCCGCCGGGACGATCAAGTCCGGCGGCGCCACCCGGCGGGCGGCCAAGATGGTCGTGCTCGACGTCGACCACCCCGACATCGAGGAGTTCGTCGAGACCAAGATGCGCGAGGAGGAGAAGATCCGGGTCCTGCGCGACGCGGGCTTCGACATGGACCTCGGCGGCCGCGACATCACCTCGGTCCAGTACCAGAACGCGAACAACTCGGTCCGCGTCACCGACGAGTTCATGCGCGCGGTCGAGGAGAAGGGCGACTTCGGGCTGCGGGCGCGGCTGGACAACTCGGTGATCGAGACCGTCGACGCGCGTGAGCTGTTCGACAAGATCTCCCAGGCCGCCTGGGCCTGCGCCGACCCCGGCCTGCAGTACGACGACACCATCAACGACTGGCACACGACGCCGGAGACGGGCCGGATCACCGCGTCCAACCCGTGCTCGGAGTACATGCACCTGGACAACTCGTCCTGCAACCTGGCGTCGCTGAACCTGATGAAGTTCCTCCGCGACGACGACCTGTTCGACTCGGAGAAGTTCGTCAAGGCGGTCGAGCTGATCATCACCGCGATGGACATCTCGATCTGCTTCGCCGACTTCCCGACCGAGGCGATCGGCGACACCACCCGCGCGTACCGGCAGCTGGGCATCGGCTACGCGAACCTCGGTGCGTTGCTGATGGCAACGGGCCACGCGTACGACTCCGACGGTGGTCGCGCACTGGCGGGCGCTATCACCTCGCTGATGACCGGTACGTCGTACAAGCGCTCCGCCGAGCTGGCCGGCGTCGTCGGCCCGTACGACGGCTTCGAGCGGAACAAGGACGCGCACACCCGGGTGATGCGCAAGCACGCCGCGGCCAACGACGCGATCCGGACCATGCACGAGATCGACAAGGACGTGCAGAAGCACGCGACCGCGGCGTGGGACGCCGTACTCAAGGTCGGCGCCAAGAACGGCTGGCGCAACGCGCAGGCCTCGGTGCTCGCGCCGACCGGCACCATCGGCTTCATGATGGACTGCGACACCACCGGCATCGAGCCGGACTTCTCGCTGGTCAAGTTCAAGAAGCTGGTCGGCGGCGGCTCGATGCAGATCGTCAACACCACGGTGCCGCGGGCGCTGCGGCAGTACAACTACACCGAGGAGACGATCGAGGCGATCGTCGAGTACATCTCCGAGCACGGTCACGTCGTCGACGCGCCCGGCCTGAAGCCGGAGCACTACGAGATCTTCGACACCGCGATGGGTGAGCGGGCCATCAAGCCGATGGGCCACGTGCGGATGATGGCGGCCGCGCAGCCGTTCCTGTCCGGCGCGATCTCGAAGACGGTGAACCTGCCGGAGACCGCGACGGTCGAGGAGATCGCCGACGTCTACTTCCAGGGCTGGAAGCTCGGCCTGAAGGCGCTGGCCGTCTACCGCGACAACTGCAAGGTCGGCCAGCCGCTGGCGGACGCGAAGGCGAAGAAGGCCTCCTCGGCGGAGGCTGTCGCGGCCGAGGCCGCCGTCGCGGAGAAGATCGTCGAGAAGGTCATCGAGTACCGGCCGACGCGCAAGCGCCTGCCGAAGTCCCGCCCGTCGCGGACCACGTCGTTCAGCGTCGGTGGCGCCGAGGGGTACATGACCGCCGGCTCCTACCCGGACGACGGTCTGGGCGAGGTCTTCCTGAAGATGGGCAAGCAGGGCTCGACCCTGGCCGGGGTGATGGACGCCTTCTCGATCGCGATCTCGATCGCGCTGCAGCACGGTGTGCCGCTGGAGACCTACGTCCAGAAGTTCACCAACCTGAAGTTCGAGCCGGCCGGCCTGACCGACGACCCGGACGTCCGGATGGCGCAGTCGATCATGGACTACATCTTCCGCCGCCTGGCCCTGGACTACCTGCCCTTCGACGAGCGGGCTGCCCTGGGCATCTACTCCGCGGAGGAGCGGTCCCGCCAGCTCGACACCGGCTCCTACGAGCCGGCTCCGGTCGAGGTCTCCGAGGCGGAGTCTCTGAAGTCGGTCGAGCCGGCTCCAGAGCCTGTGGTCGAGGTCGAGGTGGCCGCCGCCAAGCCGGTCAAGGGCGAAGCGCGGACGACGGCGGAGATGTTCGAGCTCATCACCGGCACCTCGGTCGACGCGCCGCTCTGCTTCACCTGCGGCACGAAGATGCGCCCGAGTGGCTCCTGCTACGTCTGCGAGGGCTGCGGGAGCACCTCTGGCTGCAGCTGACCTGCGCTGACCGCTAGCTGAAAGCGCCGCGGCCTCCGGGACTTCCCACCTTCCCCGGGGGCCGTAGCGCGTCTACCGTCGAGGAGTGGAGGAGGTCGGCGGTCTCCTTGCGGCTGGGGAGAAGGCGCTCGGTGACGGGGACTGGGTGGCGGCGCTCGCCGCGTTCGGGTCCGACGGGGTCTGTGAGACTGCCGAGGGCCTTTCCGGGCTGGGCAACGCCCAGTGGTGGCTGGGCGACGTACGAGCCGCCTTCTCCAGCTGGGAACGTGCCTATGCGCTGTTCCGCCGTACCGACCCGGCCGAGGCCGTCTTCCTG
Source organism: Kribbella sp. NPDC050124 (assembly GCF_044460355.1). Taxonomy (NCBI): domain Bacteria; kingdom Bacillati; phylum Actinomycetota; class Actinomycetes; order Propionibacteriales; family Kribbellaceae; genus Kribbella; species Kribbella sp. NPDC050124. The sequence goes on from NZ_JBITJU010000023.1 coordinate 155,200, forward strand.
GCACTCGGCCTCAGCATGCTGTACGACGCCAACTTCGGCGACCGTGCTGCGGCGCAAGGCTGGGCTGCGCGGGCAGTCCGGGTGGCAGCTGAAGTCGACGACCCTGTCGTGGTGGCGTGGGCCTCGCTGGCACGGGCTGGCGCGGCGGACGACACTTCGGCGGCGGCAGTTTTGTCCGAGGCGGCGTACGAGGTTGGTGCCGAGGCGGGGGACCGTGACCTCGAGCTGTGCGCGCTGAGCCTGTGGGGAGCCGCGCTGATCAACCTCGGCCAGATTATCGAGGGCACTGCGCTGCTGGACGAAGCACTGGCCGGTGCACTCGGTGGTGAGGGTGCCCGGCCGGACACGGTCGTCTTGGCGAGCTGCCTGCTGATGCGCTCGTGCGTCCGCGGCGGCGACTACCTACGTGTCGTGCAGTGGGTCCGGTCACTCGACGCCTTCATCGCCCGCTATGGCTGTCCCTACCTTCACTCTTCCTGTAGAGCGTCGTACGGCGGAGTGCTGGTCTCCACAGGTGATTGGCCGCGTGCGGAGGACGAGCTGAATGCTGCGATGGAGCTGGCTCGCGATGCGCTGCCGACTGTCCAGGCAGAGGCAGCAGCGTTCCTTGCTGAGCTCCGGCTGGCACAGGGCCGAGTCGGTGAGGCCCGGCAGCTACTGACCGGCTTCGAGGACCGCACCGTCGTACGCCCGGTCCTGGCCGCCGTGTATCTGGCTGCGGGAGAGGTGCCGATGGCTGTCTCGCTCGTACGGCGGCAGCTGGACGGCAGCCCGCCTTTGGAGGAGGCCCGGCTGCGTGAGGTGCTTGGCTCCGCCTATCTGGCGTCGGGCGACGTAGCGGGCGCGGCTGCGGAGGCGGAGCGGCTTTCTGGGCTGGGTACGACGACTGACAGTGGACTGATCGCCGCACGCGCTGCACGGTTGTGTGGGCGGACTCTGCTGGCACAGGGGGACTGTCGGGCGGCGGTGGCTCGGCTGGCGGCGGCTCAGACCTGGTTCGGGTTGTTGGAGATGCCGCTCGAGGTTGCGCGTACCCGGATGATGCTGGCGCAGGCGATGGCGCCGTACGACCCGGCTCCTGCGGTTGCCGAGGCTCGGATCGCGCTTGCGGTCTTCGAGGATCTTGGGGCGGCTGCTGATGCTGACGCAGCGGCTGCCTGGTTGCGGGCTGCCGGTGCGACGGCTGCTCGCGTGGGACCTCGTGGGATGGGGCTGTTGACCAAGCGGGAGCATGACGTGCTCGCCGTACTGGCTGAGGGGCTGCCCAATCCGGAGATCGCGGCTCGGCTGTACATCAGCCGCCGTACCGTCGAGCACCACGTGGCCAGCATCCTGTCGAAGCTCGGCGTACGGAACCGCACCGAGGCAGCCGCCTACCTCACCCGCGTCGACGAATAGGCGAACTCACCGATGCTCGGCGTGACCTGCCGATGCGACGCTCCAGGAAATCTTGGAGGTCACGATGAGCGAGACAGTGCTGGACGTGGAGCGCCGAGAGGCGTTCGGGCAACAAATGGTCGACGTGTTCAACCACGCGAACCTGGCGCTACTGGCAAGCATCGGCCACCAGGTCGGCCTGTTCGACACCCTGGCCGAGTTGTCGCCGGCGACGAGCCACGAGATCGCGGGCGCCGCGAACCTGCACGAGCGCTACGTACGTGAATGGCTCAGCGCGCTGACTGTCGCGGGAGTGGTGGAGTACGACCCGGGGCCGCGAACGTTCTGGTTGCCGAGGGAGCACGCCGCGTTCCTGACTCGCGCCGCGGGACCGGAGAACCTGGCTGCGGCGATGCAGTTCGTGCCGTTGGTGTCCGGTGTGGAGACGCTGTTGGTGGAGTGCTTCCGCCACGGCGGCGGCGTGCCGTATTCGGAGTACACGGAGTTCCACCGCTGGAAGGCCGAGGACAGCGAGGCGCTGTACGACCTGGCGCTCGTCGACGACATCCTGCCGCTGGTCCCCGAACTGCCCGCGCGGCTGCGTGCCGGCATCGAGGTCGCCGACATCGGTTGCGGCAGCGGACGTGTCACCAACCTGATCGCCGCGGCCTACCCACGCAGCCGGTGCGTCGGGTACGACTTCGAAGAGGACGGCATCGCGGCCGGCCGCGCGGAGGCTCAGCGGCTCGGCCTGCCGAACGCGGACTTCGTCCTGCGGGACGTGACCGACCTCGGGGAGTACGAGCGGTTCGACTTCGTCACCGCCTTCGACGCCATCCACGACCAGGCGCATCCGGCGCAGGTGCTCGCGGGCATCGCGGCGTCGCTTCGGCCGGGTGGTGTCTTCCTGATGGTCGACATCCGGGCGTCGAGCAACCTGGAGGAGAACCTGGACCACCCGTTCGGCGTCTTCCTCTACGCGGCGTCCACCGTGCACTGCACGCCGGTCTCGCTGTACCTCGACGGCGATGGCCTGGGCACGATGTGGGGCGAGCAGAGGGCCCGCCAGATGCTGGCCGACGCAGGGTTCACCTCGGTCGACGTCACCTACGTGGAAGCCGACGTTTTCAACACCTACTACATCTGCCGGAAGGACTGACCTCCCGGCCTCAGTGGCCTGAACGATCCGAGTCGGCTGCCGCTCGCGCCGTACCGTCGAGGGCGGCCAACGACTGCAGCTCCGCATCGGTCAGGTCGAAGTCGAACACCGCCAGGTTCTGCTCGAGCCGCGCCCGATTCGCCGACTTGGGAATCGGTACGACGTCCTGCTGCGTCTCCCACCGCAGCACGACCTGCCCCGGCGCCCGGTCGTGCGCCTCAGCGATCTGCCGCACGGCCGGGTGCTCCAGCAGGTCGGTGCCCTTCCCCAGCGGACTCCACGCCTCGGTCACGATCCCGTGCTGCTGGTGAAACTCGCGCTCCGCCTGCTTGCCCCACACGGGACTCAGCTGCACCTGGTTCACCTCCGGAGCCACCCCGGTCTCGTCGATCAGCCGCTGCAGATGCGCCGGCTTGAAGTTCGACGTACCGATCGCGCGCACCAGCCCGGCTTCGCGGAGCGCGATCAGCCCTTGCCACGCCTCGACGTACCGGTCCTGGTCCGGGTTCGGCCAGTGGATGAGGAGGAGGTCGAGGTAGTCGACGCCGAGCTTGTCCGCGCTCGCCTCGAACGCCGTCCGGGCGCCGTCGACGCTGTGCCACCGCCTGTTGAACTTCGACGTCACGAACACCTCGTCCCGCGGCGCGCCCTTGAGCGCCCGCCCGACGCCGGTCTCGTTGCGGTAGTTCTCCGCGGTGTCGATCAGCCGGTACCCCACCTCGAGCGCTTGCGAGACTGCCCGTTCGGCGCCGGCGTCGTCCATCGGCGAGGTGCCGAGCCCGATCCGCGGCATCGCGGTCCCACCACTCAGCGTGACGACCGGGACTGAACTCATCGCGTTTCCTCCTTCGGGCCGACGACGTACGGCCACCGTACGTCGTACCCGTCTCAGCGCGCCGAAACCGGGCAGCGAACTGTCGGGGGCGTGGTTCATCATGGTGCGGCGGGATCGGATCGTGCGGAGGGGTAGGCGAATGAGAAATCGGCTGATCACTCTTGTGGACCTGGGTCTGGACAGCTCGTTCGACGCGTCGATGAGCTTCGTCCAGGGCATCACCGGGAACATCAACGCCGGCTGGGACCAGCCGGTCATCGACGTGAACTTCGTCCGTACCCGCGACCACGAGACCGCCTTCTCCGCACTCACCACGCCCTCGACCGTGCTGCACGTGATGGCTCACGGTGACCACAGCGAGGAGCCCTCCTTCCTGTCCACCGACGGCAAGACCCAGGTCTCGCTGCGGTCGCTGGCCGAGTGGTTCCTCGACCGCCAGTGGGGGATCGCCAGCGGTGTCGTGATCGCCGACGGCTGCAAGACCGGCATCGGCAAGTGGCAGCGAGCCATCCGCGACTGCCTCCAGGACGACATCACCTACATCGGCACCAGCACCGTCATCGGCTGGTACGAAGCCACCGTCTTCTGCTCCGCCTTCTACGGCGCCCTGGTCCGCAACCGCGGCCTCGGCCGAACCCCCGCCGAACAAGGCTGGGACGCCGCCAACCGAGCCGTCACCGCCTACGAAACCCTCACCGACGCCCGCTGCCCCTACAAACCCGTCCTCCTAACCCCCTCCCGCCGAGCCCTCCGCTCCCTCACCGGCTGACCGACACGCACTCCGGCGCTACTTTCGGTAGTGCGTGTGAGACTTTCTGTGGCGAGCTCGATGGTGAGGCACGGAGAGTGATCGGCTTTGGGATCGCACCCTACGTTTCGGGACCTGATCGGCGCCGACACCTGGCGCCTCTTGCTGGCAGCGGGGACTCTGCGCAGCTACCAGCCTGGCCGGGACATCCTGCGGCAAGGCGAACCAGGTGGATTTCTCCTCGCGCTCGAGTCCGGCCGCGTCAAGCTGCTCGCAACAGCCGAGGACGGCGCCCGCCTGCTGCTGACAGTGCGAGGTGGCGGTCATCTGCTGGGCGAGCTTGCTGGTGAGGACGGTCGCCGCACCGCCACGGTCGAGGCGATCGACCACTGCACCGCGAGGTACCTGACGCTGCCGCAGTTCACGAGCCGGCTCACACAACTGAGGCTCGGCCCCGCGTACCAGCGCTACGTCACGGGCAAGTTCGATCAGGCGGTGTCTCGTCAGGTCGACCTTGCCCATCGATCGGCACTGCGCCGAATCGCACGCCTCTTGTACGACGTTGTCCGTCTGGCCCCGCCTGAGGTGCAAAACCCGGACCGGGTGCCCTTTACGCAGGAGGAACTCGCCGGATCGCTCGGCCTGGCTCGCAGCACGGTCGCTGAACAGCTCACCAGGCTCCGGTCCGCAGGCGCCCTCGCTCCTGGCCCACAGCTGATCGTTGCAGATCTCGACCGCCTTGCAGAGCTGATCGGCTCCTGAGGCATACCTCACGCCCGGGCTGTCCGATTCCGGACAATCCCCGCCGCCGTTCATCGCGAACCTGGACTCAAGTCCCGCCAACGAGGAGGTTCTCATGACCACACCCCAGGATCCCGGCTACACCGGCGTCTCCGAACTCCCGCCGTACCGCTCCCTACTCGTCGTCGACATGAAGGACTACAGCGGCGCGCCCGGCCGTCATCACGCGCATCTCAACGCTGTGATCCCGGAGATTCTTCAGCGCGCCTTCGCTCGCTGTGGTCTGGAGACCCTGTGGAACGAGACGACGTTCTCAGACTCGACCGGTGACGGGTATGCGATCGGACTGCCGTCCAAACGCCTGCCGTTTCTGCTCAATCCCTACCTCGGAGCACTGCAAGAGGAACTCGCTGAGCGGAGTCGCACGTTGGTCGCTGCGGGCTTCTCGGCGATCCGGATGCGCGTCAGCGTCACCGTCGGGCCGGTCAGCGACTCAGGTGCGAACGGCGTTTCCGACGGCGCGGGCGATGCGCGTGTGGAACTGCATCGCTTGCTCGACAGCGAGCCGGTGCGTGACCTGCTCAACCGTTCCGGCGAGGTGACTCGAGTGGCGGCAATCGTCTCGGCCCGAGCCTTCGAGGATGCTGTCGCGGCGGGGTACACCGACGAAGATCCGAGGCTGTACGTCCCCGCGCCGGTTCGGGTGAAGCGCTACCAGGGCCAGGCGTACCTCCGGGTGCCGTTGCCGTCAGGCGACTTGCTGGCAAGCGGCTTTGGGCGGAAGCCCTCCGACTCGGACGAGAAGGCCGAATCGAAGGCCACACTGTCCGCTGCGGTGACGCCGACGGTTCAGGCAGACGACCACAGCCGGAACCGCCGGGGTGGCATCGGCAACATCACCGGCACCGTCAACTCGCTCGTCACCGATCCTCGCGGTCCGGTCAACACCGGCAGCGGCCACCAGTACGTGAGCGACCGGCCAGACACTCACGAGCCCCGATGACAGCGCAAACCGCGGAGGGAACCGACGACCGGGACGACGGGCCGCCGGCCGTCCAGCCCGGGGCAAGACATGGCGGCTTTGGTGATCTGCAAGGCGACGTCCGGACGGTACTCACGGACGCGCGCGGGGCGGTCAACACAGGCGATGGTCCCCAGTTCAATCTCCATAGCGACTCGATCAGCCTGCTGGTGGCCTCAACCGCCCCGGAGCTGCCGGTTCGGCAGCCGATCGGGATCAAAGCGGTGATGACGAGGATCGAGTTCCTCAATCGGGTCTTTGTTCGTCCAGCTGGCTTCGACCTGGTCGAGGCGCGCTTGCGCCCGAGCGGCACGACGATTGTGCTCACCGGCGAGTCCGGGAGCGGACGCCGGGCCGCAGCCCAGATGCTGCTCTGTCCAAGTCCGCAGGATGCTGCGTCGCTCCGCTTTCTCTCGAGCAATGACCTGGTAGGCGATGATCGGTTAACGTCCGAGGACGTGACAGATGGCGATCGGCTGCTGCTGGATGTCTCCGATCTCGACAGCAGCACCTTCGCGCAACGCCAGACAGACTTGGTGAACTGCGTGTCGATCGTTCACGAGCAGCGGGCGAACCTGGTGATCCTCGTGCCTGATCGCCAGGAGCGAGCTCTGCATGACGACCTCAAGGCGCATCAGGTGAGCTTCAGCAGTCCGGATCGCTGGCGGGTCCTGGCCTCACACCTCTTCGAAGGCTTCGGTCTGAGGCTGCCCCGATCGGGTCTGCGGCCCGCTGACCTCGAGGTACTGGACCGCCAACCGCTGCGCATCGTGGCGCAAGTGGCCGTCCACCTCGATCAGTTCCGTGATCAATCAGCCAATCCGGCCACCTGGTTCAGCCGAGCTATCGAGGGGCTGGCCGATCACGAGGACGAACTCACTGGCCTGCTTCACGAGCTCGACACCGTCGAACAACGGACCCTCCTGCTGACTGCCGCGATGCTCGAAGGAAGCTCCGTCGACGCGATCTACTTCGCCGAACGGAACCTGCAGAAACGCATCGGATACAGATCGGCCGTGGACGGTCACCGGCTGGCGCAACCCGGTATCACCGATCGGATCCGCGGCCTGCGCGACCATCTGGAGATCCTGCCGGACGGCACCGTCCGCTTCTCCCGGATCGCCTTCGGACCAGCTGTTCTGGCGCACTTCTGGGACGCGTACCCGGACCTGCGGACGCCGTTTGCCCGATGGGTCTGGGGCTCGAGTCACTGGCGCGCGATCGAGCCAGAGGATCGCTCAGCGGTTGCGCTGCGGTTCGCGGACCAGGCTGCCCGCACCAACCGGCTCTCGGACTTGTTCAGATTGGTCGAGAGTTGGTCCGACGCAGGGCGAGACGAACCCCGACGGCTGGCGGTCGTCATCATGGCGCAGGTCCTTCTGCGGGACTCGACAGGTCAAGCGGCGCGCAACCAGTTGTACAGCTGGGCCCGCGCTGGAAACCTGACGGCCGCACTCGGTCGAATCGTGATCGAGTTGTGCACCGACGTTGTGGCTGTCAGCCATCTGAAGCAAGCACTGATCAGGTTGCGCTGGCTGGCATCCCGGCCCGCCGTCCGGGCTGAAGCGCGGCAGGCGATCGTGCAACTGTGTGGCGACAATCGCGCGCTCGAGCTCTTCATACATGTCCTGACCGACCGAGACCGATTCGACGCGCACCTGTGCCGCGTCGTACTGGCACCTGACCGACTCGCCCCCAATGCGGACCTGTCGGCGGCACTGTTCATCCCAAGGCTGCGGCAGAAAGCGGTGGCTGCCTGGCGAACCGCGCTGGCCGATCTAGAGCCACCCGACTGGAACCGCGCCATCTTTCCGTGGCTGACGCAGCACGCCCGCTTGCTGGCAGGGGGCGCCCTCGACCTCGCAGCCACGCTGCTCACTGCTGTTGTCGACATCTGCGAAGGCAGGCTCGCGAGTTTGGCCTTGCTGTACGGCGCCAACCAGGCCTGGCTCATGCAATCACACGACCTGGGACCGGCCGCCCGTCAGTCGGCTACCGCGGTCGAACGGGCACTTGCCAGTGCCCTGGCCGATGGGTCCGACCGTCTCCAAAGCATCGAAGGAACTCGTCATGAAACTGACTAGGAACTCTCTCATCGTTGTTACGGTGACCAGCTTTGCCATTGGAGTAGTCGGCGTCATCGCCGACCTCGCATCCCTGGCCACAGTCGTCCTGATGGCGGCCTTCTTGGGAGTGTCTGTCCTGATTCTGCGCGACGAGAAACCGCAGCCTGCCGCCTCGGCGGCGAGCGGGCCGGCGGTGCACATCGAGCCCACACCGGATCCGCCTTCTCCCTCATCACAGGCGATCTACGACGTCAGGCTGCCTTCGGCTAGCGCTGACTACGAGTTCAGCTTTTCCGCATCGATCTACTGGACACCGGTTGGTCCTCCGTCGAGGCATACCGACCTCGGCAGCGTCGCTGTGAACGCCGTGCTGCAGCGGGCCCGCAGATCACTGCTGTCGTCCGAACCGACAGAAGAGGCGCACGCCGTCCATCAACTGAAAGCAGCCATCGGCCATCCCGAGGCCGATGACCGGCAACAAGTCAGATCGTGGGCGGAGGACATCCAGCTTCGGTTGCCCGGCCCGCATGCCGCGCACTTCCAGATGAGGAGTGAACTGCGACGCCAGCAGGAGATCGCCGATCTCCAGCGGCAGCTCGAGCGGGACGTTCGGCAGTACCTCCATGAGGACGCTCTCGCGACAGCTGGTTCAGCGACTGTTTGGTGGCTGGCGAAGCACCCCGAACAGATCGAGCAGTGTGTGGAGCTCTACGAGACCTTGAAGCGACTGTCGAACGCAGCAAACGACAGACTGGAAACGGGTGCGGAGACTTCGCCTGACTGGCCTCAACTGACCAGCAAGCCCAGTGAAATCACTGAGGACGTCGCCTATCCCGTCGTGCCGCAGGACCCGTCGCAGGCCGTGCGGATCGACCTCCGGCCGGCGATGGAGACCTTCCTCGACGGACATGACTCAGCCGAACGCGCCTTCAAGGCATTCGCCCTGGCGAACCTTGAGGAGAAGTTCAACCGACCCGACCGCGCCGAGCGAATCCGAAGCCTGTTCGGCTCGGAGCTGACTGCAGATGACGCAGGAAGGCCGGACGACTCCAGCGAGGCGGCAGCCGCTGACTCGGTCCCGGGTGACATTGCTGACGCGACTACGCCGATGCCGTCGACTGCAGGTACCGACTCAGCGGCCTCCGCTGGACCGGCGTCCTCGACCGCTTTGTCCGCTCCAGCCCTAGCAGCGAACGGCCAGCGATCGCTCATCGCCGATGAGCCCAACTCCTCGCAGACCACCGAGTCGGCGACCACGAGCGAGCCGTACCGTGAGGAGTTCTACTCCGCAGCGGGCGACGAGCACGGTCCGATCCAACCGCGCACAGAGCCGGTCAACGGCGACGAGCCGACGGGTGCCCGAGCGGACGGATGATCGCTTCGAGGACATGCTGACCGACGCGTGTCCGGTCGCATGGCGCGCCTGGGCACGCCGGTTTCGACACCGGCGCACTCGTTCCAACCGATCTGGCGGCGGACCTGTCGACAGGGCAGGCCACCGACACGCGCATGGCGGCTACTTTGGGTTAGGGGTGGGAGACTTTGGGTGGGCTCGTCGCGTGGCGAGGTCCGTGGTCTGGGTTGCCGGTGACCTGGGTGGCGAGAGGACGGGGAAGCCGTCCGGTACGCATTGGCCGACCTCCTGACGTCCGCCCGACGTGGTGAAGGAACGCCGCCATGAAGCTCCATCGGAACTCCCTCCTGACGGCTGCCGCCATCGTCGTGGTCCTGTACGTCGTCTGCCTGATCGTCGGCCTGCCGACCTGGGCCGCGATCGTGCTCACAGTGGTCCTGCTCGTCCTCCTCGCAGTCGTTTGGAAGCAGCCCGATCCGCCTCGTCCGATCGTGACCCCGACACCTTCGCCGCCGTCCGTCGTAATGCCGGACCCGGATCCCGTCTTCAGCGGACCGCCGTCGCGCACGGTCGCCGACGTACGGTTGCCGTCCGCGTCGCCCGACTTCCAGTTCAGCTTCTCGGCCGTCGTGCAGTGGTCGACCGTGTTGACCGGAGCGCGGCACGCCGACCTCGGCGCCGTCGCGGTCCACGCGCTGCTCGAGCGCGCCCGGGCGTTGACAGCGACCCAGCAGGTCACCGAGGAGTCCCTGAATCAGCACCGGCTCGCCGCCATCCTCGGTGAGCCCGCGCTCGACGAGAAGGGACAGGTGCGCTGCTGGGCCACCGAGGTACGCCTTCGCCTGCCGGACGCGGACCAGAAGCACCTCCTGCACCTCGCCGCCCTCCATCGCCGAGAGCAGACCACCCTGCTCGAACGCCGGATGGAGCAGGACAAACGCGCGTACCTGAAGGAGGACGTCTTCGCCACGCCCGGTTCGGCCGCTGTCTGGTGGCTGGTCAACAATCCCGGCGAAGTCGAGACCGCCGTCGGACTCCTCGACACCCTCGCCGAGCTCTCCGCCGCCGCCAACGACCTCTCGGTACGCCGCTCGTCCACCGAGGCCATCGCACACGCCAGGCCGACCCGGGCCGAGCTCGACTTCAACTCAGCCGTCGACCACCTACTCGAAGCCGGCGAACGCACCGACCGGACAACGGATCCGACAACAACCCCGGCAGCAGATCCGGCACCAGACCAGACGACCAGACCTGCCGCGACGCACGCCCACTCGCAGCAGCCCGTGGCCGCCGAAGGGCAACCCGCCCCGCCGGCCGACACCGCCGTACCTAGGCCTGCCCGCAACGGCGCTGCGAAGCCATCGAGTCAGCCACCAGATGGCAAGTATCGGGAAGAGTTCTATTCGGAGTAGGTCGGCGAGGCGGGCCGGCTGCAGGGTGGGCCCGCCCCACCGAGTTCGCGGGCGCATGTCATCCGTCCAGCCACTGGATTGTGGTTGCACCGTTGTGACCGTGGATCGTGAGCAGCGCCTCGATGCCGTCCGGCCACACCGTGGTGGTCGGATACCGCCCACCCCAGTGCAAGGCGACGCTTCCGTCACTCCACTCGACGCCCTCGGCGACGACGCCCGTACCGCTCACACCGGAGACGTCGACATGGCGAACCAGCTGGAAGCAGCGTGGCCCGGACTTGGTCGCGACTTTCAGATGACGCCGTCGCGGGGTCGTCCCCAGCAGCGTGGTGCTTCGACCGCTGATCTCGTTCATGCCAGAAGTCAACGCCCACGGCGCTGTCCTCACCATGAACTGAACAGGTATCCACAGGGCACAAATTCGGCACTCTGACGATCACCCGATCGCCGTAACCTGATTGCAAGGAGTGATCAACGCGCAGGGAGTGATACAGATGACCCTCATCGAGAAGTGGACCGGCCGGCACGCGCACGCTCTGCGCGAGGCGCTCCGGCTGACCAACGAAGCGTTCGCCGAGCATCTCGGCATCGCGCCGCGGACGGTGACCAAGTGGCGCGAGCGCCCGGAGATGGAGCCGAGCCATCTGATGCAACAAGCACTCGACACCTCACTGAGACAGGCGCCTCCCGACGCCAGGATCAGGTTCGCCGCCAACCTGGGCCGGGACGAACCCCAGCTCGTGTTCGACCAGGACGCGCTCAGCCGGCTCAACGAGACGCTCGGCGACCTCGCGCGGGCGGTGGCGCGCCTGGAGTCGGCCGAGCCTGAGCGATCACCGGCACACTAGGTCGACGTACCCGAGAGGAGCACAGGTGAGGCGACGACTGGTGAACTCGTCGAGTGTGCGATCGATCGGCTGGTCCGACGGGACTCTGGAGCTCGAGTACGTCAACGGCTCCACGTACCAGTACTACGAAGTCCCGCAGACCACCTATGCCGCGTTACTCGCCGCTCCCAGCATCGGCGCGTACGTGAACACTCACATCAAGCCGCAGTACGACTACCGCGAGGTTTGATCCAAACCGTTTCTGTAGGCGTTGCGGCGGGAACCGGATTGGCGATCCACACGGGGGTGCGCCCAGCCCTGGAGGTGACATGCGCACTCGTAGAGCGTCTACGACTGGTTCTCGCACGGTGGCGATCATCGTTGTCGTCTGGTTACTGATCGGCTTCGCGGCCGCCGCCCAACGGAACTACTTCGCGGGGTCGGACGCGACGTGCGCCAAGGTGGGCACGACGCTGGTCACCATCGTGGTCGGCCCGCTGAACTACGTCGGTGCCAACCCGAAGATCGACTGCAGCGCACCACAACCGTCGAGGTAGCCCGAGAGGTCGGGGCGAGCAGGACGGTGCTCGCCCCGCCTGGGGCAGCCGGGAATAGCTTCAGCACGGCACCGGTTACACCTGATGCCGTTCGGATCCATGACCCCGGGCCTCAACCTCAGCCGCTACGAGCGGCCACTCGCCGAGAGGCGTCTGCTGGACGGTGCGGTACGTGACTGGTGGGAGTCGGCAACGCCGGCTCCCACCAGGACTCGCAGCTCGCCCCGTCTCTGACGGAGCCTCGGGTACGACGACCTGGTGAGCCGTCGCCATGGACGCCGTACGAAGTCCCGTGGTGGTCGCTTGAGTGGTGGGGCATCATGGGAGATGTCGCTCGTGGAGACGCGAGTGAGTGATGTGACCAGAGGGACCGACGACTGCCTCGCGGCCGTGCCGGCTGACCGGCTCCGAGGGTGCTTCGTAAGGGTTCGGACAGGCTCCGGCACCCCGATTTGCATCTTCACCGCGAATGTCAGTAATGTTCTTCTTGTTGGAGCGAGGCGCGGGACGCGAAAGCGGCCGGCCCTCCGACAAACTCCCTGAAGGTCTCGGAAGCCGAAACACGCCTCGGCGGGTTTCGGACACTGAGTCACGCAGGGGGACTGGGACGAAAGAGGCCGATTTGACCGGCCCCGGACGGAACAGTAAAGTTGGGCGAGTTGCCCCGGAGCTTCAAACGAAAGTCTGAAGCGCGGTGTGCGTCCGATTCTTGAGAACTCAACAGCGTGCCGAAAGTCAATGCCGAAAGATGCATTAACCCCGTACACAGGCATTGGATGACTGTT
>NZ_JBITJU010000024.1:0-166199 GCF_044460355.1 Kribbella sp. NPDC050124
TCGAACGTGACTCGCTCAGCGATCAGCTCCGACAGCCCGGCCTGCTCGGCCAGCGCCATCACCGGGACCAGCCCCGCGCACGACACCAAGTGCTCATCATCGAACAATGGCGTGGCCCTGGACCACGCATGATGTAGTTTCACTTCCAGTGCCTTCTCGGTGCGCAGCGAACAGGGACCTCGACACTCCCGATTCTCCTGCCCCAGAAGGCACTTCTACGTTCACCCCGCCGCACGACCCCCTTTCACCCGCGACCGCTCCACGGATTCAGGATAAGGCTTCGTGGACTCCGTACGAGTGCCGGATCGGGGCCTCGATCGGAACGGTCACCTCGTAGGCGTCGACACCGGCGATGACCAGGCTCGCCCGGTCGCCGACGGTCCCGGGTTCGATGCTCATGGACTCAGATTCTCCTCGTGGGATCACAGGACGCCGTAGGTCATGAACGCGTCGGTCGCGACATACCACCGGCCGCCGCGGCGAGGAACTCCTTCTCGGCGGCACGCTTCGTCAGCGCCGCCTCGACCGTCGCAACCGCGACAGATGCAGGTACGACGACAACGCCGTCGGCATCGCCCACCACCAGGTCATCGGGCGCGATGGCGGCGCCGTCGATCTCGCACGGCACGCCGTGCGCGACGACCTCGTGCCGGCCGAGACTGTCGTACGGGATGACACCCGCGGACGCGACCGGAAATCCGAGCCTGCGGATGGCTCTGGTGTCGCGGATCAGTCCGTCGGTCGCCGCGCCGGCGGCGCCGCGGGCCTAGCAGACCGTCGACAGCAGCTCTCCCCAGACGGCGATGTCGTCGGCGCGACCTGTCGGAGTCACGAACACCTCGTCGGGTCCGATGGCATCGAGCGCGGCGACAAGCCCCCGGAACGGGCGATCCGGAACCTGGTTGACGCGTTCGATCCGGACCGGGTAGGCGTACCCGGCGATCGTGTGCGCTGGCTCGAGGGGCGTGATTCCCGCGGCCAAGCACTGATGCCGCAGTCCGCGGCTGTCCAGCGCGTCGGACAACACCGCTGACGACAGCTCCGCGCGTACGGCGCTCAAATCGATACTGCTCACGGCAACTCCCGATTGATCTTGCCCAGGTCAACGGTCTGGATCCGCCACGGTGGCACCGTGAAGCGCAGGGCACCTTCGTGTTCCTCGACCTCCTGCTGGACTCGGTCGGCGAGGTCGACGAGCTCGGCCCGGTCCCGCACCACATCCCCGGTGAGCGCCACCTCGGCGGGCAAGGCGCTCTCATTGACCAGCCTGGCGACGAGGTGGCCGTTCTCGCGCAGGTACAGGGCCGAGATCCGGATCGGATCACCGCTGTTGCCGAGAACGTCGATCTCGCCGACCGAGCCGGCGACCAATCGCGGCATCCGCCACCAACGGTCAGCACGCTCGGCGACCTGCCCAGCCCGCCAGTCCGCGTCCGCAACATCGAAGGCGAACGACCACGTGTTGAGGCCAGGGTTCGTCCACAGCATCCTGCTGTCCCCGCACGACGGCGCGGTCCGCAGCAGGACAGCGGACAGTTCCTGACCGTCGTGCCGGAACGCTGGGTGGCTGGTCGCCAGCATCAGCCCGGAATCACCTCGCCGTTGATGGACCCACTGCTGCACTTCGCGGTAGGCGCGCATGTCCTCGATCGAGATCTCGTCGGCCATCCGGCTGTTCTGCTGCCGTGGCAGGTCTTCCCAGCCCGAGCCGTGAAACGGCGTCCCATGGCTGACATCCGCCCGCGGCAGCCGCCCGAGTGGCAGCCGGATCTGCCAGCGTTCGAGGGCCGGCCACCGGACGGCAAGATCGACGTCGACGCGAGAGCTGTCGGCCCACACCCGCACGTCTGCTGTCCAGGTCACCTGGAGGAGGCGCCAACGGATCCGCACCACAGCGGCAACATGGCCCAGGCCGGACAGCTCGACGGACTCGACCCTGGCCGCCGACCGCGCCCCCTCGTCGGTTCGCAGCGTCACGTCGTTCCCCAACTCCGGTACGGCGTACGGCGCCTTGATTATGCCGCTCCAGGCCCTGTCGCGTCTCCGGTCGTGGAGGCTGACCCGGCCGGTGGCCCGATCGACGCGCACCGAGACCTCCGAATTCGCCACGACGATCTCGTCGTCGTGAGACACGGCACTCAACGGCGAGTGGCCGGCCCGCAGCTGCAGGGGTCCGACGCCGACGCCCGCAGCCGGTGCAAGGGCAAGCGCGCCCCTCGGGCCGAACCCGCCGTCGGGTAGCAACTGAACCTCCGAACTGCCCTCCAGCCAGGGGCGCAGGCGTTCCAGGACGTCGGAGTCCAGCACAATCGCTTCCTCCGACGGACCCAACCGGGTTCGCAGCACGCTCGGGGCACGGTCGTCACCGCCGAGAGCGTGCTCGATGACCTCGGCTGCGTAGTCCGCCGTCCTGTCGTGCCGGACCTTCTTCTGGAAGATCGACAGGGTTCCGTCCTGTCCGCCGCCGTTATGGTCCTGCGTGAACGCGTGCATCCGCCAGAGCCACTCCCATTCGCGTCCGGTCGGCGGCCTGTCGTCGTCGGCGAAGAACGCGTCCTCGCCATAGAGCCCTCGCCACGATGCCGCTGACGCCGGCAGCGGATCCCTGCCGGACAGGACTCCCAGGACCGATGCAGTCTCGGCATCCAGCAGCAGGCGCTCCGTCGCGCGGACCCGGTGGAAGAACCGCATCTCCTCGTCCGGCGCGACACCCCACACACTCGGCAGTGACCCGCTCACTTCGACCAACCCGGTGTTCGACTCCAGGTACGGCGCCAGCACACGGCCCGGGATAGAGAAGCCGATGTCGAACGGCTTGTCGCGGTACCCCTTCACGTACTCCTGGATGTCCTTCCCGTACCGCGTCAGGAAGTCGTCGGCCGCCGTGAGGTCACCCGCGGACCCCGAGACCGCGATCGTGCCGTGCGGATACCGCTCGGCCAGGTCCTGCGTCGACAGCACCGCGTCGCCGGCGAAGTTGCCATCTCCGTGCGGATCCAGCCCGTCCTCGTCGAGGGCGAGGAACACGTAGTGGTGCGGCCACGTGAGCATGGTCAGCGCCGTACCGTCAGGAGCTCGGTGCCGCCAGACCCGCCCCTCCTGGAAGATCTTCCGGCTGGTGACGTAGTACTCGATCCCCGCCTGGGCGTAGATCTGCGCCGTCTGCGCGTTCAGGCCCGGCAGGTCCGGGTGGGCGGCGAGCCGCCCGTCCACGCCCAGCCGGTCCCGCAGCCAGCGCCGGCCGATCTGGACGTTCCTGATCAGCGTCTCGCCGAGCACCAGGTTCTCCCACCGATCGATGTAGGCGGCCCCGATCTCGAGCCGTCCATCGGCAAGCAAGTCACGCACAACCTGCTCGTACTCGGGGTGTGTCGTGAGGAAATGCTCGGCAAAGATTGCGGTGTCGATGACGAAGGTCTCGTCGGACGTCACCGCCCGATCGAGGTACGACGCGATCACCTGGTCGCCGCGCCGCAGGCAGTTGCGGTAGTCACCGAGCCAGAACAGGTCGAGATGCGACGTCGGGATGATCGCGATGGCATGATCAGCAGACATTGGATTCACTTTCGGTCACCCGTTGGAAGTGATTCAAGGCGTCATTGCAGTGCGCCAGGAGCGGGTTGGTTGCCACCCCAGCAGCCGGGTCGCTTTCGCGGTGGAGAATGCGGGACGGTTGCCGGTCAAGCCCGAGGCCAATTGCTCGGTTCCTTCGTAGTAGCGGGGTATGAGTTCGCTGAGCGGGCTCCGGGCGAGCGCGTCCGGGGCCGAGGCGTAGAACATCTCGCCGTTCGGGACTCGGCCGCTGTTCTCGATCAGGAGGGCGATGAGGTCCGCGACATCCCTGGCGTCGACGTAGTTGAAGAGGCTGGTCGCCGCGATCTCGGGCCGGTCGAGTCGTTCCTGGATGGTGATGCCGGTCTGGGTCGGTGCTCGTCCGGCCCATTCGTCAGGCGTGACGACGAAGCACGGCCGTACCGTGAAAGCCCGCAGCCGGTGTACGAAGGACTGCAGAACCTGCTCGCCAACAGCCTTGGCCAGGTTGTACGCGTGCCAGGGCTCGAGCGGGTGATCCTCGTCGATCGGCAGGTACTGCGGGATCCAGCCGTGCGGCGCTCCGTACCCGACGGAACTCGGGCTGCCTGCGTAGATCACCGTCTCGACGCCGAGATCGACGGCAGCCTGAAACAGGTTGAAGGTGCTGGTGACGTTACAGGCGAAGAGCTTCGTCTCCGGGTGTCGGAGCGGCTCGGCCAGTGCCGCGAGATGTACCACGGCCTCCGCCCGGCTGCGTGTGAGCAGCTGGTAGCTGTCGCCGGGCCGGGTGAGGTCGACAGCGATGAACGGCCCGTCGCCGGTGTCGTGGAGATCGGCGTTGACCACGTCGTGGCCGCGTTCCCGCAGCGTCGTCACCACAGTCCGGCCAAGTCGGCCACTACCGCCGGTTACCGCGATCTTCACAGCCACTCGACGTACGGACGGTTGGCCGTGAGCAGGGCCTGGCCCATGTCCCGGACCCGGGAAGAGCTCAGTGTGGCGCAGGTGGGAGCGAGTCGTAGCGCGTCGAGCGCCCGTCGTGGATCGCGGTCGACGCAGGCCTGCACCTCCAACTCGTACACGTGGGCCCATGGCTCGACCAGGCTCGCGGCGGCGGCGGGCAGCGCACCGATGTGGACCGGAGTGAAGCCCTCCTTGTCGTATCGGACCGGTGTTTCGACGACGACACCTTCCGGCAGATTGGCGATCTGACCGCGGTTCGGTACGTTGCCCACGTCGATGAAGGGCTCGCCGGTGTAGTGGGCGCGGACGATGTCGGCGACGGTCTCGCCGCTGGGCTTCACCCAGTCGTCGGGGATGCCGTCGCGGATCATGTGCTCGACCGACTCCTGCTGCTGGGTCAGCTTCGTGAGTCGAGCGGCGACGGACGTACGGCGGAGCCCGTACTGTTCCATCCGTTCCAGGTCGGTGATGTACCACGGCACGAACTCGCAGTTGTGCCGGTCGGCGAGGTACGGCAGCGCCCCCGCGAGCCGGAACAGTTCGGTGGCCACCGCGTGGCCCGAGCTGAAGCCCAGCGGGTCGGGTTCGCGATCCGCCTCGAGGGTGTCCAGATCGGTGTGCTCGACCACCGCTGCGAGATCCGCCAGGACGTCCCTGTCCCCGACCGTGGCACGGGTGGTCCAGTAGAAGTGATTGATCCCGCCGTACGCCATCTCGATGTCCGGACCGTATCGCTTCGTCAGGAAATCGCGGTTGTCGACGACGCCGTGGCAGAGGCCGACGACCGGGCCGATGCAGTGCTCGGACAGGAGCTTCGTGAGCTGTGCCAACGGATTCGTGTAGTTGATCACCGCCGCGCCGGGAGCGTACTTGTTGATCGCCTTCGCGAGCTCGATGAAAACGTCGGCGTTCCGGATCAGCCGGCTCCAGCCACCGGGACCGCACGTGTCGCCGACCGTGTGGTAGATCCCATGCCGCTCGGCGATGTCGAGGTCGTTGGCCATCGTGTCGAGACCGCCGGTCGTGATCGTGATGACCACGTAGTCGGCACCGTCGAGTGCGGAGGCCTGGTCCTGCGTGGCCGTGATGGTCGCAGGTACGTCGAACTTCGCCGCAAGCTGCGTGGCGAAGGTCGCCATCAGGTCCGCGGCGGGTCGGTCGATGTCGAGGAGGACGTACTCCGCCCCGGACAGTTCGGGGGTGCGGAGGAAGTCCTGGATCAGGCGCGGGGTCCAGGTGCGGCTTCCGCCACCGATGATCGTGATCTTCATTTCTTTCCCAGGAGTAGGTGTCAACAGGTGCGGGTCGCACCGTTGGCGGTCAGGGACTGTCCGTTCAGCTGCCAGGTGACGCTCCGGCCGGGGTTGAGCGTGACTGGTGTTCGGCGGGGCTGGGTTCCGGCCTCGAAGAGAACCGGCTGGCCGCGGTCGGCCGGTGCCGGGCTGATCCGGTTGCTGGTCCCGACCGGTACGGGCACTCCGAAGCTGTTCGGGTTGCTGTAGCCGAAGTACGCCATGTCGGTCCTGCCTGGGTGGCGCGCCACGCAGACATCCCGGGGTGTCACCGGGGTGAATGCCGTCTCGGATGCGCCGGCGGGTTGCAGTGCCGTGTCGTCGACGTGCAGGTCGTCGGCGCCACCCGCCGTACTGATCCACCACTCGGCTCGATCGAGGGTTCCGCTCCAGCTCACGGCGACGTCGTTTGCCTGCACCTGGCGCCACTGCGACGAGGTGATGTCGCCTTCGGCCAGTGGCACGGTGGTGCTGGTGCCGTCGGTGAACCACAGTTTGAGCTTGATGAGCGCCGTGGTGTCTGGAGCCCCGTCGGCCAGCCGAAGCCAGGCCGATGTCTTGTAGCGGGCACCGCTGGTCAGGTTCAGCACCCCCTGCGCCGGACCGGTCCACGCATACGTCCGATTGGTGATCCGCAGCGCGCCGGACCCACTGTGAATCGGCGAGCCCACCGGGGATGCCGTACAGGGCGAGAAGCAGTACCAACCGGCCCCGGCGTCCTCGACAGCTCCGTTCGTCAACAAGTCGAGGCCGGGTGGCGGCGCGGATCGGGCACCGAAGGTGACATCGTCGACCAGGAGGTCGGCCTTGGTGGTGCCACTCCGGGTGCTGATCCACAGTTCTGCGGACAGGAACGACCCAGTGAACGTGACCGGCGCGGTCGAGGCGCTGAGCTGAGTCCAGGCAGTGTCCGTGACAGCGGCCGATCCCAGCCGGAGCGTCGTGCTTCCGGTCGACGACGTCACCTTGAGGGCCAGGTCGGCTGTGTCGGTGCCTGGGTTCTTCAGCCGCACCCAGGCCGACGCGTTGTACCGGCCGCTGTGCGCGACGCTGACCCGCTGCGCCGCGCCCGCCCAGGTCTCACCGCGGCCGGTGACCGCGAGTGCGCCCGCACCGCCATGGGTGGGGCTGCCGGCCAGCGCCAGCGTGCAAGGCCCGAGGCAGTACCAACCCGTCGTGCTGCCCTGCTCCAGGTCGGCGTTGGTCAGCGCGTTGGGACTGCCCGGCAGTCTGGGTTGGATGTACGGCGGTGCGGGCGGCGCCGACGGCGTACCGGTCGTCTCGGCCAGTGTGACGTCGTCGACCGTACACGTCGGTCCTCCGGCGACTCCGGGGTTCTGCCAGACGAATGCCTGCGTCCACGTGGTACCCGTCGGTGGGGTGAAGGTAGCGACCTGTTGCTGGTAGCTCGTCTCGTCACGGTAGTTGAGGGTGTACTGGAAGCCCGTCTGGCCCGGGCTCGGACCGCCACGGACGCCGACGTAGCACTGGTTGCCGGGGGCACTCGATTTCGCCCAGGCGCTGAGCGTGTAGTTCGTGCCGGCCTTCAGGTCGATGACGTCCTGAGTCACTCCCCCGCCCGCGGCGCGGCCGACCTGCAACGCGCCCGTCCCGCTGTGTGCATCGCTGCCGGTCTGCGGCGTACCGCCGAGCGGTTGCCAGCCGGTCGTGGCGGACTCGAAGCCGCCGCCACGGATCGTGCTGGACAGCTCCGTACGTGGCGCGGTGGGGATACCGTCTGCGACGATCGTGACGGTCTTGCCGCGGTTGGCCGGCATCGAGACCCGTTGCTGCTTCGTGACTCCGTTCACGGTCACCGTGACGAGGTAGTCGCCGAGGAAGCCGCGGGTAGCGTAGGAACCCCTCACATCGGTCGTGCCCTGAGCGTTGGTCCACCACTGCCGGTAGATCAGGTCCCGCCACGCCTGGGCGTTCGGTTTCGCTGACCAGTCGGTGCGGTACAGCGCCGCCATCGGGTGCCAGATGTTGGCCTGCCAGAGCCCGAACGTGCTGACCGCGTCGACCTTCGGGTGGCTGAACATCGTGGTCAGGAAGTCGCGGGTGTAGTCGGCCTGCAGTTGCTCGTCGACGTACGTCGTACTCCGGCCCGCGAGGTCGAATTCGGTGATCTCGATCGGCAGACCCAGCGCGGCGTACCGATCCAGGATCGGCAGGAGATCCTCCGGCGGCGTCGGCTGCAGGTCGGTGAAGTGACCCTGGATGCCCAGCGCGTCGATCGGCGCGCCCCGCGCCCGCAGAGACTTGAGCAGGTTGTACAGGTAGTCCTGTTTGCGCCTGGTCCAGCCGTTCTTCTCGAGGATGTCGTACTCGTTCAGCAGCAGCCGCGCCTCCGGGTCGGCCTGCCTGGCCAGCCGGAACCAGCGGGCGATCTCGTGCTGCCCGAGAATGTCGGTCACGTTGTGCTCGGAATACGGCTCGTTCACCACGTCCCACGCGTCGATCCGGCCTTTCAGCGACGACACCTCGTCGGTGATATGGTCGTCGATCCGCTTTCGCAGCGCGGCAGGATCGCCGGCCAACTGCTGAACGTCGGGCGGCATCAACCCCCACGACCCCCAGACGAGCGTGTGCCCGTGCACATCCTTGCCCTGGTCCCGCAGCCACTCGAGCGCCGGCTGGGTGTACTGGGTGCGGTGAGCCTGGTTCTCCCAGTAGTTCCATTTCAGGTCGTTGCCGAACGTCACCTGATTGACGTCCTCGCTCACCTTCGTCCGGTGCATCCGTCCGTCCGCCGTGTCGTTACCCATCGTCTGCGCCGAAACCGCCGTACCGAAGTTGAACGCGTGCTCCTGCATGTCCGCGCGAACCGCGGCATTGCGAACCGGCCGCCCGGCGGCGTCGACTACGTGGACCCGGAGATCACCCTTGCGGTACTTGTCGATGCGGGTGTCCGCGGCCGTTCGCCACGCGGCATCCGCCTCCCGGCCGCGATAGGTCACCGACGGGAACCCCGCGGGATTGCCGGGTCCGTGGTTGAGCACCGAGACGTTCGCGAGCTCGAGGACCTGCGGGCCGTAGCCGAGCCACAACGAGATCTGGGCGTCGCCGGCGGCATGGCTGCCGACGATCCGGAACGGGAACTCGAACCGCTGCCACTCGCGACTGAGCTTCAGCGACGCAACCGCGGACTTCGGGCTGCCGCCGTTGCGCTGGAACACGAACGTCGCTTCACCGGTCTCGGCCGCGGACCGCGCCCAGAACGTCGCCACCACGGCATCGTCGGCCTGTACCGCGGTAGCCGTCGATGCGGCCAGTCCGATCTCGTACTCCCCGTCCAACCCGGCGCTACGAGGGCTGCCGGGCACGGTGATCCGCAATGCGCGGTCGATCTTCGGGTTGCCCGCCACGGGAACGATCTGCGTGGTCGGCGGCGGATCCCCCTTGGGGATGGTGAAGGCGGCTAGCGAGTCGGCCGGCAGCACTTCGACCGGTCCTTCCGCGCGAGCCGGTACGGCCAGCGCGGGGAGACCGGCGATGATCATCGCCAGTGCCGCGACAGCACTGCTGATACGGCGTGGTACCACGTCGATCACATCCTTCGGACGGTGGATGTCGTGCTCAGGGAATGCGTACTACGTCATCGATGGCCACTGGCAGTCCGTGGACGAAAGCTGAGTTGGCGGCAAGTCCAGTGGCAAGCGCAAGGGCTCCGTCGACTTCGGTGGCCGTCGCAGCGTCGCTGTCCTCACCGTCGAACAGCGCCCGCAGCATCCGTGCGTCGCCACCGCCGTGACCGGCATGGTCGAATTCCGGGATCTCGATCTCGCGCGGCTGCTGCCACAGGGGGCGTACGAGGATCCGGGCACCGCCCGCGTTGTCCAACGCGGTGTCGCCATGGACAGACCCCTTGGCCGAAGTCACCTTCGCGCGCGGACGCTGCCACACGCTCTCCTCGACATCGAGCTCCAGCCGGCCAGCCGTACCGTTGAACATCACCCGATAGCCCTCACAGGGTGAGTACGCCGTCAGGTGGTACGACATACTCGCGCCGGAGTCGTACCCGACCAGCACCGCCATGTCGTCCTCGATCGTGATGCCGTCACCGAAGACGTTCCGATCGCGGCAGTAGCCGTCCACACTCTCGGCATCCAGGTACAGAGCCCGCAGCCCGTCGTTGTCGGCCAGGTGCAGTGCGAACGGGTCGTCAGCGGCCGCGGGCGAGTTGTGCGCCCGCTCGTAGTCACGCCGATACCCCGTTCGCTCGCCGTTCTCGCGTCCGTAGAAGCCGAGCCGGCCTTGGCCGAAGACCCGCTGCGGACGGGTGCCGAGCCACCAGTTCACGAGGTCGAAGTGATGGCTCGCCTTATGCACCATCAAGCCACCGCTCTTGTCCTTCTCCCGGTGCCAGCGCCGGAAATAGTCGGCCCCGTGCCGGACGTCGAGCAGCCACTCGAAGTGCACGGACAACACCTCACCGATCGAGCCGCCGGAGATCTCCCGGCGGACCAGCTCGTGCACCGGGTTGAAGCGGTAGTTGAAGGCCACCGACAGGTCGCCGCCGGTGTCGGCGACCGCATCCAGGACCTTGCGGCAGCGGTCCGCGTCCGTCGTCATCGGCTTCTCGGTCACCACCCGGCATCCGGCCCGCAAGGCCGCGACGATGTACTCGTCGTGCAGGACGTCGACAGTCGTCACGACAACGGTGTCGATGCGCTCGACGTCGAGAAGCTTTTTGAAGTCATCCGGTCCGTACGTCGCCGCAGGTGCGCGCCCCGCCACGGACAGCAGCCGGTTGTGGTGCTCCATCCGGACCGGATTCGGATCGCAGAAAGCCGCCACGTCGATGTGCTCGCGGTGTGCGAGTCCCTCGGTGAACAGCTGTGCGCGATGGCCGGTGCCGACGATGGCGGCCCGTTTCGTGGACGTCACTTGTCAGGTGCTCCCAGAATCTGTAGCGGGGCCAGTTCCCCGGAATGGATGGTGCGGCCGTCGACTGACACCTCGCAGCGTTCGGCCGACAGCGCGAGGTCGATCTCTCGCCCGCGGTAGACGAGGCCGCGCAGCTCCAGTGCGGTGGGCAGCCAGGTCGGTGGTTCGAGGTTCAGTGCGCCGTTCACTTGCGGCCGCAGCCCTGCGAGGCCGAGGATCACCGCCTCCGTGCCGGTTAAGCCGGCGATCACGTTCGTCCGCCGGCCGCGCTGTTGTACGGCGGGACGGTCGCAGAAGTGGTCCTGCGGGAAGTAGGCGAAGTGCCGTCCCATCCACAGCACCCGCCGCAGGACATCCCAGGCAAGCCGTGGCTCGCCCTGTTCCCACAACGTGAGCGCCAGTTGTGGCGCCTCCCCCGTGTAGGCGCCACCACCAGACCAGTCCAGATCGCCCAGCTCGTAGTGCGTACGGTCCTCGGCCGACACACTGCTGACGCCGTACTCAGCAAGGAAGGCGCCATCGCGCAGCTGCGCCAACATGGCCTTCGTCATGGACGGCGTACAGACGCCCGCCCGCAGTACGTCGAAGGCTTGCACCGAGTAGGCGAGCTCGGTGTGTCCGTCCGGATAGCGGCTCTTGAACCATCCGGCTGTCGCGTCCCAGAGTTCGCGCCGGACGGCCTCACGAACCCGCTCTGCCTGGGCGCGTAGAGCATCGACAGGAAGCGGGACGCCGAACTGGTCTACGAGGCCGGCGAGCGAGTCGAGGCTCGACGCGCGCTCCGCGTTCGGGCTGGCGACGACATGCTCCCAGCCGGTCGAACGCATCTCCAGCAGGTTTTCCTGCGCACCGTAGTCTCGCAACTCCCCTACCGTCAGGAACCGATCGGCGAGCCGCGCTTCCGTCTCGTGCAGTCGCGCCACGAGTTCGGGCGTGATGCCGTCGTGGCAAGCGGCTGCTTGCGCGAGCATCACCAACGACCAGGCGCTGTACGCGTAGGCGACGCCGGTGCCTGCGCCGTCAGGAGCTATGGCGTAGTGATCCGTCAGGTCTGCCTGGACCATCGCCTCGAGTACGTCGACGACGCCGCGGCCGAGCATCAGCGACAGCGTATGAGGTGCGTATCCGCCCGTGTCCCAGGCGTACGCGCACAGCGCACCGCCGTCGATCCCCGACGTCGCCGGGAACGGCACGGTCGCGAAGGACGGGTTGTCCCAGAGGCAGACGAGGCCGCTCGCGAGCGAGCGCCGGTAATACTCGTCCAGCTCGGGCAACTCGGCCGTCAAGCGTGGGACCCGAGCGAGCACCTGCGCGGTACGTCGCCCAGCCGCGACCCGCGACTCCGCGGCCAGCTGAGCCGGTGATGCATGTGGCGTCGAACCGTCGAGCAGCACAGCTAGCTCGAAGACCGCCTCCTCCGAGGGCTCGAGTCCGGTCTCCAACCGGCCGTGCACCAATCGCTCGGCCACCATGGCGCTGGGCTCCGGCGGCATCCACCCCCACTCCCCTAGCGGGACCGTCCCGACCGGCCCGGCCGAGAGCTCAGGCAGCAACCGGAGGGACAGCGTCCGGTCCGAACGGTTGCGGACAGCAACAACCAGCGCGTACCCAGGCTGCCCATGCATCGGTGTCAGCTCCGAGCGCACCTGCAGCGAGACCAGACGGCCGTCGTGCCGACGATGGTAGGTACCCCACCGCTCGACGCCGTCAAGCCGCCAGGTGCCGCCGGACGGCAACAACTTGGTGCCGTCCATCCCGGAAGTTCCGGTGTCGGTGATGCGCGTGCCCTCTGTCTCCAGCACGACGGACAAACTGGCCTGCGGCGCGGCGTACGGCGGAGAGAAGCAGGCCCCCACGCCGCACACCGTGCCCGGCACGAGCGCGACCGTCGACCAACCACTGGTCGTCCAGAGCGTCTCGGCGATCCGTCGCCGCAGATCGAAGTCGAAGTCGTGCGTGTCGTACCCTGCCACCGCAGTGAATCTCCTGTCGTCGAGTCGTCTCGCCTAGCGGACGGGGCCGACTTCCTTCAGCCGGCTTTGCGCGTTCTGCGTCCAGGTGTCGAGTCCGGTCTTCTTGACGCTGGCGACGTAGTCGCCCCAGCCGGACAACGGCTGCGTCCCACTGGCGAACTTGAACGCCCCCTCGTTGATGACCCTGGTCAGGTCCGCGCCGCTCTCCACCGGCGGCGGCGGCAGCGCCGCGAAGCTGGTGATGTCCTTCTTCGGGTACTTCGCCATCTTGTCGAGCCAGTCGTTCGCGGACCAACTGGAACCGTCACCCTGTGTCGTCGACGCCCCGCCGTACCGGCTCTTGAGCTCTTCCGTGGTGCCCTTGATGCCGACAGCAACGAGTTGCAGGTTGCTGGCGTAGTCGGTGTTGGCGTTGTTCAGGCGAATCTTCCCGTCGGCGTCCTTGACGTGGCCCTTGGTCTTGCCTTCCTCACCGAACACGGTCGGGATGTAGCCGGGGCCGGCCATCCAGTCGAGCACCTTGGCGATCTGCTCGCCCTTGCCGGCTTCGACGGCCTTCTGGGAGATGCCGAGTATCATGCCCGCCGCCGAATAGGTCCCTGACCCGGATGCTCCGCCGGGCCCGGTCGGCGGATCGATGATCTCGACGACGCCCTTCGGGTTGCCCTTGTGGAACAGCGAGTAGTTGCCGGCGCAGAGTGCGGCGCACCAGTCGTTCTGCATCAGGCCGACCTTGCCGGACTGGTACTTGACCGCGGTGTCTTCCGGCTTCTGGGCCTTCCAGTCCGGGTCGATGACGCCGGCCTTGTTCATCTTGTCGATGAACGCCAGCGCGTCGCGGTACTTGTCGGACGTTCCGACGAACTCGACCGAGTCGCCGCTCTGCTGCCACAGACCGAGCGCGTCGAAGGCACCGAAGATCGGGTCGAAACCGAACAGGCTGCCGTCCGCCTTGATCGCCCCGGTCCAGCCATAGGTGTCCTTCTTGCCGTTACCGTCCGGGTCGCGCTCGGTGAACGCCTTCATCACCTCGAGGTACTGATCGAGCGTCTTCGGCTCACCGAGGTTGAGCTTCTGCAGCCAGTCCTTGCGGATGACAACGACCGGCTTGTACGGATACCCGGTACGGCCGGTCAGCCCGGTCAGCTTGCCGTCGAACGTGCCGACCGGCTTGAACCGGTCGACCTCGTGCTCCTTGACCCAGGTCGGCATCTTGTCGAGCAACGGCGTCCAGTCACCAGCCAGCCCCTGACTACTCAACTGACTTTGCGTCGTAGCGTCGGAGTAGTACAGATCCGGAAGGTCGTTCGCCGCCGCCCGGGCCTGCAGTTTCGGCGTGTACTGGCTGCCTTCGGTCACGAAGTTCAGCTTCACGTCGACGCCCGTCGCGTCCTTGACGAGCTTCTTCCAGAAGTAGTCGTCGCCAGGCGGTCCGGCGACCGGGGTCGCCACCGACGCGAAGAGCTCGATCGTCGACGAATCGGCGTCGCCGGAATCGCCCGAACTGCCGCCCCCGCTGCAGGCCGAAGCCAGGAGGACAGTCGCCCCTGCGGCGGCGACGAACTTGAGTGAGCGCATCGTGTTGTCTCCTTTGAACTAATCCTTGACCGATCCGAGCAGCACGCCGGCGGTGAAGTAGCGCTGCAGGAACGGATAGACCAGCAGAACCGGGATGGTCGTGATGACGACCGCCGCCATCTGCAACGACTGCTGCGGCGGCGTGTCCGCCGCGGTCACGTCGACGTACGCCGAGAGATTGCCCGAGGTCAGAATCGAGCGAAGTACCACCTGCAACGGTTGCTTGTCCGGGTCGTTGATATAGAGCACCGCGTCGAAGAAGCTGTTCCACTCGGCGACGGCGTAGAACAGACCGATCGTCGCGATGATCGGCTTGGACAACGGGAGCACGATCCGCCAGAGGATCTGCCACTCCGAGGCTCCGTCGATGCGCGCTGCCTCCTCGATCTCGTCCGGCAGCGACTGGAAGAACGCCTTCATCACCAGGAGGTTGAAGGCACTGACCAGGTTCGGCAGCATCAACGACCAGTAGCTGTCCAAAAGGCTCAGGTCCCGGACGATCAGGTACGTCGGGATGAGGCCACCGTTGAAGAGCATCGTGAACAGGACGATCAGGAGGATCGGCCGCCGCAGCTTGAAGCGCTTGCGCGCCAGCGGATACGCCATCAGGGTCGTGGCGATCAGGCTGAGCGCCGTACCGACGACCGTGACGTAGAGGCTGACGCCCATCGCGCGGAACAGGCGGCCGTTCTCGAGCAACTGCTGGTACGCCGCGAAGGTGATGTTGGTCGGGAACAACGACCCGTTGGTCTTGGCCCACAGATCGGTCGGCGTCACCGAGATGACCAGCACGTACCACAGCGGCGCCAACGTCACCAGGGTGACCAGACCAAGCACTGTCCAGACACCGGCGTCCCACAGCCTGCCGTCGCGCACTCTCTTGACAGGCAGGGGTTTCACGACTGCGTCGACACGTTCTTGCAATTGGGTAGCCATCGTCCTCACCACAGTCCCGAGTTCGCCCAGCGCTTCGCGGCCCAGTTGGCCACCAGCAACAACACACACCCCACGAGGCCCTTGAAGAGCCCGACCGCCGCCGCGACCGAGTACTGGAATCCCTGGATGCCCTGCCGGTAGACCCAGGTGTCGATGATGTCCCCGACCGAATAGACCGACGGGTTGTAGAACACGAAGACCTGCTCGAACCCCGCGCTCAGCAACTGCCCGATGTTCAGCGTCGTCACCAAAACGATGACCGGCATGATCCCTGGCAGCGACACGTGCCAGACCCGCTGGAACCGCGATGCCTGATCGACCGCGGCGGCCTCGTACAGCGTCGGCGAGATCGCCGCCAGCGCGGCGAGATAGACGATCGCGTTCCAGCCGATGTTCTTCCAGACGTCGGATCCGACCAAGACGCTGCGGAACCACGTCGGGTCGGATAGGAACTCGATCGGGCTGACGCCGAAGGCCTCCAGGCCCTTGTTCGCCAGGCCGCTCGACGGCGACAGCACGACCAGCGCGATACCGAACACCACGATCCACGAGAGGAAGTGCGGCAAGTACGTGATGGTCTGCACAGCACGCTTGAACCACCGGACCCGGACCTCGTGCAGCAGCAGCGCGAGCCCGACCGCGGCCGGCGTACCGACGATGATCTTGTAGACGCTGATCAGGACGGTGTTGGCGAGAATGTTGCCGAAGTACGGGCTGCCGAAGATCTGCTCGAAGTTGCGCCAGCCCACCCAGGGACTTCCGGTGATGCCGTCCAGCACCCGGTAGTTCTTGAACGCGATGATCGCGCCGTACATCGGCGCGTAGCGGAACACGCAGAAGTACAGCAGCCCCGGCACGACCATCAGGTACAGCAGGTAGTTCGAGCGCAGGTGCTGGAGCAAACTCTTCCACGCCCCCGGCCGTGCGGCGGGTAACGCGGCGTTCGGCGCAGCCAAGCGAGCCTCCCGAATGAGATCGAACGACCGCGGGCCGCGATCGGAGAAACGATTCTCCGGAATCCTGCACTCAGCTCGGGGCGCTGTCAAGAGTTCAGTCGATCAGCTAACGCGCGGTGGGCACGTGGTGCTTCGCGGCACGATGACGGGCGCCGGCGACTGCAACAGCTCCTGGCGCGGCTCCGCATCACCGAGTTGGTCGATCAGTAGCCGGACCGCTCGGCGCCCGAGTTCCTCAAGCGGTAGGGACACCGTCGTCAGCGGCGGACTCGAGTACTGCGCGGGCCAGGCGTCGTGGTGACCGACGATCGACAGGTCCTCAGGAACCCGGAGCCCGGCGTCCCGGACGGCGGAGAGCGCGCCGATCGCCGACAGCAATGTCCCGACGACCACCGCGGTCGGACGCGTCTTCTGGGCGAGCAGCTTCATCATTCCGGCGTACCCCGTCTCGGGTTTGCTGCCCCCGTCCGCGACGAGGTCTGGCCGCGCCGGTAGGCCGGCGACGTCCATGGCCTCACGCCAGCCTTCGAGGCGGTCGAGGGACCGGTTGGTGCTGCCGCCGACGGCGAGGTGCGCAACCTCGCGGTGCCCGAGCGCCAGCAGGTGCTCGGTCGCGAGCGCCGAAGCCTGCCGGTCGTCGAGTGCGACGCCCGCGAGCTGTGCACTCACGCGTTCGTTCACGATGACGAACGGCAGGCCCAGCGCGCGAAGATTCTCGATCACCACGTCGTCGGCCGGTACGCCGTCGCGCTGGAGCAGCAGGCCGTCGATCGCGCCGCCACGCACGAAGCGCTGGAAGCCAGCCGGATCCGCAGCCAGCGTGTCGACCTCGACGGTCACCAGTAGGAAGTCGGAGCGCCGGGCCTCCGCCTCCGCGCCGCTCAGGATCTGCGCGTAGACGGGGCTGGTGAGATGCGGCAAGGCGACGCCGACCGCTCCCGCGCGCGCACCACGCAGGGCTCGCGCCGCCCGGTTCGGCGTGTAGTCGAGTGCGCGTACGGCGGCCTCCACCCGATCCCTGGTCTCCGGACGAAGACGGAGGGTCGGGTCGTTGTTGAGCAGCCGGGACACGATCGACGGGGCAACGCCCGCACGCGTCGCGACATCCTTGATGGTCGCCATTGCCACTCCTCACCTCGCCTGTGAGACCGGGATTCTAGATCCGCTCGATCCACTTGACACTCCACTGCCCGGCCGACAACGATTAGGAAATCGTTTCTCCAGAGTAGAGAACAGGAACCGGCGTGAACAGACTTACCGGCAAGAGCTGTGTCGTCACCGGCGGCGGTGCCGGCATCGGCGCGGCGATCGCGGCCCGGCTGGCCGCCGAGGGTGCCCAGGTCGCCGTCGGGGACATCGACGGTGACGCCGCCGGGCGCGTCACGCAGCAGCTCCGTGAGCGTGGATCCGATGCTTTCGCGGTTCAGGTCGATGTCTCCGTACCCGCGCAGGTCTCCGACCTCGTCAGTGCGGCGGCCGAGCGCTTCGGGCGCCTCACCACGATCGTGAACAACGCCGGGGTCGCCGTTCCCGGCAGCGTCGAGGACATCTCCGAGAACGACTGGGACCGTGTGCTGGCCGTCAACCTGAAAGGTGTCTGGGCCGGCATGCGGTACGCCGTACCGCACCTGCGATCGGCCGGCGGCGGCTCGATCGTCAACATGGCGAGCGCCCAGGCACTGGTCGGGTTCCCGGGTTGGGCGGGGTACGCGGCCACCAAGGGTGCGATCGTCGCCCTGACCCAGCAGGCGGCCGTCGAGTACGGCCCGGAGCAGATCAGGGTGAACTGCCTGGCGCCGGGCACCATCATGACGCCGCTGAACGAGCAGATCTTCCGCACCGCCCCGGATCCGCAAGCGCTGATCGAGGACTGGAACTCGGCGCACGCCCTCCAGCGGTTCGGTGAATCCGACGAGGTCGCGAGCGCGGCGGCGTTCCTCGTCTCCGACGACTCCTCATTCGTTACCGGGACCTGCCTGCGCGTCGACGGCGGCCTGAGCATCCTCGGCCCCACCGGGCGCGCCAACTGATGGCGCTGCGCATCCTGTGCTGGGACCATCCGCGCTGCGTCAGCCCCGTCCGGGCGGCCGCGGCCGCCTGGGAGCGACAGCACGGCACCGCAATTGCCGTCGCCGCACGCCCACTGGCAGCCTTCAACGACCAGCCGATCGGCGACATCGCCCGCACCGCAGATCTGCTGTTCATCGATCACCCGATGGTGGGCAGGGTTGCCCGTGAGGAGGCACTCGTGCCTCTCGAGAGCCTCCTGGACGCGTCTGTTCTCGACGCGCTGGCCGCTGATTCGATCGGGCGTAGCCACGAGTCGTACAACTGGGGCGGTAGCCAATGGGCGGTCGCCGTCGACGCCGCCTGCCAGGTCGCGGTGGTCGACGACAGCACGCTCGACGAATGGGGCGACGTACCGCGTCGATGGGACGACGTACTGGCGGCGGCCCGGAAAGTTCCTGGCTCGGTGGCGCTGCCGCTCTACCCGTCCGACGCTGTCCTCTCGCTGCTCTCGATCTCGGCAGAGCTGTCCACTACCGATGAGCTGTGGGTCGAAGAAGCGGTCGACATCTTCGTCGAACTGGTTCGTGGTGTGGACCCACGCTCCTTCCAGCTGAACCCTCCGGGCCTACTCGACCTGATGTCCTCGGAGTCTTCCGACGCACCCGTCTATGCGCCTCTGCTGTTCGGGTACACAAACTATCAACGCCCAGCCGCACGCGGACGGCCGCTGCGCTTCTGCCGGCCGCCGTCCGTCGGTGAACGCCCGGCCGCTGTGCTCGGCGGCGCGGGACTTGCAGTCAGCGCCTCCAGCAAGCAGGCAAACGAAGCCGCCGCCTTCGCCGCGTTGATGGCTGGTGCCGACGTCCAGCGGACGATTGTGCTGGGCAACGACGGTCAACCGGCCAGCCGATCGGTCTGGTTCGATCCGTCCGCCGACGAGGTGGTCGGCGGCTTCTTCTCCGGTACCCGTACCACCATCGAGTCGTCGTACCTCCGCCCGCGCGCCGCGTGGTGGCCGGCCTACCAGGAGGCCGCCGGCATCCGGCTCACCGAAGCACTGCGCCGAGGCGATGCCGCCTCCGCGATCCACGCCGATCTGAACGACGCCTTGAACAAGGCCCGTGACAAGGAGCACCCATGACGCCGGACCGCCAGCCGACGCCCAGCGCACTCGAAGGTCTTCGCGTGCTCGACTTCACCCAGATGATGCTCGGACCATTCGCGACCCAACTGCTCGGCGACCTCGGCGCCGACGTCATCAAGATCGAACGGCCAGGAACGGGTGAATGGGAACGTGGACTCGCGTACGCCGGCGAGCTGATCGGCGGCGACTCCGCGGCCTTCCTCGCCATGAACAGGAACAAACGATCCGTCGCCCTCGATCTAAAGCTTCCAGCCGCGCGCGCGGCACTGTTGCGGCTGGCCGCCACCTGTGACGTCGTCGTCGAGAACTTCCGCCCCGGAGTGATGGACCGGCTCGGGCTGGGATACGACGACTTCCGCGCGGTCCGCCACGACATCATCTACTGCTCCGGATCAGGCTGGGGCCAGGACACGAAGTACGCCCGGGAGAACCGTCCGGGACAGGACCTGCTGATCCAAGCCGCCACGGGCCTCGCCTTCAACACCGGGACAGCCGGCGACCCGCCGACCGCCGCTGGCACGTCGATCTGCGACGCAACCGGTGCGCTCACCCTGGCGAACGGCATCCTTGCCGCGCTGCTCGCCCGCGAGCGCTTCGGCATCGGGCAGCGGGTCGAGGTGGACCTCTACCACGCCACGATGGCCGTCCTGACACAAGAGATCTCTGCGATGGTCCATCACGACGTCGAATTCACGCGCTCCGAGGCCGGTATCGCCCAGCCCTGGCTCGAAGCCCCGTTCGGCATCTACCGCACCATCGACGGCTGGCTGGCCATCGCCATGGGGCCCATGGACGTCATCGCCGACGTGTTCGCCGACCCGGCGCTGGCCGAGCTCGATCCGTGGCTGGACCGGGATAACGCCAAACGACGCATCGACGAGCTCGCAGCCCAGCGCAAGACGACCGAACTGCTCGACGCTCTGCTGGACGCCGGCTTCTGGGCAGCACCCGTACGGACCATGAAAGAGGCCTACGAGGAGCTCGCAACGGACAGATCACCGTTGCTCGTCGACGTGGAACACGCATCCGGCATCCCCCTCCAGCTGATTGGCTGCCCGATCACCCTGTCCGAGACACCGTGGCGCCAGCGGCTACGTCCGCCGATCGTCGGTGAGCACAACGACGAGGTTCTGGCCGAGGTCCTGAGCGCCGACGAACTCCGCACACTCCGCGAAGCGAGTGCATCATGAGGCTTCACGATCACCTCGTGGCGGAGCGCGACGGCGCGGTTGCAGTCCTGCGAATCGACCGCGAGGAAGCGCTCGGCGCCTTGTCGCGGAGCCTGGTGGAGAAGCTCGGCGAACAGTTCGACCGCCTGCACAAAGATCCTGCGGTTCGGGTCGTGGTGCTCACCGGGACCGGTCGTGGCTTCGTCGCCGGTGCCGATATCGGTGAGTACGACCGCGTGACCCCCGAGGCGTTCGACAATTACCAGCGGTTGAGCCGGCGTACCTTCTCCGCCCTGGAACGGCTGCCGCAGTTCACGATCGCCGCTGTGAACGGCTACGCCCTCGGCGGCGGCCTGGAGCTGGCCTTGTGTTGCGACCTGATCGTGGCCTCCGAGCGAGCCAAGTTCGGACTCCCAGAGGTAAAGCTCGGCCTGATCCCCGGCGGCGGCGGAACCCAACGCCTCGCCCGGGCCGCAGGCATACGCTTCACCAAGGAAGCTGTCGCGACCGGCCGGTTCTACCGCCCCGAGGAACTCCGCCGGCGTGGCGTCATATCGTCCGTCTGCCCTCCCGACGACTTGATGCCGACCGTCACGGAGCTCGCGCAGACGATCGCCACCAACGCCCCACTTGCCGTCCGCGCCGCCAAGCGCGTCATCGACCTGAGCGCCGACGTACCGCTCGAGGCCGGTCTCAGCCTGGAACAACAGGCCCTGTCCGACCTGTACCGAACCCACGACGGCAGCGAGGGCATCGCCGCGTTCATCGAGAAGCGCGAGCCGAAGTTCATCGGCGAATGATGCCGTCCGAGGCGCTCCCCTATCCTTGGTGACCTGCAGCAGGAGCGCGGGAGGGAAGCATGATCGATGGGGGCGACGATCCGATCGACGGGACTGATCGGGCGCCGGACCTGCTCGGACGATCGCAGTTCGCGGAGACCGTGGTCACGGCGCTGTCAGCCGTGCGGCGACAAGGCCGCTCGAGTGTTCTTGGTCTTGTCGGCCCATGGGGGTCCGGAAAGTCGAGCGTGATCAACCTCGTTCGCCGGCGTTTGGATGACTCCGGTAACGACTGGAGAGTCGCGATCTGTACGCCGTGGCTGTATTCGGACCTCGAGACGCTCCAGGCCGGATTCTTCGAGGAACTGCGAGAAGCTCTGCCCGACGATCAAAGGTGGAGCCTGACTAGGCAGAAGATCGCGAAGCTCGCCGTCGCCGTCAGCCCGACAGCAAACATCAAGGGCTTCGACGCCAGCAGTCTTGTCCGGGCCGGTGCGGCGCAGTGGGGCGGCCTCAGCGCCGACGCCACGAAGCGCAGCGCGGAGGCCGCGCTGGAGAAGTCCGGCGTACCGATCCTGATGGTGCTCGACGACATCGACCGCCTGACACCGGACGAACTACTGCTGGTCTTCAAACTCATCCGGGTCGTCGGCCGCCTCCCGAACGTCTACTACCTGATCGCGTACGATGAGCAGACGGTGCTGGACCTGCTCGCGAACACCGACCTGATCGATTGCGAGCACAGCCCCGGCCGGGCCCGCGACTACCTGGAGAAGATCGTTCAGATCCGCCTGGACATCCCGCCGCTTCGCGTCCAGGACGCATCGGAGCTGCTCAACCGCGAACTGGTTCGCTTCCTCGAGCAACACAACCTCAGCGGCCGCATCGAACTGCTCCAGCGCTTCACGTCCGTGTACTACGAGTTCCTGGTCGATCGACTGAACACGCCGCGTGCCATCCGTCGCTATGTCTCGCAACTCGAAGCCCTGTACGGCCGACTCGCGACTGAGGTCGACCTCGCCGACTTCATGCTCCTGACCTGGCTCCGAGTCGCCGAGCCCGCTGCCTACCGGCTCGTTCAACAGAACCGCGCGGACCTGACCGGAACAGTCTCCAGCCAACACGAGGTCACCCGCTTCGTCCGCGACACCGACGCGAAGAACACCATCACCCGATGGGAGAATCAGCTTCGGGGCGTCGGTGTCGCGGAGGGAGACGTACGCCTGGTGATCGGCGTACTGGGCGAACTGTTCCCGCGTATCGGCTTGGCTCTGCGGGGCGCTTCGCACGCAGTCGACGACAACACCCTCCAAGCAGTCCACGAACGTAAAGGCGTGACGCACAGCGACTTCTTCGACAGGTACTTCGCCATCGGTGTACCGCGAGACGACGTGGCTGACACCGAGATCGATGCTGCCCTCGTCGATCTCGCCAACGGAGGACTGCTGAGAGAGACCGTCCGGACCGCGCTGCTGAACGACACCGCGCGGACTCTCCGCAAGTTCAACGTGGCCAGGAACCGGGATGACTATCCGGCAATCGCCGTGATCGAACTGCTTGTCGATCTCTATCCGAGGCTGCCCGCCGAGCCCGGAGCAGTGATCAGCAGCCGGGAGGCGATCCGCGCACACCTCGGGCGAGCCCTGCCAGATCTCCTGGCTGCAGGCATTGACCCAGTGCCGAACGATGACCGCGAGCAACTCGTCAGCGACATGCAGTCGACCGACAGTGGCCTGATGCTGCTGACGAACGCGATCGCGGACGCGGATCTCATTCAGCGCCCGACCGGGTGGCTCGCAGAGCATCAGACCGCGATCTTCGACGCTGTGGCCAACCGGCTGGCGAAGGAAGGATCACCGAACGCGGTCGGCCAGCTCCTCTGGAACTCTTTCGCTGCGTGGCGAACGGTCGCCCCCAAGGCCGCCGCACGCTGGATACGCGACCAGATCTGTGCCGGACGGTGGGACTTGTTCGAGACAGCCGCCTGTCTTCTCGAGCACTCGCCCGCGTCCAGCAGAGGTGATCTCGATCGTACGCTCGCACCGATCGTCGAGGTACTCGGGAGCGGCTCGTTGGACGAGCTGGTCCGCCTCGCCGGATCCGGAGCCGTCGATCGGAAGACCTCATCCGATGACCCTGAACTGCTCAAGCGCCACGAAGCCTTGCTGGCGGCCCTGCAAACCATCCTGTCCCGTCGCAAAGAACGCCCCGGACAGTCGTGAACGCCACTGCGATCCATCCTCGTCGGTGACACCTACCGCTCCGGAAGTTCGGGGTTAGCGGGCGGCGAGTTTGAGCGCGGCTGTGATGTCGGCGCCGGAATGTTTGAGGAACGTGCGGAGCTGATCGGCGGTCGATCTGGCCGGCCAACTCGTACTGGACGGCCCACATCGCCCGGTCGGACCGCACCGAGGCTATGGCGGCGTTCGACTGGCTCCGGATCGCGCGGAAGTCGTGGCCTGGGCCGTACCCGAGCCGCGCATGCGCCTGGGCACGCCGCGGATGAACCTGATGTCGGCCGTCCGCGAAGTCTCGACTTCCACGGCAACCGGTGGATCGCCTTCGTTGACTGCGGCACCGAACTGCCCACCCCGGACTCGTCGGACCGCGGACGCGGAGACCCGCGCCCTTCCCAGACCCGGCACGCGCCGCACGCGAGCCGACGCTGAAGACGCTGGCAAGGTCCGTACTCCGCCGATCCCCCCGGCGAGCAGCCCGACGCGAGTGGCGCCTCGCACGCAGCGCGGCCCGGCCGCGCTGCTTGTGGCGCGCCGGGCCGCGTACGCTATGAGATCGGCATCGATCTGACAGGTACGGCGGCCAGCGAGGAGGGTCTGATGAACAACGACGCCAACTCCCGTCGCCCACCCACGATGGCCGACATCGCGGCCCGCATCGGCGTCTCCCGGCAGCTCGTCTCGCTGGTCATGCGAGACCAGCCAGGCGCGAGTGACGAGACGCGGCGACGCGTCCGTGAGGCGGCGAAGGAGCTCGGCTTCACCCCGCACGTCGGTGCGCGATCGCTGCGCCGCGCGCAGAGCAAGGACCTGGGCGTCATCTTCGCGCCGACCCACTCGCCCGAGCCCGAGATCGTCGAGGCGATCTATACCGCTGGAGCAGCACGGGGGTACGACGTGATGCTGAGCGCGCAGACCGCGACCCGCAGTACGGATCAGGCGGTCGACGATCTGCTCGGCCACCGGTGCGCGGCGTTGATCGTCATCGGCTCGAATCTCGACCATGCCAACCTGCGGACCACTGCCGAGCGCACCCTGGTTCCGGTGGTCGTGGTGGGCCAGGGCCGGCGCAACCAGCACTACGATGTCGTCCGCTCCTCCGGCGACAAGGGCATCTCGGAGCTGATGGACTACCTGGCGGGGCTCGGGCACCGGCGCATTGCCTACGTGGATCCGGCGTCGATGGCGCCGGCCGCACTGCGTCGCCGCGGTTACGAGCGCTCCCTCAAGCGGCACGACCTGTCCCGCGATCTGCTGTCCCTGCCTGGCGACAGCCTGGCGCGGAACTACTTCGAAGAGGCCGGCTCCGCGGCGGCGAGCGAGCTCCTCAGACGTCGAACGCTGCCGACTGCAGTCGTCGCCCCGAACGACGACACCGCCGTCAGCCTGCTCCAGACGCTGGTCCGCAACGGGCTCCGTGTCCCGGAGGACATCTCCGTCGCCGGCTTCGACGACGCCCCGATCGCGCGGCTGACATCGGTCGATCTGACCAGCGTCAGGCAGGATCCAGATCTCCTCGGTGCCGCCGCGGTCGAGGCCGCCGTACGACGAGCCGAGCAACTGGAGCTGCCTCCGCGGGAGAGTGTCATCGAGACATCCCTCGTGGTGCGGGGCAGCACCGCGGCACCGCGTCGACGTACGCGCAGCTCAGCGGCAGTCGCTGCTCGATAAGCAGCTTCATACGCGGGCCGACGGCTGCACCGCGCGCAGTACTCGGGCCGCCGCGTCGACCGACGCCTTGACGTCCCCGTCCGCTGGGTAAAGCAGTGCTCTGCCTACCACAAGCCCGCGGACGGCCGGATGCGTCAGAGACCGGCCCCACGATCTGAGATCCTGCTCGGGATCCGGCCCCGGCACGCCACCGAGCACGACACAGGGCAGTGTCGTCGCGCCGAACACCACCTCGGGCTCATCGCACGCCGGGAGCTTCAGCCACGTGTACGCACTCGTAGTCCCGAGCCCTGAGGCGACGGTGACCGCACGGGCAAGGTCACGGGTATTCTTGCAGAGAACGAGGGAACCGTCCTCACGGCGCTGGTACGGCAACGGCTCGACCATCGCCATCAGGCCTTGCTGTGCAAGTTCACTGACGGCCTGCGCGCAACTCTCGATCGTCGTGGCAGTTGCCGGATCCCTGTCGTCCATGCGGAGCAGCATCTTCCCACCGTCCAGCCGGCACGCTGCAAGCTGTGCCGCGTCGTACGCGGTGAACCGATCGTCCATCGTCCATGTCGCGCCGTCGAGACCGCCGCGGTTCATCGAGCCGATGACGACCTTGCCGTCCAGCGCGCCGAGTAGCAGGAGCTCCTCCACCACATCTGGCGTGCCCAGCACTCCGTCGACGTCCGGATGTTCGAGCGCCGCAACAATCCGCGCTAGCAACGAGCGCCTGTCGGACATCGCCAACGCGTCGCCGCCGACCGTCAGAGCGCCTCGGGCCGGGTGATCCGCCGCCAGGAGGAACATCGTGCCGCGCTCCGACAGGAGCCTACCCGGTCGACGGCGCTCCGCGTACGCGCGCGCGACGACGTCGGGCCGGGTCGCACGGAGGAGAAGCAGGCGGTGCCAATCAGCCTCCTGCAGGACCGGGCCTGGGATCGTCGTGCTCACCAGTTGCTCACGTACTTGTCGATCGTCTCGCGCATAAAGGAGCTGGAGTCTCGCGCACGGTCCTCCCAGGCGAAGACGCAGGACGTCATGATGCTGGAGTCCTTGGCGCCGAAGTCCAAGCGCTGCAAGGTCGTGAAGAGCTGGCTCCACTGCACCTCGCCTTGCCCGATGTCGAGGTGCTGGTGCACGCGGGCGGTCGAGCCTGGAGGGTTGACGATGTACCGCAGTCCGGAGGAGGCGGTGTGGTCGAAGCTGTCGGCGAGGTGCACGTGGGTCAGGAGGTCACCCGCGTACTTCATGATCTCCACCATCCGCTCCGCCGTCGTGCCGCCCATGTGGAAGGTGTGCGGAGCGCAGTACAGGAAGGAGACCAAGGGCGAGTTGATGCCCCGGATCATGTCGACCGCGACCTTTCCATCTTCGACGAAGTCGTCCGGATGCGGCTCGAGCCGGAGCTCGACACCCTCGTGCTCCAAGACGGGGAGCAGCTCCTCCAGGGACTTCCAGAACATCGCCTCGCTGTTCGCAGCCTTCTCGGGGCGGCCGTTGAACTCCGAGTTCATTACCTGGCAGCCCAGGTCGACCGTGAGCTGGATCGCCCGCTTCCAGTACCGCACCGCGGCCTGTCGCTCGTCCTCGTCGGGCCCGGACCAACGGTACAACGGCAGGTGGCTCGCGATCTTCACGCCGGCTGCATCCAGGGCCCGCTTGAACGCCCGCACGGTTTCGTCGTTCGCTCGTGGGTGCAAGAAGAACGGAGTGAAGTCCTCGCGGGGTGACAGTTCGATGTATTCATAACCCAAATCGGCGACGAGCGCGGGCAACTCCAAGAGTGGCGTCGTACGGAGCATGTAGGGATCGAGAGCGATCTTCATCGGGACTCGCTTTCAGTGGCTGTCGTACAGGGCGGGTTTGGTTCCCAGGGCGATGGCGACCCGATCGCCTGCGGCCAGCGACTCGACGCCCGCGTCACAGACGACGGTCGCCGCGTAACCGTCCCAGGAATTCGGGCCGGTCGGCGCCACCCCGGAGGCGATCGCGTCGATCCACTCCTGGAGTTCGGTGTCGAAGGCACCGACGAAGCGCTCCCGCCAATCGGCCGGGATGCGGCCGGAGCGGGCGCCGGCGCTGCGGATGTCGACGAGGTTGCGGTCGGCAAGCGATGCGGTACCGGTCTCGCCGACGACCTCGCCACGAATGTCGTAGCCGTAGGCAATGTTGACGCTGGTCTCGACGTTGACCAGCACGCCGCTCTCGGACTCGAGGATCATCAGCAGCGGATCGAGCAGCTCACCGCCGCGGCTGTTCCGCTTCGCCGGCAGCACCCGGATGCCGACCAGTTCCTCGCCGAGCAGCCACCTGGCCATGTCGAAGTCGTGGACGGCGGTATCCACGATGGCCATCTCGCGGGTGTAGCTGCCTGGCACCTCGGGATTCCGGTGGCCCGAGTAGTAGATGAGGGGCGCGCCGATCTCACCGGAGTCGACGACCGTCTTGAGTACTCGGTAGGCCACGTCGTAGCGTCGCATGAAGCCGACCTGCACGAGCCGGCTCCCGTGCGCGACCTCGGCGTCGATGATCCGCCGGCAGGCCGCTGCCTCCGTGGCGAGCGGCTTCTCGCAGAAGACTGGCTTGCCCGCGGCGATACTCGCGAGGACGAACTCCTCGTGGGTACTGCCCCACGAGGTGACGATGACCGCGTCGACGTGGTCGGATTCGATCAGCTCCTGGCCGGCGTCGAACACCTCGGCGTCGGGCAGGTCATTCGCGACCTCCTTGGCCAGGTCGCGGTTAGCATCACTCACGGCGGCGATCGCGGCACCTGACAGCGCTTGGGTGATGCAGCGGATGTGGGTCTGCCCGATCATGCCGGTGCCGATGACTCCGATGTTGAGCGTCATACCGAGTCGTTTTCTCCTCTCCGAGGTCAGTAGGGCCATCGGCGGACCGGGCCCAGGCCGCAGCCGACGTAGTAGCCCGCGGTCCGGGCGCCGATGGGCAGCGGGATGTCCGGCTCGACCGGGTACAGGTCCTGCTCGATCACACAGAACAGGTCACGCTCGAGGTCGCCGAGCGCCGCCAGCAGCGGCGGCATGTCGGGTTCGCCGTACGGCGGCTCGCACATGACCCCGAGCTTCACCGCCTCCGACAGGGGAAGGCTCTCCGCCAGAGCCCGAGCCCGTACGGCGGGGTCCATC
Source organism: Kribbella sp. NPDC050124 (assembly GCF_044460355.1). Taxonomy (NCBI): domain Bacteria; kingdom Bacillati; phylum Actinomycetota; class Actinomycetes; order Propionibacteriales; family Kribbellaceae; genus Kribbella; species Kribbella sp. NPDC050124. The sequence continues at coordinate 28,270 of NZ_JBITJU010000024.1, forward strand.
GACTTCAGGTGCACGTACGTGATCCGCTCGGGGAACCGCTTGACGATCTCGAGATTGTTGCCCGCGCAGTACGCGATGTGGCCGGTGTCCAGACACAGATTGACCGCGTCCGGGTCGGTGTCGGCGAGGAATCGCTCGATGCGAGCCTGGGTGTCGACGTGCGTGTCGACGTGCGGGTGGAAGACGAGTTTCACGCCGTACGACTCGAACAGGTACCTCCCGAGTTCGTTGGTGCCGGCGACCAGGTTCTTCCACTGCTCGGGGTCGATGTCAGCGCCTTGGGTTGCTACGCCGGTTCGCATGTCCGTGTATTGCTCGGGCAGCTGGACCAGGTACTCGGCGCCGAGAGCGGCCAGGAGTTTCGCCTCCCGGCCGAAGGCCGCCTTGGCCTGATCCAGCGCCTCGGCGCCGCGGTGCAGCCCCGCGAACACCGTCCCGCCGCAGGCCTTGAGCCCGCGGCTGCCCAGTTCGTCCTGGAGCCGGTCGGGATCCTGGGGCATGAAGCCCTGCGGTCCGAGCTCGGTGTGGACGTATCCCACCGCTGCGATCTCGTCCAGGTACAGGTCCCAGGTCACTTGACGCGGGTCACTCGCGAACCACACGCCCCAGGAGTCCGGCGCGGTGCCGAGACGAAGCTTCGACAGGTCGGTCATCGGACAGTTCCTCCGTACTTGTCGACGATGTCCTGATAGAACCCACGCGCCTTGTCCAGGATGTCGATCAGATCCTCCAGCTGACCGGCGGCGGTGAAGTTGCCGTGCTTGCGCGCGAGCGCTTCGAAGCGGTCGAGCCACCGCAGGCACCACTGCGCGTCCGCCGGCCTTGCCACGGTCCGGTCATGGACGTTCACCCAGACTGGGCTGGTGTGCGCATACACCTTCGGCCCGGGCACTGCTGGGTGTTCCGGTCCCCGCGCGACTGCGGCTATCCAGGTCGGCTCCGCGATCTCGATCCCGGCCGTCAGCTCGGCTGTCTCGGTTCCGGACGCTACGTCGAGGAAGGCCATCACCCCGTCCGGGCTGACGATCTCAAGACGCTCTACCCCCAACCCGACCGTGCGTGCGCCCACCTGCACCGTCTGGGGTGCGTTGAGCCGGAGGGTCTCCCCCAGTCCGTGGCCGGCAACGTCCAGTTCAAGCCATGGGCCGTTGGTGATGAAGGTACGGCACGCTCGTACAGCGTCCTGCCAGCCGTCGACCGACAGTTGGGCGCCCCGGAGATCCGCATAGGCGCGGAACCAGCCAGGCGGGTTCGAGAGCGGCCACATCCGCGACAGCTGCATCATCACGTCGGTGCCTGCGGAAGCAGCCAAGCGGAGACCGCAGCCCAGCAGCCGGTGGTAGAGATATTCCGTGCCTTCCAAGTCACCGTTCGTGCCTACGTCAACCGAATCGACGAACCCCAGAGCGGCATCGGCGACCAGCTCCCGTGCGTCGCAGGAACGAACCATGCGCTCCTCCGAGAACACCTCCGCGAGCGTGCCGGCATCGTCCAGCGGCACCTGCACGGGGTGCGTGTAGCCGACTGTTGCTCCCAGGTTCCGGAGTTCGGCTGCTGCTTCGGAGTTCGGCGGCCAGTCTTGGGGGTTGCTGGAGCGGACATGGCCGGTCTGGTACCGCCTCGGTGGCGCACTGGGGTTCAGCGCGTGGAAGTGACCGAAGAGGTCGTTGCGGTACTCGACACCCCACCGGGCGACCGTATGGCTGTGCGACCAGGGCAGGTCGTGGCCGACGAAATGCTCAAAGGCTTCCTGATCGTAGATCAGCGACGTCAGGGCATTCCCCGCAACGAGATTCATCAGGTGCAGGCCCTCGCCCCGTTGCATCGCGGCCGCGTCTCGCGGGGTGGCGACGTCGTCTCCGAAATAGTTCATGTGGACGTGCAGATCCGCCCCGTACCAGCCGCGTTCTGCCGCGTCGTACAACCGCTCGGGGCTCAGCTCGACGGTGACCTCGGCACCGGGCTCGATCTGGATGTTGACGCTGACGGGCCGGAACTCACAGCCACGCGCGACGACGACCCGCGCGCCGCCCGCGGGTACCTCCAAGGTCGCCTGCTTGCCATGAAAGAACGGTTTGCCCTGCCAGCCGAACTTGTGCAGCACGCCGTTGGGGAACCAGCTGCCGCCGCGTCCGTCGACGACGGTCCAGCGCGAGACGTCGTCGCCGACGAGGTGCAGCCTGCCGGACCGAGTTGACTCCGCAGCGCGAACGTAGTGTCCGTCGATGCGCAGGAATGGGTTCTCCGCGGTGACCACGGCCTCGTCGATCCAGCCCAGGCCGGAAACGTCCCCGACCCGGACGATCTGATAGGTGATCGGCCGGCCAAGGAGTACGAACGGCAGGGGCCGCGGCAGCCGGACATCGCCAGCGTGGACCACCGCGACATGCGGCGGCAGCGGATCCGGCAGCGATCGGACCAGGAAGCCGATCGGGTCGGCGACGACTTCGAGGGAGAAGAACGCCGCCTGGATCCGCGCCGGGTCGCAGTGTCCGACGACCTTCAACATCGCCTTCCGGGCGCCCTCGAAGTCATCGCCCCAGTCGAAGCCACGCTCCGCCATCAGGCTGCGATAACGAGCCAGCATCTCCGCGACCGGCGGCGGAACCGAGTCCTCCTCACAACACATGGAGACAATCCTTCCTCGGGCGGTGACCTCGAACTTCCTGCAGTGAACTAGCACGAGCTAGCACCTGTCAAGAGCTCAGCCAGCGCGGCGAACTAGCACGTGCTACGCGCGTCCTCGATCGGGTATGGACTGAGCTCTTGACATCGACTAGCTCGTGCTAGTTACTGGTGATCATCGCCACATTTCCTGAGTTCAAGCAGTCGGCGACGCGGCCGGACGGGTGGCGACAGCCGGCGCGTCGCGGAAGGGGACTATCCCATGAGGTTCACAAGCCCGCGGTTCGCTCGGGCCGGCGTCGCAGCGACTGCTGCCCTCGCGACAGTATCACTCGCGGCGTGTGGATCAGACTCCCCCGCCGCTTCCGGCACCGCGTCCGGCGACTCCCTCGACGGCAAGATCGTGGCCCGGGTCGCGCCCGCCGTACAGCAGGTCGAATCCGTCCTCCAGGGCATCGCGAAGGAGACCCTGGCGGAGAAGGGCGTGAAGTTCCAGGTCGCCAACGCGGACGGCGACCCCGCGAAACAGCGGAGTCTGACCGAGCAGTACATCGCGCAGGGAGTCAACGCGCTGATGCTCACGAACGTGGACATGTCGGGCTGGGAGTCGACGTTCAAGGACGCCACCGACAAGGGGATCGCCGTCGTCAATATGAGCGGCTCTCCCATCTCCGGAGCGTCCGTGAACTTCAACCAGGACCAGAGCGGCCCCGGCTTCGAGGTCGGCAAGTTCGTCGGCAACTGGTTGAAGGAGAAGCATGCCTGCCAGGGGTCCGTCGGGTTCATGACCACGGTGACCATCCCCGCGTTCCAGCCGCGGACCAAGAACGCGCAGACGCAGATCCACCAGATCTGCCCCGAGGTCAAGTTCGTCGATCCCGTCGATGCGTACACCCCGGAGATGGGCGCGAAGGCCGGCGGCAACCTGATTCAGTCGCACCCTGAACTGGACGCGATCGTCAGCGTGAACGACGATGCCGCGGTCGGTGCCTTCCAGGCGATCAAGGAGGCTGGCAAGACCGATCCGAACAAGTTCCTGCTGACCGGCTACGACGCCACGCCCGAGGGACAGAAGCTCCTCGAGCAGCACACCGTGTTCCAGCTCAGCTGGAGCTACGCGATTCCGTACTGGGCCGCCCAGGGTGCACGCTTCGCGATGGACGCGATCGCTAAGAAGGACGTTCCGCCCACGGCCCGTGTCTTCGGCGCCCCGGTCACCGCGGACAACCTCGCCGAGTACCGGAAGTGGGCCGACGCCCCGCTGGACCCGGCCAACCAGGACCGCTTCGCGAAGCTGATCCAGACGAGTACCGTCAAGCTGAGCAGTGGGGATGCGATCGGCAAGGCCTTCCAGTGACTGAATCCTTACTCAGGTCCGACCAGCACATCGAAGTCCGTGCCGTCAGCAAGTGGTTCGGCGGCGTTCGCGCTCTGCACAACGTGAGCATGAGCGTCCCGCCTGGCCAGGTCACTTGCCTGGTGGGCGACAACGGCGCCGGCAAGAGCACTCTGGTGAAGATCATCAGCGGACTCCAGGAGCCCGACACCGGAGAGATCTGGCTTGGCGACCGCAGGCTCGAGCACTTCACTCCACAGGCTGCCCGCGATGCCGGCATCGCGACCGTCCATCAGAACCTCCAACTGTGCGACAACCTGGACGCGGTAGCGAACGTCACCCTGGGCGCGGAACGCGTGCGCGGGAGAGGCCCGTTCGCCCTCCTCGACAACGCCCGAGCCCGGCGTGACGCGGTCGACCTGCTGAACGACGTCGGCGGTCACATCCGGGACCTCAAGGCGCCGGTGAGATCGCTTTCCGGAGGGCAGCGTCAGGCGATCGCCATCGCACGGGCACTGTCGGCCGCCACCCGCCTGATCATCCTCGACGAGCCGACAGCGGCCCTCGGCGTGAAGCAAACGGCGGCGACGCTGGATCTGGTACGGCGGGTTGCGGACGTCGGCCTGCCCGTCGTGATGATCAGCCACAGTCTCGACGACGTCTTCGCCGTAGCCGACCGGGTTGTCGCCCTTCGCCTCGGCGAGATCTCGCTGGACACCGAGAAGAGCCGGACGGACCGCAGCGAGGTCGTGTCCTGCATGACCGGACTCCTCGTCGGAACGAGCCCTGAAACGAGGCATCAACCGTGACCCGCGCCATCGGCAAACTGCTCAACTCACAAGGCCGCAACCTCGGACTGCTCACCGCCTTGGTGGTCCTGACTGCCTATGTCACGGCGCAACGGCCCACGTTCGGGTCGTTCGACAACTGGCGCGCAATCCTGCTCAACGCATCCTTCACGGCCATTCCGGCGCTCGCTACGACGGTGATCCTGATCCTCGGGAAGGTCGACCTCTCCATCGGCTCGATCTACGGATTCGGTGGGATCCTGAGCGCCTGGCTCAGCGTCGACTCCGGACTCCCCTGGTGGGCTGCGATGCTCGTCGGCGTACTCGCGGGTGCTCTGCTCGGCCTACTGAACGGTCTGCTGGTCCGGCGCATTCCCGTGTCGCCTCTTATCGTGACCTTGGGCAGTCTGACGCTGATCTACGGCGCGAACCTGCTGATGACCAGCGGCCAAGGAATCCGCGGCATTCCCGACACCTTCACCAAGCTCGGGCAGGCCCGGCCGCTCGGTATTCCCACGTCTGTGTGGGTCTGGGCGATTGCGGCCGTTGCCACGGCGGTCTTGCTGCAGGCGTTCCGCGTCGGCCGCCACATCTACGCCATCGGCGGCAACGAACAGGCGGCAGCCACATCGGGCATCAACGTGCGCGCTATCGTCCTCTGGGCGTTCAGCCTCAACGGTGCCTTCGCTGCCCTGGGAGGCGTCCTCTCGGCGAGCCGCCTGCAGTCGGCTGACGCGAACCTAGGCCGCGGCTCCGAGCTCTCCATCCTCACAGCGGTGATCCTCGGCGGCGTCGCGTTCACCGGCGGCGAGGGCGCCGTCCTGGGCGTCGTCATCGCGGTCGTCTTCCTGGCCGTGATCGACAACGCCCTGGTTGCCCTCAGCATCGATCCGTCCTGGTCGTTCGTGGTCAAGGGCACCGTACTTATCATCGCGGTGGCATTGAACCAACTGGCCATCGAGCACCGAAACCGCCGCCAAAAGGCAGCGATGCTGAAGATCGAGACAACAGAGACCAAACCGGTGGAGAAGCTGGCCGGCCAAGGCACGTGAAGGAGGTCTCATGACCGGCGACACCGCTGATTCGACCGACCGAGGGCAGAGACCTCCGACGATGGCCGATATCGCCGCCCACCTGGGAGTCTCGCGGCAACTGGTCTCGCTGGTCATGCGAGATGCTCCGGGGGCCAGCGATGAGACCCGACGGCGCGTGCGCGAAGCAGCCAAGGAGCTCGGCTTCAGTCCACATATCGGGGCGAGGTCGCTTCGCCGCGCCCGCAGCCGGGACCTCGGCGTGATCTTCGCGCCCGCTCACTCGACGGAACTCGAGATTGTGGAGGCGATCTATCCGGCCGCCGCAATGCGTGGGTACGACGTCATTCTGAGCGCCCAGACCGGCACCCGCAGTACTCGCCAAGCGGTGGAGGAACTCCTCGGCCACAGGTGTGCTGCGCTGATCGTCATCGGATCCAACCTGAACCACGCCGCCCTGCGGGCACTTGCCGAGAGGAGCCCGGTGCCAGTAGTCGATGTCGGTTACGGTCGGCGGAACCGGTACTACGACGTCGTTCGGTCCTCCGGCGACCGAGGGATCGCCCAGGAGGTGCGCTACCTGGCGGAACTCGGGCACGAACAGATCACATACGTGGATCCCGCGGCCATGCCGCCGGCGGCCCTCCGGCGGCGCGGGTACGAGCGGGCGGTCAAGAGTCTCGGTCTGCGCGCTGACATCTACTCGATCTCCGGGCAGTACACCGCCGGGAGCTACTTCGAGGAAGCAGGCTCCGAGGCAGCAGGGCTGCTCCTCGCGGGCCGTGCTCTTCCGACTGCGGTCATCGCCCCGAACGACCACGCAGCCGTCGGCGTCCTCCAGACGCTACTGCGGAACGGCGTACGAGTTCCGGACGATGTCTCCGTCGCTGGCTTCGACGACTCACCGATCGCGCGACTATCGGCGGTCGATCTGACTACGGTGCGGCAGGATCCCGAACTCATGGGAGTGGCGGCAGTCGACGCTGCCGTCCACCGGATCGACCACCCTGGCGCAAGCCCTGACGAGACCGTCGTCGAGACCTCACTCGTAGTGCGGGGAAGCACCGCAGTACCGCGGTCCCGAGCGCGCCGCACTCGATCAGCCTGATCGGCACAGGGTCATGGTTCCGGTCGAGGGTCCAGCGAGAAGCCGGTCGGCGCCTCCAGCTTGGAGCAAGCGATCGAGTGGACCTGGGAGGTGCGACGCTCCGCGCCGACCTCATCGACGAAATCGGCGGATGGTCGGCTCTCGTCGCGAACGTCAGTGTGCGAGCCCGGCTACTGCGATGCCTGAGCGGACCTTGTACTTCTTGTTGATCGAGATGAGGACCGCGGTGAGTGGTTCGAGCTGCCTGGCCAGACGCAGCGCGCCGGCGTCGATGCCAGGCTTGCCGGTGACCGCCTTGGCCAACTCGATCACTGTGGCCTTGGCGTCTGCGTCGTCACCGCAGACAAGGATGTCCTCGTGGGCGAGAGTCGCGTCCGTTGCCAGGCTGACAGCCGACAGATGATGGAAGGCGCCGACGACCGCAGCGTCCGGCAGCATCTCCTGGACTCGTTCGGCGGCCGAGTTCTGTCCGAGATCGAGACCGTAGGGGCCACGCGCGTCGAATCCCAGCGGGTTGACGCAACTGACGACAACGCGCCCGGACAGGTGCGGCGCGAGCTCGCCGATCAGGTCGTCCTGTCCGCGCCAGGGTACGGCGAGCAGGACCACGTCGGCGCTCTCGCACGCCTTCGCGTTCGTCGCGCCGCGCACCGCTCCCGACACGCCCTTCCGCGTCAGGCTCGCCGCGGCTTGGACGGCCCTGGCCTCGCTGCGCGAGCCCAGGACGATGTCATGACCTGCCATCGCGAAGCGAAAGGCGAGACCACTCCCTTGGGGCCCCGTGCCCCCGACAACCGCAACCGTACGCAAACTCGTGATCTCCCTCGTTCCGATGCGCCCGGAGACGCAGCTTCCTTTGACTGCGGGGTGCGTGAGCACCCGTTGGCGTGCCACTACAGAATCTGTGCGAGTTCGACCGCCGACTTGCCATGGGCCGCGGCGACCGGGGCGCTGGTCAGCGATCCCGCATGGGTGTTCAGTCCCAACGCCAGCGATCGGTCGTCGCGGCAGGCCTTTGCCCAGCCCTTGTCGGCGAGCGCCACGACGTACGGCAACGTCGCGTTGGTCAGTGCATAAGTGGATGTGGCCGGCACGGCACCCGGCATGTTCGCCACGCAGTAGAAAGTCGAGTTGTGCACCTGGTAGGTGGGCTCGGCGTGCGTGGTTGCATGGGTGTCCTCGAAGCAGCCGCCTTGGTCCACGGCGATGTCAACCAGGACCGAGCCCGGCTTCATTCGCGAGACGAGCTCGTTGGAAACCAGCCTCGGCGCTGCAGCGCCGGGAATCAGGACGGCCCCGATGACCAGGTCGGCCTCCGTGACTTGCTGCTCGATGGCCAGCTTGCTGCTGGCGAGCCCGCGCACCCGGTTGTCGTACCGCCAGAACGACATTCGCAGCTTGTCGAGGTCGGTGTCGAGCAAGGTGACGTCGGCGCCCAGGCCGAGAGCGACGTTCGCAGCGTTCTGACCAGCGACGCCGGCGCCGATGATGACGACCTTCGCGTTCGCGACGCCGCCGATCCCGCCCATCAGCACGCCTCGGCCGCCCTGCGCCATCATCAGTGCATAGGCGCCGACCTGCGGCGCCAGGCAGCCGGCCACCTCGGACATCGGGTACAGCAACGGCAGCGCACCCGAAGGCAGCTGCACTGTCTCGTAGGCGATCGCGGTGACATTCTTGGTCAGCAGTTCGTCGGTCAGCCGCTGGTCCGCGGCCAGGTGCAGGTAGGTGAACAGGAGCAGGTCGTCACGAAGCCGGTGGTACTCCTCGGCCACTGGCTCCTTCACCTTCAGTACCAGGTCCGCACTGCCCCAAGCCTCGTCCGCATCGGCGACGATCTTCGCGCCGGCCGCGACATACTCGTCGTCGCGGATGGAAGAGCTTTCACCGGCGCCCTCCTGCACGATGACGTCGTGCCCGCGGGACACGAGCTCGTGCACACCGGTGGGCGTGATCGCAACCCGGTACTCGTGGTTCTTGACTTCCGCCGGAATGGCGACCTTCATGGCGACTTCCTCCTCAATGAGTAGCTGCTGTGCATGTTTCTTCGAGCACCGCCGCGGCATCCGGGCAGAGCTGGACGACCTGACGGCCAGATCTCGGTCGTCAAGCTGACCGGCATACCAGAGGCGTGTCCGCGGAGCGGCGGGTCAGCCGGTTGTGCCGGTGAGGAGCCAGCTGCACCTCACCCAGTGGCCCTCGTCGACCTCGACCAGATCCTGGCCATGCTCCGCGCAGCTGCCGGCGATCTGGCACGTGAGCTCGCGCTCCGCGCCGATGCTGAACTCTTCGGGAGCCCACGTCGTCCGTGGATCAGGAGGCGGAACAGCCGCGATGAGGGCGCGTGTGTACGGGTGGAGTGGGGCCTCCAGCACCTGTGCCGCGTTGCCTTGCTCAACGATCCGTCCGCGATACATCACCAGGATGCGGTCCGACATCCGGCGGACGCTCGACATGTCGTGGCTGACCAGGAGATAGCCCGCGCCGGTCGTCGTCTGCGTCTCCATGAGTGTTGCAAGGAGGCGCGTCCGGACTGTCTGGTCGAGGCTGGCTGTGGGCTCGTCCAGCACCACTACTTGCGGCCTCGAGATGATGGCGCGGGCAACTGCCACCCGCTGTGCCTGTCCTCCGGACAGCGCCTTCGGATGGCGGTCGAGGAACTCGTCGCCGAGTCCGACCTCCTGTAGCGCTTCCGCAACGCGAGACCGCAGCTCGTAGCGGCGTACACCCCCCAGCCGCACGAGCGGTTCGGCGACCGAGCGCCGAACGGTCCAGGTCGGGTTGAGCGAATGATCTGGATGCTGGAACACCATTTGAACTCGCGGCGTCCTGCGCATCACCCGATCGGTGCTCGAGGCCTGTGTCTCCTCCCATCGCACCGTTCCGGCCGTCGGCCGCTGCAGGCCGGCCATGACTCGGCCCAACGATGACTTACCGCTGCCTGACTCCCCCACGAGCGCGACTGTCTCGCCTTCGCTGACGGAGAAGGACACATCCTGCACAGCGGGGTTGGTACGGCGGCCGCGCCGATACGTGACAGACACTCTCGACAGTTGAAGGGTCGTCATCGGTACTCCTTCGCCCGAACAGTCATCGCAGCGGTTCCGGCCGCGATGAGCTCCTTCGTGTAAGCATCGGTCGGTGCATGGAATATCTGGTCGACCGGGCCTGCCTCCATGACGCGTCCGGCATACAGCACGACGACGCTCGTGCACATCTGGGCGACCACGCCGAGGTCGTGAGTGATCAGCAGAACGCGGCGATCCGACCCCGCTGTGACCTGGCGCAGGAGCCGCAGGATCTGTGCCTGTACGGTGACGTCCAGACCCGTGGTCGGTTCGTCCGCGATGAGGAGCTCGGGATCGGTCGCCATTGCCATTGCGATCATCACTCGCTGATTCATCCCACCGGACAGTTGATGAGGGTAGGCACGGCGTACCCCGGCGGGGTCCACGATGCCGACGTCGGCCAGCCAGCGTTCGGTCTCGGTAGTGATTGCGTCCTTGCCTTCGACCTTGCCCAGGTGCCGGAGCAGTCGGCCGAACTGGTGCCCGATCCGCATCGTGGGGTTGAGAGCCGAGCGTGCGTTCTGGAAGACCAACGAGATCGACGTGTTCCCGACTCGTACCCCGTTGTGCAGGAAACTCTCCGCACCGATCCTGGCCTCGCCGCTGATGGCCTGCATCGATGGCGGCAGCAGACCGGTCAAGGCTAGTGAGGTCATCGACTTGCCGGATCCCGACTCCCCGACCAGGCCGACGATCTCACCGGGCGGAACCGTGAACCGCACGTCGTCGAGGATCGTCAGGCCGTCCACTGTCTGCACGGTGAGGCCCTCGAGGTGCATCTCGGTCATCGCAGCATCCTCTCGAGGCGGTCGCCGATCAGCTGGAAGGACGCTGCGACGACCAGAATCATGAATCCGGGAAAGAAGGCCGTCCACCACTGGCCGAGCAGGACGTCGCCTGCGCCCTCGGCGATCATCGCGCCCCATTCCGGCGTCGGTGGCTGCACTCCGACCCCCAGGAAGGAGAGGCCCGCGATGTCGAGGACCGCCCATCCGGCGATCAACGACGCCTGGGCGAGCGGCGCCCGGAACGAATTGGGCAGGATGTGTTGCAGAGCGATTGTCAGCCTGCCCGTTCCGGATACCCGCGCGGCCGCTACGAAATCCGAGCCGCGAACCTCCAAGGCCTGCGCTCGGGTCAGCCGGATGAACTGCGGCAGGTAGGCGATCGTGACTCCCACGGCCGCGTTCGTCGCGCTGTTGCCCAACGAGGCAGTGATGATCAGCGCCAGGACGAAGGCTGGGAACGCCATGAGCATGTCGGTGATGCGCATCAGCAGAACGTCGAACCAGCCGCCGATGGCGGCACTGATCGACCCGAGCAGGCTTCCGGCCAGTAGACCGCACACCGAGACCGCCAGCGCGAGCGAGAGATCGATCCTGGCGGCCGACAGCGTGCGTTCGAGAACGTCACGTCCGTAGCGGTCCGTACCGAACAGGTGGTCCCAGCTCGGACTCATGCCGGCCGCGGACGCGTCGGCGACCCGACCACTTCCTAGGAGCAGCGGCGAGACGATCGACGCGACGAACAGCAGGACCAGGATCGTGATGCCGACGATCAGCCCGAGGTTGCCTCGAGGACTTCGGCTCGATCCGCGGTCTGCCAGGCCACGGCGCATCGCCAATGGAAGTGCACTCATGCCGCACGCCCCTCCAGCTCCACGCGCGGATCCGCGATGGTATAGAGCACGTCGATGGTCATGTTGATGACGACGTAGCCGGTTCCGACCAGCAAGGCGAAGCCCCGCAGCGCGTTCAGGTCGTGTGCCTGTAGCGCGTCATAGGCGTACTGGCCGATTCCGGGCCAGGAGAAGAGTTGCTCGACGATGATGTTGCCGCCTATCAGGAAGCCCGTCACGATACCCACGCTCGTCAGTACCGGGAGCAGTGCGTTGCGGACGCCGTCCTGGAAGAGGATCGAGCGACGTGAGTATCCGAACGAGCGCCCTGTTCGGGTGAAGTCGGAGTCGAGCGCGCGATTCGTCGCCGTACGCAACGTCTTGGCGATGCTCGGTGCCGCGAGTACGGCGAGCAGGAGGGCCGGCAGGACCATCATCCACAGCGAGACGAAAGCAAGTCTCGGATCACCGCTCACGAGGGCATCGACGACCTGGCTGCCGGTGACCGTGCCGGGTGCCGTGAACCCTCGCGGAAGTCGTCCGGTGGGACTCGGGAAGATGCCCAGCTTGTTGCAGAGCACCATGATCGCGAGCAGCCCGATCCAGAACGCCGCCGACGACGCCGCGACCACAGTCAGGCTGCGGGCCAGACCGTCGGTGATCCCACCACGCCAGGCCGACGACGCGAGGCCGAGCGCCGCGCCGGCGAGCACAGCGAAGATCAGCGCGAGCGCACTGAGCTCCAGTGTGGTCGGAAGCCGTTGCAGGAGCTCCCCCAGTACCGGTTGACCCGTGCGCGTCGACTCGCCCAGATCGAGCTTGACCAGGCCGGTCAGGTAGTCCCACAGCTGAGTCGGCAACGGCCGGTCCAGCCCGTACTGGGTACGGATTGCCTCGATCTGTTCCGGCGTCGCGTACTGCCCGGCCCGGACACGTGCCGCATCACCGGGCAGCAGTTGAGTGACGACGAAGATGACCAGCGCGATCCCGAAGACGCTCATGGCCGCGGTGAACAATCGACGAGCGATGAACCTGAACATCGGCTACCTCCGTTCCGCGTTCCGGGCCGGCTAGTTGAGGGTGAGGTACTGGAACCGCGGGAACAGGTCGTCGGGCTTCGTCAGTCCGCCGACGTTCTGCCGGGTCAGCGTGATCATGTCCCGGGTGAACATGAACGCCCACGGTGCCTCGTCGATGGCGATCTGCTGGGCCTGCTTGCCCAGCGCATACCGCTCGTCGTCGCCGGACAGCTTCATTGCTGCGTCCAGCAGACCGTCGACCTGCTTGCTGGAGTACCGGGCGTAGTTCGTGTACTGCCCGGTGCGCAGCAAGAAGTTGAGCTGGTAGATGGGGTCCTCACCCCACGAGTGCCAGGAGCCGATGAACAGCTGCGTGGTCCCGTCGCCGACCGCGGACTGGTAGTCGGCGTCGGACAGCTTGTCGACCTTGACCGTGATACCTCCCTCGCCCAGGGCGCTCTGAACGAAGGTCGCGGACTTCACCGCGGTGACGTCCGACGCCTGCACCGTCATCTTCAGGCTGAGGCCCGACACGCCGGCCTGCCTGAGCAGGGCGGCCGCGGCGGCGGGGTCGGTGTCGTACGCCTGCTTGGTCCCGGAGCCGTCGAGCGTTCCGTTCATCGGGTAGGGGTCAGGACCGTAAGCGGGTCCGGCGAAACCCGCCATGACTTTCTCGCGCAGCGCGCGGTACGGGACCAGGTGCGAGATGGCCTGGCGGACCCGGACATCCTTCAGCGCCGGCGTCGTCTGATTCATCCCGAGGTACACAAGGTCGCCCGTGGCCGCCTTGTAGACCTTGAGGTCGCGGTTGTCCGCCGCTTGAGCGGCCAGATCCGGCGACACGCTCAGGTCGATATCGATCGATCCGCTCTTCAGCGCGAGGTAAGCCTGCTCCGCGTTGGGCTGGTTCTGGATCGTCACCTTGGCAGGCGCGTCGGCCAGGTTCGCCACCGTGTACTCAGGGTTCTTCACCAGCGTGATCGAGCTGCCCTCGGAGCGGGCCTCGATCTTGTACGGACCTGACGAGACGCCGCCCTTCGCGAAGTAGTCCGTCGCCCACTTCTTCGTACTGCCCTTCTCCGCGGCCGCCTTGCTCAGGATGCCGAACGTCTGGAACGACAGGAACTTCCTGAGCAAGGGAGAGACCCCGCTGGTCTGGATCTCGACCGTCGTGTCACTCGCGGCGCGCACCCCGCTCGCACCGTTCGTGAAGCGCAGGTAGCTTGCAAAGATGCCGGTGTAGCCGACATCGGAGAGCGAGCGCTGCAAGGTGTAGACGACGTCGGCGGCCGTCAGCGGGCTGCCGTCGGCGAACTTGAGACCGGGCTTCAGCGTGATGGTCAACAACTTTCCGTCGGCGCTGTAGTTCGCGGACTCCGCGAGCGACGGCGCGTACTCCGCGGTGCCGACGAGGACCCCGTCCTTCGCCTGGAACTTCTGCGCGAAGAGGGTGCCGTAGACGTTGCCCACGACAAGCGTTGCCGTGTTCGTCTTGAACTGCGTCGGATCAAGGGTGTCGATGTCCCCGTAGCCGACGATGACTTCCGCACCACCGTTGCTCGACCCGCTCTTGCCGGGCGGAGTGGTGAGTCCACACGCTGAAAGTGTGATCGTGCAGGCTGCGACGACCATCGCCAGCTTCGTGAGCCGGCGCCTCGCGGACAACTTCATCGGTTCGATCTCCTTCTTCTCGGGTCGTACTGGGCTATGGCTGGGGTGTACGGATCAGGTCAATCACCCCTGCTCAACCCGAGAACGGAGCCCGCGTGGACAATGTGGGACACGATGTCCGCCGCCTCCACGACCGGCATCAGAGCGACTTCGTCGGCTCCGGCCGCGATCAGCGCATCGATGGCTTCACGACACGTCGCGGCATCACCACAGACACAGAGCCGATCGATCCACTCCCCTGGCATTGCGGCCTCGAAGCCGTCCTTGCCGACAGCGTCCAGCAGCGCGGAGAGCTCCTCGCTGATCCCAGCCGCGTCGGTGAGCTGTGTAGGCCCGAGGGCCAGATACCCGGCGACCACCGGGCGTGCGGCCGCACGGGCCTCCTCGACGGTGTCACCGAGCGCGAAGATCGCGAAGGCCGTCAGCTTCGTACGGCGTCCGGCCGGGGCCGACCCGTCGACGGCGGTCCGCGCCGATCTCACGAAGTCCGGCGTCGCCATCACGGACATCAGCACGCCGTCGGCCAGCTCACCGGCGAGGGCCATCATTTTCGGACCGGTGGCGCCGACGAAGATCTCCGGCGGAACGTCCGGGGGAAAGGCAAGACGTACACCGTCGAGGACGAATGGTCCCGAGCTCTCGACCTTCTCACCGGCGAGCAACCGGCGGACCGAATCCACCGTCGCTCGCATCGTCGCTAGCGGGGCCGGTTGGGCAATCCCCACCTGCTCCAGCCAGGCCTTGACCCCTGAGCCGAAGCCGACGGTCAGGCGGCCGGGGTACGCCCCAGCGAGGGCACCGACCTCCATTGCCGACAGCGCCGGGTGGCGGGTGTAGGTCGGCAGCAGACCGATGCCGACCGCGATCGTCTCGGTCGAGCCCAGAACGATCGCGGCACCGGCCACCCCGCCAGTGAAGAAGTAGTCCTCCGACAGCCAGATCGTCGAGAAGCCCGAGTCCTCCAGCGCACCCGCAGCCTTGGGCAGCAGGGCGGGCGGAAGCGTGCTGCCCAAGACGAATCCGATGGGTCTACTCATGACGAGTGTCCTTTCACGTCGGGAAAGGCACCCCGGTGCGGCCCGCCGAACCGTCGCAGCTGAGTAACGAGTGGGCCGGGTAGCCCGCCGACTTCGATCGAGGTGATCAAGTCCCCGGAAGTGCGCAGCAGGTCGACTCCGTCGGCGGCCCACGCAGCACCGTCGGCGCTCACGCCTCGCTCACGCCAGACCACCGCACTGAGGGCGCCGTACGTCTGAGCCTCGACAATCTGAAAGATCAGCTCGTCGAACAGCGTCTTCTGGAAGGTGAAATAGCTGATCGCATCCTCCCGACCGGTGAGGACCGGGTACGACGGGAACTTCACTCGAATTCCATCCGCGAGCGTGGCGTGCAGCGCCGCGTCGTCCTCGTCCAGTAGCGCACGGTAGAACCGGCCGACGGTCAGAGGCATGCGTTCGATCACGTCGTTGTTGTACGCATCGTCTACTGACGCCTTCGTGCGTAGTCCGGTCAGCACACGATTCATGACGGGACCCGCCGATCGACTGGGAGCCTTGCCCCGCCGTCCAAGGGAATGACAGCACCGTTGAGGCTGTCGAACGGCGCGCGGGTCAGCGCCAGGACCGCCTGGGCGACCTCTCCCCTGGTGACGAAACGGCCCGTGGGCGTGGCGCGCAACGTCCGGGTACCGGCACCGGGATGCAGCGCCTCCATGGTTGCGACGCTCTCGCGGATCTGTCCTGGTGCGACCGCGTTGACGGTGATCTCAGGCGCAAGCTCGACTGCGAGGGTCTGCACCAAGGGCGCCAGCATCGCCTTGGAGAGCCCGTACAAGCCGTGATCACGAATCCAAGCGGATCCAGCCGAAACCAGCATGATGCGTCCTCTCCCCGCCTGGCGCATGCCGGGGGCAACGAATCCGCACAGATCCAGCGCCGAGGACACGTTGGCGTCGAACGAGGCCTGCCGAGCGGCACCACGGGCGCCGGCGGCCGGCGTGGGATCCCACGGGCCGAGTGCGTGAACGAGCACGGTGATCGGAGCGCCGAGAAGCTCCGCCGCCTCGATCGCGAGTCGCTCAGCCTCGCCTGCGCGGGTGAGGTCCGCGGCCACGTACCCAGCACTGCCTGTGGCGGCATCGGCGACAGTACGTCGACCGTGGATGACGACGGCCGCCCCAGCCTCCAGGAACCCTCCTGCGATGGCCTGTCCCAGTCCACCGCTCGAGGCAGTCACCAGAACCCGCTCATCTGCAACAGGTACCTCATCGACGCAGACCGCCGGCAAAGGTACCCCTGCAACAGGCGGCGCGTAACCGGCGTCGGTCGCGCTCTCGTGGTTGAGATCCGGATAGCCGAGCAGCTCCACGATCGGGCCGCTGTCCGGGTGGGTTGCGACAAAGGCGAATCGGCTCGACGGCAGCCCCAGCTCCGCGGGCACCACAACGACACTGCGGTGCTCGTCGCCGAGCAGGGTCACGCCGCATCGCTGCGCGGTGCTCAGTCTGTGCAGAGCCGACTCGACCGTGGTCTCATCACCGCCCAGGTCCACCACAGCGCGAGCCGCGAGCAGCGCCGCGACTGCCTCAGCGGACCTCGCACGGACCGCGGACGCCAGCGCCTGGCCGACAGAGCGGATCTCAGTCATCACCCAGCGCCGTCCGTCCGGGCACGGGAAGGATCCCCACCGCGTGCAGTCCGTCCAGGTAGTCGCGGTATGCGGAGCGACGCTCAACGGCCGCACGAAGGCAGATCGCCGCCTCCCGAGATCGACCGGCTCGCGCGAGCAGGACGCCCTTCCAGAGGTAGGGCTCGGGATCCGGGCCGATCGTCGCGGCGGCGTCGTCGAGGGCACTCAGGGCCGCGTCGAGCGCCTCTCCCGCCGTGGGAGAGTCGGCGGAGAGCAGGCCCGGGGTGAAGACCGCCTGGCCGAAGACACGGTGTGCGCGGCTCAGCGTCACCAGCCTGCGCAGCTCGGCGAGCGGTTCCGCTGCGTCGTCCACCCGAACATCGATGAGCCGTCCGGCCCAGGGATCTGCTGCCAGCTCGCCGGACACCACGATCAGCGAGGCGGACATTTGCCCTCGGGCGTCACCGCCTGCCGCCTCGGCGGCGTCCATCGCAGCGAGCAGGCGATCTGCGAGATCACCAGTGGCTGCGGCGAAGGCAACCGCCATCGCCGGCACAACGGCGTCGGACGCGAGCATGTTGCCCAGGGCTACGAACTGATCTCCGGCCTGATCGCCTCGGCGAGCCACGCAGCGGCCGCCGGTGTGCGCCGCCGTACCACCACTGGTGTCGACCATCGCGACCTGGCGCAGGTCTGCCTCGGGGTCCCCGGCCACGAGTTTCCCCAACGCGTCGGTGGCCCTGATCCCGGACTCCATCAAGTCGAGGCCACGAGGTCCGTACGACGGATCGACGAACGACTGTGTCGCGACGACACCGACACCTGCTCGCGCGAAGGTCACCACGCGACCCACCGCGAAGTAGTGTGACTGACTCGCGACGCCGAGTGCTCCGGACTGCGGGTCGCGGGCAACGATCGAGTACGTCATGGTGCGCTCGTTTCGGCGTGGACGAGGTGGCGACGCACCAGGTCGACGGTCGCGTCCGGCAGCTCGAACATCGGTAGATGTCCACAGTCCGGCAGGATCTGATGATCACCACGTAACTGCTGGGCCATGGTCTTGCCTGCCTGCGGCGGACACGTCAGGTCGTCCGCACCCGTGACGACCGTGATCGGGCACACCACATCCGGGGCGATGCTCCGCACGTCGGCCGCAGCGGCAGCCTTCCACACGGCGCGGACGTCGTCCGCCCCGTTCGGATTGGTCGTCGCGAGGACTTCGTCGACCACCTGACGGCCGGCTCGCGGACCCAACGAATACCGCGGGATGATGTCCGCGAACATGTCGGGAACCGACTTCGTGGCGAGGGTGGCGAGCACCGCTGCCGAGTCCGCATCGTCGCTGTGCAACTGGCTGCCGAAGGCCAGGACCGACGCTACTCGTGGAGGCTCGATCGCGGCGAGGAACGTCGCGACAGCGCCGCCGAGGGATCCGCCGACTACGTGGAACCGCTCGACGCCGGCCGCCGCGGCCGCGTCCAGGCAGTCCTGTGCCCACAGCCGGATGTCGTATCTCTCCGCGGTGTCCGAGTCTCCGAACCCCCGGAGATCGGGTACGACGCAGAAGCGCTCGTCGGCCAGCTCCGCGACAACACGGAACCAGGCGTAGCCCCGAAGGTTGATGGGGTGGACGAACAGGAGCGGCAGCGTCCGGCCGCGCGGATCGCCGTACGTGTTCACGACGAGCCGCCCGTCCGGTCTCTCCACCACCAAACGCGTCATCAGCCGACAACCCCGAAGATCTCGTGACCCGGCACCGCACCGAGGCCGCGCTGCTCGCTGGTGTCACCGACCGAAGGACGCGGTTCGTCGGCAGGCGGCAGGGGCGAGCAGTGGAAGTGCCACATCGTCCAGCGGAGCTCGCCCGTGCCGTCGTCGCGCTTGTAGACCTCAGTGGCGCGCATCCGGATCTCGGGCGGGAACGACTGCTCGGACTCTCCGATCAGCAGCACCTCGCCGCTGTCGTCCGCCTGGCGAAGCTGCCGGCTCGGGAACACTCCCTCGGCGGCGATATAAGCCAGGTCGCCGACCACGTCGAGGCGCATGATCTTCACCAGGGGCGCGGTGATCTCGATCCGGCCGCGGTACCACTGCCACAGATTGGTCTTCTCCTCGATGCCGAAGTACGGGTGGCCGTTGAGGTTGAACATCAGGTAGGCATCGCCGGTGGGAAAGACTTGCCGCATCCTCGGCACGTCGAGGCCGTTGTTGGACTCCCACCAGTCCTTGTGCAACTGGAGGATGGCCTGTTCGTCCGCGGTGAATTCGCGCATTCTTCGTCCTTCTGTCAGGTGTGCCACCGGTCGACCACGACCGTGTGGATGATGTGCTCCGCGCGGGAGGGGCTCAGGCACCGAACCGGTGCGCCGGCAGTCCGTGTACTCCGAGTCCGTCGACCGCGAACAACGCTCCACGCTGGGGACCGTCCTCCGGGAACCTGGGCAGCGGCGGCCGCGCCATCGAGGTCACGAACAGGACATCGAGATCGACTCCCCCGAACATCACGCTGGTCACCTTTCGAACCGGCATGTCGAGTGTGCGATCCAGGGTGCCGTCGGGGGCGTACCGGTGGATCTTCCCGCCGTACACGTGGGCCTGCCACAGGAAGCCGTCGGCGTCGACCGTCATGCCGTCGCAGGCGCCACCGTCAGCCGTGTCGACCGTGGCGAAGACGCGGCGATTCGTCGCGTTTCCGGTCGCGATGTCGTAGTCGTACGCCCAGATGTCTCCGGTCCAGGTGTCCGCGAAGTAGAACGTGGACTCGTCTGGGCTCCAGCACGGACCGTTCGAACAGGTGATTCCGTCGTCCAGCACGTGCAGCGAGCCGTCCGGATCCAACCGGTAGAGCCGGCCGCTCGGGCTTGCCTCGAGGGTGTCCATCGAGCCGACGACGAACCGTCCGCGGGAGTCTGCCTTGCCGTCGTTCAGGCGGTTCGACGGCACGTCCTTCTCCGGCGCCGCGAGCAGTTCGACGCGATCGGCGGCGAAGTCGAACCTGTACAGACCGTCATCGAGAGCCACGACCGCTCCGTCACCGTTCGCGGTGAGGGCGAGGGAGCCGATCTTGCGTCGTACGTCCCACGTCTCCAGGCCGGTTCCATCCGCGGCCGCCCGAAAGACGCGACCGTCCATCGAGTCGACCCAATAGAGTCGCTGCTGCTCGACGTCCCAGACCGGGCTCTCGCCCAGGCTCGTCTTGACATCGACAACGCTACGAATGCGCATCGCGGCCCTCTTCGGTCGGTCCCCGCCGGCTTTCAGCGAGGTGGTGCGGCCGGCGAGCCGGGGGTGTACCCGCCGACCTGCCGGTCGACTGCTGCCCCGGTTCGCAGTCGATACTTAACAGACGAAGCTAGTGATGGGTGTCACGTTAAGCAACGTTAAGTTGGCACTCACGTGCAGAGACCGTTCGAGGGTGACTTAATGTTGCTTAACGAACTCGCTCGACGTACGTTCACAGCGCCGGGCCGAGTTCGAGCTCGACCCAGCCAGTGAGGAGGTGCCACCTTCGAATGACAGCGACAAGCGGGAAGAAGGCCGGCATCCGTGCGCTGCGCGTCTCGGCGGCCGACGTGGCCCGGCATGTAGGGGTCTCGCGCGCGACAGTTTCCTACGTCATGAACGGGCGGCCCGGTGTGTCGTCCGAGATGCGCGAACGCGTGCTCGCGGCCGCGGAGGAACTCGGCCACACGTCGAGTTCCAGGGCGGCACAGCTCCGGTCGCAGCGGACGCGGGTGATCGGCCTCGTGCTCACCGACATCGCGAATCCGTTCTACACCGAGATCGCGGCCGGCGTCATCGACGCGGCGCGCGAGCAAGGCTATGAGGTCTTCGTCGCGCACACCCAGGAGAGTCCGGACGTCCTCGCGTGTGTCGTGGACGCCATGATCGCCCGCGGGGTGGACGGGATCGTCCTCACCGTCCTGCATCCGGAGGACGGTGAGGTGATCCGGGCGCTGCGGAAGGCGCACGTACCGTTCGTCCAGCTGTCGCGCCGCATCCCGCAACTCGACGCGGACTGGGTTGGGCTCGACGACCACCATGCCGCGATCACGGTGATGGACCATGTGCTCGACCACGGCTACCAGCAGATCGCGACCATCGTCGGCCCGCGCAGCTCGAGCGCTTCGGCCGCCCGTGAGCTGGGCTTCGTCGCAGCGGCCCGAGCCCGGGGCATCGAGATCCCGCCGCGACGGCGGATCAGTACGTATCTGAGCGAGGACGGCGGGCGACGCGCGGTCGAGCGGCTTCTCGCCGACGGACCGCTGCCCGATGCCCTCGTGTGTGGCAGTGACGCGATCGCGGTGGGCGTACTGGAAGTACTCCGGGTCCAAGGCGTCCAGGCGGGCGACGACGTCGCCGTGACAGGCTTCGACGGCCTCTATCCCGGCGTTTCCCTGCTGTCGATCATCACGACGATCAACCAGCCACGACGGCAGATGGCGCGCACGTCATTCGACCTGCTCGCCCGGCGGATCGAAGGGTTCGGCGGAGCCCCACAGATCATCACCTGCCCGCATTTCCTCCGCATCGGAACAACCTGCGGATGCCCCGACAGCTCCGTGGCCCCGAGCGGCCTGGAACTCGCGAGCCCACGTCACTAGTTCGACGCCGAGCGTCAGCACGCTCGAGTCCCTGTCCTGCCGCTCCGCTGCGCAGAGCGGCCTGTCAACTATGCCTACCACTGGAGCAAATATGAGGTCTCACCACGAGGGGCCGCGCATCCTCGTGCTCGGCGCCGGCGCCATCGGCGGAGTCACGGCGGCCCAGCTCACCCGCGCCGGCGAGGACGTCACCGTCCTCGATGCCGACGAGGAGCATGTCCGAGCGCTGAACGGCCGCGGCCTCCTCCTCGACGAGTTCGGCACCGAATCCTTGATCAGGATTCCCGCCGTCTCGCACGCCGAGCAGCTCGATGGGCAGTTCGACTACTGCCTCATCACGGTGAAGTCGCTGTACCTGGACGCCGCGCTGCCCCCGCTGGTCGCGAAGCGGTCCGCGACGACGTACGTCTCGCTCGGGAACGGCCTGGTCCAGGAACGCGTCCGCACGCTTGTCGGAGACGCGAACCTGCTGCTCGGCATCGTCGAGTGGGGAGCGACGAATCTGAGTCCCGGCCACGTCCGCCAGACCACCAAGGCACCTTTCGTGATCGGCGAACCGGACGGGCAACCGTCGCAGCGCGCGGAGCTGCTGGCTCAGGTACTGCGACGCGCTGCTGCCGGCACCCGGACTACCACCGACATCGCGGGCCAGATCTGGTCGAAGCTCCTCGTCAACAGCACCTTCTCGGGACTCGGGGCAGTCAGCGGGCTCCTGTACGGCGGCGTTGTCGCGGACAGCGTGGGGCGGGAGGTCGCGCTCCGGCTGTGGGCGGAAGGGGCCTGCGTCGCCCGCGCACTCGGCATCGGACTCGCAGACGTGCTCGGAATTCACCCCGCTGAACTCACCGCCCCCGACCCCGATCCAGCGCTCGAACGCCTGATGGAGACCGTCGCCGCGACGAAGGCCTCGATGCTGCAGGACCTCGAACGCGGCTCACTCACCGAGGTCGACGTCATCAACGGCGGTGTGGTCGAAACCGCGAATCGGCTTGGTCTGGATGCTCGCTTGAACAAGGCGATCGTCAGTCTCGTCCACGGCTACGAGGCGGGAGTCGGCCGTCCGTCACCCGAGGTCTTCACGGCACTGGCATCGGTGCCCGTGTCTCCAGCCGAGCGTCGACCCGAGGAGAACAGCCATGCATGACGAG
This sequence comes from Kribbella sp. NPDC050124, assembly GCF_044460355.1. Lineage (NCBI taxonomy): Bacteria > Bacillati > Actinomycetota > Actinomycetes > Propionibacteriales > Kribbellaceae > Kribbella > Kribbella sp. NPDC050124. The sequence continues at coordinate 50,914 of NZ_JBITJU010000024.1, forward strand.
AAGACGATCATCACCTGTGCCATCACCGGCGGCATGACGGTCCCCGCGCAGAGCAAGCACATCCCGATCACAGTCGCGCAAATCGTGGAGGAGGGAGTACGTGCGGCAGAGGCGGGGGCGGCTGTCCTGCACGTCCATGTACGCGACGAGGAGACCGGTCGCCCCGTCGCTGATCTGGACTTGTTCGAGCGTGTACTCACTGAGCTGCGCAGCCGGACCGACGCCGTTCTGCAACCCACCACCGGTGGTGGCCGGAACATGACCGTCGAGGAGCGCGGAAGCGTCCTCCGCTTCCGGCCGGAAATGGCCACGCTGAACGCCGGCAGCATGAACTTCGGCCTGTTCCCTGTCGCGCGCCGCGACCTGCCTTTCGAGGACTGGGAGCGCGACTACCTTGAGGGGACCCGCGACTACATCTTCAAGAACACCTTCGCCGACATCACCTACCTCGCCGGTCTCATGCAAGCCGCCGGGACCAGGCCGGAGATCGAGGTCTACGACGTCGGTCAACTGTTCAGCTTGCGGCAACTCGTGCGCGACGGCGTTCTGACTCCTCCGTTCAACCTTCAGTTCGTCCTGGGGGTCCTGGGCGGGATCGCCGCCGAGCCGGACCAACTGCTGCACCTCCTCCGTACAGCTCAGCGGATGTTCGGAGAAGACGGCTTCACCTGGTCGGCCGCAGGCGTCGGGTACCCGGGCGAGTTCGCGATGGCTGCGCTGTCCCTCGTGATGGGAGGCAACATCAGGGTGGGGCTCGAGGACAACCTGCGGCTTCGGCGCCGGGAGGCGGCCACTTCGAACGCGGATCTGGTCGCGAAGGCGGCGACGCTGGCCGACCTGTTCGACCGGCGCCCGGCGACGCCGGCGGAAGCTCGAACGGCACTGGGGCTCAAGGGCGCAGATGCTGTCGGCTTCTGAGCAAGGCCTTCTCGTGTCGCTCGGCTGCGGCGAGCCGTGGATCGCTGTGGATGCCTGGGTTGCTCCCACAGCGACGCTGGCCGGACGCGTGCTCCTGGGAAGCCACGCGAGCGTCTGGTACGGCGCTACGCTTCGAGCGGACCAGGACGCCATCTCGATCGGGATGCGCAGCAACGTCCAGGACGGATGCGTGCTCCACACCGACCCGGGTCATCCGGTGAGTGTCGGATGTGACGTGTCGGTCGGGCATCGCGCGATTCTGCACGGATGCGTCGTCGAGGACGGCGTACTCGTCGGCATGGGCGCCGTCTTGATGAACGGCGCCGTCATCGGCACCGGCTCGATCATCGCGGCCGGCTCGGTGGTCCTTGAGGGAACCCACGTTCCGCCAAGTTCATTGGTCGCAGGCGTACCGGGCAAAGTCCGGCGCCCGACCACGGACGACGAACGGAGCGGGACACTCGACAACGCGAGCAGCTATGTCGATCTCGCCAGGAAGCACGCTGCAGGTCTCGCGAAGGGACGGGCGTGAGACGCGTCCTGGTAGCGCCGGACAAGTTCAAGGGATCCCTGGACGCCGTGGATGCCGCAGGCGCAATCGGCCGCGGCATCCACGCTGTGCGCCCCGACACCATCGTCGACCTGTGTCCGGTGGCCGACGGCGGGGACGGAACGGTGGCGGTTGTCCGCAGCTACGGATTCGAGCCTCGGAGAGCCATCGTCACCGGCCCGCTCGGAAATCCGGTCACCGCCGAGTTCGCAGTACAGGATGGCCGGGCAGTGATCGAGATGTGTTCGGCAGCAGGAATGGGACGGCTGCCGGGTCTCCCGAACGCTCACACCGCGCTGACGGCAGATACGGCCGGAGTCGGTGATCTCATCCGGGAGGCCCTGAACCTCGGCGCGCGCCGGATCGTGGTCGGTCTCGGTGGCAGCGCCGGCACGGACGGCGGTGCAGGCGCCCTCCGGGCTCTGGGAGCGCACTTCACCAGCCGCGACGAACCTGCAGCGCACGGGGGTGGTGCCCTCGCCGATCTCCGCACCGTGGACCTGTCCGGATTGGATCCGCGCCTGCAGTCGATTGAGCTCGTCCTCGCCTGCGATGTCGACAACCCACTTCTGGGACCCGAAGGCTGCGCAGCCATGTTCGGCCCTCAGAAAGGAGCCGACGCGGCCGCCGTACGTCGGCTGGAACTGGGTCTCGCGCACTGGGCCGACCTCGTCGAAGCGGCATCCGGGCGAGTCGTGCGCCAGCGGCCAGGTGCCGGAGCGGCCGGCGGGCTCGGGTTCGGATTGATGGCCGGTCTGGGTGCGGTTGTCGAGTCCGGAATCAGCTTCGTGCTCGGTGTGGCCGGATTCGCCGAGCGCTTGCGCAACGCGGACCTGGTGATCGTCGGCGAAGGCTCCCTCGATGAGCAAAGTCTGCGCGGCAAAGGGCCGGTCGGCGTTGCGAGGATCGCCAGACGCGCAGGTGTCCCGGTCGCTGCCGTTGTCGGAAGAAGTCTCGTCCCGCCAGGCGCGGCACGCGACTGCGGGATCGACCAGGTGATTTCACTCGAACAGTTCGAGCCGGACGTCGTACGTCGGATGAGCGAGGCGGACCGGCTTCTCGAGTTCGCCGGCCGCCACGTGGCTGCGGCCTGGAAGAAGGAGGACTGATGGACAAGCTCGTCGGGAGCGCCGAGGAGGCAGTGGCAGATGTCCCGGACGGTGCCACGATCGCCGTCGGTGGCTTTGGCCTGTGCGGGATCCCCGCCGTACTCATCGACGCATTGCTCGCACACGGCACGCGTGAGCTCGAGGTGATCTCCAACAACGCGGGCGTGGACGACTGGGGACTCGGCCGGCTCCTCGGAGCCGGCCGGCTGCGGCGAATGGTGGCGTCGTATGTCGGAGAGAACAGGGAGTTCGCCCGCCAGTACCTGACCGGGGAGCTCGAGGTCGAACTGATACCGCAGGGCACTCTCGCCGAGCGAATGCGGGCCGGCGGCGCGGGCATTCCCGCCTTCTACACCGCGACGGGAATCGGCACCGCGGTCGCCGAGGGCGGCCTGCCCTGGCGGTACGACGCCGACGGGTCCGTCCTGTGCTCGAGCCCGGCCAAGCCAACAGCCGTGTTCGACACGCCTGACGGCGAGCGCGAGTTCGTTCTGGAGCGAGCGATCGTCGCCGATGTCGGACTCGTGCGGGCCTGGAAAGGCGATCGCCACGGCAATCTCGTCTACCGCAAGAGCGCACGGAACTTCAACCCACTGGCTGCCGCATGCGGGCTGGTGACCGTCGCCGAGGTCGAGCACCTCCTGGAGCCCGGGGATCTGGATCCGGAGGAGGTCCACACCCCGGGTGTGTACGTGCACCGGGTGGTCGCGCTGACTCCGGAGCAGGCCACGGACAAGCGAATCGAGAAGAGGACGGTGCGGCAGTGAGCTGGACACGAGAGCAGATGGCCGCCCGCGCGGCAGCCGAACTGGTCGATGGTGACTACGTCAACCTGGGCATCGGTCTGCCGACCCTGATTCCGAACTACGTGCCCGACGACATCGACGTCGTACTTCAATCCGAGAACGGAATCCTCGGTCTCGGGCAGTACCCGCACGCAGGCGCGGAGGATCCCGACCTGATCAACGCAGGCAAGGAAACCGTGACGCTGAAGGCGGGCGCCTCCTACTTCGATTCGGCGACGAGCTTCGCGATGATCCGGGGTGGCAAGATCGACGTCGCCGTCCTCGGGGCGATGCAGGTCTCCGCCGCCGGAGACATCGCGAACTGGATGATCCCGGGCAAGATGGTGAAGGGCATGGGCGGTGCGATGGACCTGGTGCACGGCGCCCGGAGAGTTGTCGCTCTGATGGAGCACACGGCGCGCGACGGCTCGCCCAAGATCGTGCGAGAGTGCACGCTGCCGTACACCGGCAAGCGAGTCGTGCACCGGATCATCACCGACCTCTGTGTCGTCGACATCACCGCGGATGGGCTGGAACTGGTCGAACTCGCTCCCGAGGTATCCCTGGAGGACGTCCGCTCCCGAACAGAGCCGGAGCTCCGCGTCGCGGTCTGATCCGCCACGTCGAAGGCAGGTGCTCAACGGTGCGGCACGTACTCGTAGGTGGTTGTGCGCTCGACGACCGGGCGGCCGATGCCGGCGCCGATCTCCGCCAACTCCTGGACAGTCTTGGCCGAGCCATGCTCGGAGCCGGCCATCCGGGAGATCGTCTCCTCCATCAGGGTGCCGCCGAGGTCGTTCGCGCCGGCGTTGAGCATCGCCTGCGTACCCTTCACGCCAAGCTTGACCCAGGACGTCTGGATGTTGTCGATCCGGCCGTGCAACATGATCCGGGCCAGCGCATGCACCGCGAGATTGTCCCGCAGCGTTGGACCGGGACGGGCGACGCCGGCCAGGTAGATCGGGGCGCTGGTGTGCACGAACGGCAATGGTACGAACTCGGTGAACCCGCCGGTCTCGTCCTGGATCCGCGAGATCACGCGGAGGTGGCTGACCCAGTGCCGCGGGTTGTCGACGTGGCCGTACATCATGGTCGAGCTGGATCGCAGCCCGACCCGGTGTGCGGTCGTCACCACCTCGACCCAGGTCCGAGTGGGTAGCTTGCCTTTGGTGAGGATCCAGCGCACCTCGTCGTCGAGGATCTCGGCGGCGGTTCCCGGGATGGTGTCCAGCCCGGACTCCCGCGCCTTGATCAGGAAGTCCTCGAAGCTCAGCCCGGTGCGGCTGGCGCCGTTGACGATCTCCATCGGCGAGAACGCGTGAACATGCATCCTCGGCACCCGCTCCTTGACGGCCGCAGCGAGGTCGAAGTACGCCGTACCTGGCAACTCCGGGTCGATCCCGCCCTGCATGCAGACCTCAGTGGCGCCGAGGCCCCAGGCCTCCGCGGCACGGTCGGCGACCTGCTCGAGAGACAGCGAGTAGGCATCGGCGTCAGTACGGCGCTGGGCGAAGGCACAGAAGCGGCAGCCTACGTAGCAGACATTGGTGAAGTTGATGTTGCGGTTGACGACGTAGCTGACGTTGTCGCCGATCGTCTCCCGGCGCAGGTCGTCGGCGAGGCGGCAGACCTGCTCCAGCAGCGGGCCCTCCGCGGTCATCAAGGTGAGTGCATGCGCGTCGCTCAAGTGACCGGGATCGCGCTCTGCTGCGGCGAGCGCGGCCGACCCCGGCGGTACGACTGCCCTTGACACGCCACGTCCTGCCTCGGAAGGGCCCGCCGGCACGACGCCCTCTCGTGCGACGCCAGCGGCCTGATCCCGGACGGCATTCCATGATCCGTAGACGGTGTCGAAGTCGCCGCGGCGGTCCGTCGTTCGGCCGGCCGCGTCGATCGCAGTGTGCAGGTCGATGCGTCCAGAAGTGACGAACCCGCCATCGGGTTCCTGCCAGGGCCGGCCAATGGGCCGGACTCCGGCTCGAGCGAGGCCGTCGTCAGCAGCGAGGGCGGCGACGTGCCCGCGGATGCGGGGATCCAGCCAGGGCTCCCCCTGACGCACGTACTCGGGGTGGACGGTCAGACGCGGACGCAGGTCGAAGCCGCCGCGCAGGGTGAGATCGCGCAGGCGGTCCACCGAAGGCCACGGGCGCTCCGGGTTCACATGGTCAGGAGTCAGCGGCGAAACCCCGCCCCAGTCGTCGACACCGGCGCCGAGGAGGGCTGCGCATTCCTGGAGCGAGACCAGATTGGGCGGCGCCTGGATGCGCATCTTCGGGCCGAGCACGATCCGGGCGACGGCGATCGCGGCGCGGTACTCGTCGAGGCCGAGGTCCGCCGAGTGACGCATCGCGGTGTCCGGCTTGGCGCGGAAGTTCTGCACGATCACCTCCTGCAGCGCACCGTAGCGGCGAGCGCTCGCGCGGAGCGCGAAAATCGTCTCGGCGCGCTCCTCGAGGGTCTCGCCGATACCGACGAGGAGGCCGCTGGTGAAGGGGATGGACAGTCGGCCGGCGTCCTCGAGCACCCGAAGACGTACCGCCGGATCCTTGTCCGGCGAGCCGAAGTGTGGCCCACCCTTGTCGGTGAACAGCCGGCCTGCGACGGTTTCGAGCATCATCCCCATCGACGGCGCGACCGGCTTCAACCGGTTCATCTCTTCCCAGGACATCACTCCGGGGTTGAGATGCGGCAGCAGCCCGGTCTCCTCGAGGACGCGGACCGCCATCGCACGGACATAGGCGAGCGTTGAGTCGTATCCCTGCGCCTCCAGCCACTGCCGGGCTTCCGGCCAGCGGTCCTCGGGCCTGTCGCCCAGCGTGAACAACGCCTCCAGGCACCCGACTGCTGCGCCTTCGCGCGCGATTTCGACGATCTCGTCGGGCGAGAGGTACGGCGAATCCAGTTTGCCGGAGACGGTGACGAACGTGCAGTAGTGGCAGCGGTCGCGGCACAGCCGCGTCACCGGGACGAACACCTTCGGGGAATACGTCACCACTCCCGGACGGCCGGCGGCCTCGAGCCCGGCGTCGCGGACACGTGCGGCGACGGCACACAGCCGGTCGAGATGCTCACCGGTGGCGGCCAGGAGGGCGGCCGCTTCGGGTACGTCGATCACCGCACCGCGCTCGGCACGGGCCACTGCCCGACGGAGCTGTTGCGCTGTCGGCGCCGGTCGCGGGCTGCTCGTTCGCATTGCCATGGATGTCACCTCAGGTCTCGGTGTCTTGTGTCGTGCCTGTGCCGGGCAGCATCGTTGCTGCCCGGCACAGGGCCCGACCGGATCCGTGCGACTGGTGAACTACTGGGCGAACAACCAGTCGATGATCACGTCGTTCGTATAGGTCGGAATCCACGAGCCATGCGGAAACACCGGAGTCGTCCCCTTGGGCAGCGTCGTGAACAGGTGCTTGCTGCCCTGCGCCCGAGCGCGCTTGACCGCCGCCGCCGCGGATGCTTCCTGGTCGGCATCCGGGCTCAGGCCCGACCACTCGCTCCAGGTCACGGGCACGCCGGCTTGCTCGAACGCGAGGAAGATGCTGTGGTCGGAGACCGGCGTGTCATAGAGCACGTTCGCGTCGTCGATCGAATGCACCGCCCAGATCGGAAGCTTCGTCAGGTTCGCCACCGCGGATGCCGGGTCGCCGGAACCGGTGACCAGCAACGCTGCCGCGAACAGGTCGGGGTGGGCGGGCAAGATGGACCACGAGCCGATCGAGCCCATCGACAGTCCGGTGAGGTACACGCGCTCCGGGTCGATCTGGGGGTTGTCCGCCAGTGTCTGCCGGACCAGCTCGACGACGGCCTGCGACATCCTGGGCGTCGACCAGCGACCCTTGTTCGGATCCGTCGGATCGGTCTGCGGCGACAGCACGTACGCCGGGTGGCGCGCCTGCCGGGCAGGGTCGGCGAACGCGGTGGCGATCTGGTTGCCGGCGAGCTGGGCGAAATTGTCGTTACCACTCTCCCCCGAGCCGTGCAGCGTGACAACGAGGGGGTACGACCTGGGGCGGTGCCCGCGTCGAAGATCCGGCGCGAAGAACCGATACGGCATCGTGGCACCGGAGGCCGCGACGAACGAACCGGATCCGAAATCATCGATGATCGAATGACGTACGTCGCTGTTGATCACCACGCGCGCCGGATGGCCCTCGATGATCGTTTGCCGCCGGTCGCGATCTGAAGGTGAGCGGCGCGGCCGGTTTCCACGGATGGTCTCCACCTGACTTACACCATAGGCGCCGACGAGATCATAGAAATAGTCGCGCCCACCGAAGGCGACGGCCGCAGCGAGAGCGTCATTCTTGTTCAGCTCCAGAATAATGAACCGCCCTGGTTTCTGTTTCGCGCTGAAGCCGATGCCGTCATTCGAGTAGGCTTCGACAACGCTGCGCTTTCCCGCCAGCGGCGCCGTACCCGGACGTGTCAGCGTAACGTTGACATCGAAGGCCGTCGTGGGGATTTCCGCCGAGCCCAGATCGATTCGTCTGTTGTATTCCACGGCGAGACCGGTGACCTTGATGCCGACCGGCGTGACCTCGGTGATCACCGTCGTGTCAACAGCACGCAATCGAGGTGGCGCCGCCTGCACCGCCGGCATACCCAGGAATGTCGCTGCGGCCACTGTGAGGGCGATCACCACTGCACCGAATCTTCGATTCATTGCGCCTCTCTTCTTTGAGATCTGCCACAACTGTGTGGCATGCGGCCGGGCGGGCCGACAATACACCGAAAGCTAGCAAGCAAGGCCGGGTTAAGTAACTGTTAAGGCGCCTTACGAACAGCACAGAATTCGTCACAAATAGGGGCGCAGATAGGAGAGGTCGGCCGGGCTCAGCCGGTCGGCGGCGATGTTGCGCTGGTGCCAGTGCGGGTAGCGCAGCGGTTCCTGGCTGACCTGGTCGAGCCGGCTCCGCTCGTCGTCGGAGAGTTCGAGACGCGCCGCCGCGAGGTTGTCGGCGAGTTGTTCGTCCGTGCGCGCTCCGATGACGACAGACGTCACCGCCGGACGTCCGAGCAGCCAGGCCAGCGCAACCTGGGCAGCGGAAACCCCGTGATCACCGGCGATCTCGATCAGGATGTCGATCGTGTCGTACAGCCGGCGGTCGTCGTACACGGGCGGCTCGTTCCACCCCTCGAACCGCCGGGTGCCCTCAGGGGTCGGCTGGTTGGGCCGGTATTTGCCCGACAGCAGTCCGCCGGCGAGCGGGCTCCAGACAAGGATGCCGAGCCCTTGGTCGACACTGACCGGCACCAGGTCAGCCTCAGCGTCCCGGGCCTGCAACGAGTAGTAGATCTGCTGGCTGACGTAGCGGGAGTGGCCATCGCGTTCCGAGATGCTCAGTGACTTCATCAACTGCCAGCCCGTGTAGTTGGACGCGCCGATGTACCGGACCTTTCCCGCCTGGACAAGCGCGTCGAACGCGGCGAGCGTTTCCTCCAGTGGCGTCTGACCGTCCCACTCGTGCGCTTGGTATAGGTCAATGTGGTCGGTCTGAAGCCGGCGCAGGCTTGCCTCGGCGGCGCGGATGATGTGGTGGCGCGACAGTCCGGCGTCGTTCGGCCCCGCACCCATCGGCATGCGGACCTTGGTTGCGAGCAGAACCTCGTCCCGGCGACCAGCCAACGCGGTGCCGACGATCTCCTCTGATCGGCCCGCAGAGTAGACGTCCGCTGTGTCGATCAGGTTCACACCCGCGTCGATCGCGAGCGCGATCTGTCGTTTCGCGCCGTCGACGTCGGTGGTCCCGACCGCTTTGGCCCAGCCTGTGCCACCGAAGGTCATCGTGCCCAGCGTGAGGGCCGACACGCGCAGGCCAGAACTGCCAAGTTGGCGATATTCCATGGTGTGCTCCAAGTGTCGTGAGGTGTACCTGCGACATGTCGCAGCCGTCAGGCCGCTTCGAGTCCGGTGATCAGTGCGATCAGACGTTCGGTCGTCGCCTCGTCGCGCTGAAGCACCGCGACGAGCCGACCGCGGCGCAGGACCGCGATCCGGTCGGCGATCTCGAGCACATGTGGCAGCTGGTGCGAGACGAGGATCACCGCGATGCCCTTTCGCCGGACGCGGTCGATAAGGTTCAGCACCTCTCGCTGTTGCTCCACGCCGAGGGCCGCCGTCGGCTCGTCGAGCAACAGCGCGCGCCTGCACCAGGTCACAGCGCGGGCGATCGCGATCGCCTGTCGCTGACCACCGGACAGCCGACGGGTCTCCGTACGCAAGTCAGGTATCCGGATATGGATGTCTTGGAGCGCGGTCTGGGCGTCTGCCACCATCTTGCTGCTGTCCAGCCACCGAATCCACCGTCCGAGGCCTCGCCGCAAGCTGACTTCCCGCCCAAGGAACAAATTGTCGGCGACATTCAGGTCGAGCGCGAGCGCCAGGTCCTGGTAGACAGTCGCGATGCCGACCTCTGTGGCGTCGGCGGGACGCCGGAAATGGGTCTCCGTACCGTCGATGAGCAGGCGGCCGGTACTCGGCACGGCATTGCCGGAGAGGATGCTCAGCAATGTGCTCTTTCCGGCGCCGTTGTCGCCGACGAGAGCCAGCACCTCGCCGGGATCAAGGGCGAAGCTGACGTCGCTGAGTGCCGTCAGCCCGCCATATGTCTTCCCCAGGCCCTCCGCCCTGAGGATCGGGGCTTGCGTTCGTGGCTCGTCAGGTGCGTTCGCGCTGTGGTCGTGAAGGGCTGCCATACCTGCTCCTGCATCGAGGTGTGAGAGTTGAGTGAGCGCTTGGCTGTCGTCGACTCAACTGATGGCTGGGCCGTAGAGGACGTTCTGGATCTCGGGCTTGTCGAGGTTGCTCATGTCGACGCCGACTGTCGGCAGCGTGACCTGCTTCTGGATCTTCGACTTGTCGCCGTTGAGGTAGTCGACTGCGTGCTGCATCGCGATCTCGCCCGCCTTCCTGGCTTGTTGCACGACGAGGTACTGCAGCAGCCCCTGCTTGAGGTACTGCACTTCGAGCGGCGTGCCGTCGTAGGCGATCACGGGGATTTTGCCGCTTTTGTTCTGTGCGCGGAGGGCGGCTGCCGCGCCCTCGGCGTTCACCTCGGTGACGCCGTAGATCCCCTTCAGGTCCGGGTAGGCGAGCAGCAGCGAGCGAGTCGCGGCCTCCGAACCGGACGGGTTGCTGCCCGCCTCCTGAACCGGAGCGATCTTCACGTTCGGCGCGGCCTTCTGCAAGGCCTCCTTGAATCCGTCGACGCGGTCCTCGAGAGCGGTCACACCAGCGACGACATTGATGATCGCCACCGTGCCGTCACCTCCGCTCAGCTTGGCCATCTGAGCGCCCGCGAGGGCGCCCCCCTGCTTGCCGTCGCCGTAGATGGAGCTGACGATGCCAGCCGAGTTCTTGAGAACCTGGTCGACGGTGATGACCGGAATACCGGCGCTCAGAAAGCGCTGGATCGGGGCCCGCATGGCGACGGGGTCGACTGGTGCGACGATGAGCAGGTCGGGACGCTGCGCGTAGACGGCATTGAGCACCTTCGTCTGATCCGCCACGTTGAAGTTCGGCGATCCCTGGTGGTCGAGGGTCACAGTGTTCGCCTTGGCGACGTCGTCCATCGCGCGCTTCACCGTGTCGAAGTACGAATTCTGCGTGACACCAGGCACGTAGGCGACGGTGTAGTGCTTGCCGGACCCGCCGTCTTTTCCGTCCCCTGAGGCAGATTCGTTGCGGGAGCAGCCGGCCGCGGCGATGAGAGCCGTTGCGGCAACGAGCGCCGCGGTTGCGCCACGCAACCGGAGTCGAGGTGAACGAGGCATGACCTTCTCCAATTCGTCACTGGAATCGATGGATGCGCTGAGTGGACCGGTCCGGCTACTCGCTGCGGGCTACGCGCTGGCGCTGCTGGTCGACGAGCACAGCGCCGATGAGGATGACCCCGACGACGATGAGCTGCCAAGCGGAGTTGGCCTTGGCGATGACAAGGCCCGTCTCGAGTACAGCGACCATCATCGCGCCGGTGACGGTGCCGGCCACCGAGCCGCGTCCGCCCGACAGGCTCGCCCCGCCAATGACCACGGCGGCGATCGCGGATAGTTCGACGCCTTGCCCGGCCGTGATCGTCGCGACGCCGAGTTGGGCCATCGCGCTGAAGCCGGCCAGGCCGGCAATCAGACCGGAGAGGATGTAGGTTCGCAGCATGTGCCGTTTGACGTTGATGCCGGTCCGCATCGCCGCCTGAACGTTACTTCCGATCGCCTGCGTCCGCCGGCCGTACCGCGTCTTGGCGAGGAACAACCAGGCGACTATCGACACCACGACGGCCACCGCGACCGGAATGGCGATCCACCCGTCAAGAACGAAGGTGTTCCCGATGATCGTGAGTTCCAGCGGGAGATTCGAGATCTCCTGCCCACCATGCACCAGTTGTGTCGCCCCTCGTGCGACGCCAAGCATTCCCAGCGTGACAATGAACGGGTTGACGTTGAAGCGGGTGATGACAAGACCGTTGGTCGCGCCTGCGAATCCGCCGACCGCGAGGGCAACGACCAACCCCACGGCCATTGTCGGGGTGGCCCCGTAGTGCGAGTCGAGCATTCTCGACATCACGTCGGCCGAAAGGATGCCGGACAACCCGAGCACCGAGCCAACCGAAAGGTCGATGCCACCGGCAACGATGACGAAGGTCCCGCCGACGGCGAGCAACAGCACCTCCGTCGAGTTCAGGGAGACGGCCTGCCATCCCGCCTTGGTGAAGAAGTTGCTCGTCGTGAGCGCGAAGCCGACGACAATGACCACCAGCACACCGAACGTCCACAGACTTCCGCCGCGCTCGACGACTCGCCGTACGACATCAGCTCGCATCGGCATGCCGAGGCGAACACGCTTCGCGGGCCTCACGGCCACCCCGGACCTACCGTCATCGGTGACGGCGCTGCTTCGCTGCTCCACAGGTGGAACGCTCATGAAATCTCCTCGCTCTGAAGCGCGTGGTCGGCGATTCTTTCGGCAAGCCAAGCCACCGCGGCCTGATCGCAGGTTGCTCAGCTGCCCACTTGAGACGTTGCGGGTGTGCCCGCAGCCCGCGGGCGCCGCCGAAACGCTCGTGCGACGCGGCTATTGAGATGCGCCCTGCAGGGGCCGGAGGCAGCCCCGCCAGATACCTGTACTGTTGGCTGCATTGCGGTGCGAGCGACGGAGCGCCGAGGCCGGGGTCCACGGTGCAGGAGGACGACGCGCTGCTTGCAGTCGCGAGTCGGCACATCGTGAGCGCCGCGCGGTGTTTGCGTAGGCGAAGGACGTGTCACTGGAGTCCCCTCTCTGGTCTGCGACGGATGGCCTCGTGTTGTCCACCATGTGGTCTTGGGCTTTCATTCGTGCACCGCGTACGGCTCGGCGACCGGCACCTCGGGATGCGCGGCCGCGGTTCGGGACCCGGTGGACAGGCAGGCCAGCGCCCTTTACTGCTTCTCGGCCTGCGTGTCTTCCGTCACAACTGGCAGACATGGTCAGCCGAGCCCAGCGTGTTGAGCAACGTTAAGCGCGCGGCGGTTTTCCGCCCGGTTCAGCTTCTCTACTTGCCGTTGCTTAAGGGGACGGTCGGTCTCTACTTTGTGGGCTTCGGTGTGTGGCAAGCTCAGGTCGCGGCGCAAACAGGCACCTGTCCGACGGGCCCCGTTGTCGGTGCCCGGGCGCCTCCCGTCACACGACGAGGCGTGCAGGCCGATCGGCGTGATCGCCACCCGGTACTTGTGGTTCTTGGCTTTCTTCAGAACGCCGATCCTCATCGCGTCCTCCATTTCATTGCGTGATGGTTGTTGCGCCCGTTGCCAACTCGGCCAGCGAGTGCGTCAGCGGCCGATTCCTGAGCACCGCGTGTGTGTGCGGTCCCACGCCGATGTAGGTCGCCACCCGCACCGCCTCCAGGTCCGGTTCGCAGCGCAGACGACCAGGTCTGCGCCGGTTGCGATCACGCCTGCGGCTTTGTGCCGTGCTGCGGAATCAGCACTGAACCTGGAGACGACGCCACGTCTCCTGCTCCCGAGCAGGGTCGTTCCCACGTCGCGGAGGTCCTCGACGTGGCCGGGACGGACGTTCCCGTGCACCTGGGTCAGCGCCTCGTCGAGTTCCGCGCGAGCCAGGGCCGGAGGTCCGACGTGGGCGCGGCGGTCGGACGGCCTCTGCTCGAGCATCCAGGCCAGGTCCTGGTTGAGGGACGCACCAGGCAGCGGCACCACGACGCGGGCCCGACGTCAACTGGAACCGCCGCCTGGAAGGCATCCGCGGCCCGAGCGGAGACGATCACCGGTCATCCCCGCGAGAACTGCACGGGCCTTGCGGCGTCGGTCAGGACAGGCCAACGATCCGCACACCTGCGTGGGTCCGTTTCCGGATGTTGATGCCGATCAGAAGCGGCGTGAGGCTCTCGACCAGACGACTCATCTCGAGCCGGCCGGCATCGACGACCCGAAGACCGGTGACGGTGCCGATCACCTCGCGCACCACGTCCTTTGCGGCCCGCGAGTCGCCACAGATCAGGGTGTCCTGCTCGAGTGGGTGGTCGAGGTCTTGGAGCGTCGCTGCGCTGAGGGTGTGCAGCCCGGACACCACCGCGATCCCTTCTGGCACCGCGGCTGCCGCCTGCTGTCCAGCAGAGCCGGCCCAGAGGCCGACGACCTGGGTGGGCCGCCCACCCACCGCCGGCGCCAGGGGAACGGTCGCGTCGAGCAACACCTTGTCGCCCAGGTGTTCGGATACGGTAGCGATCGTGATGGCCTGGCTCGCGAGCGGGACCGACAGCACGACGAGCCGATCGGCGGCGCGCGCGGCGTCAGGGTTGGCGAGCCCCCGTATGTCGGCCGACGGCAGCCTCTGCGATGCGCGCGACGCAGCTTCCTCTGCGCGCGCATGGTCCCGCGAGCCGATCACGACCGTGTGTCCCGCATGCGCGAGGCGCAGCGCCAGGCCGTAGCCGAGCGCGCCGGTGCCGCCCAGGACGGCAACGACCTCACTCATCGGCGGCCGGGACCGCGACAATGGCGTCGATCTCGACATGTGCCCCTTTGGGCAGGGCCGCGACCCCGACCGTCGTCCGGGCTGGGACCTGCGTGCTGAAGGCGCTGGCGTAGGCCTCGTTGATCTCTGGGAAACCGTCGATACGGGTGGTGAAGATGGTCATGCGAAGTGCGTTGCCGAGGTGGGTGCCGACGCTCGCGCAGACCGCCTGAAGGTTCGCCAGCGAGCGCCGGGTCTCCGTAGCGAGGTCTGCGTTATCGAGCTTCCCGGTTGCGGGGTCGAGTGGCAGCGAGCCGGAGCAGTAGAGGACGCCACCATGGCGAATCGCTTGGACGTAGGGGCCGACGGCCACTGGGGCGTCGGGGCTGGAGACAGGATGGGGTAAATACATGGGTCGGGGATTCCTCAGGTTGGTGGGTCAGTCGGTGAAGGCGGGCATGACATCCGTCGCGAAGCGGCGCATCTGCGCGCGCAACTGCTCGATGTTGTCTGCCGCGAAGTAGATGCCGGCCAGGTGCGTCGCACCTGCGTCCCGGAACTCCTGCACCTTGGCGATGACGTCGTCCGGGGTACCGATGCAGTTGTTGGTCACGTAGGTGTCGACACTGACGTCCTTGAGCGTCGACTGCTGCAGCGTGACGAGGTGATGGAACAGCTGGGAGCGTCGGTAGATCTCCTCCGCCTCCTCGGTGGTGTCGGACAGGCACACCATGACCTGTGGCGCGATGGCGAAGTCCTGGTCCCCCCGGCCCTCCTCGGCGGCGTACTTGGCGAGCTTCTTCTTGCCCGCAGCTACGGCCGCGGGACCGAGGCCTGCGGGTAGCCAGCCCTGTCCATAACGCGCGGCCCTCCGGATCGAGGCGTCCGCATTGCCGGCTGGGTAGATCGGCAGCACGTCCTGCACGGGCTTGGGGAACATCTCGACGTCGTCGAAGGCAACGTACTCGCCGACATAGCTCGCGCGACGCTCGCGGAAGAGCAACCGAACCGCCTCGATCGACTCGTTCAACAGCCGGCCACGGTGGGCGTGCGCGAGGTGCGGCTGGGAGGCCACGAACTCCTCGCGGTAGGCCCCGCTACCGGCGCCCACCATCACCCGACCACCGGACAGCTGGTCCAGGGTGGACAGCTGCTTGGCGAGCAGCACCGGCTGCCGCATCGGCATGACGAGGATGCCGGTCATCAGCCGGAGCACGGAGGTTCGTGCGGCGATGTAGCCGTAGGTGACCAGCGGCTCGAAGAAGTCCGGTGGAACCGGGTACGACTTGCGCACGTACTGCTGCGTGGTGATGTGGTCGTTTCCCGCGACCTCGTAGTAGCCGAACTGCTCGGCCTCGACGGCGATGTCGACGACATCGGCAGCGGTGGCGAAGGGGGTGGGGTACATCATTCCTGCCGTTGCTGTTGGCAGGCCAACTCCGAATCGCATGGAGACTCCTGGGTTTCTGTGTCTTTGCTCAAGCGCAGCACGCGTGGCTAGGGAACGCGGCGTCGCGAGCACGGGCGACGGCGGCGACCGTCTGGTCCACGTCGTGGTCCGGCGTGGGCACGGGATTGACGAGGATCTGGTCGGCAACGGCGCCGAGGTCCCTCAATCGGGCGGTCACCTCGTCGAACGTGCCGGCCACGGCGAAGTGGTCGACGAGACCGTCGGGGATGTGCGGTGCCGCCCAGCCGATCGCCTCGTACCTGCGGGTGGCCATCAGCTCCAGCACCCGCTCGGGAACCTGGACACCGGTCGGTTCGAGGTAGCCGAGGTTGGGATAGCTCGACCAGATCGGCATCGCGACCATGTAGCGCACCGCATCCCTGGCTGCCCGGGGATCCTCCGAGATCGCGACGTCGACACGCGCAACGACCGGCGGTCGCACGCCATCGGTCCGTTGCGCGACGCCGGCGGCCACCGCATCTGCGGCGCCCGCGAGGGTGACGCTCGAGGCGAAGGGCGCCGTGATGACCCCATCGGCGATCCGACCAGCCGTGCCGAGCACCTTCTCGCCGCGACCGGCGAGGAAGATCGGTAGTGGCACGGTTGGAAAGTTCAGCCGTCCGGAGGTGAAGGTCAGGACCTTGCCCTCGACGTTCACCTCCTCACCCGTCAACAGGCCGCGGATAATGGCCACCGCCTCGGTGAGCGCCGTCACCGGGGCGCGGCGCACGACGCCCATAGGGGGAAATCCCGACCCTCCGGCGCCCATGCCAATCCGGACCCGACCCGGCGCGTGCTCGTGCAGGCTGCCCATCGCCATCGCGATCAGCGCGGGGTGGCGCGCGTATGGTTCTGTCACACAGGTGGCCAGGTCGATCCTGCGGGTCGCCGCCGCGATCGCGGTGAGGGTCACGAACGGGTCGCGGTAGAACTTCTCGTCGGCGACCCACAACGAGTCCAGGCCCGAGTCCTCGACATGCACGGCGCGATCGACCAGCTCGGCGACGGGCAGGTCCGGAATCATCAGGATGCCGATGTCTGGCCGCCGAGCCTGGCCGCGGGTCACGCCTCTGCTCCCCTGTAGACACTTGCGAGGTCGTCCCCGCTCATCTCGCTCATGGTGCCGGAACTCCTACGATGTGGCGTCTCACTCGTCCCGGCTGCGCGCGAGCTCTTCCCGAACCACTCGGTCGAGAAGAACCTCCAGCTGGACGCGGGTGTCCACCTCGGTTCCCGGGTCGGCCGACCACCCTCGCTCGACTCCAGCTCCGCACCCGGCAGACACCAGGCCGCACGGGGAATGTCGACAAGCAAAGGCCACGCGTCCTCGACAGCCGCCTTCACCTCGAACTCGTTCGTCAGGATCATGAGTACTCCGTTCGGTCAGGGAAGAGCGACCCAAAGCCGCCGATCGGTCAGATTCAGGCGCTGGAATCCCGCGTCGGTGACGAGAACGGTGTCCTCAACCATCATTCCGGCCCAGCCGAGCTCGTAGTACGGCGTCTCGATGCACAATGTCGTGCCGACATCGATCGCGGTATCACCGGCGGGCGACACCATCGGCGCCTCGTAGATCTCCAAGCCGATGCCGTGCCCGCAGTGCTGGCGGCGGTACGGCAGACCGTGCCCGTTGACCGTCCGGACTGCTGCTTCGAACAGTTCGCGTCCGGTCACGCCCGGACGCAACGCCTCGAAAGCCGCATCCTGGCCAGCAAGCAGGGCCTCATAGCGGACGAGCTGCACCTGCGAAGGCTCCCCGAGCACGACTGTCCGACCCAGGTCTGACCAGTAGCCGTCGACGACGCAGCCGGCATCAAGTCGCAGGACCTCGCCACGCTGCCACGACCGGCGGGTGGCGAAGCTGTCCGAGAGTGCGGAGCGCGGACCCGTGCCAGCGACGATGAAGCGCGGTGAGCCGCCACCGGCCACCATCCCCGCAGCGACGTGGTCGGCGACCTCTTTCTCGGTCGCACCCTCGGTTGCGGCCTCCACCGCGGACGCCATCGCCGCCTCGGTAAGGCGGGCTGCGTATCGGATCAGCTCGACTTCGCCCGGCAACTTCCGCGCGCAGATCCGCCCGATGGCTGCCGTCGCGTCCACCAACGTCACACGATCACCGACGGCGTGACCGGGGGCCAGCCCTTCCACGCCCCAGCGCATGTCGCGGGAGCCGATAGCGCCGACGACGAATCGCAGCGCCGCGTCGAGGGTGGGATGACGTCCGACGTCAGTGCTCAACGGCGACTCGTCGACGCTCTCGAAGAAGAACGTGCCGAACGGGACGATCCGGTCCAGACGGATCCCGGCATCAGCCGCGGCCGCACTGTCGCCCGCGGGACAGATCAGCCAGCAGTCGTCGCGCGTGAGGACCGCCGCCATCTGGTGGCTGGCGTAGAGATCAGCCCCCACCGAGCGGTAGCCGCTCGCGTACTGGACGCCGGCCGCCGTCAACATAACGAGGGCATCGAGGTCGAGATCGTCCACGACCGTCCGCAGCCGTGTCTGGCGGGCCGATGCCAGGGCGGGCATATCGACCTCGGGCCGGTCGGGCATGATCGCGCGCGGCGCATCGACGGCGGTTCCAGTCGTGGTGCTTGCGGAGGTCGCTGCGGCGTTCTCTGCCTGTGATCCGGCACCGTCCGCAAGGAGGTTGCCGCCCGTGATCGAGATCATGACGATGATTTTGGCCGCTACGCTCTTGTCGAGATACGTGGATCGCGAGGAGAATCCTTGGGAGGTATCTGTGGACATCACACAACGAGCACGTGATCTTCTCGCGAGCGACGCACAGATCGCCGAGCACCTTACGGCTGCAGTGTGGGAGAGGTTGCCCGGTTACGAGGTGAGCCTGCTCGACCGGACCGAACTATCCGACGCGATCACCGCCAGCATGCGTTCGGTCCTGCTGGCCGTCGCTGAGCAACGCCGTCCGAGCGACGCCGAGCTGGCGCCGGCACAGCACATGGCCGAGCGACGCGCCGTCCAGGGAGTGCCGATCGAGAGCCTGGTCGGCTCGTGGCACAACGCCGAAAGGGTCCTCCTCAGCCGCCTTCTCGCTACCCGGGGCGCCCTGACGACGGCAGAGGTCCAGGATGCCGCGCGGCGTGTCGGCGTTGCCGTCGACGCCATGATCGGCGCCAGCACGGCCGCGTACCGGAACATCGCGAGCGACCTGCACGCACAGAGCAGCCAGGTCGGCGTCGATCTGGTTTCCAGCCTCGCCGGCGCGGAGGCGCTAGACCCGTCGGAACTGGACCGTCGGGCCAGCATGGTGGGCGTCGAAGCCCATCTCCCCCACCGCGCCATCGCGCTGTCAGTCCGTCGCCAAGACGGCCGCTTGGTGGCACGGGCCCAACGAGCCATCGCCGAGCGGCTCCGGCCCCACGTCGCCGGCCGCACCCTGATCGGTAGCCACCAGGGATTCACCATCCTCGTCTTCGCGGACTTCGCTCGGCTGGTCGAGGTGCTCGAGCGCGCACTGCGTGATCCGGACGTCCCCGCCAGCACGGCCCTTGGGGTGGGCGACGTCCGCGAGCGTTTCAACGAGACGGCTGGATCGCTCCACGAAGCGGTCAGCGCACTCAAGGTCGGACGGCTGCTGGGACGCGCGGTGACCAGGTTCGACAACGTGATTCCGGAGGTCATGATCAACGAGAACCCGGGGTTGTCGGCACAGATGGTCGGGACCGTGCTCGGCCCCCTCCGCAAGGGCGACCTGCTCGAAACCCTGCGCACCTTCCTCAGCTCAGGTCTCTCGACCCGCGCCACCGCCGCGGCTCTCCGCGTCCACGAGAACACAGTGGCCTACCGGCTACGACGGATCTGCGAGCTTCTGGGCATCGGGTCGTCGGCCGAGCTGGTGCGGGTCGACGTTGTACTCGCCCTGCGAGCACTTGAGCTCGAGAGAGACACCGAGGACCAGTGACGCGGGGTCGCGCACTCCCTGGCCGAGAGCGCCCGCTAGGACCACACCCCTTCATCGCGGGGCCCACTCATCGGGTGAGAGCCTCATCCAGCAACATATTGAGATCGATGCTGGCCGTCCCCGAGTGCACCACGGGTCGCTGCCAGGTTCGCGCACCGAGGGGGTCCTTCAGCCCGCTGGACGTCGAGAGGACGACCACGGTCTCCGTCGGACGCACGACCCCGCCGGCAGCGAGCTTTCCGACTACGGCCACCGCGGTGGCCGCCGACGCCTCTACGAAAAGACCCTCGTCAAGGCCCATCATGCGCTGCGCCTCGGCAATCTCGTCCTCGCTGGCCGTGACCGCAAGCCCACCGGTGGCCCGAACGGTCCGCACCGACTGATCAGTGGCGCTGGACGTCGCAATGGAGAACGCCCGCGTCGACCCCGGTTCACCGCTCCGCAGCACCGGGCTTCCCGTGATCGCTGCACCGACTGCACCGAAGACCTCGGCAGCGACGAGCCGCGGCATCCGGTTAACAAGCCCCAGGTCAACCAAGTCCGCGAAACCGCGCGCCACACCGCTAATGCAATCGCCGTACCCCACGGGGACCACTATCCACTCCGGCAAGCGCTGCTCCAGTTGGAGCCACAGCTCGTAGGCGATGGTCTTATACCCTTCGATGCCGAACGGCGTGCTACCCACTGAAGGGGTCGACGCATTCGACACCGGGTACAACCCGTGGCTGCTGATGGCACGACGCATCAGCTCGTTGCGATCAGCAACAGTACTGGCCGCAACCACCGTGGCGCCATATGCGCTGATGAAGGCCATCATCGCCTCGGGCACGTCCTCAAGGGTGAAGATGACGCACGGCAAACCGGCCCGCGCGGCGTACGCTGCAACCGAGGCGCCGTGGTTCCCCGTTGAGACGGCCGTTGTGGCTCTCGCTCCGAGCCGATGGGCTGCCGCCGTCGAAACCGCAACCAGACGGTCCTTGTGGGACCAGGTCGGATTGGCCGACTCGTTCTTGGCCCAGAGGTTCGCGATACCGATCCGACGACCCACGGATCGGATCGGCACCAGCGGCGTCCAGCCCTCCCCCAGGTCAACCCGGTCGTCGCTGTCCAGCGGCAGCAGCGGCTCGAACTCCCACATGCTGCGACCAGGAGCATGCAGCAGGGCCTGCCGCGCCACGTCGCGGTCCACTTCGACATCGCAGACCAGGTTGACCCGGACGCCGTCCGCATCCCAGCACTGGCTGCACCCGACCCACAGATCGGCATACGCCGAGTGGGGCCTCTGACACCGCGGACAGCGCAACCGCTCAGAGAACGGCACGTCAGATCCCTCTCCCGCAACGCGCGCGAAGGCACGCGCCACACCGTACCGCGTAATCGATGCGCACCGATGCCACCTCACAGGCCATGAAAACTCCTCCTCGCCGCCACTCCGCGATCTACTAGTCCTGATCGTCCACCTCCATACCGGACGCGAACCACATGGACTACGGTCAACCCGAAGGCGCCTCACATGTGGATTGTCGACAAGTTGCAGAGGAGTTCGCGCGACGGCCTCGTGAATGACCGACATCAACTGGTACCAGTGAGGGGTCTCGACCACCGAAATCCGAGAAGAAGTCCCGCTGTGTTCAGCGAGGTGCTCGTGCCACCCGTGGCGATGCCGCGATCCGGCAGTTTCGAGAAGACATCGAGGCGCACCGACGCGAGCCCAAGGGAGCCGTCTGCGACGCCGTTCAAGGGGGTGACCTGGTGATTCTCGTCCGTGATCGCCTTCCCTGCCCACGATCAGCACGCTCGAGGACGCGGCTGCGGATCAATCCGGCCGTATCACCATCGCCGATTCGGCATGGACCGCCATCGCGCAAGCTGTGCTGGTGACCGGGAGGCCTCCACCTTCGGGATGCCTGAGGACGGCTCTCCCCTGCTGCAACAGGGCGGCGGTGAAGGTTTCTCACCTCCACTCGAATACACAGTGCCTCACGGCGCACTCAACGATGGGCGAAAACCAACCCATCCGTCGATAGGGGTCAGCTATCAGCCGCCGCCGACAAGCAGCCTGTGGAGAATCCACAACTACCGGCGGGCGGAATGGTGGCGAGATCACGTGGATCGCTACGTCGGCTGGTCATGACGATGGTCCGCACACGCGGGGTCCATCGCTGGTAAGGGAGCCACCATGACTGACACACAACCGGATGACGCAGGTGTAGAGTCTCCGGGCATCAGCAATGTCACTAGCGCCTCAGTGTCCAACGCACTTCAGGATCATGCACTGGAGTCGGTGCCTGCTGATCGAAGGCAGTCGCTCCTCCAGCTCGTGGTCGTCCAGGTGGGCTGGAACATCAGCGTGAGCAGCTTCCTCGTCGGCGGAGTCGTCGGCGCCGGCGTGCCATTCTGGACGGGCGTGCTCGCTGTTCTCGTGGGCAACCTGGTGCTGGTCAGCGTCAGCACGCTCGTGGGCCTCGCCGGGTGTCGAACCGGCCTGACCAGCTACCTGATTTCTCGAGCCGTGTTCGGCGCCAAAGGCTCGATCGTTGTCTCGGTCATGCTCGGCATCATCGCCATGGGCTTCATCGGCGTGCTCATGGACACCTGGGGCACCGCGGTCAACAAGCTGATTCCAGCGATCCCGAGCTGGGGCTTCGTGCTCGCGTTCGCTGTGGCCATCACCTCAACGTCGATCTTCGGATTCAAGGGGCTGGCCCGATACTCCGCCATTGCCGTGCCCATCGAAATCGCAATCGCTCTGTTCGCACTGTTCAAGATCGGCTCACTCGGCACCGGCTTCGGCGAGGTCATCGCCCACACGCCGACTGCTCCAATCGGGTTCGCTGCCGCAGTGGGCGCCGTCATCGCGACCTGGATCACCGGGGCTTCGTTGGTCTCTGATGTCACGCGTTATGCCAGGCGTCGTCGTGACGTGCTGATCTCGAACTTCGTCGGATTCGTCGTGGGCGCAGGCGTCTTCGAGACCATCGCCATGATCTCGGCCATGAAGGTGGACCAGAGCAACTTTGTGCTCGTGATGAGCGGCCTCAGCTTGCTTGCGCCTGCCGCGGTGATGCTGTTCCTTGCACTCTGGAACACCGCTGACAACAACCTGTACTCCTCGTCCTTGGCATTCACCAATGCGTCGAACCTCATCGGCCTTCGCGTAACCAAGCCGGTGTGGACGGTCGTCGCGATCCTTGTCGCGGTTACGATCGCGTTCTCCGGCGCCTCGGCCCACTTCCTGGACCTCCTCCTTGTTGTCGCCACCGTCGTGCCTCCATTCGCCGGGGTCCTTGTCGCACACATGTCGATCGTCTCCCGCCGACAGCCTCCCACGGAGATGCTGAGCACGGCTCCGAGCGTCCGCTGGAGCGCGCTGGTCGCCTGGGGCGGCTCGGCGTGGGCAGCCAAGCAGGTCGCCTTCCTGCTCAACGATGCCATCGAGGGCCTACTGCTCGGGGTCGCGAGCTACCTGCTGCTGTCACTCGCCCTGGCCGCGCGCCGCGACGGTGTGTCCTCCGGTACGAGCAACTGAAGGTCCGGTGCCACGGTCCGTGGACCACCGATTGCCGGTCTGCCACCGACCGTGGAATGCCGTCGCGCCTCGTACGCTGGCAGATCGGACCGCATGGCGGATTTGTTCCGAGCACCGCTGGTGGAGTGCCCTTCCGCAATGTTTCCTGCTCCGCCAAGATCGCTACGAAGGCACCAACCAGGTCCAGCGCATCGTCATGGCCCGCCAGTTGCTGAAGGGCCTTGGTTGATCACGTTTCCGCTGGTCAAACGCACGTTTCCTATTGTTCACGTGGCTCGGCTTGCGTGGGGTCATGGAGTTGCGGCAGCTGGAGATCTTCCGGGCGATCGCGGAGGAACTGCATTTCGGCCGGGCGGCGGAACGGATGTTTCTGGCGCAGGCGTCGGTGAGCCAGCAGTTGCAGCGGTTGGAGAGTGACGTCGGTGTACGACTCGTGGACCGCAGTTCGCGGACCGTGCGGCTGACACCGGCGGGCAAGGTGTTTCTCGCCGAGGCCGAGCGGGTGCTGTCCGCGGCGGACCACGCCGTACATCGGGCTCGTGAGGTCGCGGCCGGCCGGTACGACGCCCTGCGGATCGCCACCAACTACCCGGCCAGCCGCCTGCTGCTGCTTCCGTTGCTCGAGGACCTGCGCGCCCAGAACCCTGGCCTGGCCATGATGCTGCGGGAGATGGGTTCCCCGGAGCAGCTCCGGGCGTTGCGGCGCGGCGACCTCGACCTCGCGCTCGTCTACGGGCCGGTCGACGTTCCCGGGGTCATCAGCGCACACCTGCTCGACGTGCCGGTGGTCGCGATCGTCCGGCCGGGACACCCGCTGGCGGGGCGCGAGCGGCTGCGGTACGACGAGGTGCTCAGTTTTCCCAGGATGACTGGGTACCAAGGAGGTGGCACGGTGATCGAGGAGGCCGTCGTCGCCACCGCGGCCCGCTACGGGACCCAGTTGCCGCGGACGCGGAGCACCACCGAACTGTCGGGCTATCTGCTCGAACTGGAGACAAGCGACGCGATCGGGTTTTGCTCGCTGCCACGCGCGGAGCAGCACCGGGCGAACGGTGTGCACGTGCTCCGGCTCGCCCCGGCCGAGCCGAGCCTGCCAATCCACGTGGCCTGGAGCGAGTCCGCCGATGAACCTCTGGTGAACAGCACGGTCGCCCAACTCGTCCGCCTGGCCGAGACTGCGCGTAAAGCCTGATCACCGATCGACCAGACCGATCGGCCGATCGCGAATCGGCCGTTGATGACGCCCGGCGATCCGGCCGAGCATAGGCCCGCGACGCCGCCGCGGGCGTCTCGGATCGAGAGCGGTTCATGGACCTTCATCCCCTCGGCATCATGGCCGGTATGCCGGCCGGCGGCCACGCGAGCAGCGGCTACCTCGTGCGCGACGGCAGTATCACCGTGCAACTCGACGCCGGCCCCGGCACGGCGCTGCGCCTCGGCACGGTGAGCGCGGCAGGTCTGCCCGACGCCGTCGCCATCACCCATCTGCACTCCGACCACGTCTACGACCTGCTGCCGCTGGGCAAACTGCTGCTGCGCCGCCGGATCCGGCGCACCGACGAGAGCGCGGACCTCGAACTGGACGAATCGGTCCCGCGGACGCCGCTGTTCGTTCCCCGCGGAGCCACCAGCGTGCTCGAGTCGCTGGCCGGGCTCTTCCCGGTGACCACCCATCCGTTGCTCGATCGCGCCTTCGACGCCGCCTTCGCCATCCATGAGTACGAGCCCGGCGAGTCAGTTGCCGTCGGCCATCTCTCGGTCCGCTTCGAGTTGCTGCGCCACGCCGCTCCGAACTGCGGCATCCGGATCGAGTCCGCGCGGACAAGCCTGGTCTACACCGGCGACACCGGAGTGACCGACGCCCTCCCGGTCCTTGCCGCAGGCACCGGACTGTTGCTGAGCGAGAGCACGCTGAGGGAGTCCGACCGTAGCGGCCACGGGCACCTCAGCTCGCGTGAGGCGGGCCGGGCCGCGGCTGACGCGGGGGCCGCCGAACTCGTGCTCACCCATTTCTCCTCCACCGATCCACTCGAACTCGAGTGGCACCGCGAACGTGCCGCCGGCGAGTTCGGCGGACCGGTTCGGATCGCCGATCCCGGCCACCGCATTCCCGTCGTACCGACTCGAAAGGTCTCCGCATGAAGCGCCTTCACACCGTGTCCACCGCATTGCTCGCGACCGGCACGCTGCTCGGTCTGGCCGCCTGCTCGCCGGCTGAGCAATCCGGATCGGCCGATGCCGGGACGGGCAAGACCACCATCACCTTCACGTCCTACAACTACGGCACCCAGGGCGCCGCGGGTACCGGCACCCAGGCCCTGCTCGACCGCTTCGCGGAACTGCACCCTGAGATCACTGTGAAGCCGCAGGGGGTGGCGACCGCCGACGTCCTCACCAAGACCAAAGCCGCCGTCGCGGCCGGCGCGGCACCGGACGTGGTGCAGATCGGGTACAGCAAGCTTTCCGAAGCGTTCGAGACCCTGCCCACGCAGTCGCTGAAGTCCCTCGCCGGCGACGACTGGGACTCGTCGGTCAAGGGCATCAAGCAGGTGTTCCTCACCACCGGGACCTCGGGCGGTGAGGTCCGCGCGCTGCCGTACACCGTCTCGGTTCCGACCCTGTTCTACAACGCCGATCTGTTCAAGAGCGCGGGCCTGGATCCCAAGGACCCGCCGACAACGATCGAGGAGGTCCGCACCAGCGCCAAGGCGATCGTTGCCTCCGGTCATCACGGTGTGTACTTCGGGATCGCCGACGCGAGCAAGTCGGACTACCTGACCCAGTCGGTCATCAACTCGGCGGGCGGCTCGCTGATCGGCGAGAACGGTTCGGTCACGATCGATTCCGACCAGGCCGTCGCGGGGCTCGAAGCGGTGCAAGGTCTGACCCGCTCGGGCCTCCAGCCCGCCGTCGGCGTGGAGGACGCGCTGAGCGACTTCGCGAAGGGCAACCTCGGCATGTTCGTCGTCAGTACGGCGGTCTCCGGTCAGCTCGAGGCCAAGGCCAAGGGCAAGTTCGAGCTGCGCAGCGCCGGGTTCCCGGCGTTCGGCACTTCGGCGCCGCGCCCGACCTTCTCGGGTGCCGGCCTGATGGTGCTGAGCAAGGACTCCGCGAAGCAGGCGGCGGCGTGGCAGTTCGTCAAGTTCCTCACCAGCAAGGAGGGATACACGATGATCACCAAGGATCTCGGCTACCTGCCGCTGCGCGCCGACATCGTGGCCGACCCGCAGTACCTGGGCACGTACTTCAAGGACCACCAGTTACTGCTTCCCCCGCTGAAACAGCTTGCCACGGTCAGGCCGTACCAGTCGTTCTCGGGACCGCGGGCCAATCAGGCGATCGTGATGCTGCAGGACGACGCGATCGAGCCGATCGTGTTGCGCGGCGCCGACGCACGGTCCACCCTCAGTACGACGGCCGGCCGGATCCGCGAACTGGTCGGTCAGTGAGCACTCGAGCGACGACGCGCAGCGGGTGGGGCTACCTCGCGCCGCTGCTCGTCGCGCTCGGCCTGTGGATCTACGGGCCCGCGCTGGTCACCCTCACGCTGAGCTTTGCCGACTGGCGCCTCACCGACCAGCCCACCTGGTCGGGACTCGACAACCTCCGTGCCCTGCTCGGCGACGGCGACTTCGTCCGCTCCGCGGTGCAGACCGTGCTCTACGCGGTCGGGCTGCTGCCGTTCGCGACGGTCGTGCCGCTCGGCATCGCGACCATGCTGTGGATGCGTCCCGGGCGCTCCGCACTGGTCTACCGATCGCTGCTCTTCCTTCCGGTCATGATCGCCCCGGTCTCCGCAGCCGTGGCGTGGCGCTTCCTGCTCAACCCGCTGCAAGGGCTCCTGACCCGGGTGCTGGCGGCCATAGGCCTCCCGCCGGTCGACCTGCTGGGCTCTCCGTCGACCGCACTGCTCACGATCGTCGTGATCACGGCCGCCCGGGTGACAGCGTTCAACATGCTCCTGTACGGCGCCGCGCTGTCGGGCCTCGACCGGCGGCTGCTCGAAGCGGCCCGGCTCGAACGGGCGAGCACGTGGGAGACCATGCGCTTCGTCGTCCTGCCACAGCTGGTCCGGCCGACCATCATGCTCGCGCTGCTCAGCCTCGTACTAGCCGGCCAATGGACCTTCACGAACGTCGCCGTGCTCACCCAGGGCGGCCCCGACCACACGACCGACTCCGTGTACTACCGCATCTACACACTCGGCTTCGGCTTCTTCCAGATCGGCCAAGCCTCGGCGGCCGCGATGCTCGTTCTCCTTGCGCTCTCCGTCGTCGGCGCGGTCGTGCTGCTGGTCCAGAGAGGACGCCGATATGAGTGACCTGCTCACCACCGGGCGTCGGACGAGCCGTCGAAGCGTCCGGCTCCCCGTCGCCGGGTGGCACCTCGTGCTCGTCGCATTGTCCCTGGCGACCGTGTTCCCACTGCTGTGGGCGATCCTGACCTCGTTCAAGCCGGCCAACGAGGTGTTCGACCTCGCTCCGGTCAGCGCCCATCCGACGATCGCCAACTACACCGACGTCCTGACCCGCTGGCCGGCCGGCCAGTTGGTCGGGCGCACCGCGGTGATGGCGACCGGCGTCGCCGCCGGGCAACTGGTGATCGCCGTACTCGCAGCCTTCGCCCTCGCCCACACCCGGCGTCGGGCGCGCTCGCTCGTCCTCCTGCTCACGACGCTCTCGCTCGCGATCCCGCCGCAGGCGCTGATCGTGCCGCAGTTCCTGCTCGCCGCGCGGCTCGGCTGGCTGAACACCGAGGCGGGTCTCATCGTTCCGCAGCTCGGCTCGTCGGCGCTCGCCGTACTGGTGCTGCTGCAGCACGTGGAAGCGCTGCCGCCGTCGCTGACCGCGGCCGCGCGGCTGGAAGGCGCCCGCCCACACGAGGTGCTGTGGCACGTCGTGCTGCCCGGCCTGCGGCCGGCGATCGCGGCGCTCGGCGTACTGGTGTTCATCACCACCTGGAACGAGTATCTGTGGCCGTTGCTCATCACTCCCGACGCGCTGCACACCACCGTGCAGGTCGGGCTCGCCCAGTTCGAGACGGCCGAGGGCATCAATTACGGCGGCCTGCTCGCGGCCGCCACCCTGACGAGTCTGCCCATCGTCGTCGTCTACTTCGCCGCCTCGCGCCGGATCACCGACGCCTTCCTCACCTCAGGACTGCGATGACCATTCTCTCGTCCCCACCCCGTCCGACGCTCGCCCCGGCGCAGGTCGAACTCGCAGGCGTAACCCGGTCCTTCGGCGCTGTCATTGCTCTGGACGGTGTCGACCTCACCATCCCGGCCGGCTCGCTGACCGTGATCGTCGGGCCGTCCGGATGCGGCAAGTCGACCATCCTGCGGACGATCGCGGGCCTCGAGGCTCCGGACGGCGGCGTACTGCGGATCGGAGCCGACGAGGCGACCACACGGTCACCCAGCGAGCGTGACGTCGCGATGGTGTTCCAGGACTACGCCCTGTTCCCACACATGACCGTCGAGGGCAACATCTCGTTCGGGTTGCGCCTCCAGGCCCGGCACGACCGGCGGTCGGGGCCGACGCGTCAGCAGATCCGTACCCGGGTCGGCGACGTCGCCGCACTCCTCGGGCTCGAAGACCTGCTGGGCCGGCGTCCAGCTCAACTCAGCGGCGGTCAGCGCCAGCGGGTCGCGCTCGCCCGGGCCATCGTGCGCCGGCCCTCGCTCCTGCTTCTCGACGAGCCGTTGTCCGCACTCGATCCGCAACTGCGTGCGTCGGCCCGCACCGAGATCAGCCGCCTGCACAGGGAACTGGGCACCACGCTCGTACTCGTCACGCACGACCAGCAGGAAGCGCTCTCGATGGCGACCCACCTCGTTGTTATGGACCAGGGTGCCGTGGCGCAGAGCGGGAGCCCGGACGAGCTCTACCGGCGTCCGGCCAGCGAGTTCGTCGCCGCGTTCCTCGGCTTCCCGCCAATGAACCTGCACGACCGGGACGGTCTGCGGATCGGCTGGCGGCCCACTGACGGGCAGTTGGAGTCTCGACCGGCCGATGCGTTGCTGATCGAGGGCGTCGTCGAGTCGTGTGAGTACACCGGCGACGGGCAGCACGTGCGGTGCACCGGACCGGACGGTGGATTCGCGCTCGTGCAGCGCGAAGGCGAACGGTGGCTCGTGCCCGGAGACAGCGCGCGCGTCGCGGTTCCCGCCGAGCGCCTGCAGCGCTTCGGCCCCGACGGGATGCGGCTGACGTGACCGACCGAAGGACTGTGGGCGTCGTGTGGTCCGACTTCGGCGGCGTGCTGACACCTCCGGTGGCGCAGGCCGCCGAACGTGTCGCCGTCGCGAGCGGTGTCCCGTGGCCCGAGCTGGCCGCGGCCGCCGAGCAGGTCGCGGGCCGACTGGGCCTGCACGGACTCGGCCCGCTCGAGCTGGGACTCCTCTCCCAGCGCGAGTGGGCTGATCGGCTCACCGCGTGCCTGACGACGACGCCGCGCATCGACCTGGGTCGCTGGGACGAGCATTGGTACGCCGACCGCCCGGTCAACCAGGTTCTCCTCGACGAACTGCGTCGGATCGCCGATCACGGCGTACCAGTCGGTCTCCTCACCAACAGCGTCGCCGAGTGGGAACCCCATCGTGCCCGCATGCTGGCCGGCCAGGACATCTTCGCCGCGACGGTCAAGTCCCACGAGATCCGGCTCGCCAAACCGGACCCCGCGATCTTCCGGTACGCCGACACCGTCCTGCCGGCACCAGCCGGACAGCACTCGCTACTCATCGACGACGACCCCGCCAACTGTTCGGCCGCCGAACACCACGGATGGCTGACGATCCATCACCACTCGACTCCCGACACCATCGCGCGACTCAGACGGATGCGATTCACGGCAGCCGACACCTCCTACTGGCCATAGCCCTCGGCCGACGCCGTTTCCGCAGACCAAAGGCACCCTCGCCACCGAGCTGCCCCGGCCGGACGCGACGACCGAAGGCCGCGGTTCGCCGGGCCCCTCGGCCGGGACCGCTTCGGGCTCGACCTGCACCGCGGCGAGGTGCCGATGTGGCTCACCCGCCAGCAAGACTCCGGCGCTGCCGACTCCTCCATTTCCCGCCGGCTGTCGACGCTGTCCAGCCTCTACCGCTACGCCGCCAGTTAGGGACTCCCCGCCGTCTCCCGATCTCCATCGACGACCACCGCCCCAGATCGAACGTGGCCCGGCGCGCAACCTCAGCGCGCGTCCTGCACGCCGAGCAGGTCATGGCGATGCTCGCCGCCGCTCGCGACGTCCGCGACGCGCTCGTCGTCGGGCTGTTGTTCACCGACCCGCACGGATTGCCGCCGGCGAGATCTGTCGCATCGGGATCGGCTTCGTCGGAACCGCGACGTACGCGGTGCTCCCGTCCCTGGCCACGGCGTTGCGGGACGAACTGCCGATGATCGAGCCGGACCTCCGCGGCGAGATGCTGACGCCGGACCTCATTGCCGGTCTACGCGATCGGTCGCTGGATCTCGCGTTCATCCGGCCCCCAGTCGGGGATCCCGACCTGGATATCACGATCCTGCGTCGCGAACCCCTCCTCGCTGTGCTGCCGGACACGCATGTGCTGGCGGGCGATGCCGAGGTGAACCTGGCTGCGCTGCGAGACGAGCCATTCATCTCCTATCCGTCGCACCAGCGATCCGTGATGTACGCGAAGGTTCTCGACTCTTGTCACCGAGCAGGTTTCCGCCCCCAACGGATCCAGCAGGTCGCCGAGACGTCGACACTTGTCGCCAGCGTGGCGGCGGGTCTCGGTCTCGCACTGGTGCCGGAAGCGGTGCAGGCACTGCGGATCTCCGGAGCGACGTACCGCCCCTTGGTGCAGCAGGACGTAGTCGAACTCGCCGTCGCCACACGCGCCGGTGACGATGCACCGCCGCTAAGACGAGTGCTCGACATGCTTCCGAGGCTGCTCGCCGGAACGACGGACGAATTGCCCGACTCCCCGACCGTTCTCCTCGGACGTGGTGCGGGGCCGCCCGCACGCCCCGGCTCTACCGGGGACTGCGCCGCAGCTTTCCCGCGATGACTCGCTCGACTCAACCCCACACGGGGAACCTCCCGCTTGGGCGCAGGGGCGGTCGCATGAACGACAACGCACGAAGTCTTGACCAGGGTGCCCAAGCACTTTACCGTGATCGCATATTACGAAAGGCGTTCGTATATGTCAAACACTTCGCGGACATCCAGCACGGCGGCCGCCGCCTTACGCGTGCTGCGCCTGCTCGCCGACAATCAGGGCGGCATGGGCATCACCGATGTCGCGCGCTCGCTCGACATCGGGAAGAGCAAGGCCCATCTCCTGCTGGCGACGCTGCTAGAGCAGGGCTTCGTCGAACGCAGCGCAGACAGCCGGTACCAGCTCGGTCTAACGGCGTTCGAGGTGGGATCGGCGGTTCCAGATGCGGCACGGTTCGGCGGTGACCTGATCACACCGATGCGCGCGCTCGCCGACCTAAGCGGTGAATCCGTTTCGCTGGCGGTACCGCGCAATCGTGACGCGATCATCATTCAGCGGTTCGAGACCAAGCACGTGTTGCGGGCCGACATCGGTGTCGGGACACGGATGCCGTTGTTCAGCTGCGCCTCGGGGAAATTCCTGCTCGCACATATGCCTGAGCAACAGGTTGACAGCCTGTACGCCGATGAGGTGCTCCCGCGCAGGTCGGAGAACAGCACTCGCACGAAGTCCGAACTCAAGGCCGCGTTCCCGGAGATCCGCCGCCAAGGCTATGCCGTCAACAACGAGGAGTACGCAGAGGGGATTTCCGGCACCGCTACCGGGGTTGCGGACAGGCACGGGCAGTACATCGCCGCGCTCAGCGTCGCCGGCCCGACCAGCCGTTTCCGCGCTGAGCAATGGATCGAGCCATTGATGGAAGCAGCGCAAAAGATGACCGAACTGCTGTCTAGCCGGCGCTGGTCGGTTGAGGAAGAGTGAGGATGACACACGCAATGCAGATCGTTGCAGGGATCGATGTGGGCGGCACGTTCACCGACGTGCTGCTGTATGACGCGCGGACTGGGGCACTGCGCTTGGCGAAGGTGTTCTCCACACCCGGACGCCAGGCGGACGGCCTTCTCACGGGGCTGCAGCAATTCGGCGTTCCGTTCAGCGACCTCGACGCGATCGTCCACGGTACAACGGTCGCGACCAACGCCGTCTTGGAGCGGAAGGGGTCGCGGACAGCGCTGGTCACGACACGCGGCTTTCGCGATGTGCTCGAGCTACGGAGGCGTGACCGGCCCACCACCTACGGTCTGACCGGCGCATACCGGCCACTGATCCCGCGGAGTTTGTCCTTCGAGGTCGACGAACGCATTGATGCGCGAGGTCGGGTGATTGAACCCCTGTGCCGGGTATCGGTCGAGATCGTCGCC
This sequence comes from Kribbella sp. NPDC050124, assembly GCF_044460355.1. NCBI lineage: Bacteria > Bacillati > Actinomycetota > Actinomycetes > Propionibacteriales > Kribbellaceae > Kribbella > Kribbella sp. NPDC050124. Next base: position 83,512 of record NZ_JBITJU010000024.1, read on the forward strand.
GCCGCGCTCCGCGAGTCCGGAGTAGAGAGCGTCGCGGTTTGCCTGCTCAACAGCTACGTCAACGCCGACCACGAGCGGTCGCTCGCGGGCGAGTTGCGCCGCCTGCTGCCCGGCGTCGAGGTCACCGCGTCATCTGAGGTGTGCCCGGAACCCGGCGAGTTCGAGCGGGCCACCACCACGGTGGCCAACGCGTTCGTCCGCGCGCCGATGTCGCGTTACCTCGGAGCGGTGCAGGAACGCCTGCAAGATCGAGGATTCGCCAGGGACGTGCAGGTGATGCAATCCAACGGTGGGTTGATCCCGGCCCGTCGAGCGGGTGAGCTCGCGGTTCGCACGCTGCTGTCCGGACCCGCCGCAGGCACCGTCGCCGCTGCGGCGTTCGGCGAGGCGGCAGGTCTGCCCAACGTCATCTCCTGCGACATGGGCGGCACGAGTTTCGACGTCGCGCTGATCCCAGGCGGCCGCCCAGCGGTGACCACGGAAAGCGCCATCGACTACGGGATCCCGATCAAGGTCCCGATGATCGACATCACGACCATCGGCGCCGGCGGCGGTTCCATCGCGTCGGTCGACCGTGCCGGAATCCTCCAGGTGGGGCCGGAAAGCGCGGGCTCCGATCCCGGCCCCGCCTGCTACGGCCGGGGCGGCACCCGGCCCACCGTCACCGACGCCAACATCGTGCTCGGCCGGATCTCTGCTGACCAGCGTCTTGGAACGCAGGACGGCCTCGCGCTCGACCGCGATGCCGCCGACGAAGCCATCCGTTCGCACGTCGCCGAACCGCTCGGTCTCGACGTGGACACGGCCGCGCTTGCGATCATCCGCTTCGCCAACGAGAAGATGGCCAACGCGATCCGCATGGTCAGCGTCGATAAAGGACATGATCCACGCGAGTTCGCGCTGGTCGGCTTCGGCGGCGCCGGGCCCATGCACATCGCCGAGCTGGCCCGGGCTGTCGGCGCCACCACCGTCCTGGTCCCACCGCATCCCGGCGCGCTGTCGGCGTACGGCTGCCTGATCGCCGACGTCAAGTACGACTACGTCACCGCCGTCGGCTCCAACGTCGAGGAGTGTACGACCGGCGGCATCGAATGCGTCCTTGCCGACCAGGCCGAGCTGGGACGCAAAACCTTACTGGCCGACGGATTCACCGATCAGGACATCGCGGTGGAGCACATCGCCGAGATGAGCTTCAGCAAGCAGGTCTATTCGATCCATGTGCCGCTCGGAAGCGAGCTCGACACGTGGACCGCGGACCGGCTCAGTGAGGAGTTTCATCGGCAGTACCTCGCGATCTACAACGGCCGCAATCCCTCGGGCACGATCCGCTTGATCGGCCTGCGCACCGTCGTGACCGGAGAGCGTCAGCCCGTCAACCAGGTCATGGCTACCTCGACGGAGCACGCCCCGTCCCATGAACGGACCGTCGTCTTCGCCGACGGCGCCCACACCGTCCCCGTCCTGCGGCGGGAGTCGTTGCTCCCCGGGCAATGTCTCAACGGCCCCCTGATCGTGGACCAAAGCGACACCACGATCGTGCTTCCTCCAGCTACATCCGCGACCGTTCACGACAACGGGAGCCTCATCGTAAAGGTGGCCTCATGACCGACCTCGATCCGCTGTCCATCGCCGTCATCCGGGGCAGACTCGAACAGATCGCGGACGAGATGGACACTGTATTCGAACGGATGGCGTTCTCACCGGTGATCTCCGACGCCTGGGACCGCGCCGACGGCATCTACTCCGCCACGGACGGCAGCATGATCGTCCAAGGCCCCCGCGGACTGCCGATCTTCGTCGGCACAATGCAGTACACCGTCGCGAGCGTGATCTCCGGTACCGACCATGCCCGTCCGGGTGACACGTTCATCGTCAACGACCCGTTCGCTGGCGGCACGCACATCATGGATACCAAGATGGTGCGGCCGTTCTTCTACCGCGGCGAACTGTTCGCCTACCTGGCCAACACCGGCCACTGGCCGGATCTGGGCGGACGAGTACCAGGTGGCTTCGGCGCGGCGGCCAGCGACTGCTACCAGGAAGGCCTGCGCCTGCCGCCGGTGAAACTGTTCACCGGCGGCGAACTGAACAGCGACATCGTCGCGATCTTGCAGACCAATTCCCGGCTGCCCGACGACGTGCTGGGTGACATTGACGCACAGGCGACGGCGTTGCGCGCAGGCGAAGCACGGCTCACCGAGTTGCTCGACGAGTATGGGGTCGAGCTCGTGAGCGCCGTAATCGATTCCCTGCGCGAGCGGTCAGCGCAGCAGATGCGCTCGTACATCGCCGAGATCCCCGACGGCACCTACCGCTTCGTCGAGGAGATGGACAACGACGGCATCACCGACGAGGTTCTGCGGGTCGACGCACAGATCACCGTCGCCGGCGAGGAACTGACCATCGACTTCAGTGGATCCTCCGCACCGTGCCGGGGGCCGATGAACTCGGTGCACGCAGCGACGGTATCGAGCAGCATCGTAGCGATCAAACACCTCTTCCCTGACGTTCCGATCAACTCCGGCATCTTCGAACCGATCACCTTCATCATCCCCGAGACCGTCTTCCTCAACGCAAAGCCCCCGAGGCCGGTGGCCGGCTGTGCGGCCGAGACCAGCCAACGCATCATCACCGCCGTCATGGGCGCGCTCGCCGACGCCGCGCCCGACCGCGTGCCGGCCGGGTCGTCGGCCACCGTCAACAACCTTTCGATCGGCGGCCTGCACGACGACGGGACCCCGTTCGTGCTCTACGTGTTCCTCGGCGGCGGTTACGGAGGCCACCCGGGCGGAGACGGCCTGTCCAACGGCTGCTCATTGATGAGCATCGGTCGGGTCCAGTCGATCGAGACCCTCGAACAGCGTTACCCGCTGCGCTTCCGGCAGTACTCCCTTCGCGACGGATCCGCGGGACACGGGGAGCACCGCGGTGGCTTCGGAGTGCATTTCGAGTTCGAATTCACCGCCGCCGAAGGCCAGGCCAGCCTGCTCGGAGACCAGGCCAAGACCGCCCCGGTCGGCCGCTCCGGCGGCACACCCGGGCAGACATCGTCCCCGTGGTTCCGCATCGGCGGCGAGCACGTCACCCTGCCGATGATCAGCAAAGGCGAAAACGTCGCACTGCACGCCGGGGACATCGTGTGCCTACGCACCCCCGGCGGCGGCGGATACGGACCCGTGGCCGAGCGCGCGTCCGAGGCCGTTGCCGATGACATCGAACGTGGCTACCTCGACGAGGAAACAGCCACCCGGATCTATGCGCACACCGCGTAGCCACCCTTGACCGACCTCTCTCCGCTGGAGAACGCCATGCTCGAAACAACAGCAGCATCAGAAACCCCGATCCGCAGAGCCATCCTCGGCAGCCTCGTCGGCACCTCACTGGAGTGGTACGACTTCTTCCTCTACGGCTCCGCCGCGGCACTCGTGTTCAACAAGGTCTTCTTCCCCACCTTCGACCCGCTGACCGGAACCCTGCTCTCATTCCTCACCTTCGCCCTCGGATTCATCGCCCGGCCCATCGGCGGAATCATCGCAGGACACTACGGCGACCGGATAGGCCGCAAGAAAGTCCTGCTTTTCACCGTGTCCCTGATGGGGGGCTCGACCGTTGCGATCGGACTGATCCCAAGCTACGCGACCATCGGAATCGCAGCACCCACACTCCTGGTCATCGCCCGGCTCACCCAAGGGTTCGCACTCGGCGGCGAATGGGCCGGCGGCGCGCTGATGATCGCCGAACGGGCCCCTTCCGCACACCGCGGCTACCTCACCAGCTTCGTCCAGGTCGGTGTCCCCATCGGCACACTCCTGAGCACCGCCATGCTGTACCTGATGTCGGGCATCCTGTCGCGCGACGCCTTCCTGCAGTGGGGCTGGCGTGTACCGTTCCTGCTCTCCATCGTGGTCGTCGCGATCGGCATCTACATCCGCCGCAGGGTCGGCGAATCACCAGCATTCACCGAACTCAAGGCCGACGCCCGCACCGCCACGCGCGCGCCGATCCTCAACCTGCTCAAGACCCAGCCACTAGACGTGCTGCGCGTGGTCGGTATCCGCGCCGGCGCCGACATCCTCTACTACCTGCTCGTGACGTTCATGCTCACCTACGTCACGACCACCCTCGGGCTGCCACGCGGCGTCGGCCTGCTGGCCGTCCTGATCGCCGCCGGAATGCAGCTGTTCACCTACCCCGCATTCGCGGCGCTGAGCGACCGCTACGGCCGCAGGAAGGTAACCATCTTCGGCGCCGCCGGCGCGATCGCGTGGATGTTCGCGTTCTTCCCACTCGTCGACACGAAAACCACCGGCCTGATCGTCCTCGCCGTCGTGGGTGGCCTGTTCTTCCACTCCGCGATGTACGGGGTCCAGGCGTCCTGGATCTGCGAGCTCTTCGAGACCCAGCACCGCTACAGCGGCGCGTCACTGGGCTACCAGCTCTCCGGCATCGTCGGGGGAAGCCTCGCCCCGACCATCGCGGTCGCCCTCCTCCGCGCGTCGGATTCCACCACGCTCGTGGTGGGGTATGTATGCGCAGCGCTGGCCGTGGTACTCGTCGCTGCGTTGCTTACGCGGGAGACGCGTGGTGGCAACCTGCAGGAGTCAGGCGCTGTGGCGACGACAAGGAGCGCGTCATGAGCGTGGTGGAACGGGCCAGGCGGGTCTTGCCCGGCGGCAACACCAGGACCACGGTGTTCGTACCTCCCCACCCGCCGTACGCGGTACATGGCGAGGGCGCGATCGTCACCGACCACACCGGACACCAAGTCATCGACTGCAACAACAACTACACAGCGCTCATCCACGGCCACGCCCACCCCGAGATTCTCCAGGCGGCGACCGAAGCGGCCCGCAGTGGCACCGCATTCGGCCTGCCGACAACATCCGAGGTCGCGCTCGCCGAGCACCTGCGCGACCGCACCCGCATCGAGCAATGGCGGTTCTGCAACTCAGGCACCGAAGCGGTCCTCATGCTCCTACGCGCCGCCCGCGCGTATACCGGCCGCGACCTCATCGTGCGATTCGAAGGCAGCTACCACGGCACAGGCGATGCCGTCGTCTCCCCCGACGCGCCAGGAGTAGTCCCCGGCTCAGTACTCGTACTGCCGCAGAACGACCTCGACGCGCTGACCACGGCGATGCGCGACCACGGCCGCCAGATTGCCGCAGTACTCATCGACCTGATGCCCAACCGCGCCGGCCTCACCCCCGCCGACCCCGGATACGTCACCGCGCTCCAGGACCTCACCCGGCAGTACGGCGCCCTGCTCGCGATCGACGAGGTCATCACCTTCCGCCTGCACGAAGGCGGACTGCATCAGGAATACGGCATCAAGCCCGACCTCGTGTCCATGGGCAAGGTCATCGGCGGCGGCTTCCCCGTCGGTGCGATCGGAGGCAGCGCCGACGTCCTGTCACCGTTCGTCCCACAGGCACCTGGCGCCGTGTCCTGGGGCGGAACCTTCAGCGCCAACCCCGTCACCATGGCTGCCGGCCTCGCCGCGCTCCGCCTCTACGGGCCACTGCAGATCACCGAACTCAACCGCCGCGGCGACCAACTGCGGTCCTGGCTCCGCGACGCCGGCGTCGAAGTCCACGGCTCGGGTTCGCTACTGCGCCTGATGACATCCGACCCCACCGAACTGTGGTGGAACCTGTACCACCGAGGCGTGCTGTGCGGCACCAACGGGCTACTAGCCATGTCCACCGCGATGACCTCCGTCCACCTCGAGCAGGTCGCCGAGGCGGTGACCGCCGTAGCCCGAGAAGCGCAGTCAATTCTGTCGTGACGGTCGCTCCAGGCCCACCCGGTGAAACGGGTCGTTCAGCCTCTTAGCGGGCCGGCGACAAGGCTGTGGCAATCCTGTCGGCCGCGACCTTCATGACAAAGCATCCATGTGGCGCTGTCGCTGTCAGCCCCAGTGGGCCCATGAGATTAGCGATATTCAAAAACTGACGCGACAAATAAATGCAGATCTGGCATTCATCTGCTGGCTGCCCTCGTCGCCGCGTTCGTCGGTCCAGGGCTGTACGCTCCGATGATCGGGATCGCACTCGCTTACGTCCCGTGCATCCGATCGAGGGCCTAGCGCCAAGCGGACGCCAGGCCGGCACGAATTATCTGTGAGGGTCCAAGGCCGCAGCCACGCGCCGGCGATCGCCAGCTAGCTGGGATGGGGCGAGGACTAGGTAGGCTTGCCGGGGCAGTTGTCGATGGCCCCAATCGGCCAGATGCACTCCGGCGAGATCAGGTATGCAAGCATCGCGGCGACCTCGACAATGGCGCCTCTTGGGGGCACCAGTGCGTTGACACTGATTCCTGTCGTGGCCAACTCCTTGCTCTGAGATCTAACCAATCCGATCAGTCCCAGGTCGCCTGCCGAGACTAGGTGCGCGATCCGCCCGTAGCCCGCCTTGTACATCCGTGGCACGACGGCCTGCGCGATCACGAGTGCAGCGGTCAGGGCGATCCGCGGGGTGCGTTCGAAGTCGTCGAAGGCGGGGTCGAACCCGGCTCGGTCCTGCAGGCCTGAGACGTTGACGATCGCATGGATCCGTCCGTTCCAGCGGGCAGCCTTGTCGACGGCTCGCTGGACCGCGTCGACGTCGCACACGTCAGCTCCTGCGCTGCCGGCCCGTGCACCGGTTGATGCCACCGCTGCTGCCGTCGCGGCAGCAGCCGTAGCATCCTCGTCGATCACAAACACCGATGAACCGAGGCGACCGATGTGCTCGGCCGTCGCCGCACCGATGCCGGTGCCTCCGCCGACGACGGCGACGACGTAGTCGCACGACAACCTTCGGACCGACGCAGAGATCATCATGCGGACCGCCGCCTACCGGCTCTGAAGTTGGGTTTCGTACTCCTTGCGCATCGCGTCGCCGCCGGCGTTGCGCCACGTCTTCACCAGGCTGTCGAGCGTAGTCATCGGCTTGCGACCCTGCACGATCTCCTTGATTCCGTCATTGAAGGCCTTGTCGATCATGGCGTTCTTGGTCGCGTTGGTGTTGGAGAACAGGCCAACTGTCGGATTGACCGCCGCCTTCGCCAGCACCTTCGTCTGATAGGCGTGCTGTACGTCGGCGTCCTGCGGACGCCCGGGCTGATACACGACCGCAGGCGCGTCTGCCAGGTAGCGAATCGGGAGTGCCGTGTTCGTCTGGCCGGTCTGGGTCAGCGTCGGGTCCCCGTCGCTGTTGACGGCGTGATCGACGCCTTCCTTACCGAACACCCGGTACACGTACTCCTCGGTGCCGAACGGAGCGGCCAGCCAGTTCAGCACGCGCAGCAAGGTCTCGATCTTCTTCGGATCGGTCTGCTTCTTCAGTGCGGTGATCGAATAGATGCCGCTCCCCTGCCACCACGGAGCCAGCCCACCACCCTCGCGGGTGTAGGCCGGCATCAGCCCGAGCTTGAACTTCGGGTTCCCGGCGGCGGTCTGGATGTACTGGTTCCAGCCGAGATACCCGTCGATCGCGTTGATCGCGATCGTCCCGGCGTTGAACAGGTTCTTGAACGGCAGCTGGTCCGAGAACGCATCCGGATGCATGACGCCCGCCGACCACAGCTGTGCGAGGTCGCTGATGCCCTGCTTGTATTCCTGGGTCTCGTACGTGTGGGTGAGCCGGCCGCCCTCTTCGCGCCAGGTGTTCGGCGCCTTGTTCATCATCTGCAGGTAGTCCCGCACCTGGTTCCAGGCACCGAAGGCCCAACGACGTGCCTTGGGGTCGGTCAGCGCCTTCGCGGTCTCGGTCAGCTCCGCGAAGCTCTTCGGCTCCGGCGACACCCCAGCGGCTTCGAACAGGTCCTGACGGATGAAGCTGTACAGCTGTACCGCACCTCGCGGGATCGGAACGCCGTAGATCCCTCCGTTGTAGACCGCCGATTTCCAGGTCCGGGTGGGAATGTTCGCAAGGTTCGAGTACTTCTTGATCGCGTCGCCGGCCAGATGCTCGTCCAGCCGGGTGAACCGCTTGTCCAGCAGCGCCGGAAGATTGGCCACCGGTCGCATCTGTAAGAGGTCGGGCAACTCGTTCCCGGCGATCGTGGTGGCGAACTTCTGTTCATAGTCGGCGGCAGGAACCATCTGAAGCTTCAGGTCAACGCCGAGCCGGTCGTTCAGGCCCGCCAAGTAGCTGTTGCTGCCGACACCTGGCGGGACAGGCAGGAAGATGTTGCTCATCCCGCTGACCGTCTCGCCGGCCCCGGGCTTGTCCGTCACGGACTTCGGACGATCCTTCGGGAAGTGCCGGAAGGCCGGGTCGACCCCACTCGCGGTGGCCGGAAGATCCGGCGTGATCCCCGTGTACGGAATGTACGTCGGCAGCGTGACCTTGCTGTTCGACTCCACCGAGTTGGCCTGGCTGCCGCCACCGTTGCTGCTGCATCCGGTCAGCGACCCGACGCCCAGGAGCGCTGCGGCTCCACCTCCGGCGCTCACTAGGAACGACCTGCGCCCGACTGCCCTGTACGACATTGCTTTTCTCCTGACTGGATGACTCACCCTTTGACGGCGCCGATCATGACTCCCTTGGCAAAGTGCTTTTGCAGGAAGGGATAGACGACGAGAATCGGGACCAGCGCGACGACCAGGATCGCCATCTGCAACGGAAGCTGCGGCGGAATCGCCTCGGCTCCGGCGCCGACCTGGTCACCGCCGATCGTCGTCTGGTTCACGACGAAGGTCCGCAGCACCAAAGACATCGGCCACTTGTCCGTGCTCTGGATGTACAGCAGCGCGTTGAAGAACGCATTCCAGTAACCGACCGCGTAGAACAAACCCATCACGGCCAGCACTGCCTTGGACAGCGGCAGCACGATCTTGACGAGCGTCGTTGCGCTCGACGCACCGTCGATCGCTGCCGACTCGAACAACTCCTGCGGCAACTGCTGGAAGAAGGCCCGCATCACCAGCACGTTGAACGCGTTCACCGTCACCGGCAGGATCAACGACCACCACGAGTCCAACAGCCCCAACTGCTTCACCAGGAGATAGCTTGGGATCAACCCCGGGCTGAACAGCACGGCGCCGAGTACCACCATCAGCATCGGACGCGCGCCGGCCGCGCCCCGTCTCGACAGCCAGTAGGCCAATCCGGCCGTCGCCGTCAGCGACAGCAGGGTACCCACGACGGTTACCACCACGGAGATGGTCAACGCTCGTGTGACCACTCCTCCGGACAGGATCGCCCGGTACGCCGAGATCGACGCTCCGTTGGGCCAGAGCACCATGCCGCCGCCGGACTCGTCGATCGTCCTCTGATCCGCGAGAGACGTCGCGATCACCGACCAGAAGGGAATGACGACGAGCAGTACAGCGATGCCGAGTGCGACGGACTTCACCAGTTGCGTCAGCGGGTTCGGCCGCTCCATCCAGATCGGACGTGTGGTCATTTCTGGTAGACCCCCTGTTCGCCGAACAGGTGGGCGAGCTTGTTGGCTCCGATCACCAGCAGAACGCCGACAACGCTCTTCACCAGCCCTGCCGCGCTGGACATGCCCCAGTCGCCGCCGATGATGCCGTTGTTGTAGACCCAGGTGTCGAGGACCTCGCTGGCGTCGGCGCCAACCGGTCCCTGCTGCAGGATGATCTGCTCGAAGCCGACCGACAGACTGTCACCGAGCCGCAGGATGAGCAGCAGGATGAAGATCCCCTTCAGCGACGGCAGCGTGATGTGCCAGAGCCGTTGCCATCCGTTCGCCCCATCGACAGCGGACGCCTCGTACTGTTCCTGGTCGACCTGGGCGAGTGCGGCGAGGAAGATGATCGTTCCCCAGCCGGCGTCCTTCCAGATCACCTGCGTGGTCAGCAGCACCTTGAACAGTTCCGGTACGCCGATGATGTGGAGCATCGGCAGGTCGTGCTGGATCAGAAACGTGTTCAGCATGCCCGCATTTCCGAGCATCTGCTGGAAGATCGCGACTACGATCACCCAGGACAGGAAGTGCGGCAGATACAGGACCGACTGCAGCAACCGCTTCAGCCGCTCACCCGCCAGGCTGTTCAGCAGCAGGGCGATCCCCAGCGGGATGGGGAAGACCAACACTGCCTGAACGACGGTCAGGATCAACGTGTTGACCAGTGCGTTCAGGAAGGCCGGGTTCCCGTCCCAGAGGAACGAGAAGTTCTGCAACCCGACGAACGGCGATTCCCTGATCCCCACATACGGCTGGTAGTCCTTGAACGCGATCACGTTGCCGAGCAGCGGAACGTACTGGAACAGGATCAGCGCAGTCGCGCCAGGCACGCCGAGTGCAACCAGGACCCGGTCCCGCCGCAGCCGTTGGAACCTTCGCGGCAACTCGATCGCGACCGTGGATCTACGGGTGGTCGCTGACCGTTGTTTGACGGTCATGGCCATGAACTCCTCCTCGCCGGCGATCTGCGTAGCTCAGCTGCGGTAACCGTTTTCCGGATGTTATTGACCGCACCGACGGGTGCACCACGGCCTGGATTGACCGAAACTAGGACAGGATTTGCAGCCCGATCAGATCTCATCGGCGGCACCGTCCGGCCACGTCACAACCGGACGGCCGGATTCGGACACCGCCACAGCCGGCCAGGCGGGCGCGGCCGTACCCATGCTCGAGGCAACTATGTACCAACGGTCCGCCTCCGGGGCGTCGAAGCGGCACCAGGGAACCTCGAGATCTGCTCCGAACGGAGTCTCGAGCGCGTGCACCGAACTGCCGGTCGTTCCATCAGAGGTGAGTGGCAGCACGGCGCTGACCAGGTCCGGCCGGGCTCCCGGTGCCGGGCTGCGCGGGATCGCGTAGCCCGATATCACCAGCGCCTCGGCTGCACCCGCGGGCTCGATGCGTACGGCTCGGACCTCAACCGATCCGCGCACCACCGACACGCACTCGAGGGCCGGACCGTCGTCGAAGCCCCCGCCCGGCTTGGCGAATCTCGCGACCTGGCGGCTTTCGGCCCTACTGTTGTCGATGGCAACAAGATCGATCGTCGGTCGCTGCGACCAGCGTCCCGCGGAGTCGACCACGGCGACCTGGTTGTCGACGGCCTCCCCCGCCGAGCCGTCCGCCAATGGCACGGGAGCCGTCGCGGTGGAGTACCCGAATCTGTTGTAGAGCGGGCTTTCGACTCTCGGGGTCGCTGCACTGTGATCAACCCCGTGATTGATCACGCGGACAATGCCGTCGGATGCAGTGCCGGACACCAGCCAGCCGATCGGGCGGATCGCACACAGGTGATCGCCCAGATCGATCGGCGCAGGCTCTTCCGGCTCGCTCCACACCGAGTGGGCCTCCGGCAACAACAGCCCCGCGAACCCCAGACTGGCCCAGTACGGCCCGCCAGGACCGGAGTACGGCTGACGCATCGGCTCGAAGCGATCGAGCCAGCCGAGACTGAGCAGGCCTTCCTCGTCATAGGCTCCACGCTCGACGAAATACCTGATCGCTCCCATACACGTACGGCGGAGCCGGCCCGGCGGGAGTGGGTTCGCGTCGAAGACTGCGCCGGTCCACAGCGCGCCGACCACTGCGTGCCGGTACACCAGCGACCTGCCCTGGTACAGCGGTCCACCGTCTGCGCCGAACAGCTCCGCGGCACAGGCCACGTAGGCCTTGAGCCGCTCTGCGTATCGGGCTTGTCGCTCTGCGACCCCCGGCTCACCGGCGGAGATGCGGCAGTACCACAGCGAGAACAGTTGCATCACGAAGCCCGCGTACCAGTCGATGTTGCCGCCCCGGCCGTCCGGGCGACCGTCGCTGTACCAGCCCTCATCCAGGTAGCAACTGTCGAGGTACTCGAGGAACTCGTTCACCCTCGCCTCGTCGTGGGGTCCGCCGGCGGAGCGCAAGAAGGCGTGCGTAACGTTGTGGAACCACTTCCAGTTGCTGTCGGGGTACCACGTGCCGGTGGACCCGGCCAGCCAGTTGACGATTCGCTCCTGGGCGGCGGACGGTAGGCGCTCCCAGATCCATCGGCGCGTCTCGTGCAGGGCGATCGAGATGGCCGCCGCCTCGACCCGCGCCTGCGCCATGTCCGCCAAGGACGGCCACCGCTCGGGCGAGTCCGGATTGGTACCGGCGATCAGGCCGCGGGCGTACCAACCGGCGTGATCACGCGGATCGGACTCCGCCGTCGCCAGCCGGAAGCCAACCGCCAGGAACGAACGGGCGAAGGCCTCCAGTCCGTCCGAGATCGGGCCTGACTTCCCTGCCGGCCCCGGCAGATCGAACCGCGCGTGACCCTGCGTCGCCCACGGCCGTAGGGCCAGCAGTGACTCGTCCGCAAGGTCGACAAGGTGCTGACGGGTCCAGCCGCTGTAGGGCGACCCTGCAAACATCAGCCCGCGGCTCCGAAGACGCGGCGGATCTGTTCGAGGTGTCCGTGGCGATGCAGAGTGTCCGGCTCCAGGTAGCTGCCCTCGGTCCACTCGTTCCAGGCGTTGATGGTGACCAGCGGAACGTTGGTCTGTTCAACGAACGTGCGGACCTGTTCGAGGGCTCGGCCGAACTGCTCCGGCGTGGCGTCGGAGATGATGTTGGTGTGCGGGTACCCGAACGCGGGGTTGAATTTGTCGGACTGCACGGTGCGCGGTGAGGAGTCCCAGCCGACCGTGATGTTCGGGTAGTACGGCTGGTCGTACTCGGCGGCATATCGCTGCCAGCCGGCTGCGGCCTGCTCGAGCATTTCGGCGTACGGCGTGAGCAAGGTGGGCATCGGGTGATGGTGTACCCAGACGTACGACGTGACGCTGTCGAAACCGAGACGGCTGACCAGGTCCGGGCCGTCCAACGCGATCCCGTCGTCCGGAAGCACTTGCCGCTCTCGGATGATCGCGTTCAGGTGGATGTCAGGGAACCCGGCCTGCGCGGCCCGTTTGCGCAGACCGTCCAGCGCGACCCGCGTCGCCTCGACACCGCCGAGACCGTCAACGAGGGTCGCCAGTTCGTAGATCGACAGATACGGGTCACCGTCGATGCGCAGGTACGCCGGATGCCCGAAGTACCGCTCGATGATGTAGTCGGTGGCCGCCGCGAACTGCTCCGCGTCGACGGTGCCGGACTCCAGGTGAGTCGGTGGCGTGGCGGACTTCCACGGATGGATGTTGCTCCAGTGATGGTTGGCCCACATCAGGGCGAACTTCATGTCACCCTCGGCCGCGTTCGGCATGAACGCCGCCTCGAGCGGGCGTTCCAGGTACGGCCGGCCGCTGTACCAGTACCAGTCGAACAGGAACGCATCGACGCCGTGCTCGGTCGCCATCGCGATCTTGCCCGCCATCACGTCCGGATCTGCCTCGTCGAGGTAGCCGTCGAGCGGAACGCGCGGCTGCAGATGCCCCTCGAACCGGGACTCGGCGCGTTTCACCAGCTCCCATTCGGTCCAGGCCTCGCCGTGCCACCGTTCGTTGCGTGGATCAACGTGGTAGTTGGGGAAGTAGTACGCCGCAACCGCGACGTCACGTTGGGACACAGGACTCACTCCTTGTTGGAAGTCAGTGGGCGCGCTGAAGGAAGGTTCTACGACTGAGTCGGATGGTCACTCGTGCCTCTCCGTGCTCTGTCACTGTTGCTAGTGATGTGATGTTATTGACAGTCAAGGCGTTGCACCTTCGCGTGGATTGAGCGAAAGTAGGACGAAAGTGACCACCAGCCGGAGCAAGCCTCGCTACGAGCGAGCCGCCGTGTTCAATCCCGACGGCTTGCCGGTGTGGGCAGACCGTCACCGACTCCCCGCTGACGTCGCGGCACACGACCATGACTTCTTCGAGATCGCACTGGTCACCCAGGGCCGCGGCCTCCACATCGCAGCCGACGGTGACCACCCCATTGGTCCCGGCAGCGTGATCGTCGTACCGCCGAATCAGTGGCACGGCTACGCGCAGTGCGAGGACGTCGTGGTTTTCGACAGCTTCGTCGCACCGGAGCTCATCGATGGCACGCTCTCGTTCCTGGACGCCGAGCTGCCGTTGATGCAGACCGTGCACAAGTCGAACTTGTCGTTGCCACAACGCGTCGATCTCGGCCAGTACGACGTGAGCTTGGCGGTCGCGGAACTGCACAGCATGAGCGACACGACACCCGCCCGGCGCTCGCGCATCGAGCTCGTCGGTCACCTGCTGATCTATCTCGATATCTTGAACCGGTCATGGTCACCTGAGCAGGCAATCCATCGCAGGTCGATCGCCCCGCTGCATCCGGCGGTCTCCCGAGCCTCCCAGCTGATGGAAGATGATCCTGGCCGCTCGTGGACGCTGGCACAGCTGGCCGCCGCCACGACGACCGAACGAACCCACCTGGTCCGTTTGTTCCAGCGCGAGCTCGGCGCGCCACCAATCGCCTACCTGAATCGACTGCGAGAGCAGGCAGCCGCGAGGCTTCTGGTCCAGACCGACGAGCCGGTAGCTCAGATCGGCGCACGGGTCGGCTGGGAGGATGCCGGGTACTTCGCCCGCAGATTCAAGAACGCCTACGGCCTGAGTCCCTCCGCGTACCGCAATCGCGCCCGTACAGGAGAGGCCCGCTACCACACGTCCTCCGATGGAGCAGCCGCCCTCCCCGTGAGCGGCGCCCGCTTCGGCGGGCCGGTCGCCGCCGGCTGACCTCTTTGCATCATTGGTGCTATCGGCAACCATCTCTCCTTGCCGGTAGGCACAACTTCGTCCTACTTTCCGTCAATCGGAGCAAAGGCGCGTCCGGCGGCGGCGCGCAATGATGCACGGAACGTAGAGGAGGTCAGCAAGATGCTCCATCACCCGCTTCGCCGCCCCTTGACCGCCATCGCCGCAGCAATGGCTTGTATTGCAGCGGTCCTGACGGGAGCGACCATGCCGGAGACCGCGGAAGCCACACCGAAACCGGTTCTGCGTACCCGGACCTGGACGCCCGCAGAGATCACGCTGAACAGCACAGTCAGCTACCCGGATTCGTATCGGGACGTGGACGTGTCCGCGACCTTCACGGGACCGAACGGTCAGACCCTGACGGCTCCCGGCTTCTGGGACGGTGGGACCACCTGGCGAATCCGGTTCTCGCCGCCTGTCTCCGGCCGATGGCAGTACTCGACCCGCAGTTCGGATTCCGCCAACACGGGCCTGAACCGTCAGCAGGGCACGATCCTGGCAGCCGACTACGCCGGGGGCCTCGACATCTACCGGCACGGATTCCTTCGGTCGAGTGCCAACAACCGGTACGTCACGTACGCGGACGGCAAGCCCTTCTTCTGGCTCGGCGACAACGAACAGAGCGCCCTGGCCGGTACGAAGCTGAACGAGTCGAACGACCCACGATTCGCCTCCCAGTTCAAAGGCATCGTGGACACCCGCGCAACGCAAGGATTCAACGTCATCTGGACCGAAACCTTTGCGAACAACGGGCGGCCGTCCAACGAGGGCGGCCCGGCATGGCTCGATAGTACGTTCGGAACCCTCAACCCGGGGTTCTGGCAGAGCGTTGACCAGCGCATCGACTACATCGCGGCCAAGGGCATCGTGACCGCACTCGCGATGGGAGTCGGCAGCAGCCTGACCGACAGCACCAAAGGCCAGACGCCCGAATACGTGCGCCTCGCTCGCTACATGGCTGCCCGCTACGCGGCATATCCGGTGGTTTGGCTCACTGCGCAGGAGTTCGACCAGCCCGCCAACTGCATCTCCTGCTGGCAGCAGGTCGCCAAGGCCTTCCACGACGCAGACCCGTACCGCAATCTCACGTCGCTGCACCAATTTCCGATCTTCGCGGGCGGCGGTGTCGAGTTCCGCAACGAGACTTGGTACGGATTCGTCGCCCTTCAAGAGGGCCACAACAGAGTCGACAGCGTAACGGACTACTGGCTGAAGGAGTACGCCCTAAGCCCGGCGCGCCCAGTGGTGGAAGCCGAAGCCAACTATGAGGGCATCGACGTTTTCTGGGACAACCACGCAATCGTGCAGACCTGGCAGACGCGCGAAAGTGCATGGAAAGCACGCGTAGGCGGTGTCGCCGGCAGTCAGTACGGCGCGGCCGGCGTCTGGTGGACGTGCTGGGACGCTCAAAGCACGGACACGAACTGCCAACTGTTCGGCAGCACGCCGTGGTACGAGGGGCTGTTCCTCCCGGGCGCCGAACAGATGGGCCATCTGAAGTCCTTCTTCACGTCTCTCCGCTGGTGGGAACTTGCCCCCGCCCCGGACGCCATCACGTGGGCAGGCGATGCGCCCACCGGTTCCCAACAGGCGTTCGCTTCGTCCAACCCACGCCGGTCCACGACCGTCGTCTACTACCCGCATCGGCTTGATGGCGGTCAGGCCTACGGCGGAACGCTGATCGGCCTGCCGAACGGTGCTTACCAGCTGAGCTGGTTCGATCCGCGCACCGGTCGGTACCGGGCCGCGGGATCCGTAACGGTCACGCGTGGGAACACCGCGCTGCCGCCACAACCGTCCGCCGGAGACGACTGGGTCCTGCTGATCCGCGCGTCGGCCCGCCAACTGTGATCTGTGCTGTCTGATTGGAGATGAGTCGCGTCTGTTCTGAGTCGGGTTCGGGTGGGTTGAGCCGCCGCAACATCCTGAAGGCGGCAGCGGTCGTGTCGCGTAGTCGATGGTTCACACGTTCGCGTTGCAGCGTCACGCCGTCACGTTGCAGTGGGGCTGGAGGGAGACGGTCGCCGGCAAGTGGGCCCGCGCATTGCTGGTCGGCGGCTCGAGCGCGGTGGTCGACATCGACGACAACGGATGCCGCCGGCAAGCACCTGGTGATGCGTGCCCCCGACGGCAGCTGGAAGGTGCTTCAGGACATCGCCGACGACACCTGGTACTCGCTGAAGGTGATCGCCGACCCAGCACTACCCAAGGCCGCGCCGTGGGTGGACGTCTATGTGAACGGCGTATGCAGGATCAGCAAAGCGCCGTTGCTCATCTCCGCGCCACCTTCGACAACCTCACGCTCCCCACCAACGAGACACTGACCTCGGACCTCTACATCGACAACGTGAGCGTCGCGGTCACCGAGTCGGTGACCGCCAACGGCGCCACCCCGGCGATCATGGATCAGGAGGCCCACTACGCCGCCGCGGCCGGCATCGACTACTGGGCGTTCCTGTGCTCTCCCCAGGACCCGCTGTCCCGAGCCCGGAACTGGTACCTGTCCAGCGCATACAAGAACGACGTCAACTGGTGCGCACGGACGCCCGCTGCTCTACTTCCTCTCCGGCGCCATCCCCGCTGACGTCGCCAAGGTGCGCGCCAGAGCGACCGAGCTCGGCGTGGCAGACCCATACATTGTCGTCATGGCCTGGACGGCCCAGAGCGCTGCGGACCTGAAGGCCATGGCCGACGCGGTCAGCAGGTCTCCACGGGCTGGAACAACCGCCCGCGGTACGACTATCCGGTGAGCTGGATCGCCGACTACACACCACTGAAGAACAATTGGGAGCAGCAAGCAACTCCCAGCGAGACCGCCACCCACCTCGCCGGAGCCATCCGCTGGGGTAACACCCATCCGACGGACGCACCGGCCAACACCGTTCTGATCTACGCCTGGAACGAGTTCGGCGAAGGCGGCTGGATCTGCCCGAGCCTGTACGAAATCCGCGACTCCGGCAGGCCCCTCCGCCTCGACGCCATCGAGGTTCTCGGACCGGCCTACCCAAGGCACGGCAACAGTGAGCATGCGAACGGTGCGAGTCCGGGAATCACACTGTGGGGAAGAGTTCGTGGTCAAGCGGTTCGCCGACGGTCAGGCCGAGTCCGTCGGAGACGACGTGGGAATCGCCGGTGTACGTCGTCTCCGCGTCGATGAAGATCGTGACGTGTGCGAAGCGCGGGTCGTCGGTCAGGTTCGGCGTCGCGGAGTGCGCCAGGTAGGAGTTGTGGAACGTGCAGTCACCGGCCCGCAATGGGATTGTCAGCCGCTCCTCCCAGCGCAGGTCGGGGGCCGCACGGAATAGGCCGTCCCGATCCGCCAGTCCCTGGCCGAGCAGGTCCTTGTGGTGCTGCGAGCCGGGGATGAACGTCATGCACCCACGCTCCACGGGCACATCGATCAACGCGACCCACGCCGACAGCGCATGCCGTGACCCGGCGTGCGGCCAGAACGGCGCGTCCTGGTGGAACTCGGTCGCCGCACCGTTGTGCGGCGGCTTGATCAGCAACTGGTCGTGCCAGATTCGCAACGGTACGCCGGCCAGCGCGGTCGCCGCGGCAGCCAACCGCGGATGCAGCGCCAGCTCCCGCAGTACGTCGTCCTGCCGCCAGACGTTGACGTACTGGTTGAAGATCGCGGACCCCCTCGAGTTGTCCGTTGCGTTGCCGCCCGCCGCCGCGGCCGCCTCGCGGAACCGGGCCGCCTCGGCGGCGGTGATGATGTTCTGGATCCGGACGACACCGTCTCGGCGATAGGCCAAAATGGTCTCTTCACTCAGTCGACCTGCTGCCGTAGAATCGGTCGTGGTCATTGGCTTGCTCCTTGGAATGCGTTACCTGCTTGTGGTTTCAGCCTGACGCCCGAAGGCGAGCCGGCGACAGGCCGACTTTGACCGAAGTTTGACTGATCTTGACCTTCACGGAGTGACAAAGTGCACGAGGTGCTGCGCAGCGAAGTCTTCGCCGACCGGCTCCCGGTGGCCGGTGAACGGATCGAACTCGATGTCGAGGTGGCACCGCACGGTCACGCCTTCTTCGAGATCGCGGTAGTCGTGGCCGGCCACGCTGTGCACGTCTCCCCCGCCGGTGACACCGAGCTGCGCCGCGGCTCCGCCGTCGTACTGCGTCCCGGAGAATGGCATGGCTACACGGACTGCGACGGCCTCGTCCTGCACAACACGTATGTCGCCGCCGACGTGTTCGCGCGCGAACTCGCGTGGGTCGCCGAGGATCCGGAACTTGGGCGAGCTTTCCGGCAATCGCTCAGGCAGAAGCCGTCCGCGGTGACGCAGTTCGAGGAGTCCGTTCTCAGCGACGTCGACCAGTGGTGCACTGCGCTGACCCGTGACCAGCAGCCGGCCAACCGATTGGGGCACCTCACCTTGCTGGCCGGGGCGCTGGCTCCGGAGCATAAAGCACCATACCGGACGAACGTCGCGCATCCGGCTGTCCAGCAGGCCATGCGGTTGCTGGAAGCAAGCATCGACGAGGGATGGACACTGAGCCGGCTCGCCGCGGACGTGCACATGGCACCCGGATACCTGGTCCGCCTGTTCGGGCGGACGATCGGCACGTCGCCGATGGCGTACCTGCACCGGCTCCGCGCCGAACGCGCGGCCGGCCTCCTGATCGAGACCGATCTCCCGGTGGCCGAAATCGGCGCGCGCGTCGGCTGGCACGACCCGAGCCATGCCAGCCGGCGGTTCCGCGCCTGTTTCGGTCTCAGCCCGCAGCGCTACCGCGCGACGTTCCGCCCTTGACCCCCGGCTATCCGGCGGGCTCCTTGGTTGCGGTGATGACGGCGACAGGTGTCCCGACCGCCACCTCGTCGTCGACCTTGACCAGCACCTCAATGACCTCACCGCCAACCGGCGACGGGACGATCACGGTCGTCTTGTCCGTCTCGACCTCGACCAACGGGTCGCCGTCAGCCACCACGGCACCAGGCGCGACGAGCACATCGACGATCGCGACCTGATCGGCCGAGTCGCCGACCTTGGGCAGCTTGACGATGAACCTCATCGAACTGTCCCAACCGCTCGCAGCGGCTCGGTCCAGACGTTCCGGAACATCGCCTCGACTCCGGTGGCCGGGAGCGCGACGGCTCGCACAACCGCCGCCGCGATGCGGGCACGGACAGCCTCGTCGATACTCTGCACGCCCGACTCGTCAGCGTGGCCGGCGCGGACCAGTTCGCGGGCGGCGAGGGCAACCGGGTCACGGCTCCGCCAACTCTCGAACTCGCCCTCCGGCCGGTACGGCGCCGGGTCCGACCGGGAGTGGCCGGCGAACCGGTAGGTCTTCGCCTCGACCAGCGTCGGACCGCCGCCTTCCCGGGCACGCTCGACCGCTGCTCCGACCGTTCCGCGGACCGCGTCGAGGTCCATGCCGTCCACAACGCTCGCGGGCATCGCGTACGAGGCGGCCCGCTGATGCAGGTTCTCCAGCGGAGTCGTGAGATTCCACCGGCAGTACTCGCCGTACACGTTGTTGTCGATCACGAAGACGACTGGCAGCTTCCAGATCGCTGCCAGGTTCAGGGACTCGTGGAAGGCACCGATGTTGGTGGCACCGTCTCCGAAAACAGCGATCGCCGCACGCTGCTCGCCGCGTGTCTGGAACGCGAGCGCCGCGCCGGCCGCGACAGGCAGCCCCGCGCCGACAATGGCGAACGTCGGCAGCAGGCCGATCTCAGGGTCGCTCATGTGCATGGAGCCACCGACCCCGCCTGCACAGCCCTCCATCTTGCCCATGATCTCCGCAAGCAGTGCGAGCGGCGTCATGCCCAGGGCCAACGCCACACCGTGCCCGCGGTAGGTCGCTGTGACCACGTCGTCTGGACGCGTCACCGATGCCAGTCCGACCGCGACGGCCTCCTGGCCTTGGCACAGGTGTGTGGTTCCGTGAATCGCGCCGGAGGCGAACAATTCGTTGATGGTGTCCTCGACGGTGCGGATCTCCATCATGCGTTCGTAACGCCGCACCGGATCGGCCAGAGCCGCCCGGCGCTGCAGTGCCGTTCCCTGGCTCACGATGCCACCTCCTCAAGGGCCCACCACGGATCCGGTACCTCGCCAGTGCGCAGATGCACATCGATCTGGCGTACGATCTCCTCCGCCTGCGGCGCGTACCGAGCTTCCAGATCCTTGCCGTACGGCACGGGCACGTCCGGAGCCGTGATCCGGAACGGGGCCGCCTTCAGATCGCCGAATGCGATACGAACCGCAGCCGCGATCACCTCGCTCCCCCATCCGCCACTCAACGGCGAGTCCTCGACCACCACGAGCCGCCCCGTCCGCCGTACAGAGGCCAGGACCGTCTCGATGTCCCACGGCACGAGCGTGAGCAGGTCGATCACCTCCACCTCATGGCCGCGTGTCGAGAGCTCCGAAGCCGCGGTCAGTGCGACCGACGTCGTGCGCCCCAAGGTCACCAGCGTCGCGGCGCCTCCAGGCCGCAGGACGCGGGCGCGTCCGAGGGGCACGATCCCCGCATCGCCCGTGGTCACCTCTGCCCGAGCTCCGTAGAGCACGCGCGGCTCGAGCAGGACCACGGGGTCGGGATGCCGGATCGCTGCCCGCGTGAGCCCGTAGGCCGTCTGCGGGTCGCTCGGGCTCGCCACCACAAGTCCGGGGGTGGCGCTGAGCCAGTTTTCCAGGGTCTGGCTGTGCTGCGAGCCGAACCCGGTTCCCGTGCCGACCGACGCCCGCAGCACCATCGGCACCGACAGCGCGCCGTTGGACAGGTACCGGAATTTGGCTGCTTGAGTGGACAGCTGGTCGAGAGCCACCCCGAGGAACTCGATGAACATGATCTCGATGACCGGCCGCATGCCCATCGACGCGGCCCCGACAGCGGCACCTGTGAAGGCCATCTCCGAGATCGGCGTATCCCGGACCCGCTGCGGCCCGAACTCCGCCACCAACCCTTCGGACGTCTTGAACGGCCCGCCGGCAGCAGCGACGTCCTCGCCGAGCATGATCACGCTCGGATCGGACCTCATCTCATCGCCGACCGCCGTGGCGATCGCGGTGTTCATCCTCAGCTTCTGAGGCATCGGTCGGTCCCACTCCCTTGGCGTCCGCTGATGTTCCGTCGTACCGCTTTCGGACCTATCAGATGAGATCCGCGCCGCTTCACCCAGCCGACTGGAACGGTTTCCAGTCATCCTCGCCTAGTACGCCGACGTGCGTCAAGCGCCCGTTCCGGACTTGTCCCCTTGCGTCAGAAACACCGACTTCACGGCCTCCAGGTACGAGTAGCCGCGGCCGACATCGGGTTGCAGGTAGCTGGACTCGGACCACTCGTTCCAGCTGTTCACGGTGATCAATGACGCCTGGCCGGGCCGGGCATCGATGAACTCGCGCGCTTCGCGCAGGAACCGCGCGAACGCATCGGCGGTCTCACCAGTGACCACGTTGTCGCGAGTGGCGGTGAACCTGCAGTTGTTGTCCCAACCGATCGTCACGTGCGGGACGTAGGCAGCCGAGTACTCCCGATCCACACGGCTCCACTCCTCGACCCCCCGCTGCCCGAAGAGCTGGTAGTCACCCTTGGGTTCGGTCACAAGACACCACTGATAGTGGGTGACGCTGTCGAGCCCCAGGGCCTCGACGAGTTCCGGACTCGTCGCATGCTCGTCTCCGTGAACAGCGGTGTCGGCTCCCTGGCGCCGACGAAGGATTCCTTGGAGATGTAGGCCGGGGAGACCGGCGGACACCGCGTACTCACGGAACCAGTCGAGCGCATCTCTGGCGACATCAGTACCGCCCAACCCATCGCAGAGATTCACCAGGTCGTAGATCGCGAACACCGGTTTGCCGTCGATTCGGTAGTAGCAATCATGCATCAAGTACTTCTCGACGATGCGAGCCGTCACCTTCTCGAACTCGGTTCGATCTACTCCGCCGCCCCAGACAACCTGCCGGTCGTGCGAGTTACGGAGATCCCAGACCGTCGGGGCGTCGTGGTTCGACCACATCAGGTAGAACTTCATTCGATCGTTGTTGGCGGCCCCGAGAAACCCTTGGTTCAGGCACTCCTCCAGGAACGGGCGGGAGTCGTACCAGTACCAGTCATAGATGAACACGTTCACGCCGTGGTCGGCCGCGGCGTTGATCTGCATCTCCATCACCCGCGGATCAGCCTCGTTGACATACCCCCAGAGGGGCCGTCGCGGCTGGTCGTGCCCGGGGTACTTCGGACGGGAGTCCAGGACGAGTTCCCACTCTCCCAAACCCCTGGCCCAGAAGATCCTGCTTCTCGGATCGTCGTGGAACGCCGGCCAGACGTAGGCCGCGACATCATAGGACGAGCTTGTCACCGCAGGACTCCCTTGTTCGCTTGTCGAGAAGCAGAGCCGTGTCGTCAGCCTTCAGGAGGTTCTGGAATCCGTTCCAGCCCAACGTTGCATCGCGACGGCAAGGTTGTCAATGGGCGCGAACGCAGCCATCGTTGACCGCAGCGGGTGGGGTGGGGCTGTACGCTGCCACCCGATCTTGGAAAGGATGGTCCGACGCCATGACCTCGAACTCGCAGGCACGTGCCGCGATGCGCCAGGTCGCGGACCGCGCAGGTGTGGCCGTGTCATCGGTGTCCCGAGTCCTGTCCGGTCACCCCGATGTGAGCGAGTCGATGCGGGCACGCGTCATGGCGGCGGTGGAGGAGTTGCGCTACGAACCCAACGTCCTTGGGCAGATGCTCCGACTGGGCGCTACGCAGACCATAGGCTTCGTCATCGGAGACATTTCCAACCCGCTGCTGTCCGAGATCGCACTGGGCGCAGAGACCGAGCTCGGACGAGCCGGGTTCTCCATGATCCTGACGAACTCGGTGAACGACCCCGCTCGCGACGCCAGCAACATCACCCTGCTGCAACGACGCCAGGTCGACGGCTTCCTGCTCTCGGTCGCCGACGAGACGAACGGGGAAACCGTCTCCGCGGTTGGCAAGCTGACGGCGCCCTGTGTGCTGATCGACCGCGAGCTTCCCCTCGAGGAGCCGGCCAGCGCGGTCCTGTCGGACCACGCGAGCGGTATCTCCGCAGCGGCCAAGCATCTCATCACGCTCGGCCACAAGACCATTGCTCTCGTCGCCGGCTCTCCGCACGTCAGGCCCGGCCGCGAGCGCATCGCAGCCATCGAGGACGTCGCCGCCCAGCGATCGGGAGTCCAATGCTACGTCCGGGCGGGCGCGTTCAACGCGACGCACGGCGCTGCCGCGACGCGCGATCTCCTGGAGGCGCGGCGGCCACCGACAGCGATCGTCGTCGGAGGCAACCAGATTCTTGCCGGCGTCCTCCGCGAACTCGCGGACCGGACACTGGAAGTCGGCACGGACATCTCGATCGTCACCTGCGACGACGTACCACTCGCAGGGCTGCTCCGGCCGGCGATCGCCACGGTACGCCGGGAACCGTACGAGATGGGCGCTGAGGCGGCCCGGCTGCTACTCGCCCGGCTGGGGGGCGAGCCTGCGAAAACGGTGGTGCTCCCCACGAGATTCGAGACCGCGGCCAGCTGCGCACCTCCGCGGCGGACACGCCGCTCCCCTGGTCGAGCGGCGCCCTGAATCGGCTTTCGTTACCGTGGCACGGCGTAGCGGCTCAGCGCTGACTCGTCGATCTCGATTCCCAGGCCGGGGGATGTCAAGGCACCGACAGTTCCGCTCGCCGTCGCGATGGGGGTCACTGGCAACTCGTGCTGCATCGGGTTCTCGAGCGGTTTCACCTCGAATTGATGGCAGTGCGGGGTCGCCAGCGAGAGGGCGATGCTCGCCGCGGTCGTGACCACGCTCGACCAAGCGTGTGCGTTGACCTCTCTTCCCGCGGCTCCAACGTGCGCGGCGGCGGCCAGCCATCCCGTCATGCCCTCGCAGCGACCTGGGTCGATGCCTACGACATCGACCGTTCCGCTGCCGACGATTCGCTGCACGCCCCGTGGTGTCCACTCGCGCTCGCCGTAAGCGATCCTCGTTCGTGTCCGGGACCGCAGTTCGGCGTACCCGCTCGGATCATCGGCACCCAAGGGCTCCTCGATCCAGGCGATGCCGAACTCCTCGAAGGCCAGCGTCCGGCTGATCGCCGTGCGAACATCCCAGTGGATGGACGCCCCCAGGTCAGTCATGATCGCTGGACGCGAGCCGAGTTCCCGACGAAGGGCGCGCACGAACGCGACGTCCCTGGCCGCGGACCGGCCGAGATCCGCCGCACCTCGCTTGCCGAAGCCCACCTTGATTCCGGTCGCGTTGTGCTGCTTCACCCAGCCGGCCATGGTCGCAGCCATCTCGTCGAGATCGCTGGACATCGCATGACAGCTGACCAGCACGGGCAGGGTTTCTTGTGCGACCCCGCCGATCAGGTCGACGACGTTGACTCCGGCCGCCTGCCCCGCCAAGTCCCACAGCGCGATATCGAGCGCGGAGATTGCAAACGCCGCGATGCCACCGTCGCCGTACCACCAGCTGTGTTGACGAAGAGAACGGTGCAGCGCAGCGTGTTCGGCCGGATCGTGACCGAGCAGCAATGGAGCAAGGCCGTCCACGATGGATGCAGTCGCGATCGTGGCCTCTGGCCACATGGTGACCGCTTCGCCCCAGCCCGTGAGGCCATCATCGGTTCGCATGCGGACGAAGAGCAGATGGCGCGTACCACCGGCGTCGTTCGGCTCCTGATAGGCAACCGGCAGTGCTGTGATCTCGGCGATTTTCACGGCCTCACCTCGAAGGCTCCGCTGGCCGCGCTGCGATAGGCGAGTTCGAGAGCCTCCACCGTCCGAGCCCCGAGTTCACCGGGAGCAGGGTTGTCAGAGGTACGGCCGACGGCGAGATCGACGAGGCGCTGCGCTGCCAGCGATCCGTCGTACGCGCCCTCACCTGATCGCACCGGCAACTCGCTCTGACCGGTATCCGGGCGGTACCGTGAGACGCGTTCGCGGAACACGTCGACGTGCAACTGCCCCTCGTTGCCAACCGCCTCGAGCGCCAGATGGTGCCTGTTGCCATCCGCACCGACATAGGCTGACGCACCGCCGACGCTGCAGACTCCGCCGCCGTCGAGAGACAGACAGATCGCATCGTGCAGCTCGACGGGCGCATCGAGCGGCGCGCTCATCAAAGCGAACGCGCCCCGGGCTCGGGCTCCGGTCAGGCTGAACGCGAGGGCGAGCGCATGCGACAGCTGGGCCTGGCCGTATCCGCCACCTGACACTGCAGGGTCGGTCCAGGTGGCCGAATCCGGCACGATGTCCCGGCTAGCGTCAGGGTAGGCACCGGTGTTGGACAGCAGTTCTCTCGTCTGCGAGGACATCGTCAACGATATCTGCTCGACCGGACCAATCCCCGACTCGCGCAGCATCGCCCGCGCCCGTTCGATCATCGGCGTGTAGTTCCAGCCGAACGATACGAGCAGGTGCCGCCCGGTTCGTGCGGCCACGTCGACGAGATCCCAGGCTTGTTCGCTCGTGAGGGTCAGCGGCTTCTCGCACAGGACATGCGCACCCACGCTGAGGGCGGACCGGACCTGCTCGTAGTGGACCGCGGTCGGGCTCGCCACGATGGCGATGTCGATCCCCTTCGCCAGGACGTCCTGGTAGTCCTCGCTCGCGAACCGGAAGCCGTAACGGTCCTTGATCCGGCGTAGTGCGTCACCGCCATACCGGCAGACGCCGACGAATTCGACGTCCGCCGCTCGTGCGGCCATGGCCGGCAAATGCGCGGCAACCGCCCACGAGCCGGCGCCGATGACACCCAGGCGAAGCTTCGTCATGGAGCGAACTCTCCTTGCTCGGATTGGCTGCTAGCATATCCTGGAACGGATTCCAGGAGGAGACCCTGATGACGCCTGATGCAGCGAACGTCGCTCCCCTCGCCACGAAACCCGCTGCCGAGGCCGACGTGCCACTGTCAGGACCGCGGATTCGTGCCATCGAGACGGTGCCCGTCCGAGCTCCACTCGCCCGCGAGTTCCGCGGCAGCTACTACCGAATGACCCACCGGGCCACCCTCGTCGTCCGTCTGCATACCGACCAGGGCGTGATCGGCGAGGCCTACGTCGGAGACGAGGACGCCACCGCCCGCGAGATCCAGTCCGTACTGATGAATGAGATCGCGCCCCGCGTCGTCGGGCTCGACGTGCTGGCAACCGAGCGCTGCTGGCAGGCCGGCTATCCGGCGACATTCGACATCCTGCGCGATCGGCGGATCGGCCTGGTCGCACTCGCCGCGCTCGACACGGCGGTCTGGGACGCCGTCGGCAAGTTCCTCGGTCAGCCGTTGTGGCGACTATGGGGAGGCGCGCGCAATCGCGTGCCGATGACCGCTATCGGCGGGTACTACGGCGAACCGCTCGGTCCCATCGAGGACGAGATCAGCTACTACCGCGACACGCTCGGCCTGGCCGGAATGAAGTTCAAGGTCGGCGGACGCTCCCCCGCAGTCGACGCCGAGCGCGTGTTGCGGGCACGAGCCGCTGCCGGTGCTGACTTCGTCCTCTGCATCGACGCCAACCAGGGCTATTCCGTGCCCGACGCGATCGACCTCGCGCGCCAGCTCGAGGATGCCGACATCCGTTGGTTCGAGGAGCCTGCCTACTGGGCCAACGATCGGCGGGCCCTGCGCGACGTCCGCTATCTGGGCGGTATTCCGGTGTGCGCCGGTCAGAGCGAGCTGTCCTCGGCCGGTTGCCGGGACCTCATGGAGGCGGGCGCTATCGACGTCTGCAACTTCGATGCTTCCTGGTCCGGCGGGCCGTCGGTGTGGCGACGAGTGGCTGCCATCGCCTCTAGCTACGACGTACAGATGGGCCATCATGAGGAGCCACAGGTCAGCACCCACTTGCTCGCCAGCATTCCGCACGGCACGTTCGCCGAATGCTTCCATCCCGACCGAGACCCGTTCTGGTGGAGTCTGGTCGCCAATCGGCCTGAACTCCACAACGGCGAGATTGCGCTCTCGGACCGTGCGGGGCTCGGCTGGGAGCTCGACTGGAGCTACATCGAGCGGCATCGGCTGGACAAGTGACCCGGCGACTCGACGACGGCCTCGCCGACGCCCGCGTGCTCGTGACCGGCGCTGCCGGCGGCATCGGTGCAGCCGTGGCATCGGCATTCGTCGCCGCCGGCGCCCAGGTCGTTGCTTCCGATCGGCGCCCCATCGGCGACCTGGCAGGCCTGCGCGGATCGTTCTCCACTGACATCCAGGACCTGCGAGCCATCCAACAACTCATCGACGACACAGTCGAGTTGCTCGGCGGGATCGACGTCGTCGCGCACATGGCCGGGATCTTGGTACGCCGTGACGATCTCGACGCCGTGACCGAGGACGACTGGGACCTGCAGCACAGCATCAACCTCAAGGCATCGTTCTTCCTCCTGCGCGCGGCCGCCAACCGCATGGTGGACCAAGGGACGGGCGGTCGACTCATCGCCACGACGTCCCAGGCATGGTGGACCGGCGGCTTCGGCGGCTCGGCAGCCTACGCGGCCAGCAAGGGAGGCCTGGTCTCATTGTGCCGGTCGCTTGCTCGCACCTATGGCGCTGCGCGCATCACGATGAACACAGTCGCGCCGGGGGCGATCGACACTGCGATGCTCACCACGGACCTACCGCCCGACGCGCTCGCATCGACCATTGCCAACACTCCGCTGCAGCGGCTCGGCCGGCCGGAAGAGGTTGCTGATGCGGTCCTGTTTCTCGCGTCCGCCCGAGCCTCGTTCATCACTGGAACGACGCTCAACGTCAGCGGCGGCTGGCTCGTCTACTGAGGAGCATCCGGAGACGTGGAATTCCTGGTCACCATCACTCAGGACTGGGCCACATTGCGCGATCAGCCGAACCTGGCTGAGCTTATCGAGGCTGAGCGGCGAGTGGGGCGCAGCCTCATCGACGACGGGACGATCCAGCGCATCTGGCGACTGCCGGGCCGACGATCGAACGTCGGCATCTGGCGTGCCGAAGACGCCACGGCACTCGTGGCAACGCTGGATCGCCTGCCGCTGCGGAACTGGCTCGATGCCGAGGTCACCCCGCTCGCTCTGCACGAACTGGAGCGACAGTGACCATCGATTCAGTCCACGTGCCAGACCTCTGCGGCCTGGATCAAGTCGCCGCCGGCATCGGTGTGCTGAGCCAGCACATCCTTGAACCACTCCGCCCACCGCGCGTTCACCTCGCTGCCACCTACACGGCCGAAGGCGGTCGCGGCGTCCGGATGACACTCGGCATAGGCAATGACGCTGGTTCCGCGGCGGAACAGCGAATAGTTGCGGATGCCGGCCTCCTGGATGGCGGCGACCAGCTCCGGCCAGATGTTGTCGTGACGCCGCTGATACTCCATCTCTTGTCCGGGGATGATCTCCATCAGGAAGCAGATCCGTTGCATCAGGATTCCTCGCCTTCCAGGCTGCCGGAGTCGTGTGGCCCGAGACTCTACTGGAACGGATTCCAGCCCGGAAGTGCTGCACGTCGCTTGCCATCGACCGCCTAGCTCAAGGAGTACCTGATGCACCTGTCCTGCGCCGACTACACCTGGCCGCTCCTGTCACATGCGAACGCGCTAGATCTCGCGCGGGCCATGGAGTGCGACGCGGTTGACATCGGGTTCATGACGAACCGCTCCCACGTCCGGCCCGAGGAGGTCCACGGGGCCGTTCCCTTCGCGGCCGGCGCTGTCCGGGAACGCACGCAGTCTAGAGGGCTCGCTATCGCCGACGTGTTCGCGATCCCGTTCACCGACTTCGAGACGATGGCAGCGAACAACCCCGATCCGGCTGAGCAGGAACGGTCACTGGCCTTCTTCGCCGACGCCGTCGAGTTCGCAGCGCTCGTCGGCTCTCCCGGCCTCACCACGCTCCCCGGCGCCGTATTCGGACACGACACGTTCGAGGATGCGTTAAGCCGCGCCGTCGAGGGGTTGAGCCGTCGCGTCGACATGGCATCGGCCCGCGGTCTGGCGCTGTCGGTGGAACCGCACACGGGATCGCTGATCGACACTCCGGAGAAGACCGAGCAGTTGCTCGACCTGGTACCCGGACTGCAGATCACCCTCGACTACGCGCATTACGTGTACGCCGGCGTCGAGCAGTCCCGCATCGATCCGCTGGTCCGGCACGCTCGGCATCTGCAATGCCGACCAGGTCGCATGGGCGACCTTCAGGTCGCGGTCTCTGAGGACGCGATCGACTGGCGCACCGTCGTCCGGTCGCTGCACAAGGCCGAGTACGACGGATACCTGGCACTCGAATACACCTGGCAGGAGTGGCTCGGCTGCAATCGCACGGACACGATCGCCGAGTCGATCCTGCTACGTGACCTGCTCCGCTCAGCAACTTCCGAGATCCGTGAGGCCACGACCTGATCAGGCGGCCGCGCACTACCGACATCGAGGTCATTGGCCCGCATCCCTCGAACTTGCTTCAGGCAACCTTGACACGGCGGGCATGCTTGGACCGTGGATGCCGAACCTTCAGGTGGCCACGCCAACTATGCAGATCAGGACGTCTGGCTGAAGTTGGAGGCCGTTTCAACGACGAACCCGGTGCGGGCCGGCATCCATGCCTCCTGGGTGCGGTGTGAGCCGGGCTGGGCCTGGCAGTACCGGCTGCCGGACTTCGACCTCTGGGCTGTCACGGAGGGGACCGGCACGGCGACGGTTGCCGGCCAGGTTGTCCGGTTGTCAGCTGGAACGATCCTGATGCTCCGGCCCGGTGACGAGATCGACGCCACGCAGCACGAACACAACCGTCTGAACGTCGGATTCGTCCACTACGACTACCCGGCTCCGCCTGCCGACGAGCTTCTCGCACCGCGTGTTGTGCGTCTGACGGAGCCATCTTCCGCCTGGGATCGGCTTCGCGCGATCATCAGCGCGATCCACCGTCGCGACAGCTCGGGGCCGGTCCAGGCCTCGACAGACCTGGCCGCTCTCTTGATGGAAGTGCACATCCAGGCAGCCCGCGCAGAAGGCGCTCTGCCGCCGCCGCTGGATCCACGAGTCCGCATCGCTGTCAACATGATCCGCTCGCGACTCGACAAGCGCCCGACTCTGGCCGAGACCGCCGCCGTCGCAAAGCTCGCGCCGGACACGTTCTCACGACTCTTCCATGCCGAGACAGGGCAGACGTTTCGAGCGTACTGCGTTGCGGCCCGGATGGAGCGAGCACGGGAACTCTTGTCAGAGACGGCCCTGAACGTACGGGAGGTCGCGCACGCATTGGGGTACGTCGACTATCGCCTTTTCGCCCGCCAGTTCGCACAACACAACCGGGGCTGTCCACCAAGTCGCTGGCGTACCTCCAGCCCCGGTTGAGTCCACACATCACCCCGTTCACGCCGTCGTACTCCGATGGCACCTTGCCCTACGGTCGATTGCATGACCACGCTCGACTATCCCAGCGATCTGTACCGATCCGACAAGCCGGC
Source organism: Kribbella sp. NPDC050124 (assembly GCF_044460355.1). Lineage (NCBI taxonomy): Bacteria > Bacillati > Actinomycetota > Actinomycetes > Propionibacteriales > Kribbellaceae > Kribbella > Kribbella sp. NPDC050124. Next base: position 114,522 of record NZ_JBITJU010000024.1, read on the forward strand.
GACCTTCGTCGAAACGGTCGACCATGTTGGCGACGCCGACCTTGCGCGGTTCGCGACCGACGGCTACCTCGCCGTACGCAAGGTATTGAGACCAGCAGAGGTGACCGGCTTGCTGGATGCGCTGGCTCAGGTGCTGATCGATCCAGGACAAGCAGATATCCAGTACGAGTCCTGGGCAGGCGATCGTGTCGATACCGCCACCGGCATGGAGCGGATGGACTTGGTGCGAAGGTTCATGTGGTTCGTCAAGGAAGAACCTCGCCTCCACGCTCTGGCGACGGACGAGCGGATCCTGCGCGTCGTCCGCCGACTCGCAGGCAGTGCAGACCTCACGATGTTCCAGGACATGGCGCTGCTGAAGCCACCTGGCGGTGGACGCGAGAAGCCGTGGCATCAGGACAATGCGTTCTTCCCGTACGAGCCCGGAACGCCGATCATCGGGGTATGGATCGCCCTCGATGCCGCTACACCCCAGAACGGCTGCATGCACGTGATCCCAGGCAGCCACACCCAGGGGCCGGTCATCCACTTCAAACGTCGGGACTGGCAACTGTGTGACGAGGAAGTGGAGGTAGGCCGTGACACGGTCGTTCCGCTGCCGCCGGGCGGAGTCCTGTTCTTCCACGGCCTGCTGCATCACGGCACGCCGGCCAACCGGACCGACACTCGCCGCCGCGCCGTTCAGCTGCACTATCTGCCGGCCGGCAGCTCGGACATTCCGGAAGAGCGCCGGCTCGAGATCTTCGGCAGCGAAGGCAAGGACGTCACGTGCTGAGGATGGCGACGCAACCTGCTCGCAACGATGCTGGGAGGCCACGAGTCGCATCCGGGGCACTGTGAGCCCGGGACGCGATCTCGTGGACGCCCGCTCGATCGTTCGTAATCAGCCGGTGCGGTTCACGCCGGCGATCGCGTCCAGGCGCCAGACACTGCCGGAGTTGTTGATCTCGTCCAGGGTCGGACAGATCCAGCCGCCTTCGAGGTTCTCGTTCCACGCGTAGATGAGCACGGTGTCGGCCGCGGCGTTCGGCAAGTGCGTCTTGGTCCAATTGATGGCATCCGCCAGGTGCGCGGCTATCTGCTCAGGTGTCGCCTGCTGGGCCCAGTAGTCGTCGTCCTGCAGATAGGTGGTGTCCGGCTGCGGCCCCCAGGGCGCCGGGTAGTCGTGCCGGTCCCGCGGGTCCCACCCAGTGGTCACCGTCGGTACGACCTGTCCGGCGGCAGTCGCGTACTGGGACCACAGTGAGCTTTCGCCGACGGTGAGAGTGGAGTACGGCACCGCAGTGGATGACGGCACGGCTGCGTAGCGGCTGACCGCGTCGGCGCCGACCGTGGTCTTCAGATCCGCGGCGGTCTGAGCGGTCCAGCCCGTGACCACAACGTACGGATCGGCCAGCCCCGCCGCTGCTGCCTTCGACCGGATCGCCGTCACCCGATCGGCCGTGGCACCGGCGATGATGTAGACCAACGGCCGCCCGCTCAGCACCTTCTGGTAGTTCGACTCGGCCATGCGTGCGACGAGGACGGCCAGGTTCGCGTCGAAGTCGGCGCCGTACCCGAAGTTCCCGTCCAGGATGGCGCACCAGTTGACGAGATTCTTGTAGGCGCTGGACAGGTACAGGTCGCGGCTCTGCGTCATGGGCTGCGAGGGGTAGTAGTCGAACGCCCAGTAGTCGACCCCGGCAGCGCTGGCGTACTGGATCTCCTGATCCATGATCGCCTGGCTGGTGGCGTCGACGTTCACCGATTCGGTCACCTCGACGCTCACGTTGTCGACGTACAAGTCGGTACTCAGTGTCGGGTTGGTCTGGAACTGGATCTGGTCGAGTGCTGTCGCAGTGCCGAGGAACGGCACGTGATACGCGCCGCGGACGCCGTCGACGAAGATGTCCACCCATGGCGTCGCTGCTTCGGGTGGAGCCGGATCGACGATCACCTTCACGGAGTACCACGTGTTGTCCGCGATCGTCTGGATGACCTGCCACGCTCCGGACGAGGTCCGGTACGACAACTGTTTGCTGCCAGCAACCTGTTGGGTGGCGATGTCCACGATCGTAGTCGATCCGCTCGTCACCAGCGCGCGGGTCCATCCACCGGCAACCGTCTCCTTCCAGTCCCATTTGACCGTGATGGCGCGCGTCTGCGCCCCGAACGCGTGGCTCATCGTCGCCATGCCACCCGTCGTGGACCCATCGTGCATCAGCACGCTCTTGCCCGGTCGATCCGGCCCGTCCACGACCGACACCGAGCTTCCGGTCCCCGCCGATGTAGTCCATCCGGCCGGGGCGGCACCGGTCGTCCCGGTGTCGAAGCTCTCATTCAGGAGTGTTGGAGCGGCCACGGTGATGTCGGAGTAGAACGGCAACCGGAACCGGTACTGCGCGGGCGACAACATGCGATTCGCGCCCATACCGATCCGCCAGTCGCGGCCGGTGTACGCGTCCCAACGGATCGCCCCAACCAACGTACGGGCGGACTGTATCCCCTGCCCGTCGGCGACCGCTGGTAGAGGGGCGCCGGCCAACGCGACCCCACCCGTCAGCGCCGCGACCTTGAGGACATCCCGGCGACTCGGTCGGCCAACCGGCGCAGAATCTGACCTGCGAACAGGCATGACTCACCTCCGTGGTTGTCAAGCGGTGCGAAGTGCATCGGCGATCGCGTTCAGACGCAGAGGCCGGCCGGCGTAGCGCATCTCGTACAACGTCGGGCAGATCCAGCCACCCTCAAGGTTCTCGTTCCAGGCATAGATGAGCACGCTGTTCGCCGCAGTGCTCGGCGAGTGGGTCTTGGTCCAGTGGACGGCGTTCTTGAGGTGTGCGGCGATCTGTTCGGGTGTGCCCTGCTCGGACCAGAAGTCGTCGTCGGTCAGGTAGGACGTGTCCGGTTGTGCTCCCCAGGGCGCCGGGTAGTCGTGCCTGGGACGCGGATCCCAACCTGTGGACACGGTCGGGATGACCTGGCCGGCCGCCGCGGCGTACTCGGGCCACAACGCACTCTCCGCATCGGTGATCGAGGAGTACGGCGCACCCGGAGTCGCCGGCCCGGTCGCGTAACGGCTGACCGCGTCGGCGCCGACCGTGGTCTTCAGACCGGCTGCGCTCTGCGCCGTCCAGCCTGTGACCACGACGTAGGGATCGGCCAGCCCCGCTTCGGCGGCCTTGGTCCGGATCGCAGTCACCCGGTCCGCCGTGGCACCGCCGATGATGTAGACCAGCGGGCGACCGTCCAGCACCTTCTGGTAGTTGGATTCGGCCATGCGGGCGACGAGGACGGCCAGGTTCGCCCAGAAGTCATTGCCGAAGCCGAAGTTCCCGTCCAGAATGGCACACCAGTTGATCAGGTGTTTCTTGGCACTGGACAAATACAGTTCCCTCGCGCGACCAAGGGGTTGCTGGGGGTAGTAGTCGAAGGCCCAGTAGTCGATTCCGGCGTCGCTGGCGAACTGGATTTCCTGATCCATGATCGCCTGGCTGGTGGCGTCCGCATTCACCGACTCGGTCACCTCGACGCTGACGTTGTCGACGTAGAAGTCGGTCGCCAGGGTCGGGTTGGTCTGAAAGTGGACTTGGTCGAGCACCGCGGTGGTGCCGAGCAACGGCACGTGGTACCCGCCACGCACTCCGTCGACGAAGATGTCCGCCCACGGATCGGCGGCTTCGGGTGGAGCCGGATCAATGACGACCTTCATGGAGTACCAGGTGTTGTCGGCGACGGTCTGGATGACCTGCCATGCTCCGGACGGAGTCCGAGCGACCAACTGTTTGCCGTCGGCAACCTCACGGGTGACGATGTCCAGGACAGTCGTCGAACCTCCGGTCACCAGCACCCGGGACCAACCTCCGGCTGACGTCTCCTTCCAGTCCCACCTGACAGTGATGGCCCGGTTCTGGCCGGTGAACCTGCGGCTCATCGTCGCCAATCCACCCGCAGTGGACGTGTCGTGCAACAGAACGCTCCGGCCCGGCCGGTCCGGCCCGTCAACGACTCTCACCGTACTGCCGCTTCCGGCCGCCGCGATCCAGCCAACTGGGGCGGCACCCGTCACATCCGTGTCGAAATCCGCGTTGAGCAGCACCGGTGCGGGAACGGTGATGTCAGAGTAGAACGGCAGCCGGACCCGGTACTCCTCGGGCGACAGCATGCGGTTCGCTCCCATGCCGAACCGTGTGCTTCCGCCCGTGTACGCATCCCAGCGGATCGCCCCAACCAGCGTGCGGGGAGACCGTGGCCCCCGCCCCTTGCCAGCCGCGGATGTGGTGGCACCGGACAGGCCCAACGCGGCCCCGCCCGTCACCGCCGCCGCCACTTTGAGGACATCCCGACGACTCGGTCCACCACGCGCAGCAGAATCCGACCTCTCAACAGACATAACTGACCTCCAGAAATCTGAATCGGCGCTCACCAGATGGGCACCCCTCGGTCCGACGCACCCGCTCACAACCGTCCGCACAGCACCACGAGCACTCCGTGAGCCTGCGTGGAATTTGGTACCGGACACTAGCCACGGAACGCCGCGGCCGGGTAAGCCCCAGATTGAGCAATTGTGGGACATTCGTGACCGCACCAGGTGGACGGAAGCCTCATTCGCACTTTGCCCAATCCAGCCGATCATCGGGCGCCATTCACAACGAGCGCGTGGCACGGCGAGGCGTGGACCGAGTGGGAGTTGGTGCGACAGGCAAGGCTGACCCCGCCGTGCCGGCAGACCGATCTCCGGGCCGGTGTTCGACATCGGGAGGGCGGGCATAGTGATTCGATGCAAGAAGGCTCGAGGACACACGTCGCGGACCGTTCAAGAAGCGGTCCGCGCAGCTTGTGTCGAGGCTTGTTGCCCTCGGTGCGATTGGCCAAAGGGCGGCGCCAGCCGTTCAGGTCAGCAAGTTCCGCGATCCCCCGGACGTCGTTCGGACGGCGGGACAAGCGCGCGATCGCGTGCGTACCGCGATGACGTCACGCAATCAGCCGAACGACGGAAGTCACGAACGCGGGTTGCCCTCCCGACAAAGCTTCGCGACCGTTGCTGATTACAGTGCAAAGACTCTCCGACCAGATGCACATCCAACGGCGGGTCGGTCGCGCGAGTCTCAGTCTGCCCGTGAACGAGTCCTCAGCCGAAGACCTCCGGTGGCCGGCCAGATTGAACCGATCGCACATCGCGGAGCGATCACCGACGAGCGGCGGCGCGATCCACGGCAGGTACTTGAGACTACCGTTCGGGCGCGTCCCAGGGGTAGCGGGTTCGGCCGATGTCGGGCTGGGCATCCTTGAGCTTCGTGTGGGACGAGAGGCCCAGAAACAGGTCCAGGGACGGCACGGACACACCTCGGACCACCTTGACGAGCAGCTCGTTCCAGCCCTTGCGAAGGCCTGCGACGAAGGCCGAGCCGGGAGATCCTGACAGGTTGGGCCGGATCGGTGTGACCTCCCTCGTTCGATGCGTCTCGACACCGTTGAGCCAGACCTTGATCAACGAGTTGGCATCGACTGCGAGCCACACTTCGCGGTCCTCGGGTGCGTGGTAGAAGGTCTGCAGATAGGCGATCCCGGGCTCGGTAACCATTGCGGCCAGTTGGGTGTCGTAACCATCCACGGACCGTTCGATCCATTTCCCTGGACGGGACCGCGCGTCTGCTCCGGACTCAGGCGGTAGCGGCGTGTCCAGGGCTTCGGCGTCGGTTCCACCCGGGTGCGGATAGAACTCGCTGACCCGGTGGACATGACCGCCGGTCAGCACAAACGGGACGGGCTGGGGCGTCGGGCGGCCGATGAGCGACAGATCGAGCCGCATCCTGTTGCTGTTGCCAATCAGTCCTCTACGTACAGGTCCGAGTTGCCAGGTGAGACTGGTCGTTGCTCCGGGCGCCAATCTGATCCGCCGCGGTTCCGGCGCCGGCCAGCCGTCCGGGGTTGCGAGAGCAGCGGACACCTCGACCTCCTCCGCCCGAGGGTTCGTCAGCACCGTGACCACGGGGCGCGCCGTATCGGCGTGAATCACCGGCGAGTTCCCGTAGTCGATCACGACGTTCAGATCACGACCCGGATAGGCGGTCGTGCGACTGGTCGCCGCCAGGTCGCCGGCGAAGCCGGGGTCGGCATAAAGATCGGCGAGGGTCGTCGTCAGCACACCGGAAGCATCGAGCAGACCATGGTGGCGAAGTACGCGGTCCGCCACCCGCCGGATCCGGGTGGCCAGTTCGTCGAGCGTGCGCGGGATCGCGGACAGGTTCTTCACACCACCCCACGATTCGTTGGTCGCGATCGTGTCGCCGAGCGGCGCGACCCACCGCTCCGGCAGCGCACGGCTGCCGTAGATCAACCCGAGATAGCTGCCGATCGCGGCGCCGGACGAGTCCGTGTCGTAGCCACAGTTGACGGTCTTGCAGATTCCGTCACCGAAATCGGTCCCGTACAGCAGGCCGATCACCTGGAAGCCGAGGTTGATCGGTGAGTACTGCGCGACGTAGTGCGGCGTCGCCTTGCGGACCGCCTCGCGCGCCTGTCTCCAGTCCAGTCCGGCCGAGTGTGCTTCGAGCACCGCGCGGACGGCCCGCGCCGACGCGCTGCCGGACGGGAGGTAGGACAGGCCGATGTCGATCAACGTCGTCGGATTCTGGACGACGAACGCCGACGACTCGACCGCCGCGTTGAACACCTCGCCGTAGACGCCTTCGCCGCCGGCGTGATCGCAGATCGCGTCCTGGATCGCCAGCCGGGTGGCGACTCGTGGCGCTCCGGGCGCGCAACAGGCCCAGATCTCCGACCGGATCGGCGATCCCATGCAGTCGACGAACCAGTTGTTGTGCCATCCGCTCACCGGCGGCTCGAGCCCGAGCCGCAGGTTGCCTTTGGACAGCCCGTACTCGTCGAAGTTGTAGCCGATGTGGTCCAGCCAGTAGCGCGCGAGATCCCTCGCGGTCAGCGTCGGACCGACCTCCTCGAGCGCCAGCAGCCACGCGAGCTGCATCTCCAGGTCGTCGTTCGGCAGGCCGCCCTCGGCCAGCTCGGGGTACCACCAGACGTCGAACGGTTCGTCCCGGCCGTAGGCCTCCTCGAGTGGTGTGCCCAGGGTGCCGCCCGCGTTCTTGCCCTGCCAGCAGCCGTAGACGCGGTCGTAGTACTCCGCACTCGCGATGTCGAGCCGCATGTGCCTATCCCTTCACTCCGGTGACGACGATGCCTTGCACGAACCAGCGCTGGGAAACCAGGAACAGCAGGATGCACGGCGCCATGGCGACGGTTGCCGCGGCCATCATGAGCCCGTAGTCCTGGGTGCGCTCGCCGGCGAAGTTCATGACGCCGAGCGAGATGGGGAACTTCTCCTGCGACGTCAGGTAGACCAGCGGCATGAGGAACTCGTTCCAGTAGAAGAGGAACGCGAAGATCGAGACGATGATCATCGGCGGCTTCGACATCGGCAGGACGACCGTCAAGAAGCACCGGAACGTGCCGGCGCCGTCGACCTTGGCCGCATCTTCGAGCTCGCGCGGAATGGTCAGGAAGAACTGCCGGAGCAGGAACGTGTTGAACGGCGTCGCGAACAACGCGGGCAGCAGGATGGGCAGATACGTGTCGAGCCACCCGACATACCCGAACATGATGTACGACGGGATGAGCGTCGTCCACGCGGGAATCATGATCGTCGCCAGCATCACGAAGAACATCTTGTCGCGGCCGGGAAACCTCAGCCGGGCGAACGCGTAGGCGGCGAACGTGCTGCCGATCAGCGAGAACAGTACTCCGACTCCTGTGATCAGGACGGTGTTCAGGATGTACCGCAGGAAGGGACCGTCGCTGAGCAAGTCGGCGTAGTTGTGCCACTGCGGCGTCCGCGGCAGCCACTTGATCGGATAGGCGTAGATCTCCTCGGGAGTCTTCAGGCTCGTGGTCAGCATCCAGACGAACGGAAGCAGGAAGGCTGCCGAGCCGAGCAGCAGCACCGCGTAGGACACCGTCTTCCGGGTGGTCTCTGCGGACGAGAGCACACCTCGATACACCTGCTCCCTGGCACCGAACCCAGTCATCGCGACTCCCCTGCGTAGTACACCCAGGCCTTGGACGTCTTGAAGATGATCCCGGTGACCGCCACGATCGCGATGAACAGTACGACGGCCAGCGCCGACGCATACCCCAGACGCAGTTCCACGAACGCCCGGTTGTAGATGTTCAACGCGTAGAAGTAGCTCGCGTCGTCCGGACCGCCCTGGGTCATGACGTACGCCTGCGTGAACACCTGGAACGTGGCGATCAGCCCCAGAACGAGCTGGAAGAAGATCACCGGGGACATCATCGGAAGGGTCACGTGGCGAAGGACGCCCCACCAGCCGGCGCCGTCGATCCGCGCGACCTCGTACAGCTCCGTCGGTATCCCCTGCAAGCCACCGAGGTAGATGATGATGGAGGATCCGACGCCCCACAGTTGCATGATGACCAACGCCGGAATCACCCAGCGCGGGTCCTGCAGCCACGGAATCGGATCCAGCCCGAACAGTCCCACGAACCAGTTCAGTACGCCGTACTCCCGGTGGAACACGAAGTTCCACAGAATTGCCACCGCGACGCCGGAAAGCACCGACGGCAGGTAGTAGACGGTCCGGAAGACCGTGACGCCGGCCAGTTTCTGGTTCATCAGCATGGCCATCGCGAATCCGATAACCAGGCTCGCCGGCAGGTAGAGGATCGCGAACACCGCGGTGACCTTGACCGACTGCCAGAACAGCGGGTCGGCGGTGAAGATCTCCACGAAGTTGCCGAACCCGACCCAGCGCGGCGCGCCTTGTCCCTGCCAGTCGGTGAACGCGAGATAGGTCGCGCCGACGATCGGCCCGAGGGTGAACAGGACGAACCCCACAAACCAGGCCTGAACCCACAACAGACCCGTGGCGGCCTCACGGCGGGCCATCGGACTCCGCCGACGCCGGCGCACCGCATCCGGCGCCGGGGACTCGGCCGTGCGCTCGATCGGCGGCTCAGTACCGCTTCGCTGCAGTGTTCGCGGCATCCTCTACCCTCCGCAGAATCTCGGCCGGCTTGCCGGACACTCCGAGCGTCTTGACCTGGTTGTTCCAGGCCAGGTCAAACTCGGCCCAGAACTTGGGGTACGCCCAGTTGACGGCGTCCTCCTGCAGTTGCTGCAAGAACACTCCGACGTGCTTCGGCGGAAGGCCACCACCGGCGGCCACCTGCTCCCACTGCTTCGCCGACGACTGGCGCCCGGGGACGCTCCTGGTCACGTCCGAGATCAGCTTGTTCGTCGACTCCTCGTTGGTGATGAACTTGACGAACTTCCAGGCTGCTTCCTGGTTCTTCGACGACTTGGCGATTCCCCAGGCACCGCCGGCCGTCGAGACCTCGCGCTTCCCCGTCGATCCCTTCGGCAGCCGGAGGACGTCCCACTCGAACTTGCCGTTGACCGCTGCCCGCGTCTGCAACGTCGCCCACGACCCGTTGACGGACAACGGGAGCAGCTGCGAGGCGAACGGGTCGACACCCTTGGGAGTCGCGTCCGCAGTCGGAACGACGCCCTTGGCCATCTGATCGGCCCACGTCTGCAGGACCGCGACGTTCTGCGATGAGTTGACCACGCACTTCTTCAGATCGTCGCTGAAGGTCGCGCCGCCGTACGCCTTGAACACACCCATGGCAAACCAGTTGCCGGTGTTGATCCCGGCGCCCCAGCGTGTCTGCCGGCCACCCGACTTCCGGACGAAGTGGGAACCGAGTTCGAAGAAGTCCTCCCAGGACCAGTCATCGTTCGGTACCGGCACACCCTCGGCTTCGAACATGCTCTTGTTGATGTAGACCGCGAAGTTGGACAGGTCGTACGGCAACGCGTACACCGAACCGTCGGCAGTGAGCTGTGCGGTCTCGGCGGGCCAGAAGTCGTCCGGCTTGACCTCGGCCGAGTCGCGGGCGATCAGATCCTTGAGCGGGAGGACCCAGCCACGCGACGAGAACGGCCCGACGTCGAACGATCGCACGTAGAAGACGTCGGGCAGCCCGCCGCCGACTGCCGCGGTGTTGACCTTCGTGTAGTACTGCTGGCCGTCGGCGATGTTGAGCAGCTTGACCGCGATGCCGGGGTTGGCCTGGGTGAAGGCATCGACCCGCTGCTGGAACAGCTCGGTGTCCTCTTCGGTGTGGTTCGTCCACCAGTGCAGCTCCCCCGTGCCGCTACCGGCCGCACCCGTCGAGTCGCTGCCCGGCAATCCCTTGCCACCGCTACATCCCGACAGTGCGCCCCCAAACGTGAGTCCGAGACTCGCCGCCGCGCCGCCGAGCACCGCACGCCGGCTGACCGGACGATCGGCGAGACCGCCCTTCGAGGTTCTGATCATGTCTTCCTCCTGGTTCGTGTCACGGCAGAGTCGGTATGGGGCGCTCCTGTCGAATGGCGCAGAACCAACTCGGTCGACAACGTGGTGATGGCAGGCTCGCCGATTCCGTCGGTGAGCTGCCGGACGATCTCGGCCACCGCGATGCGGCCGAGATCCTCAGTCGGTTGCGCCACCGTCGTGAGCGGCGGAACCGATCGATGGGCGAGGTCGACGTCGTCGAAGCCGACCACGGACAGAGCCTTGGGCACTGGCCAGTCCAGTGCGTGCGCGCGTTGCAGAACCGAAACCGCCGTGGCGTCGTCCAGCGCGAAGATGGCCGTTGGCTGTTCCGGCAGCGCATGGAACCGGGTGGTCGCGTTCCAGCCGGTGTCACGGTCGACGGCACCGATGTGGACATACTCCCGCCGGATCGGAAGCCCGGCCGCCTTCAGTGAGGCTCGGTAGCCCCGATAGCGACCGCTCGACCTGCTGTTCCCGATGAAGGCGATGCGCTGGTGCCCCAGATCCACGAGGTGCTCCACGACCGCCCGGGCACCGACCTGCGTGTCGACGGTGAGCAGATCGAAGACGGTCGGCTTGGTCCGCAGACCAAGGCCGACTACCGGAATACCGGACTGACGGATATCCGCCAACCGCTCGACTAGTGCCGGGCTCGCCGGCGGCGTGACCACCAAGCCGTCCACGCCATGTCCACGCAACAGATCCACCGCCTCGATTGCGCGCTCAGGCATCCCCATCGTGTGAGCGATCAGCACGCCCAGCCCGTGTTCGCGCGCATTCTCCTGGATCGCCGTTGCGACCAGGGCCGTAAACGGATTTCTCAGGTCGGAGACAACGAATCCGATCAGACCGGTCTTCTTCGTCCGCAGGCTCGCCGCAGCACGCGAGGGAACGAATCCGAGCTCCGCGACCGCGGTCGCGATCCTGCGCCGTGCCTCCTTCCCGACGTACCCGTGCCCGGTGAGATAGCGCGACACTGTTCCGACCGAAACGCCCGCGCGCTTCGCCACGTCGTACGCCGTCACGCTCATCGGCCTCGTCACTCCAGTCGCGTCAAGATGTGTTATCGGTTACAGGTGTAATCGGTAACACTCCATCAGTCCAGATGCCGGCCTCTGGCATCGTTGACCACTTTCGGACGTCCGGGCCATGGCCCGCTGCGGCTATGGTTCGGTCGTCATGGGTGTGATGTTATTGACGGAGCACCTCGCGCACCTTCGCCTGGATTGAGCGAAAATAGGACGAAATTGGCCACCAGGCGGTACCGGCCGCCCTACGAGCGGACCGCGGTGTTCAACCCGGACGGCCTGCCTGTCTGGGCAGACCGCCACCGGATCCCCGCGGATGTGGCCGCACACGACCATGACTTCTTCGAGATCGCACTCGTCGCCCGAGGGCGCGGCTCCATATCGCGGCCGACGGCGATCACCCCATCAAGCCCGGCAGCGTGATCGTCGTACCCCCCGGTCAATGGCACGGGTATGCCCAGTGCGAAGGACGTTGTCGTCTTCGACTGCTTAGTCGCTCCGGAACTCATCGACAGCACGCCCCGCAACGTGGTCGGCCCGCTGTCGAGTCGCTGGTCGTCGTCACTGGCCCTGACGCGCATCGGTGTGATCGTCTTCACCACCGCCGCCGTGGTACTCGTTGCACAGAGCAACGCCAAGCTACTGAGTCTGATGACGAACCTGTACAGCATCGTCGGTGAACTCACCCCGGCCTTGTTCTTGTCGATGCTATGGCGTCGGGTCACCGCGGCCGGACTCGCCGCCGGTGCGATCTGCGAAGGCCTGATCGTCGCCGTACCGGCCCTCGGCTCCATCGCGTTGAAGGCAGTACCCGCCGGCACCGTCGTCGGCCTGCCGGCGCTCGTCGTCAACGTGGTCGTCGTCATCGTCGTCAGCCTGGCCACGAAGCCGCCGTCCGGCGCCGCGATCGACGTCGGGATCGTCGACTCGTCCCGGCCGCCGTCGAGGCGGCTGCCAAGGCCGGGTTGGGCCATTGACCTCCACAGACCCCCGGAAGGGACGGATACGCCGGGCGATGCGCCCGGCGTACCCGTCCCTCGTTCTGGATCGTGGTGCGGTGACTGTGACACGGATCAGGGAAATCCGGACGCTGCGCGGCATGACCGTCCGGCAGCTCGCCGACCACTCCGGGGGCTCTTCTGCCCTGATCAGCCAGGTGAAGCGCGGCGTCACCGACCCCAGCCTGGAGACCATGCGCCGGATCGCCGGGGCGCTCGACACGCCGATGTTCAGCCTGTTCCAAGACGGCGACGACGGCCGAACCGTCGCGCGCTTCGTGCTCAGCGTGACCCCACCGAGCTACTGACCGCTGGCACCGGTCTCGGCCGTTCCACGACGTCATCGAAACCCTTGGCTCTGATTCCGATCACAGCTACTGCGCGCCAACACGCCGCCCCCGCGCTCAGGCGACGGTGACGGTCAGCTCGCGCTTTGTTCGCTTAACCGACACCTTGGCAAGGCACCCAGCTTGTTTCAGGCGATTGGCGATCGCCAGATGGCCGCCGATGTTCGGGAGGGTCACCTCGGCGCCGGACGTTGCCAGATCGGCGTACGGGCCGCGTGCGGCGACCAAGACCGCGAGCGATCGGACGGGGGTGATGGCATCGCCCAACTGGCTGACGAGTTCGACGACCGAGGGGCCGTCGCCGGTTACACGCGCGATGCGTTCGAGCTGATCGGGCTCTACAGGAGTGGCTGATGCTGCGGCGAAATGGGCAGCGGCCTGCAGCGCGTCGCGGTGGTCGGAAGGAACGAACTCGGGTAGGCGGCGGACGATAGTCGTCTTGAGCTTGCCGTCGATCGCCGAGTCGGCGAGTGCGAGAGCCACCATCTCTTCGTCCAGGATCTCCGGGGTAATGAAGCCGGTGACGTTCGTGGAGCGCTGGATCGCGTAGCTGAGTGTCGGCCACTCGGCGGCGTGGAATCGCCGGAACAGCTCGATGGAGTCCTCGCAAACCCGATGCTCGATCAGCTGGCCGAGCAGATGCCCCTCCTCGGGTGTGATCGCCGACGGGGTGATCCATGTCGTCAGCTTGAGAGAGGAGACGAGTGCGACTCGATCCTGGGGAGCGGGAATCGTCGTAGCGCTGTTCAGGATCCGCTCGGCAAGCTGCAACTCGGCGGCGTCCTCACCGCCCGGCTGCCGCCCGCTGACCTCGATCCGGCCGGCGTCGACCAATACGGCTGCCAGATCGTCGTCGATCCCGCCGACCTCGTCGGCGTACCGGACGACGTTGTCGAGAGTCACCGGAAAGCGCCGAGCCCGCGCGAGCGCCGGCCACATCGTCGTCGGCACGTTCGCCAGATCGGCGACTTCGCAGCCATGCGCGGCACGCCGGAATGCTTCCGCTGCGAGATCCGGTTCCCAATCGGACAGGTCCGTCACGACCTCCTCGAACGTGGTCGGATCGAGGACTGCCGCTGTGGTCGTATCGTCCTCATCCATCGAATGGAGATATCCGTGGGGATCCAGACAGCACCGCTGATAGACGTCATCGCTGATCATCCGGATCGCGTCGAGGCTCAGCGTGTCCGGGTCCCCCAACGCCGTCCTCAGGTTGGCAGCTGTGACTGGATACTCGCCTTGCTGGATGACCACCTCCAGGACGGCAGGATCAAGAATCGCAAGATCGACGATGACCACATGAGCCCGTCGGAGCGTCCGAACCGCGTTCGCTGCCAGCGTCTCGTCGATCGACTGGGTGAGGCAGTCCAACTGCTCGTAGTTGTTCCGTAACCACGCCGCTACCGGCTCATCGAGCTCGTACTTCGTCGAGTGCGCGGAATGCTCGAGCGCCGCACTGACCAGCGCCAGTCGACGCTTGCGATCCAGGCTGAAGGTCTCGATCAATCGCCGGAACATCGACGGCCATACCTCGACCAGAAGGGAGACTGCTCTGCATGCCTGGGATCCGCGAGCAAGGTAGGAGCCGAGGAACGCATGTTCGGCGGGGCCGTCGAGTCGGGCGATACGCCCGAGGACCATACCCGCACCGGACTCGTCCTCGGCCAAGAGGTAGTCGAGGATCGCGATGTTGTACGCAGTGTCCTGATCGAGGAAATCCGCCCGCGTCTCCCGCAGGACGCTCGCGATGTCGTCGGCCCGCGGGAAGGGGTAGTTCGTATCCGGAGTGCCGGTCTGCACATGCTGGACGATGAAGTTGAGCGCCGGAAGCGAGAGCCGGTCGCCGTAGTACTGCGCGACGTACAGCGCGAAGTTCTGATCGATGAAGCCTTCACGGACCAGGTCCCGGGCGATCTCCGAGCGGAGGATCTCGCCGAGCAGCTCGTCGAACGAGACCTCGCCGCCGTCCTGGCTGACGGTGAACTCGGGGTGCCTGGCGAGCGTGGCGAACTCGGGTCGCCGAAGGAGATCGACCTCTGCGTTGAGCCGATCGCGCTCGGCCTCAATATCGCCCTTTTCTCGCGTGTCCCAGTCCTCCCTCCGCAGGTCCTGTCTGAAGAGTTCCTCCACCTGCTCGAAGGCGAGGTCCATCGTCACGGGCGATTGATGCCGGGCGCTGAGGACGGCTCGGATCCCGCTGCCGGTCTGCAGCAGCGCATGCCAGAACTCGCCAGTGACAGCGGCGGCGTCATAGGTCACTCCGCCGATCGCGTACCTGGTGAGACCGTAGTTCGGATACAGAATTCGTCCGATGGATTCGACATACCACCGCAACCTCGCGGCGAAGTCCGTACTCTTCTGTTCGAGCAGGTCCGCCAGCGCCTCACCGTCGTCGATCTGCCCAAGGCGTGACCATCGTCGGGCGATCGATTCGTCGACCAACTCTCGGCTCGCCCGGTACAGCGAGTCCAGGTCGCTTCGCCCGACCTGGATTTGTTCGAAGTCGGCGAGGTGGATGTTCTTGTAGACCATCAGTGCGAAGACCGAGTCGGGTCGGAGGTTCTCCACCCCGTGCTTCGCGGTGATCAGTCTGGTGGCGAAGACGGCGTACTCGTTGCGGATGTTCTTCAGCAGGCGCATGTCGGTAATGTGCCGTGCGGTCAGGTCGATCAGCTCCGGTGACACCGGAAGAAGGGCCTCCTCCTTGAGCAGCCGGGTCAGCAGGTCACGCGAACTGCGATGCGTGATGAACGGGACCACCGGGATGACCAGGTCGAAGAACTTCGTCCGGTTGGCCCGTACCGACTCGGCCTCAGCGGCGTCGCCGTTCATCTCCTTCGTGTCCTTGCCCAGCAGCTCGAAGATGCTGTCCTTCAGTGCGTAGACGAACCTGACCGTCTTGCCCTTCACGACACCGGCGGCGTTGAGCAGCGAGTTCAGCTCGCGCAGTGCTTCGAAGATCCGCGGGTCGTTGAATCTGTCCAGGTCCTCGAAGACGACGACGTCGACGGGCGTCGACTCGAAGTAATAGACGATCTCGTCGAGGTACTGGTCGAAGTAGCTGGCCTGCTTCTCGCTGAGCGCGATGGAGGCGCCGGCCGCGGACACCGACGCGACAACCCGGTTGTGCACGGCGAGCCGAATCCAGGTCAATGCCGCGATCGCGAGTGCGGCGAATGCGGCCAACGCCGCCACCCGGACCGGCCACGCGCGACTGCTTGACCACAAAGCGACCTCCGGGAAGAGGTTCAGGAACCGGAGCAGACCTCCGACCACTGCAAGCTGCACTGCCGAACTGATGACGGCCCGTGGCACACTCAGCGACTCGATCCTCCGATACCGCGACTGCGGCAGATCTCGAGGCGGCCGGCTGTGCAACAGCTGCTTCACCAGCTCTTTCTCGATCTGGTTGGTCCCCGACTCGCCCTTGTCGTCCAGCCCGAGCGTCGACAGCGTCAGCATGAGCACGCGATCGCCGTGCATGGCACTGAACTCGGTCAACACACTCGATTTGCCGGCGCCATAGCGACCGGTCAACGCGATGTTCCGGATGGAGTCGTCCTCGAGGGCCTGGGTGAGGCCTTCGACGTACCCACCGTGCTGAGCGGAGTCGTACGCGGGCGTCAACGGCACGAGACTCGGCACGGCAGCGCCGGAGCTCGCGCTGCCAGCCCTTCCCCCGATGCTGCCGAACGCAGGCCATTTCAACTTCATGTTCTTCCATCCCCGATCGCGCAGCGGACGCACAGCCATGTCCACGGACTGAACATGATGACACCAACTGCCACCGGTAGTCCGCGTCGCCACACCCCTGCCGGCAGCTGCGCGTATCAGTCGCGCAGAATGTTCGGGTGCGTCACCCTTCAGATCTGGCAGAGCTCGACGGCATTCCCGCATGGCTCGAGGAGCCTCCGTCGGCTGTGCCGGACCCCGTCACGGTCACGGCGCCGCAGGAGCTGCCGTTCGAGCATCTGACCGCGCAGAACTTCGAGCGTCTGGTGCTCGCGCTCGCTCGCCGGACTTTCCTGGTTGGTCGCGCTGGTCAGTACGGCGAGCCCGGCCAGAAGCAGGACGGTATCGACCTCTACCTTCGACTGACCGAACCGGGCGATGCCGGCCGGCCGTTCGTGACGGTGCAATGCCGTAACATCGCGCGGGTCACGCCAACAGCCATCGATCGGGTGGTAGACGATCTGCTGGCCGGAGGATGGGCGGAGCGCACAGCTACCTTCGTTCTCGCGATACGTGCGCCGACCCGCCGCACCGAGGTCGTCGAGGCAGTCGAAGCGGCAGCGGACAGGTTGACCAAACAGGGCATCCAGTTCGAGGTGTGGGACAGCCAGGCGCTGTCCGAGCGGCTTCTCGATCGACCTGGTCTCGTAGAACGCTTCTTCGGAGCGGCGACCAGGTCCATGTACTGCGTGATCCAAGACGACCCTGCGCCGGCGCAGCCTCTTCGAGATCATGTGCTTCCGGACCGCTGGAAGCTTGCACCGGTGGGTCCTGGCTTGGTCAGCCTCATCAATGGGCTGAAGGACATCTCCAGCCCGTACCAACCCGTCGCCGACGCGGCTCCCGCGGCGCCAACTGTGCGCGTCGGTCTCCAAGTCGGGGCGCTGCCATTGCCGGACTACGGGCTGACCACGTCCTTCATCCGCAGGCGCTTCATCGATTTCCTGGCCGACCAGCCGGTCGCGGAGCTGATCCACGCGATATGCGCCGGTCAGGAACCGCAGGCGTGGGGACCGTATGCAGACATCGGTCGATCGCACTACGCCGCCATCCGCACCGGCTTCGCCGAAGACCCTGTTCCCTCGGCCTGGGCGCGGCTGATGTTCCCCACCGACGACCAGATCTCGATCGGCCGCGACCACAGATGCGCTGCGTTGGTGATTCACATGGACTGGTTCGCAGAGCCGGGCGCGCAAGTTCGCGGACCCGTGGGTCTGCTGGACTGGAGAGCGATCATGCGGTCCGCGCTTTCGTTGCCGACCGCCTTCGCCACCTTCCTGCGCGACGAACTCGCCACGACGCCGCAACCGAGTCCGCCCGCAAGCATCGGCTTCTGGCTAGGCACTACCTCGAATCTGACCGAGCTCATCGACACGACTGGTTTCGCTCAGGTCGCCGGCACCCGGACTTCTCCCTGGTTCGACGCGTACGCCGTCGCGGAACCAGACAGTGAACGACCAGCGCAGATCGTCAACCGCTGGATCACACAACTCTGCGACAACGCTCTCCACCTGGACGATTACGAGAACTCCGTCTGACTCAGACGGAGCGGTAGAGGTCGGCTTCGAAGCGGTAGGCGTCGCCTCGGTAGGTGTTGTAGCCGAGGAGGATCGGCGTACCGGCGCGGTCGTAGGCGACCTCGCGACCGATCAGGACCGGGTTGCCGGTGGGGATGGTGAGCAGTGCGGCGGTCTCGGCGGAGGCCGCGTCGGCCTGGACCGAGTAAGCGCTGCGGTAGACCGACACTGAGCACAACTCCTCGAGCGCCTCGTACAGCGAGCGGTCGGTCAGGTCCGTGTCCAGCAGCGGCGCGCCGATCGTCATCGGGATGATGTTGGTGTCGACACAGATCGGGGTCGAGTTCATGCCCCGCAGGCGCACCAGGACCAGCACGTCGCCGCCGGGCGGCATGGCCAGCTTCTCCGCTTCGTCGATGGTCGCAGAGCGCGGCGCCAGCTCGAGCACGGCGGCCGTGGCGGTGAGGCCGCGGAGCCGGGCCATCTCGGTGAAGCTCTGCAGAGTGCTCGGCGGTTCGCCGACGGTCGGACTCGGCACGAACCAGCCGCGCTGCGGTGACCGGGCGATACGGCCCTCGTCCTCGAGTTCACCGAGGGCAGCGCGCAGCGTACTTCGGCTGACGTGGAGCTGATCGGCGAGCAACCGCTCGCCGGGCAGCCGGGAGCCGGGCGAGTAGACGCCGCGATTGATCGCATCGCTCAACTGCCGGACGACGCCCGCGGCAACAGTGGATGTCCTCATCGCCCATAACCATACCAGTTTTGAATTTGGCTCGAAAGTGGGCCTTATCTGGCATAACTGGTCTGCTTATGGCTAGCGTTGCCGTATTCGCTCGGAACGGGGGCTTCCGACCACATCGAAGGAGACAGGCATGAAGAAGCGGCACCTGATGGGCGCGGCGGCTGCCCTTCTCGCCACAGCCACCGTGCTGGCGGCGTGTGCGCCCGGTGGTTCCAGTTCCAGTTCCACGACCGCCCCCAGCGGGGTCTCGACGGATGTCTCTGGTGAGGACGTCACGTTGAAGATGCTCGACTTCTGGCAGGGCGAAGAGGGCAAGTGGATGGACTCCGTGGTCGCCGGCTTCCAGAAGGTGCACCCGAACATCAAGATCGAGCGGACCACGCAGGACTGGGGTCAGGTGATGAACACCCTGAACCTGCGGCTCGCCGATCCGAACGGTCCCGACATCGCGCTGGTGAACAACGGCTGGCAGTCGATGGGCACGCTGGCCAAGGGCGGCCGGATCCTGAACCTCGACGCCTACGCCGCGGCGTACGGGTGGAAGGACGAGATCCCGACCACGATCCTGCGCCAGGAGCAGTTCACGGCCGACGGCAAGCAGATGGGAACCGGCTCGCTGTACGCCGTCCCGGCGGCCCGGTCGTCGCTGATCGGCCTGTATTACAACAAGGCGATCCTCGACAAGCTCGGCCTGCAGCCGCCAAAGACCGTGGACGAGTTCGAGAAGGCGTGTACTGCGATCAAGGCGGCCGGTCAGGTCCCGATCGCCTACGGGTCCCAGGAGAAGGGCGCGTCGACCGCGATCCTGTTCGCGGTGCAGGATCTCTACGGCTCGGCGAAGGACATCGGCGACTTCGTCTACTCCAGCGGCTCGGTGCCGATCACGTCCACCGGCATCACACAGGCCGCCGCGGCGGTGCAGAAGTGGAACGAGGCCGGCTGGCTGACACCGAACCACCAGGGCGTCCCATTCGCCGACGCGATGAACAATTTCCTCGGCGGCAAGGGCGTCTTCCAGTTCAATTACACCGGATCGCTCGGGTTCTCGGCCGCGCAGAAGCAGACCTTCGGGTACGTCCAGCTGCCGCAAGCGAACGGCGACCAGGTCGTCGGAACCGGCTCGACGGTCGGCAACCTGGCAATCTCGGCGAAGTCGAAGCACCCCGACGCCGCCGCCGCGTTCCTCGACTACATGGCCGGCAAGGCAACGGCGCAGACCAGCGTCGACCACGGCTACCTTCCCCTGCTGCACAACGACGTACAGGAACCGGCCGGCAACCCCGAGCTGGCGACCGAGATCGCCGCGCAGAAGAAGCTTGACGAAGGCAACGGCTTCGTCCCGTACTTCGACTGGGCCACGCCGACGATGCTCGACACCCTCGGCGGTCAGGTGCAACTGCTGCTGGCCGGCAAGGTGACGCCCGAGCAACTGGCGTCCGCCGGGCAGAAGGACTACGACACGTTCCAGGCACAGCGGGCGAAGGGCTGAGCAGATGAGTTCCCGTCAGCTCCTCCAACGGCGGGCGGCTCCGGCCGCCGCCGTACCGGAGGGCGCCGCGGACATCGAACGCCCTCGGCGTACCAGGCCCCGGCCGTCGAAGCGTGCCCGGCAACGGCGGTGGCTCGGTCTCGCGTTCGCGGCGCCCGCGCTACTCGTGTACGGCTTCGTGGTCCTGGTACCGATCCTGCAGAGCGTGAGCTACTCGTTCTACAGTTGGGACGGCGTCACGACTGCGCGGTTCGTCGGACTGAGCAACTACACGGCCTTCTTCACCGATCCCGAGCTCGGGCAGGCGATGGCCCACGTACTCGTACTGGTCCTGTTCTTCGCTGGCCTGCCGATCCTGCTCGGCTTGCTGTCCGCGGCGCTCCTCGGCCGCGGCAAGATGCGCGGCGGCGGGCTCTACCGGTGGCTGCTGTTTCTGCCGCAGGTCCTCACGAGTGTCGTGGTCGCCGTGATCTGGAAGCGGATCTATGGCCCGGACGGCCCACTGAACGGCGCACTGCGTGCGGTCGGCCTCGGCGGCCTCGCCCGGAACTGGCTCGGCGACTTCACCTGGGCGCTGCCCTCGCTCGGCGTGATCGGTACCTGGACGGCCCTGGGCCTGTGCATGGTGCTGTTCGTCGCCGGCGTGGCCGCGATTCCGGGCGAGCTGTACGAGCAGGCACGCCTCGACGGTGCGACTCCGATCAAGGAGTTCCTCGCGATCACGCTGCCCGCGCTCCGCGGTCAGCTGGCGGTCGCGCTCACGCTCACCGTCACCGGTGCGCTGCGCGCTTTCGACCTCGTCTGGGTCACCACTCAAGGTGGGCCAGGTACGTCGACCACCACACCGGCCCTGCTGCTCTACCGCAAGGCGTTCCTGAACCCCGACGTGGGCATCGCAGCCGCGATCGGCATCGTGCTGGCGATCATCTGTCTCCTGGTGGCGCTGGTCGTCACCAGACTGTCCGAGGAGAACGCATGATCTCCCGCTCCGAGCGCGTCCTGAACCACACCGTCCTGGCACTCGTCTCGATCCTCGTCCTGTTCCCCGTGGTCTGGTTCGTCTTTACCGCGTTGAGCCCGAACCGCTCCGGTCAGCTCGACCTCACGAACCTGCACTGGGAGAACTTCGGGACCGCTTGGAAGCTCGGCGGATTCGGTCAGGCCATGCTCGCCTCCGCGGTGATCACGGTCGGCGCGGTGACAGGGCAGACGCTGCTGGCCGTCCTGTCCGGGTTCGCGTTCGGCGTCCTCGGGGTCGCCGGCCAGAAGGTGATCTTCCCGGTCGTCCTGCTCGGCCTGATGATCTCCGCCGAGGTCTTCATCGTCCCGCTCTACTACACCTTCCAGTCCCTCGGTCTGACGAATTCCTGGCTCGGCCTGATCATCATCCAGATCGGCATGGGCGTTCCGTTCGGCACCTTCTGGATGCGTGCGACGTTCCGCGCCGTACCCGCGTCCCTGGTCGAGGCGGCCGAGATGGACGGCGCCCGCACCTGGCGCATCCTCTGGCAGATCCTGCTGCCGATTTCCCGGCCCGCTGTGCTCACCCTCGCGCTGCTCTCGTTCATGTGGACCTGGAATGACTTCTTCCTGTCCCTGATCTTCATCGCCGACCCGGCGATCCAGCCGGCGACGCTGGCGCTGGGAGTCTTCCAGGGGCGGCACAGCGTCGACGTGAACCTGCTCGCTGCCGGATCCCTCATCGTCGCCCTGCCCGTCCTCGTGCTCTACGCCTTCTTCCAGCGCCACTTCATCCGCGGCGTACTCAACGGCGCCCTCAAGGAATAGGACTCCTCTCCCAATGCACGTGCCGCCCGAAGTCCACGACGGCCCCGACCAGGTCGGCCTGCTCGCGGCCGAGGACATTGCTGCCGGCATCGAATCGGCCGCGAACGCCGGCCGGTCGTTCGTCCTCGGCTGCCCCAGCGGCCGCAGCCCGCTGCGAACCTATGCGCACCTCGCCGATCTGGTGGCCGAACGCAAGCTCGACCTCAGCCACGTGATCATCGCTCTGATGGACGAGTACGTCGTACACGCCGCCGACGGATTCCAGCTGGTCGACGCGGACCTCCCGCACAGCTGTGTCGGGTTCGGGCGTCGGCAGATCCTCGCCCCACTCAACGCGGCAGCCAGTCCAGAACACCGCATCCTGGACGAGAATCTGTGGTACCCCGATCCGGCAGCCGAACCCGGTGCGTACGACGACACGCTGGCAACCGTCGGCGGGATCGACATCTTCCTGCTCGCCTCCGGCGCCTCCGACGGCCACATCGCACTGAATCCCGCCGGAACTCCACCCGACAGCGTCACCCGCGTCGTCGAACTCGGCGACGCGACCCGTCGAGACAACCTCGGGACGTTCCCGTCGTTCCGACAGCTGGAAGAGGTGCCCCGGTACGGAGTAACCGTCGGCATCGCCACCATCCGTGACCTGTCGCGCGCCGTCATCATGGTCGTCACCGGAGAGCACAAGCAGGTCACCGTTCAACGCGTCGCTGCAGCCGACTCCTACCAAGCGGACTGGCCAGCCACCGTCCTCAGCGACTGCGCAACCCCACGATTCCTGGCAGACCGGGCAGCGGCCGCGCTGCTGCCCGCTGCTTCCTGACCTACCAGCTACGAAAGGCACACTGTCCTCATGGCACGCATCAAGCTCGCATACCTCGGCGGCGGCTCTTCCCGGGCGGCCGGCACGATGGCCTCACTGCTCTGGCACGCCAAGGAGTTCGCGGGCTCCGAGTTCGTCCTGATCGACCTGGATCCCGACCACCTGGAAGTCGTCCGGGCGATCACCGAGCGGATGATCAAGACCCAGGGCCTCGACGTCACCGTCACCGCCACGACCGACCGCCGCGCCGGTCTCACCGACGTCGACGCCGTACTGTCCAGCTTCCGGCCCGGCGGCTTCGCGGCCCGCGCACTCGACGAGCGCATCCCGATCAAGCACGGCATCATCGGGCAGGAGACCCAGGGACCCGGCGGCTTCTTCATGTCGCTGCGCTCGGTCAACGTCCTCAGGGACGTCGTCGCGGACCTGAACGCCGTCGCCCCGAACGCCAAGATCTTCAACTACACCAACCCGGTCAACATCGTCTCCCAGGCCGTCACGCAGTACAGCGACGTGGAGATCGTGTCGATGTGCGAGGGACCGATCGTCTTCCCACCTGTCGTGATCAAGGCCGCAGGCCTCGACCCGGAGCGCGCCCAGGTGACGATGGCCGGCGTCAACCACAACTGCTGGAGCACCGAGGCCCTCTACGACGGCGAAGACATCCTGCCGCTGCTCGAGAAGGGGTGGGAAGAGCGCAAGGACACGCTGGACGCCAACTCCCGTAGAGCGCTGCACCTCGCGGTGACCATGGGATCGATCCCGTCCGACTACTTCAACTACTACTACTTCCGCGAGGAACTCCTGCGCGAGCAGCAAGGCGCAGCCAAGACGCGGTCTGAGATCATCATGGACGCCGTCCCGGGCTACTGGGACCACTACCGCGAGCAGGCGACCGCCGACTCCCCGGAACTCGACCCGGCACGCTCCCGCGGCGGCATCCACGAACTCGAGCTCGCGATCGACGTGATGAGCGCGCACTACAACGACACCGGCGCCCGGCTCCCGGTCAACCTCCCGAACGCCGGCGGCGCACTCCCCGGCTTCGACGAAAGCACAGTCGTCGAAGTCTGGTGCACCGTCGACAAGAAGGGATTCCACATCGAGCCACAGAAGCCACTGCCGCACTCCGTCCTCGGCATTACCCAGGAGCTCGCCGAGTACCAGATCCTCGCTGCCAAGACCGGCTGGGAAGGCACCCGCAAGGACGGCATCCAAGCCCTGCTGGCCAACCCGCTCGTCAACAACCTCAAGGTCGCCGAAGAACTGTACGACGAGATGGCCGCCGCCCACGCCGCGTACCTTCCGGAGCGACTCCTGCCATGAACGACCTCTTCCTCGGCGTCGACGCCGGCAATACCAAAACCATCGCCGCCATCGCGGACCGGCACGGGAACATCCTCGCCCGGGCCCGCGGCGGGCTCGGTGACATCTACGGCGTCGACGACCCGGGAGAGGCAGTAGCCACCGTCCTCCGGCTCGTCGACGAGGCACTCGCCGCCGCGGACAACGCAGTACCCGATGCGCACCTCGCGTCGGCGGCGTTCCGCCTCGCGGGCGTCGACTGGGCGGAGGACACCACGCTCTGGACCGAGGCACTCACGGGCCACCTCGGTCCCGACGTACGGTTCTCGATCAAGAACGACGGCTTCGCCCTCCTGCGGTGCGGCGATCCGGACGGAATCGGCGTAGCCGTCTCGCTCGGCACCGGCGCCGCGATCGCCGGCCGGGGACCGGACGGCGACGAGTTCGCCTTCTCTTTCTGGCTGCAGCACCCGCTCGGCGCCGCCGGTCTCGTCGACGACGCCCTGCACGCGATCTTCCGCGCGGAGACAGGCCTTGCGCCCAGCACCTCCCTCTCACAGGCGATTCCACAGTTCTACGACGCTTCCTCGGTCGAGGATCTCCTGCACAGATTCACCCGCCGCGATAACACCGAGGGCACCCACCTCAACAAGTCGAAGGCAGCCCGCGTCGTACTGCGCGAAGCCGAGCGCGGCGACCTCGTTGCCGCCGGCATCGTCAACCAGCACGCCGAACGAGTCACCGCCTATGTCGAATCCTGCGCCAGCAAAGTCGGCCTCGACTCAGGCGAACCCTTCACCCTCACCCTCGGCGGCTCCGTCGCCGCAGACAACACCATCCGCAAAACCCTCCTCCGAGAACTCGGCCGCCAACTCCCCCACGTCGACGTCAGCTCCCAAGACGCCGAACCCATCCTCGGCACCATCCTCGACGCCCTCGCCGAAGGCGGCATCCCACCGACCCCCGCCGTACGAGCAACGGTCCTCTAGGCCGGACAATGAGCCCGAGGCCGTAACCATCAGCGCCTCGCCGTAGACAACCTCACCCCGCGCAGTTGGCCCGCCTGGCGCAGGCTGCGGCGGCGGGCCTGCTCGCGCGGGTCCGGGACCGGGGCCGCCTCAAGCAGGCTAACGGTGTAGGGGTCCTGGGGCGCGCGGAGGACTGACTCGCGGTCGCCTTGTTCGACGAGCTTTCCGTGACTCATCACCGCGACGCGGTCGCAGATCTCGTCGACAACGGCGAGGTCGTGGCTGATGAACAGGCAGGCGAAGTGCAGTCGGTCGTGGAGCGCGCGGAGCAGATCGAGCACGGTGGCCTGCACCGAGACGTCGAGCGCGGAGGTTGGCTCGTCCGCGATCAGCAGGTCGGGATCGAGGGAGATGGCGCGCGCAATGGAAACGCGTTGGCGCTGGCCACCGGAGAGTTCGTGGGGGTAGCGGCCGGCCCACGGCCGCGGCATTTCGACGCTGTCGAGCAGCTCCTCGACACGGCGACGGAGCCCGGTGCCACGGACACCGCGATGGACGGCGAGGGGCTCGCCAATGGACTGCCCGATCGTGGCCCGCGGGTTCAGCGAGCCGGCCGGGTTCTGGAACACCACGCCGATCCGGCCACGGGTTCGCCGGAGGACGGACGCAGAGGCGGAGGTGAGCGGCTGTCCGGCGACGTGGACCTCGCCAGAGGTGATCGGCGCGAGACCGAGCACCGACTTGCCGATCGTGGATTTCCCGGATCCGGATTCGCCGACCAGACCGACGATCTCGCCGGGATGCAGGAGGAGATCCACCTGGTCGACCGCACGCACCCCCCGGCCTCGGCTACCGCGGTATTCGACCACGAGATCGTCGATCCGGAGCGTCGCGACGTCCACCTCCGCGGGCGTCTCGCCGGACTCGCGCGGCCCGCCACGTGGTACGGCGTCCAGCAGGACCCGGGTGTATTCCTGCGTGGGGCGGTCGAAGAGCTCCTGCACCTCAGCCGTCTCGACCACCGACCCCCGACGCATCACGACGACCCGGTCGGCCACGTCCGCGACCACGCCCATGTCATGGGTGATGATCATGATCGCCCCGGAGATCTTCGACCGTACGGCGAGCAGTACGTCGAGCACCTCCTGCTGCACGGTCACGTCGAGCGCTGTCGTCGGCTCGTCCGCAATGAGCAACTCAGGATCGCAGGCCAGCGCGATCGCGATCATTACCCGCTGGCACTGGCCTCCGGACAGCTGGTGCGGGTAGTACCTCAGCCTGTTTCCGGGGATCTCGACCATCCGCAACAACTCGAGCGCCCGTTCCCTCGCCGCGGGACGTTTCAGCGCCGGCTGGTGGGCGCGGATCATCTCTACCAGCTGCGCCCCGATCGTGAACACCGGGTCGAGCGCCGCGGACGGATCCTGGAAGATCATCGCGATTCGCCGACCCCGGAGCGCGGTCAACTCGGCCCGCGACATCGACAGTACGTCGGCGCCGCCGAAGCAGACCCGTCCGC
This sequence comes from Kribbella sp. NPDC050124, assembly GCF_044460355.1. Classification (NCBI taxonomy): domain Bacteria; kingdom Bacillati; phylum Actinomycetota; class Actinomycetes; order Propionibacteriales; family Kribbellaceae; genus Kribbella; species Kribbella sp. NPDC050124. The sequence goes on from NZ_JBITJU010000024.1 coordinate 141,112, forward strand.
CGGCCCGGGCGTTCGCGGGCAGCAGGCCGAGCGCCGCCAGGGCGGTCACGCTCTTCCCGGAACCCGACTCGCCGACTACCGCGAGCACCTCGCCCCGCCGGACACGAAAGCTGACCCCGTCGACCGCGCGCTGGGTCCTACCTCCGACGGTGAAGTCGACCGTCAGCTCCTCGAGCCTCAGGACGTCGCTCATTCGCTGTCCTCGGCTTCGAGTTTGTCCCGATGCTCTCGCCAGTCCTCGAGCATCTTCCGGTGGTACGACGCGAGCCACTCGAAGTAGTTGCGCGCATTCCGCAGCCGCTTGCGCGGCCCGGGCATCCCGTCGGGCAGCACGGCGAGCATGTCCTCAAACAGTTGGCGCTGCTTCCCGAACGACCGCTGCTCGCTCGCCAGGAACTCCCCCCAGATGTCGTCCTCGACCTTGAAATAGTGACTGCGGTCGCCAGGGACGGGGTGCCGCGCGACGTACCCGAGGTCGATCAGCCGCCGGGTAGCGCTCGAGATCGACCCGGCGCTCGCCGACAGCGCCCGGGCCAGCTCGCCCGACGCGACGTACCGCTTGTTGCTCACCATCAGGTAGCCGAGGACTCGCGCCTCCATCCGCGGCGACCCGGCGAGCTCCCTGATCAGCGCGAACTGCTCGACGAAGTCCGCCCGGCGCGGGTCCTCCTCCCAGGCGTCGTCCGATATCCTCTCGTCACTCATCCCGACCTCCCAGAGGGGCTCCCGCGATCTGCGCCGTACGACGCGCCCGGAACACGTCGACCGGCCAGCGTGAGCTTCCGCCGTACCGGACCAGCGACGGCCGGCCGGCCGGGTCCCAGGTGAACTCCACCTTCTCGCCGACCGAGCCGAATCCGGCCGAAGGCACGACGGCCAGCGTGTTCTCGTCGACGACCTGGAGCTCCTCGAGGTTGTCGACCGGATCCGGCGCGCCCGCGAAAAACGCGACCAGGCGGCCGCCGAGCAGCACAATACTGATCACACCCGTCAGATTCGCGAAGTTCCCGCAGAACCGCCGGGCGTCGATATCACTCGGCACCTGAGTGCCGGCCGGCGGCTGCGCGGCGAGGTTCAGCAGCTTCACCACCCCCGTCGCCAGCGCGTCCGCCGGCCCGCCGATGCAGTTGGTGAGTACCGACACGACGATCTGATCGACGGGGTCGACGAACGTTCGGGTGACGTGCCCCGGATATCCACCGCTGTGTCCGACCAACCGCCGGTCGCCGATCGTGACGATGTCCATGCCGAGACCGTAGCGCCCGATCTCGCGCCCGTTGGCGTTCACCAGGCTCTCGTCCCGCTGCAGCAGCCGCTTGCTCGCGTCGCCGATCAGCAGCTCGGAGCCGAAGTAGTGCGCGCCGCCGTAGACAGCCAGGTCTTCGGCGGTCGAGTAGAAGCCGGTGGCCGCAGCCATCGCGCGAGTTTCCACCTGCGGTATGACTTCCCGCACGTCGTCCCCTTCCAGCAGCCCGGTGTGCCCGGCGGCGTACTCACCGGCGCGTTCGCTGTCCCAATCGGCACCGGTGTTGATCAGTCCCAGACGATCCACGATGTTGGCCGCGACATAGTCGCCGTACGACGAACCACTCGCGGACTCGACGACCAGGCCCAGGAGCGAGTACCCGACGTTGGTGTACTTGAAGTACTCGTTGCGCTCGAACACCCGGCCGTCTGACCGGCACAGTTCGATCAACGCGTTCCGGTCCGGGAACGCCCCGATCAACTGCCAGTAGTCCTTGTTCAGGCCGTCGCGAATCACGCCGCCCAGGTGACCGAGCAGTTCCCGGACCGTCACCGGCCCAAGTGCGGTCTCGGCCAATTCAGCGACGTACTGTTCGATCGGGTCGTCCAGCCGAACCTTGCCCTGCTCGACCAGCTGCAGGATCGACGTCGCCGTGAAGGTCTTGCTGTGCGACGCGATCCGGAACAGGTGATCCGTGCGTAGCGGCGTACCCTCGACCTCGTCACTGTGCCCGAGTGCCACGGAAAGAACTAGTTGGTCGCCGACACGGATCGCCGCCTGGATTCCGGGTGTGCGCAGGGTGCGGCGCTGGAACTCGAGCCAGCTCTCGATGGCCGGAGCGGCTTCCCGGGCTGTCGTGGTGTCCAACAAGGCTGCGTCCGTTCTGTCGTGTCTGTCGAGGGTGGTCATTTCAGGAGCGTCCCTTAGGGTTCACCGCGTCGCGCAGCACATCGCCGAGGGTGATCAGGCTCAGTACAGTCGCGGCCAGGAACACCGCCGGATAGATCAGTGTGTGCGGCGCCTGCTGGAAGCGCGATTGCGCGGTGGCGAGCTGCAGGCCCCATGAGATCGACGGCGCGCGCAGGCCGAGGCCGAGGAACGTCAGTGTCGACTCGGCCACGATCACCCCGCCGACGGTCAGGGTGGCGACAGCAAGAACCGGGCCGATCGAGTTCGGCAGGACGTAGTGGGTCAGGATCCGGCCGGTCGGGAATCCCATCGCCTTGGCGGCCTGGACATACTCCGCGTCCCGCGTCGCGCGGACCGTCGTACGCACCATCCTGGCCAGAGTCGGCCAGGAGAACACCGCCAGGACGAGCGAGATCGATAGGGCCGAACGCTGGCCGAGGCTGTTCAGGATGACGATCGCACCCAGCAGGAACGGGAATCCCAGGAAGATGTCGGTCGCCCGGGCCAGGATCGAGTCCGCCCAGCCACCGACGTAGCCGGCGGCAGTTCCGACCACGACGGCAACAGCAAGTGCGATCAGCGTGCAGACCATACCGACGGTGAGGGACGCACGGGCGCCGTGAACGACGTTCGCGTACACGTCGCAGCCCTGGAGGTCCTGGCCGAACGGATGGCCCGGCGACGAGGGTCGAGCGCTGGCCGAGATGTCGCACGCGCGGGGATCGGCGCTGCTGAGCAACTGCGGGACGATGGCCATCAGGAGCAGCACAGCGAGCACCACCAGCGGCAGCCAGAAGAAGACCCGCCGACGGACGGTTCCCCAGACACCCCTGGGCGCCAGCGCGTCCTCCTCGACGGTCCGGGCGAGCACTGCGTCACTCATGGCGGATCCTCGGGTCGAGCAGGGAGTTGAGCAGATCGACGACCACGCTCGTCAGCAGGAAGATCAGGATCAATGCGGTCGCGATGCCGACCACCGTCGGTCCTTGGTGCACTCGGATCGATTCGAACAGCAACTGTCCGACGCCCGGCAGGTTGAAGATCCCTTCGGTCACGACCGCGCCGCCGAGCAAGGCACCGAGGTCGATCGCGAGATAGGTCAGCACCGGGATCGAGGAGTTCCGCAGTACGTGCACACCGATGACCCGCCGCCGCGACAGCCCTTTCGCCCACAGCGCGCGGACGAAGTCGGAGCTCATCGTGTCGACCACGCTCCCCCGGGTCAGTCGTGCCACGGCGGCCAATCCGTAGATCGCCAGGACCGTCGCCGGCAGCACGTAGGACGTCGGCCAGCCATCCGCCACCCCGGCGATCGGCAGCAGCGACAGTTTCATGCCGAACACGAGTTGCGCGGTCACGGCTGTCACGAAGATCGGCACAGACGCGATCAGGATGGTCAGCAGCAGCACGCCGCGGTCGATCCAGGTGTTCTTCCGCAGTCCGGCGACAAGGCCGAGCCCCACGCCGATCACTACCTGGATCACCCATGCGGTCAGCGCCAGCCGGATCGTCACCGGCCAGCGCGTCGCGAGTTGCTCGGCCACCGACCGGCCCCGGAAGTCGATTCCGAGGTCACCGGTGAGCAGATTGCCGAGATAGCGCAGGTACTGCGACAGCAACGGGTCGTTCAGGTGGTACAGGTCCCGGATCCGTTCGACCAGCGCCGGCGGCAACGGCTGCTCGCCGCCCAAACTGGCGATCGGGTCACCGGGCAGCGCGAACACTGCCGCGTAGATGGCAAACGTGACGCCGAAGAACACCAGCACCAACTCGATCAGCCGCCGGATCGTGAAGCGCACCATCAACCATCCACCAACGTCGTGTTCTCGAGTTCTGCGCTGCCGGTTCCCTCCGCGAGCTTGGCGACCCGGTCCGACGTCGCGTACGCAACCTTCTCGAAGAACATCGGCGGTGCCGGGAAGTCCGCCAGGATCGCCTTCTGCACGTCGACGTACCCCTCGGCCGCCTTCTGCCGGTCGACCTGTGCGTCGGCCTTCGCGAGCAACTCCTCGACCTGGGGCGTGTAGTACGGGATGCAGTTCACGCAGCCACCGGCTTTGGTGTAGAAGGAACGCAGCGTGTTCTGCTGACTTGGGTAGAGAGCTCCCCACCGGGAGAAGTATGGGCCGCTCAGGCTCTTCTCGTTGCGCAGCTTCAGGAACTCGGGAAAGTCGGTGGTCGGGGTCGCGGTCACGTCCTTGATCCCGAGGTTCTGCCGGAGCTGGTTGGCATAGGCGTTGTAAAGGTCGTCCAGGCCGGCGCCGCCCGGGTAGCGGAGCTCCATCGTTCCGGCGAAGCCGCCGGCTTCGGCCAGGAGTTGCTTGGCCTTTGCCGGGTTGTACGTGCACAGCTCGCCGCAGAGGGCCTCCGGCGTACCCGGCTCGCGCGGCGGGGTCAGTGCCGTTGCGGGCTCGTAGAGGCCGCCGTAGACCACGTCACTGACGGCCTGCCGGTCGATCGCCATCGAGATCGCCTGCCGGACCCGGACGTCGGAGTAGCGCTTGTCCCACAGCGGCAGGCCCAGATAGTTCATGCCGAGCCCCTGGAATACGTACGCGCGGTCGCCGAAGTCCTTCTTCACCTGAGCCATCCGCGCCGCCGGGACGACCACGACATCCGTGTTCCCTGCCTGGACGTCGGTGTAGGCCGTGGTCATGTCGGAGTACGGTTTGAACTCGATCTGGTCGACGGACGGCTTCGGGCCCTGGTAGGCGTCGTACCGCTTGACGGTCATCGGCTCGCTCTCCGTGTAGCCGCCGACCATCTCGAACGGACCGTTACCGATCGGACGCTTGGCGAAGGCATCGAGGTCCTTGTAGGCCGCTTCCGGCAGCGGATAGAAGCCGGTCTGTGACTGTGAGAGCTGCACCGGGAACTGCCCGTCCGGCTTCTTCAGCGTCACCGTGAAGGTGAGGTCATCGACCACCCTGAGACCCGACAACTGTGTGGTCGATGGCTTGCCCGTGGCCGGATGCAAAGCGTCGTACCCGACGATGTTGACCAACTGACCGCTGTTCTCCCAGGCGTTCGGGCCGTACGCGATCGTGTTCCACGCCTTTACATAGCTCTCGGCGGTGACCTTCTCGCCGTTGTGAAAGGTCCATCCCGGACGCAACTTGACGGTCCAGTGCACGGCGTCCGACGAGGACACGGACTCGGCGTTGCGATGGGTCAGAGAGCCGTCGCTCTTGACGAAGGTCAGGCTCGAGAACAGCAGCTTGACCTGGGCGAACGCCAGCGTCTGGCGCCCCGGGTTGAGCGTCACCGGATCCGGGACGGCGTACGAGATCGACCTCGTCGCACCATCGGCCGACTTGCCGTCCGCACCGGAGCAACCGGTGAGCGCCGCGGTCACGACGAGAAGAGCAACGGCAGCACGCTTCATGGGTCCTCCAGTCCGGAGCGGCCGCAGAGTGGGCCGACTAGTCGTCCATCATGAACACCGATCACCTGTCTGGCAATAGGGAACTGTGGGAAAATTCAGTATCGATTGAACTTTTGCTTCGGATGGGAGAACATCAAGGCACCGGGCGCAGGGAGGAGAACCATGCACATCGTCGAGACAACCGACTACCACACCGCGGGCGAGCCGTTCCGGATCGTCCTGCACCCGCCGGAGATCCCCGGTACCACGGTCGCCGCCCGGCGGCTTTGGGCACAGTCGAGCGCGGACGTCGACGGGCTTCGTAAGCTGCTCTGCTACGAACCTCGTGGTCACGCCGACATGTACGGCGGGTTCGTCACGCCGCCCGACGACGACGGCGCACACTTCGGCGTACTGTTCTGGCACAAGGACGGGTTCTCGACAGCATGCGGCCACGGCACCATCGCGCTCGGCACCTGGGCGATCGACTCGGGGCGCGTGCCGCCGGATCCGTCGGGGATCACGAGCGTCCTGATCGACGTCCCCTCCGGACGCGTGACCGCACGTGTGCACACCGACGCCTCGGGCCGGCCCACTGCCGTCGACTTCGTCAACGTTTCCAGCTTCACGATCGCGACTGCGCTTCCGATCTCGACGAGCCGCGGGAACGTCGAGGTGGCGGTGAGCTACGGCGGGGCGATCTACGCCCAGCTCGCTGCAGGTGACGTCGGTCTTGCCGTTGAGCCTGATCGGATCGAAGAGCTCATCGCCTTCGGACGTGAGGTCAAGGCGCTGTTGCGCGATCATCCCGCTGCTCAGCACCCGACGGACCCACACCAGAGCGGCGTCTACGGAACCATCTTCTGGGACGAGTCCGGACACTCGGCGCCGGGTGAGATCCGTCAGCGCAACGTCACGGTCTTCGCCGACGGTGAGGTCGACCGGTCCCCTTGCGGCTCCGGCACCTCGGCGAGGCTCGCGACGCTGGTCGCCGAAGGCCGGATGTCCGTCGGGGACAGCCTGGCCCACGAGTCGATTCTGGGGACTCGCTTCACCGGCACCGTTGCTGCGGTCAACGACGCTTGCGGCAGGTCGATGGTGGAAACCGTCACGACAGGGCAGGCACACCGAACGGGCGAGCACCGGTTCGTCGTCGACGAACGTGACGCTCTGACTCCAGGGTTCGTGCTCCGATGAGCGCCCCGATCTATCTGTCGCGGACCGACGTCCTTCAGGCGTTACGTCCTGCACAGGCCGTCGACGTGATCGTCAACTGCCTTCGATCCGGTGCGCGCCCCGATCGCGATCACCCCCGCAGCGTACTCGAACTCACAAACGGCCAGCTCCTGCTCATGCCGTCGGAATACCGTCAGTCGGCGGGGGTGAAGGTGCTCGGCGTCTCGCCAGAAAACCCGTCGCGCGGTGAGCCGCGCATCCATGGTGTGTACGTGCTGATGGACTCCGCAACCTTCGAAATCTTGGCAGTGCTCGACGGCGCGGCGCTCACACTCGTACGAACTCCCGCGGTCTCCTTCGCCGGCATCCGCGATCTCATTCAAGCGCGCGGGGAGCCCTTGCGGATCGCCGTTATCGGCGCCGGACCTCAGGCCATCGCACACCACGAATCAGCCGTCGACCTCTTCTCCAAGAGCGTTGGCATCCGATCATCGACGTTCATCGCACGAACCCGGCGAACGATGCCGGACTCGTTCGCCGAAGCTGGAAGCGACGAAGCCCGCACCGCGCTGAACGACGCGAACCTCGTCATGTGCGCGACAAGCTCGGCGATACCTGTGCTCCACGCACCCGACCTGCATCGAGACGCGATCGTCGTCGCGATCGGCTCACACGAACCGACCAAGCGGGAGATCGCCGGCGAAGTGTTCTCGGGGGCCGCGGTGATCGTGGAGGATCGCGCCACCGCGCTCCGTGAGGCCGGGGATGTGATTCTGGCCGTCAAAGAAGGCGTGCTTGACGTCGACTCCCTTATCGAGCTGAGCGGTGTGGCGACCGGTGCCGCCGAACTCCCGCTCGAGGGCCACGTCATCGTGAAGACAACAGGCATGTCGTGGGAAGACGTCGTCATCGCCCGCGCGATCCTCAATCTGCGGTGAAGATGCCAGCGGCCCAGTCGAGTGTTGGGTCGGTTGCTGGTAGGTCTGGCCGCACTCGTGCTCGTCGTAGTAGTAGGTCTCTACCGCCCTCTGCTCACTCCCGCAATGGTTGAAGGCCACGAACACAGTGGACGGCGGGCAGATTGGGGCCCTCAGGCCGACGGAAAACAGCGCCGGCGCGGTCGCAAGCCAGCCACGTACACACCGTCTAAGTAGCTAAGCGTCCGGAGTGCGGCGTCGACGCCGTGCCGCAAGCCCTCAGCTATCGCTGATCCCGGCGCACGGATGCTTGTCGGTAGTCGGGAGCGCCCGCTGGAAGTAGCACAGGAACGGCACGCTCGCAGCGCAACCAGGCAGCTCGATACCGGCCAGCGGCGCCAGGCCCCCGCAGCGGCGCTCGCAATCCCGCCGCCCTGGCTGCGACCGCTGACGATCAGCTTGCCCAGGTCCTCCAACGGCGAGGTCCGCGCCTCGAGCTCCCGAACCGCGTTGGCGAACACCTGAGTGGAGGATGGCTCCGGACGGCAGCCTGGTGAACACCTGGGGAGCCGACACAACCGCGCCGCACTCGAGTTCGCCGCCAGTCTGCACGCCGCCGGCTACCACCAACCCCATGCCGCGAACCAAACCTACGCGCAGGCCAGCCAGGCCTTCAACGCCGGCAAGGCGGTCATGCACCAGGACGGTCTGCTCGCCTGGCAGAGCTACTTCCAGGTCGGCCTCAACCAGTCAGTACGTCGGCGTACTGCCGCGCGGACGGCGGTGGCGACTTGTCAGGCTCGCAGGCGATTGACGTCTGGCCGTCTAGGAAGACCGAGCAGTGCCAACGGAACGACAAGGGCCGCGACGGTCGCGGCCCAGTACACGGCGTGGCGAATCCCAGCGATGTCACTCGGGATGTCGCCTACCCCTGCCCGTCGAAGCGCTGAAGTGTGAGCGCTCGCGACTGCGATGTAGCCGGACAGGGCCAGGATCCCGCCGCACTGCTGCGCCGAGTTCAGCACTCCCGCGGCCAAACCCTGATCACCACGGGGCACGGACGAGAAGGCGGTCACCGTCGATGCGACCCCAGCACACCCTGCACCCACGCCGAGAAGTATGAAGGCCGACATGGTCCACGGAACGAACGGAGTCGTACGGCTCAACGAGGCCGCGTAGGTGATGGCTCCCACTGATACCAAGGCGAAACCGGAGGTCAGAAGTGCCCGTGCGCCGGCTCTCGGGAGAAGCCATGACGCGAGTTGAGCACCCGCGACGATTGTGGCGGCCCAAACACCGAACGCCAGCCCTGCTTGCGAGCCAGTCATGCCCCGCACGTCCTGGAAGAAGAACGAACTGAAGTAGTAGATGCACATGGTCGTTCCGGTCGAGAGCGCTACAAATGCGAACCCGAGGGCACCGCGCGATCTGAACAAGTGGAAAGGGATCAACGCAGTACCAGTGATCCGTTGGGACAACGCGAACAGCGCCGCGCCTGCCACGGTCGCGACGAGTGGAAGCCAGGTGCGCCACGACTCGATGCCCAAAGTGCTCACCTGACTGAGGCCCAGAATCGCACAGCCGATGCTGAGCGAGAGCAGGGCGCCACTCAATATGCCGAGGCGACGCGTCGTGTTTCGCTCCCCTCGCGGTACCTGCACCGGGATCACCACAACGATCGTGAGGGCGATGAGGAGGAGAGGAAGAAACGAGTAGCGCCACGACGCGAGCGATGACATCAGCCCGCCTCCTACGTTCCCCAGAATCAGCCCAGCCGCACCGATCGCCGCCCAGGCTCCCAGTGCGCGCCCACGTTCTCGTGTCTGCCTGAACGTCGAGGTGAGCAGCGACAGAGCTGCAGGTGACGCGAATGCCGCACCGATCCCCTGGACGGCTCGGCCGACGATCAACATGAGCCCGTTCACGCTCACCAGGCAGGCGAGTCCGCCAGCCAGGAAGATGATCAGGCCGACCACGAGCGTCGTACGGCGACCGGCATAGTCGGCGACCCGGCCGCCGACTAGAAGGAGGCCACCAAATGCGAGGCCGTACCCCGTGATCAGCCATTGGAGGCTCTCCTTGGCCATCTGGAAGTCCGCTCCGATGCCCGGCAGCGACACCGTCATCACCGTCATGCTGCTCGAGAAGAGGAGCTGAACGCAGCACATCAACATCAGGAAGACCAGCCGGCGCCGGGGATCGCCGTCCCGGTTCGAGTCCTTGGCGCCACCTGCGGCCACAGGGCCGCTTTCAGACGGATCCTCCGGGGTCATGGTGCGGAGCGTAGCTCGATTGACAGGATGTGTCTAATCGTTTAGCTTTTCTGGCGTAAGGCGCCTGCCGGTCCGCGTGCTCGGGCGGGCGGCGTTCGACGAGGAAGGATCTTCACGGTGCCAGCAGACAGCAGGACGATCGTCGCGGACTGGGTGGTACCGGTCTCGTCGCCGCCGCTACGGGAGGGTGCGGTGGTGATCGTCGCCGACCGCATCGCCTGGGTGGGCCACCGAACCGCGCTGCCCGCGCCGTGGACCGGTCTGCCCGTGGAGGAGCTCGCTGGTGTCGTCACACCGGGCTTGGTGAACGCCCACTGCCATCTCCAGTACACGGCATTCGCGGAGGTCGGCATGCAGTCCTACATGAGTTTCGAGGAATGGTCTGAGTCCTTCGGAGTAGCCTACGGTGGCGTTCGCGACGGCAGCTTCTGGCGAGAGTCATCACGAGCTGGCGTTCGGCAAGCGCTCGCGACTGGGACTACTGCCATGGCTGACATCGTGACCAGCCAAGAGGCGTCTGGCGTTCTCTTCGAAGGCGGGCTGGCCGGCGTCGAATTCCTCGAGGTCATCGGTCAGACCGAGCAGCGGTGGAGAGACTCAGGCCGGGCGTGTTTCCTGGCATGGCTTGATGACGCAGCACCCGGGCCGCGGGGAATCTCCCCGCACGCACCGTACAGCGTGGATGGAGGCGTCATCTCCGACCTTGTCGCCATCGCCGCCGAACGCGAGATGCGCATCCACTCGCACCTGGCCGAGTCTTCGGTCGAGGCGACTCACTATCAGCATGGCGACCGGACCGTAGTGCAGGTCTGGGGTGAAAGGAGCGGCGAATTCGCGCTCGTTCGCACAGGTGGTTCCGGCCGCCGCACAGCGGAGTACGCCGCGTCAACCGGCCTCCTCGGTGCATCGACACACGTGGCCCACGGCATCTACCTGGATCGTGCAGAACGTGAAATGCTGCTGGCCAACCGCACGGCCGTCGCGCTGTGTCCGCGCTCCAACGCGATCGTGGGTGACGGCCCGGCACCCGTCGCTGCGTACCTGTCCGAGGGGCACGAGATTTCAGTCGGAACCGATTCTCTCTCGTCGTCACCGTCGCTGGACCTGATGGCAGACGTCAAGGCCCTCGCGCGAATCGCCCGCGACCAGGGGTATGCGCACCCTGATCTCAACCGCCGGCTCATCCGTGCCGCGACCCTCGGCGGCGCGAGGGCACTGGGACTGTGCAACCGCGGTGCTCTCGAAGCCGGCGCGTCAGCAGACCTCGCAGTGTTCGAGGTCGAGGTCGGCAGAGAAGGCGTCGAGACGGCGCTCGTCAACACCGCGGAGGGACAGTGCACTCGCACCGTCATCTCCGGACGCGTGGTCCACGAGCGCGCTGCAGTCCCTCGCTTCTGATCCGACGGTCTGACACAACCAGCTTCAGTCCCCTCGAACCCACTGGTTCGAGGGGACTGAACGTTTACCGGCGCTTCACTGGTGAGGTGTAGTTGGGGTCTGACGCTGGTAGATGCGCCAGGTGGCCTCGACTTCGACGTGGGCATCAGTTGCGAACAGATCCTGCAGTCGCTGGGTCTGCTTGCCGGTGAGCAGATCGGCGCCGGTGGGCAGCGTCCGTCGGGCGTTGTGGAGCGGGTCGCCGTTTCGGCGGCAGTGCCCGCGGGTGTCTTGCGACCCGCCGGCTGCACTCGTCGAGGGCGTCGTCGGCCAGGCGGACGACGTGGAAGGGGTCCATTACCGTCACGGCGTCGGGCAGTACCTCGGTGGTGGGCGGTCTTGAACTGGTGAACCCTTCCATCGCGACGACCTCGACCGCGTCCCGCCAGGGTCTGTGGGCGTTCGGTCGGCCACTGCTGAAGGCTTGTTTGGCGCGGCGTTCGACCAGACCGAGCAGCCGTGCGGGCCCGGTGCCGTCGCGGACGCCGGTCAGGTCGATGAACACGGACACGAGCGACGGTCAAGTGCTGCACGACGATGCCTTCCGGCGCCCACCGTAGCCCGCGTCGAGACAGCCTCGCCCGGAGCTCGGCCGCGCGGCGGGTGTCTTCGCGCCAGACGTGCCCGCTACTGGTTCGCCGCCGGCGCACGAGCCCACGGTGTCGCGAGGCGCTCCCTCGCACCCGCAGCGACGGCACCACTGGTCCGGCTGGACGACACGGCAAACTAACACCGCCTGGGCAACCAAACCGGAGTCAAGTCATGCGCGCGAAACTCAGTCGCGTCACGTTGGGATACCCGACGTGACGCGACTGAGGTTGCTGATGCTACTTGCCACTACCTTCGGCAAATCCACGGCGTAGCGCCTTTTGCGCGACGATGAAGACCGCCAGTACGGGCAGGAGTGTCACCAGCGAGGCGGCTGCTTGGATCTGTGGATTGACATTCTCTCGGGTCGAGAGCCCGGCGATCCCGAGGGTAACGGTCTGCACCGAAGGATCTTGCAGGAGAGTCGCGGCGACGATGAGTTCTCCGAAGGTCCAGACAAAGACCAGTGCAACAACTGATGCCAGAGCAGGCAGAGCGAGCGGGACCGCGATCCGCATGAACGTGCGTAGCGTCCCGGCCCCATCGAGCACCGCCGCTTCGAGCATCTCGGTCGTCAGGGTCTGCTGCATGAACGTGTGGATGAGGTAGAACGCGAACGGCAGACTGCTGACGCCGTCGATCACGCCCAGGACGAGGAGACTGTTGGTCAGCTCGAACTGGGACAGCATGACGAACACCGGAATCAGCCACGCGATCAGTGGTACGGCGTACACCGACGCCAGCGTCCATCTCGTCCCCGCGACGACTCTTCCCTGGTGGGTACGGAACCAGTAGGCACCCGCGAGCGCCGTACTCGCACAAACCAGGCATGCAACGACACAGGTGATGAACGTTGCGCGAAGGCCACCTGCCAAGTGCGCCTCTTCCCAGCCCACGCGCAGGTGCTCCAGCGTGAAGCTTCGCGGGAGTCCCCCTGGACTCCGGATGAAGTCGTCCTCCGTTCGTAGCGTGGTTGAGATCAGCATCAGGAAGGGCAACAGAAACGGGACAGCGATGACAGCTGCGATTGCCGTCCGCACGTAGACCTGTACGCGATTGGAGCCCATGTCAGTATTCCTTCGCGTTCAATCGCCGAAGCCGCGGCGAGATCGCCCGCGCGATTCTGGGAACAGCCACGAAAAGAAGCGCGACGATCACCACCATGAGCACCAGGACGATCGCCTCCGCCGCGGCCGCGCCGAAGAAGCCGAAGCGCATGAACTTCTGGTAGACGGCGAAGTCGATCGTTGTGCTTGCCAGCCCCGGGCCGCCACTGGTTAGTACGTAGATCCAGCCGAACATGAAGAGGAAGACAGCGATGATCTGGAACATGCACCAGAGCACGATGGTGGCCCGAATGCTCGGGATGACGACGTACCAGAGCTGGCGCAGGTAGCCTGCCCCGTCGAGTCGCGCAGCTTCGAACGTCTCGCCCGGGATCGAGCTCAGAGCCGCTGAGAACACCAGCACCCCTGTGCCCAGTCCCGCCCAGAGCATCAAGACCATGATGGTCGGCTTGACCCAGTTCGCATCAGTCAACCACGCCTGGGACAGCGCGCCCAGCCCAACCGCGTCGAGACCGCCGTTCACCGGCCCGTTGTCTCCGAGCAGCGTCCGGAAGACGAGGCCGACGATCGCCGGCGAAAGGATCGACGGGAACAGGTAGATCGTGCGGAAGAGCCCGGCGAATGCGACGTGCTCGTGCAACAGGTATGCAACCAGCAGCGGAGCCACAACCCAGACTGGCACCGCCATGAGGTAGAACAACTGATTGCGGACAAGCTGCCAGAACTCATCCTGTTGTAGGAGAGTCACATAGTTCTCGAACCCGACGTACGTGGAGTAGCCGGCTGGTTGCCAATCGAAGAACGACCGGTAGGCCACGTACGCAAGGGGCAGCAAGAAGACAACGACCTCGAGGATCAACAGCGGGGCCACCAGCAGCAAGCCCGAGTTGAAGAACCCCGCCTTGTCGACAGAGCGCAACTTTGGCGGTCGCGGCCTTGCGCGCCACGAGCGAGCTGTGGCCGGCGTCGACGACGTCCTGGCCGGCGGCCTGGTGTCGACCTCAATTGGACTGCTCATACGCCGTCTTCGCTTCCTGTGTGAACTTGTCGAGCGACATGTCCCCGCTCAGGAGTGGAGCGGCATTGCGTTCGTAGACCGCCAGAACCGGCAGTGGGAACGACGAGAACCCGGTGTGGTTGTCAGGAAGTCGCATGACGGACAGGACCGCCTTCTCCTCCGGGGTGCTACCCACGACGTCGAGACTCTTGACGTTCGGCACGGCCCGGATCCGCTCCCAGAGGATCTTCTGTGCGGGTGCGCTGCCCAAGAAGCTGACGAAGGCGCCGGCGGCTTCAGGATTCTTGGTCCAGGTGGGGATCGCCCACCCGTTGCTGGCGCCGCCGTCGGCCATGTTCTTGAACTGGGAGGTGGGAACCTGGGGGAACGGAACGAAGTCGACCTCGCCGAGACGCTTCGCGGAGGTTTTGACGTCGTCGAGTCCTCCGCTGACCACCATGGCGGCCTTCGCCGACTGGAAGTGGTTCGTTGCGTCGGGAAGCATGTTGCGCGAGAAAGCACCCCGATCCCCGAAGCAGCCCGCCTCCTTCATCTCCAGGATGTAAGTCGCGGCCGCGGTGAAGATCTTGTCGTCGATCGGGATGTCCGCCGCGGTCCATTTGGCGAGCGTCGCATCGTCCATGAGCTGGCTGGTGATCATGTACATGAAGGCCTCGAAGTTGAAGCCGTCCTTCCAACCGACGGAGATCGGGTCCATTTCCTGGCCGCTGAGCGTTTCACACGTCTTGAGCAGAGCGTCCCAGTCGGCCAGCCCGGCCTTGGGGTCGAGCCCGGCTGCAGCGAACTTCTTGCGGTTCAGGAGTAGTCCATACGCATATGTTTGCGTCGGCACGACGTAGAGGTTGCCGTTGCGGGAGTAGTTCTCCTCGACGAAGTTCAGGTCCCCGAGTGCCGGCTTCAGCGCGTCCTGCAGGGGACGGAGGGAGTTGCGGTAGCTGTAGGCCTGCTCGCCGCCGTACATCGAGACGACATCAGGTCCCGTGCCGGCGACCGAAGCATTGCGAAGCTTGTCCCAGAACGTGGGATACGGGATGTTCTGGATGTCGACCTTGACCTTGGGGTGCTTCTCGTTGAAGGCCTTGACCACCTCGGCGTACGCTTCTCGCCCGCCATCGCTGTTGTCGGGCACAAAGGTCCACACCGTCAGTGTGATGTCCTTGTCCGGGACCGGGGCGCTCAACCCGCCCTGCGATGGCTTGCCTCCACTCCCACAGGCAGCGAGCAGTGCGATGGCCGCGAAGCCGGCACAGGCGGCCCTGTACCGGCGCGCAAAGTTCAGGAGACTCATTGACGTTCCTTTCGTCACCAGCGACGCATGGCCGCGGACAGTTCCGGAGTGACCGGCTCGAGCGTGGCGCCGACGTGGTCGAGGCACAGCCTCGCGACGGCGGCTTCGAGTTTGGGGGGAACCGGATACACCTCAGGTGCCCAGTCCTTGGCGGTCAGCGACAGGTGCTCGATGGCAAGCGCCTGCAGGGTCAGTGACAAGTCCATGACCTCGATGGGATTGCCTTCGGCATCCGCGCAGTTGACGCAAGCTCCCTCACTCGCGATCAACACACGTTTCCCACTCGGCAGCTGATACTCGGCCAGGCCGGGGAGCAGTGCGGACCGCTTACCCGTGCGCCTCAGATAGTCCATCGGGAGCTCGAACGATCCACCTCCCGCCGTACAGACGATGACGCCGTCGCGCATCGCCTCGATGTGCTCCGCCGTGACACTGCCTGCGATACCGGTCGCGGAGAAGACCACCTCTGCCGAGGAGGCGACGTCGGCGATACTCGCGACCTGGTGGCCGTCGTGGTGGGCCTGGAGCGCCCGGATGGGGTCGATCTCCGAGACCACGACCCGCGCGCCGAGCGCGGCGGCGTGCAGGGCGACCCCCTTGCCCACCCACCCGTATCCGACAACGACGACGATGCGGCCCGCAAGTTGGAGGTTTGTCAGGTCCAGCAACGCCATCACACATGACTGGCCAGTGCCATACACGTTGTCGAACAGGTACTTCAACTGGGCGTCGTTGACTGCGATCACCGGAATTCGCAGGGCCTTCTCCGCGGCCATCTGCCGGAGCGGGCGCACACCGCTGGTCGTTTCCTCGCACGCTCCATAAAGGTCAGTAAGGAGTTCCGGGAATTCCCTGTGTACCCGCCTGATCAGCGTCGCGCCGTCGTCCACGAGAACCTGCAGTCCCTGATGCAGGAAGTCGCGCTCGACCTCCCGCCTTCGCCGTTCGTCCCTGTCATGGACTGCATATACCGCGACACCTCGGTCACGGAGGGCGTCGACAACCTCCGTCGTCTGCGTGTGGCCGAACACGCTCACCTCCACGCCCGCTGCCTGCAAGGCCAGGGCCAAGTTCGCCGTCTTGGGTTCGAGCACCAAAGAGAGACCGGCTCTGAGCCCCTCCAGCGACCCTTCAGCGGCGAGCCGCTGGCCAACGGCCCGCAGGGCGGGCATTCCCCTTGCAGCCCAGTCGATTCGGCGTTGTCCACCGGTGGCCGGGGATTCATGGTCGGGTAACGTCATCACGATTCTCCATACCGATCCACTCGCCGACATCGTCGATCTGTTCCGGTTTCACCTGGTCCAGCGTCACGCCAAGGCTCTTCAACCTCGCCGCCGCGATGGAATCGTCCAGCGCAGCCGGGATGACATGGACACCCGGCGCCAGATCGCCAGCCGCCAAGTAGTGAATGCCGAGGCCTTGTGCGGCAGACGTCAGGTCCATTGATTCCACCGGATGACCGCTCCCGCCGGCGATATCCACCAACGCACCTTCTGCCAGGGCATGAACATCGCGACCGTCCAGGCGATAAGTTGTCACATCGCGCCGCGCCACCTCCTGCGACACCGAGACCCGTCGCAACGCTTCGAGGTCAATCTCGACGTCGCGGTGACCGGCGTTGGCCAGTACGACGTCGTTGCTCAGGTGGCGGAACTCCGCCTTGCCCAGCCCGCGTGTCCCACCGGTCGCGGTGACGACAACCTGCGCCGTCGGAAGCACCAAGGCCGCACGGCCGACAGCATGGCCGTCCATGTGCGCCTCGAGGGCACGCACCGGATCCGTTTCGACCACCGATGTCAGGGCTCCCATGGCAGCGGCGTACTGCGCCACAGCCCGGCCAACTGTCCCGTAACCGATCACCGCGAGCCGTGCGCCGGCGATCTGACGGTTGGTGAGCCTCAGGATCGCCTGCAGGGTCGTCTGGCCTGTTCCGTGACGACTATCGAACAAGCCCTTGCAGCGTGCGTCGTTCGTGGTCAGAGCGCTGAATGGCAGCTTCCCACAGGCATGCAGCCTCCTGAGGCGAGCAGTACCAGTGGTCGTTCCTTCCGCAACCCCATGCAACGCTGCGAAAAGCGCCGGGCGGTGCTGCGCAATGCGCATTGTCAGCTCCGCGCCGTCGTCGATAATGAACTGAGGTTCCCGAGCAGCTGCCGTGAGCAAGTCACTCTCCGAGGTTGCCCGGCTCCCTCCGGCCTCCGACACGACATCGATACCTCGGTCCCGCAACGCTGCGACTACGTGGCGATTCGTCGTTCGGGGATTGCGACCGGCCACTACGAGTTCCGCGCCGGCGTCGGCGAGCACGGTCGCCAGAAACGCAGTCTTCGCCTCGATGTGCGCGACAAGTGCTACCCGCAAGCCGTCGACCCCGCCATCGGAGAGGATCTCGCGCACGAAGCCATCGAGGACAGGAGAGTTACGCCGGACCCAGCCGATCTGGTTCTCACCGAGCTGCGCATCGCCGTTCATCACACCACCTAGCCCTTTCGTTCCGGACAAACTAAGCGTTTAGAAATGAGGCGTCAAGGGATTCGCAGCAGTGGTTGCTGCACCTGTCTCAGGCTGCGTCAGCAGACTCGGAGAGCGACCGGAGCGCCAGGCTGCTGATCCTGCCCATCGTTGTCACGGGCTACGAATCTCGCGCTCGCACCCGCAGGTTTCGCCGATCAACAGGCTGCTCGGCAAGGTCTTTGACGAGGGAGGTACGTCGCCCCGCCAGGCATCGAGCATCTCGAACGCCGTGACTGCCAGTTCGTCGAGAGGAAGCGACACGGTGGTGATTGCGACGCTCCCGTTCAAGGCCTCGTTGATCCCGTCGAAGCCCACGATCGCCAGATCTTCCGGGACCCGCAGCCCCTGCCGGCCAGCGGCACGCAGACAGGCCAAAGCGTGCTCGTCCGTAGTGCAGAAGACAGCCCGCGGAGCATCCGAGTCAAGCATGCTGACCATCGCCTCTTCCGCTTCTTTCCGATCGCGAGGGAAGCGATGCATTGTCTCGCCGCCTGCCGCTCGAAAGCCTTGTTCTCGCAATGCGGTGGGGCCATGATCGACGGGCCCGGTGAGGCAGTGGACGTCAGAGTAGCCGTGCCCGAGAAGGTGCTCAACGGCACCAACCGCACCGGCGAAATTGTCGAACACCACCGAGGGGGAACTGGAGCCCGGCGGTGCCGCGTGAAGGTAGATCCGTTTGCTGTCCACCCGAGACCCGTCGCCTACTCCGACGATGAATATCGCCATGCAATTGAGGTCGGAGAAGGCGCGCTCGTACTTCTGCTCGGACTCGGCTCCATAGTGTGTGTTGCCGAGCAGTGTCAGCAGCGACCGCCTGCTGGCCTCACCCTCCATCCGGGTCGACAACTCACCGAAGAACGCGTTGGACGCGTCCGGCACCACCAGTCCGACCAGGTTGGACTTATTCCCCTTCAACGCCGCCGCGAGCGTGTTGCGCCGGTATCCCAACTGCTTGATCGCCTGGTTGACCCGCTCTCTGGTCTGCGGCGAGACCCGCCGGGGTCCGTCGTTCACGACGTAGCTCACAACCGCGGTTGAGGTCCCCGCCTGGCGCGCCACATCAGCGAGCGTCGGCCGCTTCTGCTTCTTCATGGGACCACCATAGCCATTGACAGACCGCATCTACACGTTTAGATTCGCCGATCATGGAGCTTGTGATCGATACCGACACCGCCGCGGACGACGCAGTCGCCCTTGTCCTGGCCGCGTCGACGCCGGGAATCCGCCTCGCTGCGGTCACGACTGTGGCCGGGAACGTGCCTGTTGATCTCGCCACCCGCAACGCCGCTTGGGCCCTTCAGGTCGGTGGGCGGGACGATGTACCGCTGTACTCCGGAGCAGCCGGACCGTTACGCAGGCAACTGGTGACCGGTCAGGACGTACACGGCGAATCGGGGATGGGTGACGCGAGGCCGCCCGACGGACTGCGCGCCGCCGATCAGGGATTCGCCGCCCAGGAGTTGGTGCGGGCCGCCATACAGCGACCTGGCGAGCTCACACTCGTGACTCTCGGTCCGCTCACCAACATCGCGATCGCTGTGCTGCTCGATCCACTGTTTCTCACCCGGTTCGCACGAGTCGTGGTGATGGGCGGAGCGCCGGATGCACACGGAAACGTCACACCGGTGGCCGAGTACAACTTCTGGGCCGACCCAGAGGCCGTCGACATCGTCCTGAGGGCCGCCGGCGAACTCGAACTCGTCGGCTGGGATGTCTCCCGTCAGGCGGCAGTCATCACGGATGAAGAAGCGGCATTGCTGGCCGCCAAGCGCACTCCCAAGTCCCGGTTTGTGCTCGAGGCCACAGCCGCACTGGATCGCTACTGCCGCACCGAGCAGGGACTGGCCGGCTTCGATCTGCCCGACCCAGTGGCTGTGGCGGTAGCCATGCACCCAGGAATCGTGACCTCAGCGCATCGGCTTCCAGTGAGCATCATGGTCGAGCAAGAGGCACGGGGCCAACTCCAGGTCGACCGTAGAGGTCGCCCCTCAGGGCGGTGGGTGAGAGTGATCGAGGGCGTGGACCGGCAAGCATTCCTCAACTGCTTGATGGATGCATGTGAACTGGAAGGAGCGGCGGCATGACTGCCGATGTAGCACGTGGGCGAGAGGCGATCGCGTGGGTACGAGAGTTCTCGCCGGTCCTCGACGGCCATGTGCGCTCAGTCCTGTCCGACGGAGCCATCGACGGACGGAAGGTCGCGGTCGTGGTCCATCTGGAGGCCAAGACGGCGTTCCTCGCACTGGTCCTGGCTGAGGCCGGCGCTGACGTCGTGGTTGCCGGGAGCAACCCGCACACCACAAATGGCGACGTCGTGGCCGCGTTGCGCGCAGACGGCCTCCAGGTATTGGCCCATGAGGACGCGGGAATCGCTCAGTGGGAACAAGATCTGATCAGGGTGGCCGACACCCATCCGGAGTTGATCATCGACGATGGTGCTGAGCTGACGATTCGCATGGCCAAGCATCGGCCTCACGCCTTCACCGCATTGCGTGGCGTATCGGAGGAGACGACGACCGGTACGGCCCGCCTGGAGGCGATGCACTCGGCCGGGTCCCTGCCGTTCCCGACGCTGACAGCGAACAACGCTCGGTGCAAGCACCTCTTCGACAACCGATACGGCACCGGACAGACGACCATTCAGTCAATACTGCGCCTCACCAACCGGCAGTTCGCCGGGGCGACTGTGGCCATCATCGGGTATGGGTGGGTCGGCACCGGTATAGCCGCCTACGCCAAAGCGCTGGGTGCAAGGGTTGCGGTCGTCGAAGTCGACGAGGTCAGAGCGCTCGAGGCCTACATGGATGGCCACGAGGTCGGCCGGACCGCGGATGTCCTTCCCAAGGCCGACTTCGTGATCACGGCGACCGGAGGTGTGCGCGCCATCGGCGCCCCAGAGTTCGCCTCGCTCAAGCCCGGCGCCATACTGGCCAACGCGGGCCATCACGACCTCGAGATCGATGTACCGGCTCTCGGCACGGGCCGCGAGGTCCGTCCGCAACTGACCTCCCACAACCTCGGCGACAAGCAGATCAGCCTGCTCAGCCACGGTGCCTTGGTCAACATCGCCGGCGGCTCCGGTCATCCTGTGGAAATTATGGACCTCAGTTTCGCGGTCCAGGGCCTCGGATGTCACTACCTGGCTTCGCACGACCTCCCGGCCGGCGTTCATGTCCTGCCTAAGGAGCTCGACGACTCCATCGCCGCGGCCCGACTGGCAGCTGCCGGAATCAGACTCGACCAGCTACAGCCCTACCAGCTCGACGACGTATCGGAGTGGATCGGATGAAGCTCGACTGGGCGCTCGAATGGATGCCCGTACTCAAGGACGTCGGTGCCCGCCTGAGGCTGGACGGCATCCGGATCGGCATCTGTCTCACTCTCGAACCGAAGACCGCAAACCTGGCTGTCATCCTCCGGGATGCGGGCGCTGAGGTGGCCGTGCACTGCCCGGCCACCTCGACCACGGACGAAGTGGCGGACGCACTGCGCGACCTCGGGATCACCGTCTTCGCTCGATCCACCGCGACCAAATCCGAGGACCTCGACCTCGCCGACCACTTCCTGCGGTGGAGTCCTCAGATCCTCATTGACGACGGCGCCACCATGATCCGGCGGCTGCACAGCCACCACCCGGATGCCCTCAAGACGATCTGGGGCGCAGCCGAGGAGACGACAAGCGGAATCCGCCCACTTCGCGCGATGGGCGAGAACCTGAAGATTCCGGTACTTGCGGTCAACGACGCGACCACCAAGTACCTCTTCGACAACGTGTACGGCACCGCCCAGTCGTGCGTGATGACCTTCGTCGACCTGACCAACCTCCAACTCGCGGGGCGAGACGTGCTGGTGATCGGCTACGGCTGGGTCGGCCGCGGACTGGCGAGGTACCTCACCGGACTCGGATCCCGGGTCACTGTTTCAGAGCTGGACGCGATCAAGGCGTTGCAGGCGTTACACGACGGCCACCGGGTGGCTGCTTTCGCTCAAGCCGCACCCACGGCCGAGGTCATCTTCTCGGCAACCGGGGTCCGCGGCTCGATCACACCCGAGCAACTGGCGCAGGTTCGCGACGGAGTCTTCCTGGCCGTCGCGGGTGGAGCCAGGGACGAGATTCCCATGACCTACTTGCACGGACTAGGCACTTTCAGAACGACCCGCAGTGAGGTCCAAGAGTTCACCCTTCCGGACGGCCGAGCCGTGAAGGTCATCGCTGACGGCGAATGCATGAACGTCACCGCGGCCGAAGGTAACCCGATCGAGATCATGGACCTCTCGCTTGCCCTGCAAGCCCTCGCCGTTCAGCACTTGGCGCTCAACGCCCGCAGCCTCACTCCGGGTGTGCACGACCTCCCCGCCGCGTTCGGGCAAGAGGTAGCCAACATCCGGCTCACCGCAGCCGGCGCGGCCCTGGAGCCACTCACCGAAGAGCTACGCCGCGCTCAGGAGGAATGGTGATCTGATGCGCCGGACCTGCCTTGCACGACGGCTCACCCTCGCCAAATGCGGCCACAACCCGGCAGGGTTAGCGTCATGATCACGGTGTTCGGCAGCGTGAACATGGATCTGGTCGCCTACGCACCCCGCGCCCCGAAACCGGGAGAGACCGTCGCTGGACGGGCGTTCCACACCGTCCCCGGCGGCAAGGGAGCCAACCAGGCAATCGCCGCAGCCCGGGCAGGCGGCCAAGTCCGCTTCCACGGCGCGGTGGGCGACGACCACTTCGGCGAAGATCTCAGAACTGCACTCGTGACGGCTGGCGTCGACGTCGAGGGCCTGCGGCAGATTCCAGGGCCAAGCGGTATCGCGCACGTCGTGGTCGACGATTCCGGCGGCAACTCGATCGTCGTCATCCCGGGCGCGAACGGCGCGGTCGACGCCGGTCAGCCTCCAGACCTCGACCGGGCGTCAGCCCTGCTCCTCCAGCTCGAATTGCCCATCACCGTCGTGACTCAAATCGCCGAGACCGCAGACGTGCCGGTCATCCTCACCCCGGCGCCTGCGCAGGCCCTTCCGGACAGGCTCATCGACGCCGTCACACTGCTCGTGCCCAACGAGCACGAGGCCGCGGCGATCACCGGTATCGAAGGTACGGACGAGATGCTGCAAGCCCTTCTTCGGCGGGTTCCCGAGGTCGTCATCACCCTCGGCTCGCGCGGCGCTGTGTATGGATCCCGCTCAGGCGAGCGCCTCCAGGTACCGGCCGTACCGGTGACAGCGGTCGACACGACTGCCGCCGGCGACACCTTCGTCGGCGCCCTGGCAGTAGCCCGGGCCGAGGGCATGCCCACGGCCGAGGCCCTACGATTCGCCTCGACCGCCGCCGCACTCTCGGTCCAGAAGCCAGGCGCGAGCACCTCCATACCAACCCGCGCCCACATCGACGCAGCTCGAGCCACCTCTGGCTGATCCCATCACCGATCACGACCGGGACGGCGATGCCCATGCATCTGAGCGCCGCGATCGCCGGCTGGTCCTGATCTCAGGCTAGTGCTGGTAGGCGCAGCGCCTTACCCGGGGCGAGTCACGCTCTGACGGACTTGTGCGCACCGCTGCGGCGGTTGCCGGTGATGCGGCGACGTTGACAGTTTCGGCAAACAGGCGGAGCGGCGCTGACCGGCCGGAAGACACCGGGTGGAGGCCGACGATCCTGCCGCGCGATCGACGAGCCACCAGGCGCCTGCCGGCAAGCTGTCCGGCTTCAGGAGAGATACGTCCAGGCCGTTCACCCCCTGCGCGAGCCAGCTTCGGCTCTCAGCTACCCGCTGGTCCCGGTCACCCGCAGCCCGATGCCGACGCGCACCTGCCGGGCCGTTGACCGCCCCTCCCCTTCGCCGCGAGCAGCGTCCTGTGACGTAGACTTCGAAGTTCGACAGGTCGTACGGCAGGCCGTACAGGTGTTGTTCGATGGTCAGCTGGGCAACCTCGGATGGCCAGAAGTCGTCTGTGCGCACCTCGTCCCTTGTTCTCTGTCAGAAGGTCGTCGAAGGCAGGCATACGCTTTTGGCTGGCGAGGCAGGCTATGCCGAGGTCCGGGCGAAGTGCACGTCCGCGAGATTGCCGGCAACCGCCGCGATGTTGAGCTAGTCGTAGTAGTTGTGGCCGTCGGCAACATCGAGCAGGACGATCTTCAGCCCCGGATGGGCTCTGGTTGAACGTTGCGATGACACGCTTGATCCTCATAGGACTTCACTTTCGGAGTGATTCGTCCAACTGCGCCCGTCCCCGGTCCCTCGCCTGCCGCTTCCGACTCCGATCCACTGCGAGACTCGTCGCCTGGGCATGCCGAGCCCTGCGCGGTGATCGCCGCGGCGACTCCTACTCCGGCCAGGAAGCTCGCTGGACGATCTGACCAGTGCTGGTGGTCCAGGATCGGCGTCTGGAGCAGCGGGCCAGCAAGTGTGCTGTCGATGCGATCGCGCAGTCTGGATGCCAGCCCGGCACCGGCGCTCGCTCCGTACAGCACGAGCGGCACCCCGAGTTCCCGTCGGCGACCAGATGCTCGCGAGTCCAGGAGAGCGCATGATGGCAGTCGGCGAGCGCCGCCGGACACTGCGACTCCGACGTCACCACCGCCCTTCCGTGGTGACCGTCTCCCAGGATGCAAGGACAACAGTGCGGCTGACGGCGACAATGTGCGAGCCGGGAGCCAGTTCGGTGCCATCGGGTAGGACCCCGATGGTGGCGTCAGGAACGATGACCGAGCCCTCGATCTGATCGCCACAGGCCGACCAGGAGACCTCGATAGTGCCGTGCGGCGTGGGAATATCGCCTCGTGCAGCGGAAATGTCTCCGAGCCACGGTGCTACAGCAAAGCGTGAGAATCCAGGAGCGAGCGGCCGGATGCCCAGCACACCCCTCTGGAGGAAATCGATGGGCGAGGTCGAAAAGCCGTGACAGAGGCTGCCCTTGCCACCGAATGCGTCCTTGCCGTGTTGGATGACTCCGGCCTCCCAGATCGTGGTCGAACCACTAGCGACGATGTCGCCCCAGAACCGGCGGATGATGTCGATCCCATCGGCAAAACTGCCCGAGTCTGCAAGTGAGCGCAGAACGAACGAGAGCAGATACAGCTCCGGCATCAGGACGTCGCTGTCGTCCTCCGCACCGGTGAGCCCACCCTGTGGCCAGACTGTGCCGTCAGGTGCGGACATGTGGGCAAGGGCTTGGACCAATCGGCTGAAGACTCTAGTTCCTGTTGTCCGTCGTTCATCTTGCCGATGACGGCGTCATCGGTGTTGCCGATGGTTGGGGTGTGGGTAGGCCCCGCCTGCTGGTCGCGGACGGGGCC
>NZ_JBITJU010000025.1:0-163584 GCF_044460355.1 Kribbella sp. NPDC050124
CTGAGTGGAGCGCGGACGGCCGATCGGCGAGAAAAGTCGCGGCGTGTTGGTGTGGACAGAGAGCCCCAAATCCATTTTGCAACAGGCTCTGCAGCACGTCAGCGGTGACATAACCCGACAGCAGCAGTGATCGCGGAAGGCGACTGTGGGGATTCGGTTGGGAGGTTGGGGTTGGGGACTTGGCAGTGCTGCTGTGGGATCCGGAGCCGCGATCTGCTGGGGGCCGATGGGTGGTCAGATTGGTCCGCATGCTGGTCGACTGTGGCTTGGAACCGGAACCTTGTACACCCTCTGGGGAGCTTGCACAGCAGATAGCTTGTGCGAGGTCCCGAGTTGGTGTCCAAGCCCCTGGGAGCTTCCATCCGGGCCCGAGATGTGGACGAAATCGGCCACATTCCGGGCTAACCCGTCAGCCGGCCAAGGTGTGGGGATTAGCGGACGGTGATGGTGGAGTAGCCGCCGCGGACGGGGTTTTGGCCGTCGGCTACTTCTATTCGGTAGAGCTGGGAGGTGCCGGAGGGGGCGGTGGTGTCGGTGAGGGTGATGGTGGGGCGGCTCCAGAAGGTGGAGTTGGCGGTGGTGGTGGCTACTGCAGTGTTGGTGGCGCCTCGGAGGAGGCGGTAGGTGAGTTTGATGTCGTCGTTGTCGAGTGACGTCTGCACGGTGGCCTTCACCTGGCCGGGCGTCGTACTGGACAACGTCGGCAGGGCCGGGCCTAGTGGTTTGGCGCCGGGGCCGAGGCTGGTGAAGCGGGTCAGGCCTTGCTGGCCGATGCCGTTGACCTTGGTGAAGTCGCCGCCGACCCACAGGTCCGCGCCGCCCGTGGCGGACACGAGTGGTCCGACTTCGGTTGGCGGGCCGGCGTTCGTGTTCGGGAACCATGGGCCGAGTGAGCCGGTGGCCGGGTTCTGCAGGAGGAGGAAGTGGGCGCCGGTGCCGTCCTGGAACCCGCCGGGGCAGCTGTGCGCGTGCGACCCCTTGAACAACCAGCCGTTGACGTAGGTGACCGCTTCGGTCGCGCCGAGGCAGTTGTTCTTCCAGACCAGGTTGCCGGTGGTGACGTCCGCGGCCGAGGTCCCGTCGAAGCAGCCGCCGCCGTCGCCGGCGTTGGCGAAGTACACCCGGTTCCCGGCGGTCTCGATGTCCTTCACCCGCGATGTGCAGCCACTGGACGGCAGCGGTACGGCGGACGCCGCGGAGAACGGGAGCAGTGCGCCGGTGGAGTTGTTGACACTGGCAACCGCCCAACGGTTCACCCCGCCGATCCGCGCGAACGTGCCGCCCAGGTAAACCTTGGAGTTGTCGTCGGCCGCGTCGATCGCGTACACGTCCGCGTCGGCGTTCGGGTTCCACGGCAGCAGGCTGCCGTTGACCGTGCTGATCGCGGCCGCGCGGTTCCGGGCGACGCCGTTGACCAGGCCGAACGAGCCGCCGAAGTACAGGCTGGTCCCGCCGACGGCGAGTGCCTTCACCCGGTAGGACACGCTCGGCTTGATGGTCGACACCAGCGCTCCGGTCGCGGTGTCGAAGGCCGCGATCCGGTTCCGCACCTGGCCGTCGACGCGGGTGAAGTCGCCGCCGACGTATACCCGGGAGCCGTCGGGCGAGGCCACGATCGACCAGACGACGCCGTTCAGCGTGTGGTTGAACGTGGTGTCGAGCGCACCGGTGCTCTGGTTGAACGCGGCCAGGTAGGTCCGCGTAGTCTGGCTGGTCCCCGGCGCCGCGCCCGGCGGACGGACCTTGGTGAACCGGCCACCGACGTACGCCTTGCCCTTGGCAACGGCCAGCCCGAGTACGCTCGCATCGGTCTGCCAGGCCGAGTTCGCGACCGCGGTCAGCGAGGCGCCGGTCCCGGTCGCGGGTTGGAGGGGTACGGCGCTCAACGCGAGACCGGCCGCCCCCAGCACAGCAATGACTCTCCCCATGAGAAGCCCCCTTGCCCCAGACAACCAATGTAAGACCTGCCACCCCCTGCCCGTCCAGACCAAGAAGGGTCTGCCCGATCGGGCAGACCCTTCTGTACCGGTTGTACGGCGTGAGCTCTACGGCACCTTCACGCTGACCGACGGGCCCTTCATGATGTTGCGCCCGTCGTGAACCTCGATGTGGTACGTGTACGTCTGACCGCGCTGCACCCCGGTGTCGGACACCGTGTAGGTCTTGCGCGGCTCCCAGAAGTACGACATGTACTTGAACGACCCGACGTTGGTCGAGCCCCGGAACACGTTGTAGGTCAATGAGATGTTGTCCAGGTCGTAGACGTCGTTGAACTTCACCTGCACCTTGTCCGAGGACGGGATCAGGATCGGCGCCTTCGGTACGGCGGGCGCCGCGCCACCCGGTGCGTTGGTGAACCGGGTCAGCCCGCGCTGCGGCTTGCCGTTGACGTTCAGGAAGTCACCGCCGACCCAGAGGTCGGTGCTGGTCCCGGCCATCGCCAGCGGGCCCACCTGGGTGGTGCTGCTCTGGTCGGCGTCGGTGTTCGGGAACCACGGGCCGATCTTGCCGTTGATGGCACTCTCGACCAGCAGGTAGTGCGTCCCGGTGCCGTCGCCGAACGCGCCGCTGTCACTGCAGTTGTGCGCGTGCGAGCCCTTGTAGACCCAGTTGCCGATCGCCTTGATCGCCTCGGTCGCACCCAGGCAGTTGTTCTTCCACAGCAGCTTGCCGGTGCTGACCTGGGCGGCCAGCACACCGTCGTAACAACCTCCGCCGTCACCGCCGTTGGAGACGTAGACGTTGTCGCCGAGGGTGTCGATGTCCTTCACCCGGGTGGTGCAGGTCGCGGTCGGCTTCGGGATCGCCGCCGCGGCTGCGAACGTGTACGCCGCGCCCGTGGTGTTGTTCGTCATCGCCAGCGAGTAGTGGTCCTTGCCGTTGATGGTGCTGAACGGGCCGCCGACGAACACCCGGGTGCCGTTGTCGGACAGGTCGATCGCGTACACGTCGCCGTTGGCGACCGGGTTCCACGGCAGGAGGTCGCCCTGGATCAGCCGGACCGCGCCGAGCCGGCTGCGGGTCACGCCGTCGATCCGGCCGAACGAGCCGCCGATGAAGACGCTGTTGCCGAAGATGGCCAGCGCCTTGACCCGGGCCGAGACGACCGGGTCCCAGGCCGCGACCAGCTTCCCGGTGACGACCGAGAACATCGCGATCTTGCTGCGCTTGATCCCGTTCACGGTGGTGAAGTCGCCACCGATCACCACCCAGTTGCCGTCCGGGCTGGTGGCGATGCTGTAGACCGGGCCGTTCAGCGTCGGCGCGAACGCCGTCGGAGCCCCGGTGGTGCGGTTGAAGGCGGCAATGTAGGTGCGGACGGCCTCCCCCTGGCCGGCCGGCTTGCCTGGTTGCCGGATCTTGGTGAACAGACCGCCGGCGAACACGGTGTTGCCGCTGATCGCCAGCGCGTTGACGCTGTTGTTGGTCTGCCACGAGGTCTGCTTGATGGCCGAGACGGCCGAAGCGAAGCCCGGAGTCGCCGCCTCCACCGGCGGTCCGGAGGGGATCAGCGCTGCGGCGACAACAGCCGCTGCGGTGACAAGGGCGAACACATACTTCTTCATCAATGTCCTTTGGACTGGGCGGGTCAGTCGTGGGGCGGTGCGTGCCTCACTGCACGCACTCAGCGGACCTTAGCGGTGCGAGAGGTCGACCGGAAGCCGACCTCTCGCCCGCGTTATGACTTTGTGCTGCAGTTCCCGGACTCTGCGTTCATCGAGCGTCGAAGTGGTCCTGCACCTGAACCGGGCTGAGCGCGTACGGGTAGACCGCGGCCTCGTCGATCCCCATGCCGGTCTGCGGCGCCCCGCCGCCCGGCCAGCTGTTGGTGTTGTCGTACCCGACCCGCCACCAGCCGTAGTACACCGACGCCTGACCGACGCTCGCGCTGCCGGCCAACGCGCCGTCGACGTACAGCTTCATGGCGCCGTTGTCGAAGGTGCCGACCACGTGGTGCCACTGGCCGTCGTTCTTGCCCGAGGTGCTGGTCAGCGTGCGCTGCGAGCCGTCGTTGACGCCGAACACGATCGCGCCGTTGGTGCGCATGTACAGCATCCGGTCGCCGCCACCACCGCTACTGGTGGTCTTGGAGTTGCCGAAGCCGATGATCCGGCCACCTCGGTTGAAGCCGCTCTGCTTGACCCAGGCCTCGACGGTGAACTGCTGCGGCATGCTGTACGCCTTCTCGCCGGCCATCCGGCCACTGCTCGAGCTGGTCGTCATCGCCGTGTCGCCCGCGATCGCCCCGACGGTGCCCAGCGTCACCCCGGTGTAGGTCCCGTTGTTGCTCTGACCCGAGGAGTCGACCGAAGCCGTCGTACCGACCGGCTCGCCCAGTCGCCAGTACGCCTGCGGGCCGTCTGCGTTGATGATCTGGTCGTACGCCGTCGACGGCGCCGAGGCGACTGTGATCGGGTCCGAGTAGTTGCCGCGGATCGTCGTACTGCCGTCGGTCACCTCGACCCGGTAGTTCGTGACCTCGCCCGGCGCCGAGGAGGTGTCGGTGAAGTGCAGCCACGGCCGGTCCCACGGCGTCGACTTGGCGGTCACGGTGGCGATCGTGGTGTTGGTGAACCCCTTAAGCAGCCGGTAAGTCAGCGTGCTGTCGTCGTTGTCGACCACGGTCGGGAAGTGGATCTGCACCACGCCCGGCTCGACGCTGTACGGCAGCAGCTTGGCCGGCTTGGCCGGGGCGGCACCCGGGGTCGCGTTGGTGAACCGGGTCAGGCCCTGCTGGCCGACGCCGTTCGTGGTGGTGAAGTCGCCGCCGACCCAGAGGTCGTTGCCGCCGGACGCGAAGGCGAGCGGGCCGACCTCGGTGGGCGGGCCGGCGTTCGTGTTCGGGAACCACGGACCGAGGGTGCCGTCGGTCAGGTTCTGGGTCAGCAGGAAGCGGTAACCGAAGCCCTGCGGGAAGCCGGCGGCGCCCTGGTTCGCGCAGTCGTGCGCGTGCGAGCCCTTGTACAGCCAGCCGTTGACGACCTTGACCGTCTCGGTGGCGCCGAGGCACTGGTTCTTCCACTTCAGCGTGTTCGTGGCGATGTCGACCGCCCAGGTGCCGTCGAAGCACCCACCGCCGTCCCCGCCGTTGCCGAAGTACACGGTGTCGCCGCTGGCGTCGATCGCCTTGACCCGGGTCGTGCAGGAGCCGTTCGGCGGCGGTACGGCGGACGCGCCGGGGAACGGCAGGACGCCGCCGGACAGCGGGTCCAGGCTGGACACGGTGTTCTGGTTCGTCCCGTTGACCGTGCTGAACTGGCCGCCGGCGTACACCTTGGACCCGTCGTCGGCGACGTCGACGGCGTACACGTCGCCGTTCACGGCCGGGGCCCACGGCAACAAGGTGCCGGCGCTCGCGGTGACCGCGGCCAGCCGCAGCCGCTCGATGTTGTTGACCAGGCCGAACGAGCCGCCGAAGTAGACGGTGGCACCGGAGACCGAGATCGTCTTCACCCGGTAGGAGACCGAGGGCTTCCAGTCCGTCACCAGCGCGCCGGTGGCGGTGTCGAAGGCGGCGATCCGGTTCCGGGTGACGCCGTTCACGGTGGTGAAGTCACCGCCGACGAAGATCCGCGAGCCGTCCGCGCTGGCGGCCACCGCGTACACCTGGCCGTTGAGGACCGGGGTGAACGCCGTGACCAGGTCACCGGTGGTCTCGTCGAAAGCGGCCAGGTATGCCTGCGCGACCTCGCTGGTGCCGGATGCGGCGCCCGGCGGGCGGACGCTGGTGAACCGGCCACCGACGTACACCTTGCCGGCTGCGACCGCGATGCCCTGCACGCTCGCGTTGGTCTGCCAGGTCGGGCTGTGAGCCGCCGACAACGAGGCCTCGATACTCTGCGCGGGCGGTGCGAGCACCAGCACCAGCGACCCGGCGATGAGAGCGCCCACGACCCCCAGACGCGCGAACAGCCATCTCTTCTTCATCCTGCGGTGTCCCCCTCGGACAGGCGCGATCGCCGCGCCACACTCGTCTTCTCCGGACTGCCCCCGGAGATCCCCGAGAAGAGAGTAGGCCACAGGAAGAGCTGGTTTGGCCACCCCGCGCCCACGGCCCGGGTCTGCCTATATCCTGGGTCGCTGGCTCGAAGGAAGTGGGGTACGGATGGAACCGGGCACCGTGGTCTGGCGGGAGACCGCTCAGTCACTGCTGCGGCAGAAATGGCTGATCATGGGCTGCATCCTGCTCGGACTCGTCGGCGCCTCGGTGTTCGCGCTGTCTCAGACCGAGCGCTGGACGGCGTCCAGCCAGTTGGTGATCGGCCCCGCCGTACCACCGGCCCTGGTCGGGAAGCTGCCCAGCAGCACGGACAAGACCGGCCCACTCGGCATGGACCTGCCGGCCGAGACGCAGGCCCGGGTGATGGCCAGCCCGACCCTGCTGCGCAGTGTCGCCAAGTCGCTCGGCATGCCCACCACCGACCGGACCGTCCAGGACCTGGCCGCGGTCACCCGGGTCAAGGCGGTCACCGACAACGCGTATCTGGTCACCACCGACGGCCCGACCTCTTCGGAAGCGGTACGGCGAGCCAACGCCATCGCAGTCATCTACCTCAAGCAGCGCGACGACGAGGCCAAGACGCTGCTGACGACGCTGGCCAGCCAGGCGCAGGACCGGTCGAAGACCGCGACCCAGCAGTCCAGGAGCCTGGTCAGCCAGATCGACGAGGCGGTGCAGCGGGGCGACTCGCAGACCGCGGCCGCGCTGCGCGACCAGCGGGTCGGGCTCGCCACCGAGGCCCGGCAGGCGGCCGACGACGCGGCCGCGATGCTCAAGGCGCTGACCGCGGTCGGCACTGGCAGCGAGCTGGTCACGCCGGCCACCACGGACACCGCCACCTCGTCGCCGATGGTTCTCCGCGACATCCTGGTCGGCGGCATCCTCGGTCTGGTGCTCGGCTTCGGTCTGGCGCTGCTCCGGTCGCACCTGACGCCGTACATCCTGACCCGCGACCAGGCGGCGCGCGCGGCGAGCTCGCCGGTGATCGCGGCCTCCGAAGGCAACCGGAGGCGGCTGTGGCAGCGGGCAGCGCCCGAGCTTCCGCAGTACGAGATCACTGCGCTCGGGGCCGAGGCGAGCGGCGCGCTCGCCCGTCGCGAGCTCAACCCGCGCGCCTTCGCCGGTGGCGGTCCCGGTGCGATGCTCGTGGTCTCCGCCTCGCCGACGCCGAACTCGGCCGGTATCGCGCTCGCGATGGCCGAGGCGAACGCCCGTGACGGACGCGAGACCCTGCTGATCCTGGCCGACGTCGAAGGTACGCCGGTCTTGCCGCACGTGACCGGGCACGAGGGTCTGACCGACCTGGTGCACGAGCCGGCCGCGACCCGGGCGATCCGGGCGCGGAAGCTGTTCCGTCCGGGCACGGTGGCCGACCTCTACGTGCTGCCGCCGGGCCTGAACCACGAGGAGACGGCCGAGGCTGTCGGTCCGTCGCTGGTGCCGGGCATCGTGGCGGACCTCCCGCCGGGGTACTCCGTGGTGATCCACGGTCCAGCCGCGGTCGGACGGCACGGCATCACGCCGCTGGCCGCCGCCGTCGACGCGTCGGTGCTGGTGGTGCAGGTCGGCCATGACAAGGAGATGGATGTCGCCCGGCTGACCGGCGCTCTGCAGTTCGCGGGGGCTCCGGTGCTGGGCGTCGTACTGATCGGTGCCTCGGCGCATGACGAGACGCTGGGGATCCCGCTGAACTTCAAGCCGGTCGAGTCGGCCGCCCCACCGATCCGCTGACCGTGTCGACGTACCAGCTGGCTCGGCCGGTGCCGGGGACCGTCGAGGAGGTCCAGAAGCCGGCCTGGTTCTGGCTGATGCTGTGGTGCCTGTTCGTGCTCGGCGTGCAGCCCTGGTCGTCCCGGGTGGCCGCTCCGCAGGGCACGACCGGGTCCACAAACAGCATGATGAAGGGCCTGCTGCTGGGTGCGATCTTCCTGATCGCGTTGGCGGCGACCAAGCCCGGCTTCCGGACCCGGGTCAATCCGACCAGCAGCCTCTACGTGCTGTACGTGATGTTCGCGACGGCGACCGCGTTCCTGCTGGCCGAGCCGACGGGGCCACTGATGCGGCTGGCCCGATTCCTGATCGGGCTGGTGCTGGTCTTCCTGCTCTGGCGGCCGCTGGTACAGGTTCCGGAGCGGCTGATCCGGGCCCATCTGTGGGCGCACCTGTTGCTTGCGTCAACGGTGGTGCTGAGTCTGGCGTACGCGCCGAGTCAGGCGTGGCGGCCGCTGAGCTCGCTCGGGACCGGGTACCGCCTGCAGGGTGTCATCATCCCGATGCTGCCGCCGCGGGTCGGCGAGGTCGGGGCGATCCTGCTCGGGCTGGCGCTGATCGGGTTCATCTGCAAGAAGCTGTCGTTCGTTCCGGCGGCGGGGCTGATCGGGGTGGGCGTCGTCCTGGTCGCGGCGAGCCGGACCCGGACCTCGGCGGCGGCGATCGCCTTCGGGTTGGTACTCGCGCTCATCCTGACCCGGAAGACGTGGTTCGGGCGGTTCGTGAGTCTCGCGGTGCCGGCGCTGGTCGGGATCGCGTTCCTGACGATCGGGTCACTGCACACGTGGCTGCTGCGTGGGCAGGGGACGCGGCAGATCAGCTCACTCAGTGGCCGGACCACCAGTTGGCAGGCGGTGCTGGACGAGAAGGTGTCGCTGCAGACGGCGATCATCGGCCACGGCCTCGGCAACAAACGGGTGCTGCTGCGGCGCGGTGAGGGCGACATCGACGTGATGGCGATCGACAACAGCTGGCTCGGCCTCTACTGGGAGACCGGTCTGGCCGCGGTCACGATCGTCGCGATCGCGCTGATCGTCGCGTGGATCGCGGTCCTGCGTGCCCCCACGCCGTACGTCAAAGCCTGCGGCGCTCTCCTGCTCGGCTACATCACCGCCGCCTCCCTCAACGAAAGCGGCCTGTCCGACCTCAGCTCCATGACCCTCCACCTCCTGGTAGCAGCCGCCGTCTGCGACGCCGACCGAATACGCCACCGAGCCAGACAACAAGCCGCCGGTTAGGTGGTGACGGAGTCCTCGTCGAAGCCGGCTTGTTGCCATTCGGGCCAGGTCATGGTTTTGCCTTGGTAGGCGAAGCGGTTGTCGGTGAGTTGGTAGCTGTTGCGGCGGAAGGTGACGGCGCCGGGTTTGCTGGGGGAGCGCTTGTTCTCGACGACGCCGGTGCTGGCGGTGGCGTTGTCCATGACGACCAGGTTGCCCTCGATCACCACGTCGGCCAGGACGTAGGTGCCACGCGGCCCGTCACCGCGGGTGCGCGACTGGATGGAGATGCCGTTGCGGTTGCTCTTCACCAGGTTGCCGCGGACCTGGACGCCGGCTGAGGTGTTCACGTTGATCCCACCGCCGTCCCACAGGCTCCCGCCGGAACCCCGGCCGGTGCCGAACCCGTTGCCCTCGACAACGTTCTGGTCGATCACCGCCTGGTAGCTGATCTCGTACCGGATCCCGTCCGCGGCGTTCGCCCGGATCCGGTTGCCGGTGATCCGCCGGTCGTACTCGGCGATGTCGCTCCACATCCCGATCCCGCGGTTGGCCACGATGTCGTTCCCGGACACCTCACCCGACGACCGGGTCGACTTGATCCCACCCGACTCCCAGTCGGCGATCCAGAAGCCGTCGGTGTTGTTCCGGGTCACCAGGTTCCCGGTGATCCGTACGGCGGCCGACTTGTACTGCCCGATCCCGAGCTGACCGTTGTCGGCGACCGTGTTCCGGCTCAGCTCGGCCCGGTCGCCCTCGATCACCATGATCCCGACCGCGTGGTTCCAGCGGACCTCGTTCGCGACGACCTTCCAGCCCGGGCCGACCTGCAACGCCCCACCCTGCGGCCGGCTGGCGAAGTGCTCGATGGTCAGCCCGGTGACCGTCACGTTCTTCGCCGACTTCTCGATCGCGGTCGGTGTCCGCGACATCTCGACCACGCTGCCGTCCGGATCGTCTGCGACGTACACCGCGTTCGCGCTGTAGTCACCGAAGAACGTGCCCGGCTTCAGCTGACCGAGGCTCATCACCCGCGTCAGGTGCTTGCCGTCGACAAACACCTGCTCACCACGCTGGCAAGACTTGGTCTTGTTGTCCTCGCACTGCCCTTTGAGCTCG
Source organism: Kribbella sp. NPDC050124 (assembly GCF_044460355.1). Taxonomy (NCBI): domain Bacteria; kingdom Bacillati; phylum Actinomycetota; class Actinomycetes; order Propionibacteriales; family Kribbellaceae; genus Kribbella; species Kribbella sp. NPDC050124. The sequence goes on from NZ_JBITJU010000025.1 coordinate 10,108, forward strand.
TACGGCGCGGGCAGCACCCCACGCACCACCCACCGGTCGCCGTCCCGCTTCCACCCGTCCAGTTGCACAGACCCAGTCAGTACGACGCCGGCCCCGCCACCCAACGTGTCACGAGCCCGCGGTCGGATCGGCCGGCTGATCCGGTGCACGCCCTTGGCGAAGCAGAACGTCGTTCCGGCCGGCTGCCCGTCGATCACCTCCTGTGGGTCGGCTCCCACCGGAATCGCAGTCCCCCGGCACGGCGTCGCCGTACCCGGGCCGGTCGGTCCGAGCGCCGCGGCAGCCGCCGCCGGGGGAGCGGTCGGCACTGTCACGGTCGGCGTCACGGCTGAGGCGGTCGGCGATGGTGCGCCCGAGTCATCGGAGCATCCAGCCAGCAACAGCACCAGCACGGCACCACCGGCCGCGACACCACGACGCCTCATCCACGTTCCTTCACACAGCCGCCCCCGGCGAACAGACCTGCAGGAGACTACCGGCAGGAGGGGCGACGGGCGTCAGGTGAGATAGGTGTCGCGGGCGAGGTTGTAGGCGAGGGCTTGGGCGACTTGGAAGGCGTCGTCCTCGTCCAGGCGGTGCTGGACGACGAGGTTGGCCAGGTAGCCGGCGTCGATGCGGCGGGCGAGGTCGTGACGCGCCGGGATCGACAGGAAGGCGCGCGTGTCGTCGACGAAGCCGGACGTGTTGTAGAAACCGGCCGTCTCGGTGACGAGCTCGCGGAACCGCCGCATCCCGTCCGGGCTGTCGAGGAACCACCACGGCGCGCCGAGCCGGACCGCGGAGTACACACCGGCCAGCGGCGCCAGCTCCCGTGAGTACACCGTCTCGTCGACCGTGAACAACACCATCCCGAAGTTCGGCGAGTGCCCGAACCGCTCGAGCAGCGGCTGCAGCGACCGGGTGAACTCAGCCGTCACCGGGATGTCGTGGCCCTTGTCCGGCCCGTACGTCGAGTGGATCGCCGGATCGTGGTCCCGCAGTACGCCGGGGTGCAGCTGCATCACCAGGCCGTCCTCGGCCGACATCACCGCCGACTGATAGAGCATGTGCCCCGCGAACGCACTCGCGTCCACCGCCGAGACCTCACCCTTCAACGCGGCAGCGTAGATCCGCGCGGCCTCGTCGTCGGACAGCGGAATCGCCGCCGCACTCAAGTGCCCGTGATCGGTCGCCCGCGCACCCGCCTCCACGAACGCCTGCCGCCGCTGACGGATCGCCTCCAGATAACCGCCGTACGTCGAGGTGTCGACGTCGGCCAGCGCACCAAGCTGCTGGATCAGGTCACGCCAGTCCGGCCGGGCCACGTGGACGACGGCGTCCGGCCGGAAGGTCGGGATCACTCGGCCGGGCAGGTCGGCGGCGAGCTTCGCATGCTGGGCCAGATCGTCCGTGGCGGCGTCCGTCGTGGAGATCAGCTCGATCGCGAACCGGTCGAGCAGCGCCCGCGGCCGGAAGTCGGGCTCGGCGAGCCGCGCGGAGATCTGGTCGTACAGCTCGTCGGCGGTCTCGGCCGACGGGTGCGTGGTGACGCCGAGGACCTCGGCGAACTCGTGCTCCAGCCAGTACCGGCTCGGGGTGGCCAGGAAGAGGTGCCAGTTCGCGCAGAACTCGCGCCAGATCTCCCGCGGGTCCGCGGCCGGCGCGCCGTCGCGGCGGGGGAGACCGAGACGCTCGGGGGAGATGCCCTGCGAGATCAGCATCCGGGTGACGTAGTGGTCCGGGACGACCAGCAACTCGGCCGGGTTGCCGAACGGGGCGTCGGTGGCGAACAGCGAGATGTCGACGTGCCCGTGCAGGCAGAGCAGCGGCAGGTCCTTCGTCGACGCATGGATCCGCCGGGCGATGTCGCGGGCCTCGCCGGCGGGCAGTGCGCGGTCCGGATGAGGCTGCAGTGCCTTCGGCATGGGTCCTCCGGGGTGGGTCGGCTGCAACGGATGCTGCAAAGGATTGCAGTCCGCGCGAGCCCGACACAAGTCCTTGTCCACAAGGAGAATTCATCACCGCCCAAAAGTCCCTGATCGAAACCTTGACACGCTGCTGAAACCGATTGCAGACTCAGGCCTGACCTCGGAAGAAGGTGACCATGCCTGCGACGATCCGTGACGTGGCGCGGCTGGCGGGCGTGTCGCCGTCCACCGTGTCCAGGGCGCTCTCGATGCCGGAGATGGTCAACGCCGCCACCCGGGCCCGGGTCGCGGCCGCGGTCGAGCAGCTCGGCTACCAGCCGAACCGGGCTGCCCGCGGGCTGATCACCGGCCGGACCGGCAACATCGGCCTGGTCGTGCCGGACCTGGCCAACCCGTTCTTCGCCAGCGTCGCCAAGGGCGTCCAAGCCCGCGCCCGGCGGTATGACGTAGCCGTCTTCGTCGCGGACACCGACGAGGACGCGGCGGCCGAGGTCGGTCTGGTCCGCGCGCTGGCAAAGCAGGTCGACGGGCTGATCCTGTGCTCGCCCCGTGCCGGCGACGCCGACCTGTCCGCGATCGCCCAGGAGACGAACGTCGTGCTGGTCAACCGCACGGCCGAGGGTGTGCCCGGTGTCATCTACGACAACGAGGGCGGCATGCAGCAGGCCGTCGCGCACCTGGTCGCGCTCGGCCACCGCCGGATCGCCTGGGTCGGCGGACCGGTCACCTCGTGGTCGACGCAGCATCGCAGTATCGGCCTGAGCAACGCCCTGTATGCCCACGGCGCCGAGCTGGCCCGGGTCGGCAGCTTCGCACCGACCTACGAGGGCGGTATCGCGGCGGCCGACCAAGCGGTCGCCACCGGCGCCACTGCGGTGGTCGCCTACAACGACCTGGTCGCGATCGGGCTGCTGGCCCGGTTGCACGCCCGCGGGATCTCGGTGCCCGGCGACCTCAGCGTGGTCGGTATCGACGACATCGCCATGTCCCGGATGGCCAGGCCTTCCCTCACCACGGTCCGGTTGCCGAAGCAGGAGGCCGGCCGGATCGCGGTCGAGCTGCTCCTCGCCGTACTCGACGACCCGGACCCCGACACCGCCGTCGGCACCCGCGGGACGCTGCACGGCGAGCTTGTCGTCCGGGAGTCCACCGGGCCCGCACCACACGCCTGATCCGACGATCAATCCCGGCCGCCGGGCCGGGACCGCCCTTGATCCAGAGGAGACACCGCCGATGCCCATTCAGCGGAGAATGCGCACACTCGCCGCCCTCAGCGCGCTCGCCGTACTGGCCGCGTGCGGCGCACCGACCACCAACCAGCCTGCCGGCGAGAGCACCGGCGACGTCCCGGAGAAGCCGTCGAAGGCGGTGACGCTGAACATCCTCGACGTGGCCGGCAACCTGCAGCTGACCCAGGGCATGATCGACGACTTCGTCCAGCAGCACTCCGACGTGATCTCGAAGGTCACCTACTCCAAGGCGCCCGCGCCGGAGCTGGCCGGCAAGATCAAGGCCCAGCAGAACGCGAACCGCGTCGACATCGACCTCGTCCTGACCGGCGTCGACGGCCTGGCGGCCGGCCGTGACCAGGGTCTGTGGACGGACCTGCTGCCCAAGTACGCCGACCGCGTCGGCGGCATGAAGGACTACCTCCCGCCCGCGCAGAAGATGCAGGAGCTGGCCGGCAACAGCGGCGTCACCGTCACGTACTACCCGTCCGGCCCGCTCCTGGAGTACCTGCCGGCCAAGGTCCCGTCGCCGCCCAAGACCGCCGCCGACCTGCTCGCCTACGCGAAGGCCAACAAGGGCAAGGTCATGTACGCGCGCCCGTCGAACTCCGGCCCCGGCCGCACGTTCCTGATGGGCCTGCCGTACATCCTCGGCGACAAGGACCCGAAGGACCCGGTCAACGGCTGGGACAAGACCTGGGCCTACCTCAAGGAGCTCAACCAGTACGTCGACTTCTACCCGTCCGGCACCGCCGACACCATGAAGTCGCTGGCCAACGGTTCCGCCAACATCATCGCGAGTACGACGGGCTGGGACATCAACCCGCGGGTGCTCGGGACCGTGCCGAAGGAAGCCGCGATCGGCACCCTGGAAGGTTTCCACTGGGTCACCGACGCGCACTACGCCGTCGTACCGAAGGGTGTGTCGACCGACAAGCAGGCCGCGATCCTGCAGTTGCTGAGCTTCATGCTCACCCCGGAGCAGCAGGCGAAGGCCTACGACAAGGGTTACTTCTACCCAGGCCCGGCGATCAAGGGCGTCGAGCTGTCGCAGGCGCCACAGGACAGCCAGGATGCGATCTCGGAATTCGGCCGCCCGGAGTACGACCAGCTGATCGCCGACCACCCGACCGAGGTGCCGCTGGACGCAAAGAGCCTGGTCGCGGCGTTCGACAAGTGGGACCGCGAGGTCGGCGGCAGCAAGGTGAAGAAGTCGTGACCGAGTTCTCCCAGTTGCGGCTGGAGGGGGTCGGCCGCCGGTTCGGTACGGCGGACGCCCTCGCCGGACTGGATCTGACGATCGAGCGGGGCGAGTTCATCGCCCTGCTCGGACCGTCCGGCTGCGGCAAGTCGACCGCGCTGAACTGCCTGGCCGGCCTGCTGCCGCTCACCACCGGCAGCATCTGGCAGGACGACAAGCGGATCGACACATTGCCGCCGGAGAAGCGCGGCTTCGGCATGGTCTTCCAGAACTACGCGCTCTTCCCGCACCTGACCGTCCGCGACAACATCGCCTTCGGCCTGCGCATGCAACGCCTGCCCAAGGAGGAGGTACGGCGCCGCACTGCCGCGGCGATCGAGATGGTCCGGCTCGAGGAGCACGCCTCGAAGCTGCCCGGCCAGTTGTCCGGGGGGCAGCAGCAACGGGTCGCGATCGCCCGGGCGACTGTGCTCGAGCCGTCGCTGGTGCTGATGGACGAGCCGCTCAGCAACCTGGACGCCAAGCTCCGCCTGGAGATGCGCACCGAGATCCGCCGCCTGCACCAGTCACTCGGCCTGACCACTGTGTACGTCACGCACGACCAGGAGGAGGCCCTGAGCATGGCCGACCGCCTGGTCGTCATGCGCGCGGGGCGAGTGCAGCAGATCGGCACCCCCGAAGAGGTCCACACCAAGCCGTCCAGTTGGCACGTCGCCGACTTCATGGGCTACCGCAACCTGCTGACCGTGAAGGCCAAGGACGTGACCGGTGGAAACGCTGGGATCGAGCTCGGCGGCACACCGATCACCGGTGCGGCACAGGCGACCGTCGCGGCAGGCGACGAGGTGATCGCGGCGGTCCGACCCGAGGACGTCAAGCTCGGCGACGAGGGTGTGAAGGGGCTCGTCGAGGTGGTCGAGTACCAAGGTCGAGAGCGGGCGCTGGAGGTGGTGCTGGACGACGGCGTCCGGCTGCACGTCCGTACCGAGCGCAAGGTCGACACGGGTGAGCAGGTGGCCCTCACCGTCACCCCCGGTCGGCTCCTGGTGTACCCCTCATGAGTGCGACCACGAGCTGGCAGCATCGGCTGGCCGAGCGCGGTGTCGACCGCAAGCTCTGGTTGTTGCTGCCGGCCACGATCTTCGTGCTGCTGCTGTTCGTGTACCCGTTCCTGTACGGGTTGAGCCTGTCGTTCCAGCCGCTGAACGGCGGCGGCGTGCTCGCCAACTACCAGAAGTTCTTCGGCGACGCCTACCAGCGCGACACGATCATGACCACGCTGAAGATCGCGCTGCCCGCCGCGCTGCTGAATGTGCTGGCCGCCGTGCCGATCGCGTTCCGGATGCGTGGCCGGTTCCGCGGCAAGCGGCTGCTCACGACGCTGCTCGTCGTACCGATCACGCTCGGGACCGTGCTGACGGCGCAGGGCCTGCTGAACTACCTCGGCCCGACGGGATGGTTCAACCGGGTGCTGACCTCGTTGCACCTGATCGACGACCCGATCCGGCTGACGAACAACTACTGGGGTGTGTTCTTCTCGCTGATCATCACCGGGTTCCCGTTCGCGTTCCTGCTGGTGCTGTCGTACCTGAGCGGGATCGACCCGACCCTCGAGCGGGCGGCGGCGACCCTCGGCGCCTCCCGGTCGCAGCGGTTCCGGCGGATCACGCTGCCGCTGCTGGCGCCGGGGCTGGCGACCACGTTCCTGCTGACGTTCGTGCTCGCGTTCTCGGTCTTTCCGTCGGCGGTGCTGGTCGGTAACCCGGCCGGCTCGACCCGGGTGATCTCGCTGGCCGCGTACCAGGCGGCGTACGAGCAGTACGACTACGCCTACGCGTCGGCGATCGCGATGATCATGGGCGCGGTCGAGCTCGTCGTCGTGGTGATCGTGCTGCTGTGGCGGTCCCGGCTGTACACCGGATCGACGGGAGGCAAGGGATGAGCAGCCGGGCGATCAAGGCGACACCGACCGCGTGGTTCATCTGGGCGGCAGTGATCTTCTTCTTCGTGAACCTGGCCGGCGTGGTCGGGTCGGTGCTGGTCAGCTCGTTCGGCAAGCGCTGGTTCGACACCTGGATCCCGGACGGCTTCACGGCTCAGTGGTACGGCGACGCGTGGCGCGAGTTCGGCCTGTTGCAGGTCATCTCGGTAACCCTGCTGGCGTCGGGGCTGGTCGTCGTACTGTCGGTTCTGGTTGGAGCGCCGGCGGCGTACGTGCTGGCGCGGCAGAGCTTCCCCGGCAAGCGGCTGGTGTATCTGACCTTCCTGCTGCCGATCCTGATGCCGCCGATCACCTACGGCATCCCGCTGGCGACCGTGCTCTACAAGTTCGGGTTCGCCGGGCATCTGTCCGGAGTGGTGCTGGCCAATCTCGTGCCGTCGGTGCCGTTCGTGATCCTGACCATGACGCCGTTCATCGAGCAGGTGGACCCGCGGATCGAGAGCGCGGCGCGGATGCTCGGGGCGAACACCCGGGCGATCTTCCTGAAGATCCTCGCGCCGCTGCTCGTGCCGGGCCTGCTGGCGTCGGCGATCCTGGTGCTGGTGCGGACCGTCGGCATGTTCGAGCTGACCTTCCTGACCGCCGGACCGGACTCGCAGACCCTGGTGGTGGCGCTCTACTACTCGATGTCCGCCGCTGGGATCCGCGCCCAGCAGTCGGTCGACGCGATGGCCGTCATGTACACAGCGATGATGCTGGTACTGCTGGTGGTGGCACTGCGCTTCGTGAACCCCACCCAGCTGGTGGCCCGGGTCAAGGAAGAACCATCGGAATGAAGGAGAACGTCGCTTGAGCAGGCTGAGTCTCACCAACCTTCCCGTCGCCCCTGCGGTCGATCCGCGGCAACTGTCGGTCGGCATCGTCCACCTCGGGCTCGGTGCGTTCCACCGGGCGCACCAGGCGGTGGTCACCGAGCGCGCCGCCGTCGCCGCCGGGGACACCCGGTGGGCGATCACCGGGGTGAGCCAGCGCTCGGCGAACGTCCGCGACCAGCTCGCACCCCAGGACGGCCTGTACGCCGTACTCGAACGCGGACTCGGTGATCCGTCGGTCCAGGTGATCGGCAGCATCCGCGAGGTGCTGACCGCCCCCGAGGACCCGGAGGCCGTGGTCGCACGGATCGCGGATCCGGCGGTATCCGTGGTGACGCTGACGGTCACCGAGAAGGGCTACCGGGCCGCCGGGTCCGGGCTCGACCTGACCGACCCGGAGATCCAGGCCGACCTGACCGGCCGCCCGCCGCGGACGGTCGTCGGTCAGCTGGCCGCCGGCATCGCCCGCCGGGTCGAACCGCTGACGATCGTGTCCTGCGACAACCTGGTCGCCAACGGGCCGTTCCTGCGCAAGCTCGTGCAGGACTACTTCGAGGCGCTCGGCAAGGTACCGGAGCTGTTCGAGGCGACCCGGTTCCCGGCGAGCATGGTGGATCGGATCGTCCCGGCGACCACTGACGCGGACCGTGACGAGGCTGCCCGGCTGCTCGGCGTACGGGACGAGGCCGTGGTGGTCGCGGAGCCGTTCCTGCAGTGGGTGATCGAGGACGACTTCGCCGGCGACCGCCCGGCCTGGGAGCTGGGAGGAGCGGTCCTCACCCAGGACGTCGCTCCGTGGGAGCAGGCCAAGCTCCGGATGCTCAACGCGACCCACTCGATGCTCGCCTACCTCGGCGCCCTCCGCGGCTACGAGACGATCGCCGAGGCGGTCCGCGACGACGAGCTCTCCGGCTTCGCCCGGGCGCTGATGACCGAGGACGTCGTACCGACCCTGACGCCGCCCGACGGCCTGGACCTGACCGCGTACGGCGCCACCGTGCTCGAGCGGTTCGCGAATCCGGCGTTGAAGCACCGGACCACGCAGGTCGCGATGGACGGGTCGGTCAAGCTGCCGGTCCGGATGCTCGGCACGGTCCGCGACCGCCTGGCCGCAGGAGCTGAGCCGCGGGTGATCTCGCTCGCCGTCGCAGCCTGGATGGTCTACGTCCTGAAGACCCCGACCGTGGACGACCCGCAGGCCGACCGGCTGAAGGCTGCGCTGGCAGGCGCCTCCGAGCCGGTCGCCGTGGTCGACGCGCTGCTGGGCGTGGACTCCGTGTTCACGCCGGAGCTGCGCGACTCACAGGTCTTCCGGGACCTGCTGGTCGAGCACGTCAGCGCACTGACGTCCCGACCCTGAACGTGCTGCCTGCGTCCTGGCCGGTCTGCCGCCACTCGGCCGCCGTGTACCACTGGCCGGTCTTCTGGAACCGCTCTGCGGTCAGGCTGTCCAGGATGTAGGTGTTGGCCTTCAGCGTGACCTCGCCGGTCGGGATCACCGCGCCGGAGTTCTGCACCATGCCGGTCGCGGTGCTGCCGCCCTTCATGGTCACCTGGTTGCCGGAGACAACGATGTCGCGGAGCACGTTCAGCCCCCACGGTCCGGAGCCGCGGGTGCGGGACTGGATCGAGATGCCGTTCACGTTGTTCGCGACCACGTTGTCGCGGACCTGCACGTTCGACGACGTGTTCACGTTGATGCCGCCGCCGTCCCACAGCGAGGTGCCGGACCCGCGGCCGGTGCCGAGGCCGTTGCCGGTGATCACGTTGTCCTCGATCACGCCGTTGCGGCCGATCTCGTAGCGGATCCCGTCGGCGGCGTTGTCGACGATCTGGTTGGCGTCGAAGGTGCGGCCGTCGTCGTACACGTCACTCCACAGGCCGACCCCGCGGTTCGCCTTGATCAGGTTGCCGGTCACCCAGCCGCCGTTCGACCAGGTGGTCTTGATCCCGCCGGACTCCCAGTCCGCGATCCAGAACCCGTCGGTGTTGTTGTAGCTCACCTCGTTGTTCGCGATCGTGCCGCGCAGCGTGCTGTACTGCCCGATGCCGAGCTGGCCGTTGTGGTGGATCAGGTTCTTCTCCAGTACGGCGCCGTCCGCGTTCACCAGCATCGCGCCGACCGCGTGGTTCCAGCGGATGTCGTTGGCGTACACCTTCCAGCCCAGCCCGAGCTGGATCGCCCCACCCTGCGGTGGCGTCGCGAAGTGCTCGATGGTCAGGCCGCGCACGGTCACGTTGCCCGCGCTGGACTGGATCGCCCGCTCGGTCTTCGACATCTCCACCGCCCGCCCGGCCGGGTTGTCGCCGAGGTAGACCGAGTTCGCCGCGTAGTCCGCGTAGAAGGTGCCCGGAGCAACCTTGTCGCGGACGGCCACCCGGGCCAGGTGCTTGCCGTCCAGGAAGACCTGCTCGCGCAAGTAGCAGATGTTCGAGACGTTGTCCTCGCACTGCCCGGTCTGCCCGTACGCCGGGGGAAGCACTCCGGTGGTCACCCAGTCGCCGCTCGACGCGGTCCACTTGGCCAGCCGGATCGACCCGGTCAGTACGGCGCCTTTGTCGCTGGCCAGCACCTGGTCCGCCTTCGGGCGAATGGTCTGCGTGATTCGATGCAGGCCGGCGGCGAAGCAGAACGTCGTACCGTTCGGTGCCTCGTCGACGAGCTTCGCCGCCTCCTGGCCGGGCTTGATCGTGACGCCGACGCAGGCCGGCGCCTGGGACGGGCCGGCCGGCAGGGCTGACGGTGTGGGCGGTGCGGGTTGCGTCGGCTCGTCGTCCGGGAGCAGACCGGTGATCAGGTCCGGCTGGTCGTCGTCCAGGACGGGGGAGCCTTGGGCCGGCAGCGTCCCGGCCAGGGCAAGGGTGCCTGCTGCAACGATCGCGACAACGGCGGTAGGTGTCTTCACTACGGAGCCTCCGGTGGCACAGGTGAGTCCTGAGCGCACCCCCCATGGCGCGGCTTCGCCTAGCAGACTACTACTTCAGGTAGTCACGTCAATACATACCGCCACAAAAAGTTGCCGGAGGCCCCGGTCAGTTGGCCAGGAAGCTGCCGATCGTGTCCAGGCCGGCCTGCTTCCAGCCCGCGGCGGTCAGCTTGGTGCCGAACCTGGCGAATCGTTGCGCGCCGAGCGCGTCCAGCACGTACTTGTTGCCGCTGAAAACCACCTCGCCGGCCGGGACCTGGGCGCCGGAGTTCTGCACCATGCCGGTCGCCTGGCTGCCGCCGGTCATCTCGATGGTGTTCCCGGTGACCTTGATGTCGCGCAGCAGGTACGTGCCCCACGGCCCGTCGCCCCGGGTCCGGGACTGGATGGTGACGCCGTTGACGTTGCCGGAGACAACGTTGTTCCGCACCGTCACGTTCGTCGAGGTGTTGACGTTGACCCCGCCACCGTCCCATAGCGACGTGCCTGAGCCGCGCCCGGTGCCGAAGCCGTTGCCGCTGATCGTGTTGTTCTCGATCGTGCCGTTCCGGCTGATCTCGTAGCGGATCCCGTCGGCGGCGTTCCCGACGATCTGGTTGCCGCTGATCACCCGGCCGTCGTCGGCGACGTCGGCCCACATCCCGACACCCTTGTTCTGCTTGATCAGGTTGCCGCTGACCGTGCCGGACGACTTGGTCGACTTGATCCCGCCGGACTCCCAGTCGGCGATCCAGAACCCGTCGGTGTTGTTGCCGGTGATCACGTTGCGGGCCACGGTCGCCGCGGCCGAGGCGTACTGCCCGAGGCCGAGCTGGCCGTTGTTGCGGATCAGGTTCTTCTCGACCCGGGCGTTGTTCGCCTGCACCAGCATCACGCCGACCGCGTGGTTCCAGCGGACGTCGTTCGCGGTCACCTTCCAGCCCGGGCCGGAGACGAGGGCGCCGGCCTGCGGGGCGCTGGCGAAGTGCTCGATGGTGAGACCGCGGACGACCACGCCGGTCGCGCCGGACTCGATCGCGGTCTTGGTCTTCGACATCTCGACCTCGCGCCCGGCCGGGTTGCTGCCCAGGTAGATCGCGTTCGCGGCGTAGTCGGCGTAGAAGGTGCCGGCCTTCACCCCGGCCAGGCTCGCGACCCGGGTCAGGTGGGTCCCGTCGACGAAGACCTGCTCGCGCAGGTGGCAAATGTTCGCCGTGTTGTCCTCACACTGCCCGCTCATCCCGTACGCCGCCGGCAGTGCGCCACGCACGACCCACGCGGCCCCGGACTTGGTCCAGCCGGTCAGCGGCACCGACCCGGTCAGCACGGCGCGGGCCGCGCTCGCCAGCGTGGTATCCGCCTTCGGCCGGATCGTCTCGGTGATCCGGTGCAGGCCGGCGGCGAAGCAGAACGTCGTACCCGCGGGCTTGGAGTTCACGACCGACTGGGCGTTCTGGCCGGGCTTGATCACGACGCCGCTGCACGGGCCCGCGACGGCGGGGCCGACATCATCGGGGTCTGCCGGGACCGAAGGAGCTTTGGTCGTGGTGGTGGGCGGGGTGGTCGGCTTCGGCTTGGTGGAGGCCGGCGGTGTCGCAGCCGGCTTCTTGGAGGGTGCTGCGGTGGTGGCGGCCTTCGGCGGAACCGTGGCCGCCGGGGTCTTGGAGGTGCGGTGCGAGGGGAGGACGCCGGAGTTCACCGGATCGCTGGCGGCGCGTGACTTCACGGCCTCTGTCGCGTTCTTCTGATTGGCGATGACCGGGAGCGCGACTGTAACGACGGTCAGCGCAGCCGCGATAAGGGCTGCGAACCACAGCTTCCTCAAATTGCACCCTCCGGGGAGGTGGCCCGGGTCGATCAGTCCGGAACCAACCAGGTGTAGCCACCGCGAGACTTAAGGTAGTGCCATGCGGGTCGCCATGTTGCACAACCGTTACCGGACGGGTCAACCCAGTGGTGAGAACACCGTGGTCGCGCAAACGGCTGATTTGCTGGGTAACTCAGGACATGACGTCGACCTGTACGTGCGGAACAGCGACGATATCGCCGGGATGGGCCGAAAAGATCGCGCGCTGTTACCGTTCCGCTCCGTTTGGTCATATTCGGCCGAGCGCGATTTAACACTTCTATTGCAGGAGCAGCGGCCGGACGTGGTGCACGTGCACAACACCTTTCCGCTGTTCAGTGCCTCGGTGCTGCGGGCGGCGTACCGGCTGGACCTGCCGGTGGTGGCGACGCTGCACAACTTCCGGCTGATGTGCGCCAACGCGGTCCTGCAGCGCGACGGGCGTCCGTGCGAGTCCTGCGTCGGCAGGATTCCGTGGGCCGGCGTCAAGCACAGTTGCTACCGCGAGTCCCGGGTGCAGACGTTGCCGCTGGCCACGAGCATCGGCGTCCACCACAAGCTGCGCACCTGGCAGCGGTACGTGACCACGCTGATCGCGCCGTCGGAGTTCGTCCGCAGCCGGTACGTCGCCGGCGGCTACGACCCGGATCAGATCGTGGTGAAACCGCACGCCGTGCCGCACTCCGGCCTTGTCCGCGAGGGGGCGGGGGAGGCCGTGGTGTTCCTCGGCCGGCTGGTGGAGGACAAGGGGTTCGCGGATCTCCTGCGGGCGTGGGACTCCTCGCTCGGCACGCTGGTCGTGATCGGCGACGGTCCGCTGCGCGCCGAGGCGGAGGCTCGGGCGGCCCGGGACTCGTCGATCCAGGTGAAGGGTCAACTACCGTGGGCCGAGGGAATGGAACTCCTGCGGTCCGCGCGCGTCGCCGTCGTACCGGCCCGTTCGTATGAGACGTTCGGTCTCGTGGTGGTGGAGGCGTTCGCGCACGGGGTGCCGGTGGTCGCGTCCCGGCTGGGGGCGCTGGCGGAGCTGGTCGACGACGGCGAGACCGGGGCGCTGACCGAGCCGGGCGACCCGGAAGGGCTGCGGAAGGCGATCAGGTTGGTCGGCGATCCCCTCACTTCGGTAGCCTTCGGCGAACGAGCCCGACAGGTTTACCTCGACCGCTTCACCCCGGAGCGGGACCTCGTGGCCACGGAGAGGATCTACTCGGATGCGATCGCCCGGCACGCGCACAGCGGCCGGACCCGTCGCGGAGCAGGTGGGGGACGATAGTTTGCTGGGGGAAAGTGTCTTGCTGGGGGAGAGTTTGCCGCGGATCGGATTTCTGGCCGGGGTCTTCGACCTGTTCCACGTCGGGCACCTCGACGTGCTCGGACGCGCGCGGAAGGCGTGCGACCGGCTCGTGGTCGGCGTGTTGACCGACGACTGGGCGGTGGACGCCTGGGGTACGCGGCCGTTCGTGCCGCTGGTCGAGCGGGCTCAGATTCTCGAGCACCTGCGCTGTGTGGACGAGGTGGTGGTGGTGGACGCCGTCCGGTCCGACTGGCTGACCGGTGTCCTGGGCGTGCAGACCGTGTTCGCCGCCGGCGGGACCGACGGCGTGCTCGGCCCCGATGAGCTCGACGGGATTCCGTCCGAGCTGGTCAGCGTGTTCCCGGCCGGCCGCGGTTCCCGCAGCCCGATCCTGCGCGCCGCAATCGACCAGCGGCAATCACGCAGCTCGGTAGCATGACGGCGACCTCACTGCGGGACGTCGTCGGGGAGCTGTCCCGTGCTCAGAAGCCGTCGGCCGGGACCCCGGCGTACTCGCGGTTCGTGAACCGGCGGATCGGGCGGGTCTTCGCGGCCGCCGCGTTCCTGGGCCGCCGGACGCCGAACCAGGTCAGCCTGGCGTCCGGGTTCTGCTCGCTGGTGGGCATCGTGCTGGTCGCGACCGTCCGTCCGTCGGTGTCGCTCGCGCTGGCGGTGACCGCACTGCTGGTGCTCGGCTACGGGCTCGACTCCGCAGACGGCCAGCTGGCCCGGCTGCGCGGTGGCGGTTCGCCGCTGGGGGAGTGGCTCGACCACATGATCGACGCGGTCAAGATCGTGCTGCTGCACAGCGCCGTACTGATCTCGTTCTTCCGCTTCGATGCCTTCAGCAACGAGTTGGTGCTGCTGGTGCCGCTCGGCTACGTCTGCATGTCCTCGGTGCTGTTCTTCGGGCTGATCCTGATCGACCAGCTGCGCCGGCGGCACAGTGGTGCGCAGAAGCCCAACGAGCGCGGGGACTCCGTGGCCAAGTCGTTGCTCATCGCACCGACCGACTACGGCGTGCTGTGCCTGGTCTTCCTGACCTTCGCTTGGCCGTCGCTGTTCGCGGTTCTGTACGGCGCCCTGCTCGTGGCGAACCTGCTGTTCCTGGCCGCGGCGATCACCAAGTGGTACCGCGAGATGGCGACCCTCGGGGTGGCCGGCTGATGGGCGTGGTCGGGTACGCGCCCGGTGTGTACGACATGTTCCACATCGGGCACCTGAACATCCTGCGCCGGGCCCGTGAGCACTGCGACCACCTGATCGCGGGCGTCGTCGAGGACGATGTGGTGGCCCGGATCAAGGGTCGCCCGCCCGTAGTCCCGCACGACGAGCGGATGGAGGTCGTCCGGGCCATCGGCCTGGTCGACGAGGTCGTCAGCGACTGGTCCAGCGACAAGTTCGAGATGTGGAAGCAACTCCGGTACGACGTTCTCTTCAAAGGTGACGATTGGAAGGGCACCGAGAAGGGGAGAAGACTGGAAAGGCTGCTCGGGGAGGTCGGCGCCAGCGTGCACTACTTCCCGTACACCGCGTCGACCTCGAGCACGGATCTGCGCAGGCTCTTGGAGGGGATGGGCTGATGTCGACCCGGCCGAAGGTCCTGCTCAGCGCGTACGCGTGCCGGCCGAAGGGCGGGTCGGAGCCGGGTGCGGGCTGGGCCTGGGCGAAGGCGGCTGCCCGCGACCACGACGTGTGGCTGCTCACCCGCGGGAAGTTCGCGCACGAGATCGCCGAGGAGCTCGCGATCCGGCCGGTTCCCGGGCTGACCGTCGTACCGCTGGAGTTGCCGACGTGGGTGCTCAGGCTGCGTCGCCGGCCCGCCGACGTGTACTGGTACTACCCGTTGTGGCAGCGGCTCGCCCGGCAGACCGCGCGACAGCTGCATGCGGAGCATTCGTTTGATGTCATCCATCACTTGACCTTCGCGGTCGACTGGATGGCGGCCGGCGTGGTGGAGCCGTCGTCGGCCAAGGTGATCTGGGGCCCGGTCGGCGGGTCGACCACGGCGCCGCTGTCGATGGCGCACTGGCTCGGGTCGCGCGGTTTGATGGCCGAGCTGGTACGGCGGACCTACACCGGCATCCGGCGTCACCTGACCGGCCGGAAGCACGCCCAGAACGCCGACCTCATGGTTGCCCAGAACAACGATGTGGCCGAGGTGTTCGGCAAGTACGCGCGGGACGTCGTGGTCCAGCCGAACGTCGCGATCAGCCGGTTCACCGCGTCCGGTCCGTACGAGCCGTTCGGCGGTCCGGGCGTGAAGACGGCGCTGTTCGTCGGGCGGCTGATCCCGTGGAAGGGCGTGCTGCTCGCGGTCAGCGCGCTGGCCCGCCCGGAGGCGGCCAACTGGGAGCTCCGGATCATCGGCGACGGGCCGGACTGGGGGCGTGCCGAGCGGCTCGCGCTCGAGCTCGGGGTTCGCGACCGGGTCGAGTTCATGGGGCAATTGCCGCGCGAGGAGGTGCTGGCCGCGATGTTCCGCGCCGACGCTCTGCTCGCGCCCGCGCTGCGTGAGGCCGCCGGCTGGGCGGTCACCGAGGCGCTGGCGTCTGGCTGTCCGGTCGTGTGTGTCGAACGTGGCGGACCGGCGGTCATCGTCGGCCCGGGTGAGGGCGTTGCGGTCTCGTGGCGCGGCGATGTCGTGGGTGAGCTCGCTCGTGGACTCGCTTCACTGCAAGGGCGGATCACGCCAGTCGACCGGTGGGGTCCCGATCGACTGCCGGACATCCTCGCGGCCTGGTACGCCCCAGCCCGCGTCTCCCACTGACCCCCTTTCGCTGGCGGACCTACCGCGTTGTGGGTTTGCCACCGGGATTCCGGGTGGCAAACCCCGCATTCGGTGGGTCAGCCAGCCAAATGCGGTTAGTCGCGGGCGGCCTTGCCTGGGAGGGCGAGCATGCGGTCGAGGGCGAGCTTGGCGTACTTCTCGGTGTCGGCGTCGACCTTGATCGGGTTGACCACGTGGCCGGCGACCAGGTTCTCCAGCGCCCAGACGAAGTGCGGCAGGTCGATCCGGTTCATGGTCGCGCAGTAGCAGACCGTCTTGTCCAGGAAGACGATGTTCTTGTCGGTGTGCTGCTTGGCCAGCCGCTGCACCAGGTTCAGCTCGGTCCCGACCGCCCACGACGTGCCGGGCTCGGCCTTCTCGAGGGTGTTGATGATGTACTCCGTCGAGCCGACCAGGTCGGCCTTGGTGACGACGTCATGCCGGCACTCGGGGTGGACGATCACGTTGACGCCGGGGACGCGCGCGCGGACGTCGTCGACCGACGCGGCGGTGAACCGGCCGTGCACCGAGCAGTGCCCGCGCCACAGGATCATCTTCGCGGCCTTGAGTTGCTCGACGGTGAGGCCGCCGCCCGGCTTGTGCGGGTCGTACACCACGCAGTCGTCCAGGCTCATGCCCATCTTCAGTACGGCGGTGTTGCGGCCGAGGTGCTGATCCGGCAGGAACAACACCTTCTCGCCCTGCTCGAACGCCCACTCGAGCGCGGTGTCGGCGTTGCTCGACGTACAGACCGCCCCGCCGTTGCGGCCGCAGAACGCCTTGATGTCGGCGCTGGAGTTCATGTAGGTGACCGGCACCGTGACGTCCGCGACACCCGCGTCGGCGAGCGCGTCCCAGGCCGCCTCGACCTGCTGGATCCGGGCCATGTCCGCCATCGAGCAGCCGGCCGCGAGGTCCGGCAGGATCACGGTCTGCTGGTCGTTGGTCAGGATGTCGGCCGACTCGGCCATGAAGTGCACACCGCAGAACACGATGTACGGCGCATCCGGCCGGGCAGCCGCGTCGCGGGCGAGCTTGAAGGAGTCTCCGGTGACGTCGGCGAACTGGATCACCTCGTCGCGCTGGTAGTGGTGACCGAGCACGAACACCTGGTCACCGAGCGCCGCCTTCGCCTTCAGCGCCCGCTCGACCAGGTCCGGGTCGGAGGCCGGCGGCAACGCGCCCGGGCACTCGACACCCCGCTCCGAGTGCGGGTCGGTGTTCTGTCCGAGGAACAGCAGAGGGAGAGCCTTCGGGCCGTCCGCAGTAGTCGTCACGTCAAACATCGTGCCATGCCGTACGGCCGGGA
This sequence comes from Kribbella sp. NPDC050124, assembly GCF_044460355.1. Classification (NCBI taxonomy): domain Bacteria; kingdom Bacillati; phylum Actinomycetota; class Actinomycetes; order Propionibacteriales; family Kribbellaceae; genus Kribbella; species Kribbella sp. NPDC050124. Next base: position 27,384 of record NZ_JBITJU010000025.1, read on the forward strand.
CTGCGTGGCACACGTCACTGCTCAGAGTGTGAAATCGCTACGCTCCTAGCGTGAAGATCGCAGGCCTGGTCCTAGCCGCCGGCGCCGGCCGCCGCCTCGGCACCCCCAAGGCCCTCATCCGCGACCCCACCGGAGTCCCATGGGTCCTCCGCGCCGCGCAACTGCTGAAGTCGACCGGCTGCTCCCCGGTAGTCGTAGTAGTCGGCGCCGCCGCCAACCAGGTAGCCGCCGAACTGGACACCTCAGTCGAGGTAATCGAGGCAACCAACTGGACGGAGGGGATGGGAGCCTCGCTCCGAGCCGGTCTGACCGCCCTCCAACACCTCACCACCCCGGCTCCGCCGGGCGCGGCGGGGCGCGGCGCTGCCGCGCTGGACGCGGTGCTCGTCGTGCCTGTGGATGTTCCTGGGATGACGGAGGCGGTGTTGCGGCGGGTGTTGGCTCAGGCCGACTCGGGGGCGCTGGTGCGTGCTGTCTACAACGGTTCGCCGGGGCATCCCGTCGTACTGGGGCGGGAGCACTGGGAGGGGGTGATTGCGAGTGCGCGGGGGGATGAGGGGGCTCGGGCCTACTTCCGGGGGCATGCGCCGGTGGAAGTGGAGTGTGGGGATCTGGGGGACGGGGTGGATGTGGACACGGTGGCGGAGTTGCCGCCGGGGCATCGGATCGGCTGAGCCTTGGCAAGGCGGGCGGGCAGGGTGACGATGAGGAGATGAACGCAGTCGGTTCCGCGGCAGAGCTCGCCGAGCGCCTGCGCGGGACCGGGTACCTCGCCGACGACGGCCTGGCCACGGTCGGCTACCTCGCCCTCGCCCTGCATCGACCGTTGCTCCTCGAAGGCGAACCAGGCACCGGCAAGACCTCGCTCGCCGCCGCGATCGCCGAGGCGCTCGACCTCCAGCTGATCCGGCTGCAGTGCTACGAGGGCATCGACGCGACCCAGGCGCTCTACGACTGGGACTTCCCCCGCCAGATCCTGCACCTGCGCACCGTCGAGGCAACCGGCTCCGACTCCAACACAGAGGAAGTCGAGAAGAGCCTGTTCGACGAACGCTTCCTGCTCGCGCGCCCGGTGCTGCGGGCGCTGCGGGAGAGCCCCGCCGTACTCCTGGTGGACGAGATCGACCGTGCCGACGACGAGTTCGAGGCGTTCCTGCTCGAGGTGCTGTCGACGCACGAGGTGACGATCCCGGAGCTCGGCACCGTCACCGCCGAGGTGCCGCCGATCGTCGTCCTGACATCGAACCGGACTCGCGAGATCCACGACGCGCTCAAGCGGCGCTGCCTGTACCACTGGATCGACCACCCCGGACTGGCCCGCGAGGTCGAGATCGTCCGGACCCGGTTGCCGGAGGTGTCCCAGCGAATCGCCGAGCAGGTCGCACGCTCGGTGCAGCGGATGCGCGACCTCGACCTGTTGAAGCCGCCCGGCGTCGCCGAGACCCTCGACTGGGCGCGTGCGCTCGACGCACTCGGCACGGACACCCTCGACGTCGAGGCGGCTGCCGCGACGCTCGGCGCCGTACTCAAGTACCGCGAGGACACCGACCGAGTGCGCGAGTCCTTGGACCGGTTGCTGGCGTCATGAATGCACCTGACCTCGCGCTGACGGGCTTTGCCTCGGCGCTTCGGCATGCGGGGTTGGCTGTCACGGCTGACCGGGTGCAGCTGTTCCTGCGGGCGGTCGCGGCACTGGACGCGGGCGCGGCGGCCGACGTGTACTGGGCCGGTCGGTCCGCGTTGTGCAGTGGTCCGGACGACACCGCGCGGTACGACGAGGTGTTCGCCGCCTGGTTCTCCGGAGAGCGGGTCGGCAGGGCGGTTCGCCGTACGGCGACCACGACGATGCAGGCTGCGCTCGACGTCGACGAGTCCGCCGAGGGCGAGGACAGCGGCCAGTCGCTGACCGTCTCCGCGAGTACGACGGAAGTCCTACGCCACCGTGATGTCGCTGAGTTGTCCGCGGCGGACCGGGCCGAGCTGGCGAGACTGTTCGGCACGCTGCGCCCACGGGTCCCGGTACGGCGCGCCGCCCGCCGGCGTCCGTCGCATCGCGGCGAGATCGACCCGCGGCGGACGCTGCGGGCACAGTTGCGCCAGGTCGGCGAGCCCGCACGCGTCCTGTACCGACGGCGCGGCACCCGTCCTCGCCGCGTGGTCGTGCTCGTGGATGTGTCCGGCTCGATGCGCCCGTACGCCGACAGCCTGCTGCGACTCGCGCACACGCTGGTCCAGGCTGCGCCGCGGTCGGTCGAGGTGTTCACGATCGGCACCCGGCTGACCCGCGTCACACCCGCGCTGCGGCACCGCGATCCCGAGTTCGCGCTGCGGCTTGCGGGTGACGTCGTACCGGACTGGTCGGGCGGTACCCGGCTGGGTGAGGTGCTGAAGGTGTTCCTGGATCGCTGGGGTCAGCGCGGTACGGCACGGCGGGCGGTCGTGGTGGTGTGCAGTGACGGGTGGGAGCGCGGCGATGCGTCGCAGCTCGGTGACCAAGTGGCGCGGCTGGCGAGTCTGGCGCACCGTGTGGTCTGGCTGAACCCGCACCGTGGCAAGGCCGGGTACGCGCCGGTGCAGGCCGGGATCGTCGCCGTACTGCCGCATCTGAACGACCTCGTTGCGGGGCACAGCCTGGCCAGCTTTGCGGATCTTCTGGAGGTGGTGGCCGATGCGTGACGTGCTCGAACGGTTGCTGGAGTGGTGGAACGCGGGGGAGCCGGTTGCTGTAGGCACCGTTGTGGCCACGTTCGAGTCCGCGCCGCGATTGCCTGGCGCGGCAATGCTGGTCGGACCCGGCGGGGAGGCGGTCGGCAGCGTGTCGGGCGGCTGCGTCGAGGGCGCGGTCTACCAGCTCGGCGAGGAGATCCTGGAGTCCGGCGAGCCGATCCTCCAGCGGTACGGCGTGAGCGACGAGTCGGCGTTCGCCGTCGGACTGACGTGTGGCGGCATCATCGACATCTTCGTCGAGCGGGTGGACCGGACGTCGTACCCGTGGCTGGGTGAGGTGGCCGAGGACATCGCTGCCGGCCGACCGGTGGCGGTGGCAACTGTCGTCGCCCATCCGGATCCGGCGCGTATCGGCCGGCGACTCGTGGTCCGGCCCGATGCGCCGAAGCTGGGGAGTCTTGGGTCGGAGCGAGCCGACGACGCGGTGCTGGACGACGCGCGTGGGCTGCTGGCGTCGGGGCGGACGGAGACGCTGGAGTACGGGCCGGACGGGCAGCGGCGTGGTGAGGGGATGCGCGTGTTCGTGTCGTCGTACGCGCCGGTGCCGCGGTTGCTGGTCTTCGGTGCGATCGACTTCGCGGCGGCGGTCGCGAAGGTCGGCGCGTTCCTCGGTTACCGGGTGACGGTGTGCGATGCGCGGGGAGTGTTCGCGACGGCCTCGCGGTTCCCGTCGGCGAACGAGGTGGTGGTCGACTGGCCGCACCGGTACCTCAAGGCGGAGGCAGCGGCCGGGCGGATCGACGGCCGGACGGTGATCTGTGTGCTGACGCATGATCCGAAGTTCGACGTACCGCTGCTGGAGGTCGCACTGCGGCTGCCGGAGCTCGGCTACATCGGCGCGATGGGGTCCCGCCGTACGCACGACGACCGGCTGAAGCGCCTGCGCGAGGCCGGCCTCACCGACGACGAGCTCGCCCGCCTGGCCAGCCCGATCGGTCTCGACCTCGGCGCCCGGACGCCCGAGGAGACCGCGATCAGCATCGCCGCCGAGTTCATCGCGCACCACTGGCACGGCAGCGGCACCCGGCTCTCGGAACAGGCCGGCCCCATTCACCACTGATCCGATCTCTTGTGGTCAAGATCACACGGGAGCAGGATCGGAAGCAGGTGGGTGCCTACTTCTGGAGGCGGGGCGATGAGCCGGATCACGGTGCAAGTCGACGGAAGCAGCTACACGGACGACGTGGAGCCGCGCACGCTGCTGGTGCATTACCTGCGCGAGCAGCTGGGGAAGACGGGGACAGTGATCGGGTGCGACACCGGCAACTGCGGTGCGTGCACGGTTCACCTCGACGGGCGGAGCGTGAAGTCCTGCTCGATGCTCGCGGTGCAGGCCGACGGGCACGAGGTCACCACGATCGAGGGCCTGGCGACCAACGGGCAGTTGCACCCGATGCAGCAGGCGTACCACGACAACCACGCCCTGCAGTGCGGCTTCTGCACGCCGGGCATGATCATGCAGTCCATCGATCTGCTCGCCGACAACCCGGACCCGAGCGAGGAGGACGTCCGGCTCGGGCTCGAGGGCAACCTCTGCCGCTGCACCGGGTACCAGAACATCGTCCGCGCCGTCCGCGCGGCGGCCGCTGCCGGAGGTGACCGATGACCACCACCGAGGACCGGCCGGCCACCGAGATCGGCGCGCCGCGCAAGCGCAAGGAGGACGCGCGGCTGATCACCGGCCGGACGCGCTGGACGGACAACGTCGTGCTGCCCGGCATGCTGCACCTCGGCATGGTCCGCAGCCCATTCGCGCACGCCCGGATCACCGGAGTGGACACCGAGGCGGCACGGGCGGCTTCCGGCGTCGTCGCCGTACTGACCGGCGCCGATCTCGCCGAAGAACAAGGCGGTCTGCCGTTCGCGTGGACGGCGGCACCCGAGCAGGTGCAGCCGGACCACCCGTCGATCGCGGTCGAGACGGTGAACTTCGCCGGCGAGATCGTCGCTGTCGTGGTGGCGCGGTCCGCGGCCGAGGCATGCGACGCGGCCGAGTTGGTCGACGTGGACTACGAGGAACTTCCGGCTGCGCTCGAACTGAAGGCAGCGGCCGCCGACGAGGTGCTCGCGCACCCCAGTCTCGGCACCAACGTGTCGGCGACGTTCGTGTATGACTCGGCCGAGGCGGGCCACGGCAGCGACGTCGACGCCGCGATCGCAGCGGCCCGCGACGGCGGCATCGTGATCGAGCGCGAGTACCGCCAGCAGCGGCTGATCCCGGCGTTCATGGAGCCCCGGTCGATCGTGGCCGACCCGACCGGCGAACAGCTCACGGTGTGGAGCTCGACGCAGGTGCCGCACTTCGTGAAGATCTTCATCTCGCTCGTCCTCGGCATCCCGGAGCACAAGATCCGCGTGATCGCTCCGGACGTCGGCGGCGGGTTCGGCGGCAAGCTGCAGTTCACGCCGGAGGAGGTGCTGACCGTTATCGCGGCCCGCCGTACCGGAAAGCCATGTAAGTACAGCGAGACCCGGTCGGAGTCCTTGATGGCGGCGCACCACGGCCGCGACCAGTGGCAGAAGGTCACGCTGTCCGCGAACCGCGACGGGACGGTGACCGGGCTCAAGGTGGACCTGCTCGCCGACATGGGCGCGTACCTCGGGCTGGTCTCGGCGGGTATCCCGATCCTCGGGGCCCTGATGTACAACGGGATCTACAAGTTCCCGGCGTACCGGCTGACCTGCACCAACGTCTTCACCAACAAGACCTGGACCGACGCCTACCGCGGCGCCGGGCGGCCGGAGGCGACGTTCGCGATCGAGCGGACCATGGACGAGCTCGCGGTCGAGGTCGGCGTCGACCCGCTGGAGATCCGGGAGCGGAACTGGATCAAGCACGAGGAGTTCCCGTTCGCGACGGTGTCCGGGCTGCAGTACGACTCCGGCAACTACGAGGCGGCGACGGCGAAGGCTCGTGAGCTCTTCGGGTACGACGAGCTGCGCGCGGAGCAACTGAAGCGGCGGGAGTCCCGCGACCCGGTCCAGCTCGGCATCGGCGTCTCGACGTACACCGAGATGTGCGGCCTGGCGCCGTCACGTTGGCTCGGCTCGATGGGGTACGTCGGCGGCGGCTGGGAGCACGCGTCGATCCGGATACTGCCGACCGGCAAGGTCGAGGTGATCACCGGGACCAGCCCGCACGGGCAGGGGCACGAGACGGCGTGGAGTCAGCTCGTCGCCGATCGGCTGGGGGTGCCGTTCGAGGACGTCGAAGTACTGCACGGTGACACACAGGTCGCCGGGCGCGGACTGGACACGTACGGCTCGCGGTCGCTGGCGGTCGGTGGGATGGCTGTGCTCGCGGCAGCCGACAAGGTGATCGAGAAGGCGAAGCCGATCGCGGCGCAGCTGCTCGAGGCGAGCGCCGACGACCTCGAGTTCACCAGCGGCAGGTTCGGGGTGCGCGGCACCGAGTCGGGCATGACGCTGGGGGAGTTGTCCTTCGCGGTGTTCCAGGGGCACAAGCTCGACGGTGGCGCCGAGCGGTCGCTGGACGCGGACGCGACGCTGGAGCCGGACGACTTCTCGTTCCCGCACGGCACACATCTGTGTGCGGTCGAGGTCGACACCGAGACGGGCGGGACGAAGATCCGGTCGTACGTGAGCGTCGACGACGTGGGGGTTGTCGTCAATCCGCTGATCGTCGAGGGTCAGGTGCACGGTGGGCTCGCGCAGGGGATCGCGCAGGCGCTGTTCGAGGAGGCCGTGTACGACGAGGCGGGCACGCTGGTGTCCGGGTCGTTCGACCAGTACCTGGTGCCGGCGCCGCCGGACTTGCCGCCGTTCGAGACGGCTCGGACCGAGACGCCCGCCACGACGAACCAGCTTGGTGTGAAGGGGGTCGGGGAGGCGGGGACGATCGCGTCGACGCCGGCTGTGGTGAACGCGGTGCTGGACGCGGTCCGCCACCTTGGTGTGTCCGACGTTCCGATGCCGTGTACGCCGTACCGCGTCTGGAAGGCGTTGCAGGGCGGGGCGTCTGCTGCAGCGGCTGGGCAGGCGGCAGCTGGGTCGCCGGGTGCCGTCCAGACTGGGGAAGGGGCGCCGTCATGATTCCGGCAGCGTTCGAGTACTTCGCGCCGACGTCTGTGGACGAGGCGGTGGCGTTGTTGCGTGATCACACCGACGCCAAGGTGCTGGCCGGTGGGCAAAGTCTGCTGCCGGTGCTGCGGTTGCGGCTGGCGGCGCCGGAGTCGATTGTCGACATCGGGAAGATCGACGAACTGCGCGGCATCCGCGACGACGGGGACGCGCTGGTCGTCGGTGCGATGACGCCGCACAGCACGGTCCAGACCGACCCGCTGATCGCCGAGCACACCCGGCTGATCTCGTTGGCCGCGGCATCGATCGCGGATCCGCAGGTGCGGCACCGCGGGACCTTCGGCGGTTCGCTCGCGCACGCCGATCCGGCCGGTGACCTGCCCGCGGTCTCGGTCGCGCTGGATGCGTCCTTCGTGATCGCCGGCCCGGGTGGCCGCCGTACCGTCGGCGCTTCGGACTTCTTCCAGGGCGTGTTCAGTACGGCGCTCGGCGACGACGAGCTCCTGGTCGAGGTGCGGGTGCCGAAGTACACCGGCTGGGGTGCGCACTACGAGAAGTTCAGCCGGGTCGCGCAGGGCTGGCCGATCGTCGCGGTCGCGGCGGCGGTCCGGCTGGACGGTGATTCGATCGCCGAAGCACGGGTCGGGCTGAGCAACATGGGCTCGACGCCGATCCGGGCGATCGCCGTCGAGGACGCGCTGATCGGGCGTCCGGCGACCGCCGAGGCCGTCCGTGCGGCCGCGGCGCGAGCCGCCGACGGCACGTCGCCGGTGACCGACCTCAACGGTGACTCCGAGTACCGCCGGCACCTTGCCTCGGTGCTGACCCGGCGGGCCGTGCTGGCTGCGGCAGGTACTGGATGAAGCTCGAGCACAAGTTCGTCGTACCGGCTCCGGTCGAGGAGGCCTGGGCCGCGTTCAACGACCTCGAACGGGTGGTGCCGTGTTTCCCCGGCGCCACCCTGACGTCGTACGACGGTGACGAGTTCACCGGGGCGTGCAAGGTCAAGCTGGGGCCGGTTTCGCTGCAGTACGCCGGGAGCGGGACGTTCGTCGAACGGTCAGCCGCGGATCATCGGGCGCTGATCGAGGCCAAGGGCAAGGATCGTCGCGGCAACAGCACGGCCAGTGTGCGGGTGACCGCGCAGCTGGCCGCGTCCGGTGACTCGGCCACCGACGTGACGGTCGAGACTGATCTCACCATTACTGGCCGCCCCGCGCAGTTCGGCCGCGGCCTCATTCAGGACGTGTCGGACCACCTGTTGGCCCAATTCGTCACCTGCCTGACCACGACTCTCACCCCGGAGTCCCCGCCGGTTGCCGGTGAACCTGCTGGACCGACTGAACCTGCTGGGTCGACTGCACCTCCTGCTGGATCGACTGCACCTACTGCGCCCGCCGCTCCGACGAGTCCCACCGCCCCGACTGCACCGCCCCCAAGACAGCAAGCCGAGGCGCCTTCCTCCGGCGAACCGTCGGCCGGCGCGTCAGCACTCGACCTCGGCTCGGCACTCCTACCAGCGTTGGCTCGCCGCGCCCGCCCGTACCTCATCGGCGCCGCGGCAGCCCTCCTGCTCCAACTCGTCCTCCGCCGCCTATTCCGGCGCTGACAACGCCTGCCTGCACAGCCGGTCGGCGGCCCTAGTCGTCTCCGGCAACCGATACCGCGGCGCCAGATGCAGCACCTGCTGTACGGCGGTCGCCAAGCTCACGCGATGCCCGATGGACACGTACACCGGCTTCACCCCGTCCTGCGTACGCACCACCGCGCCAACAACCTGATTGTCAACAATCAGATCAGCGACAGACCCCCGCGCGGACCCGGGCTCTTCGTGGGTGCCGACGAATGCCGTCTTCGCAGCCCCGATCGCCGGCACCCCGGTCAGCACCCCGAGATGACAAGCCAGCCCGAACCGCCGCGGATGCGCCAACCCCTGCCCGTCGCACACCAACAGATCCGGCGTTGTCTGCAACTGCCCCAACGCCTCCAACAGGCCCGGAATCTCCCGGAACGCAAACAAGCCGGGCACGTACGGAAACGTCGTCTCCCCGAGCACCACGGCTCGGTCTACTTCGGCCAACGTCTCCCAGTCCAGTACGACGACCGCAGCCGCCAGCCGATCCCCGTCGTACGCGACATCAAGACCGGCGACCAACCGTGGCGCCCTGTCGACATCCGTATCGTCGACAATCGACCGCAACTTCTCCTGAACAGCAATCGCCTCAGCAGGCGTCGTCGGCCACCGCATCCCGGCACCGTATCCACGGCACGGGATCCACGGCACGGGATCCACGGCACGGGATCCACGGCACGGGATCCACGGCACGGGCTCAGCCGGCTCGGTGCCTCAGTGCGTTCGGTGGGTGCGGCGGTACTTCGCAGCTCGAGCCCGGTTCTGACACGTCACCGAGCAGAACCGCTTCCGCCCAGCCGGCGACCCGTCGACGTAGATGTCCGCGCACCCACCGTCGACACAGATCCCGAGCCGACCGGGTTCTCCGTCGGTCAACTGCTCCCGCAGAGCCAGCAGCGCCGCCGCGAGCAGCGCGTCCTCGGTGTCCGTCCACCACGTCCGCCGTACCCGATCGCCGTCCATCACCACGTCAGGCCGTACGTCGATGCCCATCAACAACTCGGACACCGCTGCCACGCGACCCGCCGTACCCTCGGCCGCGAACACCCCGAAAACCGTGTCGGCAAACCGAATCAGCCCGTCATCCGTCAACGCGGTCGCCACGGTCGCGGGGATCCCGACCCGACGACCTGCCGTCTGGCCTCGGCCGACGTACTCGGCGAGCGCCGGCACCCCGGAGCGTGCACCCGCCCGCCGGGGCTCGACCCCCCAGCCGTTCACCAACTCGACCAGAGTGTCGAGGGGCATCGCGTCAACCTGAACTCGCACGACCTCAACATAACGCGATAACTCGCCTTAATGCGTTGCGGCGTTGGATCACTCGTCGTAACGTGATGAATCCGTTGATCACGTGACGAGTCCGGAGGACCGATGACGGCGCGGATGCGCGATGTTGCCGAGCGAGCCGGGGTATCGGTGAAGACTGTCTCCAACGTCATCAACGACTACCCGCACGTCACCCCGGCCACCCGAGCCCGCGTGGAAGCCGCGATCGCCGACCTCGACTACCGCCCCAACCTCGGCGCCCGCTCCCTGCGCAAAGGCACGTACGGCGTGATCGCACTCGCGCTTCCCGACCTGGCCGACGAGTACTTCGCCACCCTGGCCGCCGCAGTAGCCCGAGCCGCCAAGAAGCGCGACGTCGCCCTCCTGATCGAGCAAACAGACGGCGACCCCACCGCCGAATCCCAAGCCCTGACCGGCCTCCGCCACCGCCCCGCAGACGCCATCCTCCTCTGGCCAACCCACCCCACCCTCCAACCCCACCCACCCACCGCCCCCACCGCACCCGCTTCCCACGCGAGCCCCGCCTCGCCCGCCGATACCACCTCGCGCGGACGCCGGGCGAGCACCGCTCGAACCGGCGACGCCGACTCACCTGGCTCGCACGCGAGCACGGCCCTGCCCGGCGACGCCGACTCACCTGGCTCCCACGCGAGCACCGTGCGACCCGCCGGTGCCGACCCGTCGTCCGACCGTCCGGTTGTTTTGCTGGGCTCCGCTCGTCCCGAGCTGCTCCTCGATCGCATCACGGCCGCCACCAGCGGGCCGCCGGCCGACAACGAGGCCCTCGCCGAACGGCCAGCTGACCACCGAGCCCTCACCGAACAGCAGGCCCTCGTCGAACCGCAGGCGCTGGCCGAGCAGGCGGTCTGCCTTGCGCTCGAGCGCCTCGCCGATCGGACCACGCCCTCGCCACGCCGCGTCGCGATCCGACGCGGTGAAACCGCGGGCAGCTAGTCGCCGACTGTGGGTGGTCCGCCGGGCGGCCACTCGACGAGCTCGATGCGGTAGCCGTCCGGGTCGACGAGCCAGGAGGTCGCCGGTCCTTCGGGGCCTCCCGGGTGCTCGGCCGGGCCAGGCTGTAGACCGGCCGCGGTCAGCCGTTCCAGGGTTTCGCTCAGCGACGAGACCTCGATGGCGAGGTGTTCGAAGCCGCCGGTCTCGACGGGGCCGGCGGACGGGCGGTGCACCAGTTCCAGCGACACCGATGTCTCGCCGGAGAGCTTCAGCCAGACCAGCTTGGAGCCGTCGTCGAACGGCACCGTGCCGAGCTCGGTGTAGCCCACGGCCCGGTAGAACGCCAGCGAGCGCTCGAGGTCGCTCACCCGGTACGCGAACAGGATCGTCTTCATGCCCGTCGATCCAACTGCCCTGGCCGCGACGAGTCACGGACCGGCGCGGAGTGTCCGCGAGGTGGCTGCCGGGCAGCACCACCACCGGCGGGTGGGAGAGGATGTCGGCATGCGAGTGCTGATTGCGCCGGACAAGTTCGCCGGAACGCTGACCGCCGTCGAGGCGGCGGCCGCCATCGAGGAAGGCTGGCGGCGGCGCGACCCCGACGCGGAGGTGCTGGTCGCGCCGATGGCCGACGGTGGCCCCGGGTTCATCGACGTACTGTCGGCTGTCGTCGACGGCACCCTGCTCTCGGTCACCGTACGCGGACCGCTCGGCGAGGACACCCCGGCCACGGTCCTGCTGGCGGGCGAGACGGCGTACGTCGAAACCGCGCAAGCCTGCGGGCTCCACCTGGTCGAGCCGAAGCAGCGCCGGCCGGAGGCCGCGACGACGTACGGCGTGGGTCAGCTGATCGCGGCCGCGGTCGACGCCGGGGCGAAGCGGATCGTCCTCGGCCTCGGCGGATCCGGTACGAACGACGCCGGCGCCGGCATGCTCGCCGCGCTGGGCGCGACCGGCGCCGGGGGCAGCCTGGACGCCGGAGCGGCCGGGCTCGCGTCGCTGACCGAGGTCGACCTGGAGCCGGCCCGGACGCGGATGGCCGGGATCGAGTTCGTCGCGGCGAGTGACGTCGAGAACCCGATGCTCGGGTTGCGCGGCGCGACCAGCGTGTTCGGCGCGCAGAAGGGGATTGTCGACAATCGGAAACCCGAGGTCGACGGCTGGCTGACGCACTTCGCCGACCTCGCGGACCGCAAGACCGCGGACAGGAAGGGTGCGGGTGCGGCCGGCGGGCTCGGGTACGCGCTGTTGCTGCTCGGCGCCGAGCGGGTGTCCGGGATCGATCTCGTCGCGGAGTTGACCGGTCTGAAGGAGAAGGCGTCCCGGGTCGACCTGGTGCTCAGCGGCGAGGGGGCGTTCGACTTCCAGTCCCGCGACGGCAAGGTGATCGCCGGTGTCGCGAAGGTGGCGAACGACGCGATGCGGCCGTGCGTCGTACTGGCCGGGAAGGTCCTGATCGGCTCCCGCGAGATGCGCACGATGGGCGTCGAGTCGGCGTACTCCCTGGTGGACGCGGTGGGGGAGACCCAGGCGTTCGCCGACCCGCACGGCTCGCTCGCCGCCGTCGCGGAGCGTGTCGCCCGCACGTGGGCCCGCTGACCCGGATCCTGGTACGGCGTACGCAGTTGAGCTGACCGGCGTCGTACCGCGGTCCACGCTGCGAGGCGGGTAGTTGATCCTGGAAATTGGTGTGCGACCATGGGAATGGTTCCGGATCGGCGGTTGTTGGCCCGGAATGACAGCGGACTTTCCGCGCGCGGCTGCCTGCCCACCCTGCAGCCGGGCGCTCACGAGATGACTGGAGTCAGGAATGACTGAAGCGCAGACCGAGCAGGCCGTCGCGACGGGTGTGGTCCTCACCGACGGGGCCGCCGCCAAGGTGAAGGCGCTGCTCGACCAGGAAGGTCGCGACGACCTCGCGCTGCGGGTCGCCGTTCAGCCGGGCGGTTGTTCCGGCCTGCGGTACCAGCTGTTCTTCGACGAGCGTCAGCTCGACGGCGACGTGGTGGCGGACTTCGACGGCGTGAACGTCGTCACCGACCGGATGAGCGCGCCGTACCTGAAGGGCGCCACGATCGACTTCGTGGACACCATCGAGAAGCAGGGCTTCACGATCGACAACCCGAACGCGACCGGCTCCTGCGCCTGCGGCGACTCCTTCAACTGACCAACCCCGAAAGCCCCGCTCCCCGAGGAGCGGGGCTTTCGCCTGCCCAACCACCTGCAGCCAACGCCAGCCGCCTGCAGCCGACGTCCGCCGACCCCGGCCGCCCCCGCCGACCGCAGTCGCCTTCCGCCGACTGCGGCCGCCTTTGCCGACTCGCTGGCGGGTTGTTTGACCGCTGGCGTGCTGTAACCCGCCAGCGGTGGCATAGCCCGGCACTCGGCTGCCGGACCCAGCCTCCCCGGCCCGCAATCAGTGGGCGGGGGCGCCTTCGCGGGCGCGGCGGGGAAGTAGCCAACTGACCGCGAGGCTGACCAAGAACAGGGCGATCGCGACCAGCACGGTGTTCTTGGTCGCGCCGAGGAACGCGTGGTCCGGCAGCAGCTGGAAGAAGATCGTGCCGATCACCGCAACCCCGATCGCCCCGCCGAATTGCTGCATGGCAGTCAGTACGCCGGACGCCGAACCGGCAGCCTGGTCGTCGATCGACGCCAGGATGATGTCGAACAGCGGCGCGAACACCAGGCCCGCCCCGATCCCGGTGGCGAGAGTCGCCGGGACCAGGTTCCAGATCGTCGTCGCCTCGCCGTACGTGTGCAGTGTGAACCAGACACCGCCCATCGCGAGCGTCATCACCACGATGCCGAGCTGCAGCGCCCCGCGGCCGAGCTTCGGCGCGAGCAGCCCGCCGGACACCGGCGCGCCGATCGCGATCCCGAGCGAGAACGGCACCATCGCGAGGCCCGCCTTCAACGGGCTGTAGTGCAGCCCGAGCTGGGTGAACAGGTTGAACACCAGCATGAACCCGGACATCGCCAGGAAGAACGTGGTGATCACGCCGAGGCCGGCGACGTACCCACGGCTGCGGAACAGTGACGGGTCGATGACCGGGTTCCCCGATCGGCGCTCCCGCCAGCCGAACAGCGCGAACACCGGTACCGACGCGGTCAACATCAGGATTGTCCACAATGGCCAGCCGAGCTCACGGCCCTGGACGAGCGGGTAGATCAGCAGCCCGGACGCCAGGCTCACCAAGATCACACCGGGCGCGTCGAGGCGAGACGCGCCTGGGGTCTTCACCTCGGGCATGAAGCGGAGCGCGCCGACCAGGGCGAGGATGCCGATCGGGACGTTGATGAAGAAGATCGTCCGCCAGCCGGCGTCGAACCAGTTCGCGTCGATCAGGACACCGGCGATGATCGGCCCGGCGACCGCGGACAGCCCCATCACCGGACCGAACATCGCGAACGCCTTACCGATCTCCTCCGGCGGGAAGACCGCCTTCAGGATCGCGAATCCCTGCGGGATCATGACCGCGCCGAGCAGACCTTGTGCGACCCGGCTGCCGATCAGCAGCTCCGGCGAGGTGGCGAACCCGCAGACCGCGGACGCCACGGTGAACCCGACCGCGCCGATCACGAACAACCGCCGCCGCCCGACCAGATCCCCGAGCCGGCCGAAGCTGATCAGCCCGATCGCGAACGCCAGCGTGTACCCGGCGAGCATCCACTGCATGGCCGACTCCGACCCACCCAACTCGGCCCGGATCGACGGCGCCGCAATGTTGACAATCGTCGCGTCGACAAGATCCATGATCTCGGCTACCAGCACGGTGGCCAACACCACCCACCGCCATCGGTACGGCGTCGCAGGGGACCGACCCGATTCCGACGTACCGGCATCGCGGGCTGGAGGTGAGGTTGTGGTTGAGGTGCTCATCGGTGGCTCCTGATGTTTCGAACGGTGTTCGTTGACGAACACTGTTCTACGCACGAACAGTGTTCCTGTCAAGTACGGTGTTCGCTACAGTGGTCGCATGACTCAGTCGCCGTGGCAGCCGATCAGTCCCGCGAAGCCCGCGCGCTCACCCAAGGAGCCGCTCACCCGGGACCGGATCGTCGACGCGGCCATGCGGCTGATGGTCGAGCAGGGGTACGACGCGGTCTCGATGCGCAAGGTCGCCCAGGCGCTCGGCACCGGGCCGGCGTCGCTGTACGCGCACGTCGCGAACAAGAAGGAGCTCGACCAGCTCCTGGTCGATCGCGCGGCACGGGACATGAAGCTCCCGGAAGACCCGGATCCTGAGCGCTGGCAGGAGCAGCTGAAAGACGCGATGCGCGAGGTACTGCGTGTACTGCGGGCGAATCCCGGTGTTGCGCGGGCCGCGATCGGTCAGGTGCCGCTGGGGGAGCAGGCGCTGCTCAGCACCGAGCGAATCCTCGGCATCCTCAAGGCCGGCAACGTCCCCGACCAGGCCGCCGCGTGGGCCGTCGACCTGCTCCCGCTGTACGTCACCGCGATCGCCTTCGAGGAGACGGTGCAGGGCGCCTGGGCCTGGACCAAGGAAGACATCGAAGGATTCGTCACCGGCCTCCGCACGTACTTCGAGTCCCTCCCACCCGACCGCTACCCCCTCACCATCGCCCTTGCCGGCGCCATGACCGCCGGCTCCACCGGCGACGAACGCTTCGAGTTCGGCCTAACCGTCCTAGTAGCCGGCCTAGCCTCCCTAGCCACCCCCACCTAAACATCACCCACCCACCTGCACCACACCAGCTCCCCACGGCACCAGCCCCCACGGCACCAGCCCCCGCCGTGCCCGCTCCCCATCGCACCGGCTCCGCGCCGCGCCGGGTCGGTCGACTCCGTGCCGCACCGGCTGCCCGCTGCACCGGCTTCCGCTGCACCGGCTCCCACTGCGCCGGCGCCACGCCGCAGCAGCTCCCCACCGCGCCGGCTCCCGCCTCCTGCGCGGTCGCGTGCAGCGCGCTCGGTGCCTGGGGCGACCCGGCTTGGAGGGTGGGTGGTTGCCGGGTGTGACGGGGTGGGTGGGATGAGTGCTTGCCGTTCACGAGTTCACATGGTAAATCTTCGGATTGTCAACAAAACTACGAACCTGGTCGTCTGGGTGTGCCGCGGGAGCAGGCACGTTCGCCGAGCGCGTAGGCGGGTGTGCTGACGGCGCGGGGTGGGCACCCGGGTGAGGCCGCACGACGGACAGGAGAATCCCGTGGACGCCGCGAGTCAGCCGCCGGTCAACAGCAAGCCGTCGGTCGAGACCGAACCACCCCCAGGAGTACTGAAGAAGGCAATCGCCGCCTCGGCCATCGGCAACGCGACCGAATGGTTCGACTACGGCATCTACGCGTACGGCGTGACCTACATCTCGGCGGCGATCTTCCCGGGTGACACCGAGAGCGCGACCCTGCTCGCACTGATGACGTTCGCGGTCTCGTTCCTCGTTCGCCCGCTAGGCGGCCTGATCTGGGGCCCGCTCGGCGACCGGCTCGGGCGCAAGCACGTGCTGGCGATCACGATCCTGTTGATGTCCGGCGCGACCCTGTGTCGGACTGGTTCCGACGTACGACTCGATCGGGCTGTGGGCACCGATCCTGCTGGTGCTGCTCCGGATGATCCAGGGCTTCTCGACCGGTGGCGAGTACGGCGGTGCCGCGACGTTCATGGCGGAGTACGCGCCGAGCCGCCGCCGCGGCTTCCTGGGCAGCTTCCTCGAGTTCGGCACCCTGTCCGGCTTCTCGCTCGGTGCGCTGCTGATGCTCGGCTTCTCCCTGATCCTCGGCGACGACGCGATGCACTCGTGGGGCTGGCGCCTGCCGTTCCTGGTCGCCGCGCCGCTCGGCCTGGTCGGCGTGTACCTGCGGTCGCGGCTCGAGGACACTCCCGTGTTCCGCGAACTGGAGGCGAAGGGGCAGAAGGAAGAGGAGACGACCACGCAGTTCAAGGATCTGCTGGCCGGCTACTGGCGGCCGATCCTGCAACTCGGCGGTCTGGTGATCGCGCTCAACGTCGTCAACTACACGCTGCTGACGTACATGCCGACGTACCTGGAAAGCGAGATCGGCCTCAGTTCGGACGAGTCACTCATCGTGCCGATCATCGGAATGTTGACAATGATGCTGTTCCTGCCGTTCGCGGGCCGGACCTCGGATCGGGTCGGCCGCAAGCCGCTGTGGTGGTTCTCGCTGGCCGGGCTGTTCGTCTTCGGGGCGCCGATGTTCCTGCTGATGGGCACGAACCTGGCCGGCGCGATCATCGGGTTCGCCGTACTCGGTCTGCTCTACGTCCCGCAGTTGGCGACCATCTCGGCGACGTTCCCGGCGATGTTCCCGACCCACGTCCGGTACGCCGGTTTCGCGATTGCCTACAACGTGTCGACCTCGCTCTTCGGCGGTACGGCGCCCGCCGCGAACGACTGGCTCACCGCGCAAACGGGCAACGCGCTGATGCCGGCGTATTACATGATGGCCGCCTGCGTGGTCGGCGCCATCGCCCTTCTCAAGGTCCCGGAGACCACCCGCTGCCCCCTCAACGGCACCGCCATCCCCGGCACCTCCGAGGCGCTCCCGCCAGTAGCCCTGGAGCCCGCCAAGGCCTGATCACCCGCGCAATCGGCTCGCCAGATGTCCGGCGAGCCGATTGCGTGCGCCCCAAGCCGTGGCTCTGAACCCGTCAGCCGACCGCGAGCCCGTTGCGGAAGACCTTCCGGATCCGCTTCTCGAGCGAGCCGCAGTCGAGGTCGGTCCCATCGAGCAGCACCAAGTCCGCGCGCTTACCCGGACTGATCTCCCCACGATCGTCCGCGAGTCCCAGCAACCGAGCCGCATCGATTGTTGCCGCTCGCAACGCTCCGGCGTCCCCGAGCCCAGCGTCCGCCAGGTGCCTGAGCTCCCACAAGGCCTCGGTGTGCGGCCGCACCGGGTTGTCGGTCCCCATCGCGATCGGCACACCGGCCTGAAGCGCCAACCGGACCGATGTCCGATGAGCCTCCGCAGCACCTTCCGGCGCCTGATCCGGATCCGACTGCGTCACCGAGAGCGTCGGCACGTACCAGGTCCTGGCCGCGGCCATCGCATCGACCGCGGTCTCGTCCAGATATGTCCCGTGCTCGATACTCGCTGCCCCGGCGCGCGTCGCAAGCTCAGCCGCACGGGCCCCGTGGGCGTGCACCATGACCCGCCGATCCCCGTGCCGCCGAGCCTCGTCGACCAGCGCACTCATCTCTTCGGGCGTCAGCTGTACGTCGTGCACACCAGTGCCCAACGCCATCGACCCCGTCGCGGTCACCTTGATCCAATCCGCGCCGGCCCGCACCATCCGCCGTACGACGGCCCGCGCACCGTCGGCCCCGTCGAACACCGGGTCCGGCATCGCCGGATCCCCGAAGAAGTCGACCGGCCCCACCCGCGTCGACCAGTGGTCCCCGAGGCCACCCGTCGTACACACCTGCCGCAGACTGACCAGCACCTCCGGCCCGTCGATCCACCCCTGCTCGACGGCCAGCCGCACGCCGGCATCCGCGCCCCACGCATCGCGCACCGTGGTGATGCCGAGGCCGAGGAGCGTCCGCAACACCGGTACGGCGGACAACGCCCGAGCCGACCGAGGCACCCCCAACGGATCCCGCATCGTCTGCGCCAGACAGACATGCGTATGACAGTCGATCAGCCCCGGCACCAACACCCCACCCGAGCAATCGACCCCCACATCCCCATCCAACCCGCCGCCAATGTCAACAATCCGACCGTCAACGATCAGAACATCGGCCGCGCCCACCTCCCCGGAACGCACATCCAAAACCGCCCCAGAATGCAAAACCGTGCGCTCACTCACCCGCGCATCCTCGCAACCCCACAGCTCATGCACCGGAATTCCGGGTGGGCGAGGCGAGGCGCGGATCGTCCGTGCGCGGACGGGGTGCCGCCCGGGCAGGTGGGGTTGCCCGGGCGGGGGTGCGCGGACGGGGGTGCGAGGACGGGGGGTGCCGCCCGGGCAGGTGGGGTTGCCCGGGCGGCGGGGTGGGTCAGGAGGTGACTGCGGTGACCGCGTCGGACCAGATGGTGGCGGCTTCGTCGATTTCGGCGGGGTTGACGACGAGGGCGGGGATGAAGCGGACGACCTGGCCCCAGGCGCCGCAGGTCAACAGCAGGAGACCCCTCCTTGCTGCCTCCTGCTGTACGGCGGCCGCCGTGACGGGGTCGGGTTTGCCGTCGGCGTCGCGGAACTCGTTGCCGATCATCAGCCCGAGCCCGCGCACGTCCGTGATCCGCTCATGCTTGTCCGCGACCAACTGCAGCGCCTGCTTGAGCTGCGCACCCCGCTCGGCCGCGTTCTGCACCAGTCCCTCGTCCCGAATCACGTCCAGCGTCGCGATTGCCGCCGCGCACGCGACCGCGTTGGCGCCGTACGTCCCACCCTGCGAACCCGGCCACGCCTTCTCCATCAGCGCGGACGACGCCGCGATCCCCGACAGCGGGAAGCCGGACGCGAGTCCCTTCGCCGTGATCAGGACGTCCGGGTGCGAGCCGAAGTGGTCGCCACCCCAGAACTTCCCGGTCCGGCCGAATCCCGTCTGCACCTCGTCCACGACGAGCAGGATCCCGTGCTGGTCGGCGCGTTCCCGCAGCCGGGCGAAGAACCGCTCGTTCGCCGGCACGTACCCGCCTTCGCCCAGCACCGGCTCGACGAAAAACGCGGCGGTGTCCGCCGGCGTACTCAACGTCTGCAGCACATAGTCCAACTGGCTGAGCGCGAAGTCCGTCGCCTGCTCAACCGGCCAGCCGAAGTGTCCGGGATCCGGGAACGGCGACACATGTACGCCGGCCATCAGCGGACTGAACCCGGATCGGAACTTCGTCCCGGATGTGGTCATCGACGCCGCAGCGACCGTCCGGCCGTGGAATCCACCGTGGAAGACGATCACGTTCGGACGGCCGGTCGCCTGCCGGCTGAGTCGCAGCGCCGCCTCGACCGCCTCGCTGCCGGAGTTCGCGAAGAACATCCGGTCGAGGTGGCGGGGGAGGACCTCGCCGAGCCGCTCGACCAGGGTGAGCAGCGGGCGGTGCATGACGGTCGTGTACTGCGCGTGGATGATCTTGCCGACCTGCTCCTGCGCGGCCGCGACGACGCGTGGATGGCAGTGCCCGGTCGACGTCACCCCGATGCCCGCCGTGAAGTCGAGATACCGCCGATCGTCCTCGTCGAACAGCAACACACCCTCGCCGCGGGCGGCGATCACTCCGGTTGCCTGTTTCAAGACCTGCGACAGCTCGGCCACGGCGGATCCCTTCACACGTCCGGTCAAACACACGATTGTCAACCGTAAGATTGTCGACAATCCAAGCCTAACCCAGCCCCCTGCCCTGTCAATGGACACCGCCGCGCACAGCGGGCTCCCGCCGTACGCGAGCACGAGCCCCCTGCGCGGCGCGCCGGAGACGGCGGCCGCCCGGCTTCCTGCAGCGTGTCTCGGTGCGTGCTGCTTCTGCACGGGGGTACGGCGGGTCGCCGGGGTGCGGCGGGATGCCGCGGCGCATCCCCGCGTGGGTACGGCGGCGGAAGGAGTTGGCGCCGTACGAGGGTGTGGGGGTGGGTCAGCGGTTGGTCAGGCGGGTTATGGCGTCGTCCATATGGGCCATGAGGAGGTCGTCGGCTAGGAGGTAGTCGCCGGCTGCGATGGCTTCGGCGAGGGCTTTGTGTTCGCCGATGCGGGCTTCGGAGAGGGTGTAGGTCTCGGCGAGGGCGTGGATGCACATGCGGGTCTCGGTGATCGAGGTCGCGTGCATGCGGGACAGGCGCGGGCTGCCGGCGAGTTGGACGAGGCGTTCGTGGAAGGCGATGTCGAGCTCGCTGACTGCGGCGGGATCGCCCTCGGCGGCGGCCATCTGCTCGACGATGGCGAGCAGTTCCTTGCCGGCTGCCTCGTGGTCGCCGTCGGCGATCCGGCGCGCGGCGGCGCGTTCGATCGCCTCGCGCGCCAGGTACATGTCCCGGACGTCGTCCGGCGTCATGTCGATGACGAACAACCCGCGGTTGCGGATCGAGACCAGCAGCCCCTCCTGGGTGAGCCGCTGCATGCCTTCGCGGAGCGGACCGCGGCTGACGCCGAGCTTGCGGGCCAGGTCGGCCTCGCCGAGTTGCGCGCCGGGCTTGAGCTCGCCGTGGCTGATGGCCTGGCGCAGCTTGTCGGCGATGATGCTCGGCGTCGACTCCTGCGCCAACGGCTCGATGAAACTGGTCACGCGTATGTCCCCCTCGCTGAAAACAATCGGCCCAAGCCTGGCAGTGACGGTACCGGGCCGGTCAACTCCAGGCCTTTCCACACCGTCACCTGGTTGGCCGTGAGTACCGGCTTTCCGACCGCGGCCTCGAGGTCGTCGACGATCTGCAGCGTGTGCATCGCGGTGTCGGGGACCAGGATCGCCTCGGCGTCCGGGTGGTCCGCGGCCTTCACCATCGCGACCACCCGCTGCGGATCGAGCGTGCCGACCTCGGCCGCGGTGATGATCCCGTGGCTGCCCATCGCGACCACCTCGACCCCGCCGGCGGTCAGGAACCGGACGAAGTGCGTCGCGACGTCTTCCGGGTACGACGCTGCCACGGCAACCCGCCGTACGCCGAGAGCGCGGCAAGCATCGACGAACGCTAGCGAGGTCGACGACGCCGGCACGCCAAGCGCCTGAGCGACACCGGATGCCTGGTTGCGGGCGCCCTCGGGACCGAAGACGAAACTGCCGGACGTGCAGGCCCACATCACCGCGTCCGGCTTGGCGGCCGCGAGTTCGGAGGCGCCTTCGGTGAGTCGCTCGGCGCGGCCCAGGTCGAGGAGTGCGTCCACCCGGTGCGCGTCCTCGCCGACCGACGTGATCACGACCGGCAGTTTGATCGAACCGTCCAGTCGCGCCTCGAGCGCCGGGTAGTCGTCCTCCGCGCTGTGACCGGGATAGAGCAGCCCTACCGTGACCATCCGACCTCCTGTCTCGCACCGCACCGAACTGGCTCACCGCACCGAAATAGGTAGATTGTCGACAATCTTACCCCCACGCGATCACGCAGGAGATCCATCGCGAAGCGTGCAGGTAGCGGTCAAAAGCTGTCCGGTTCCCGGCCTAGCGTTATGAGTGTCCGGGACCCAGCGAAGGTGCTCTGGTAGCGAGTGAAGGGCCTCCCGGAACCGACTGAAGGTGTCCCGGGAGCGAGCGGAGGGTGTCCGGGACCCGGGCGAAGGCGTTCCGGTGAGGGAGTGAGGGGCGTTCGGGGCCGAGGGACGGTGTCCCGGGAGCGGGTGAAGGGTGTCCGGGACCCGAGTGAAGGGGTCTCGGGAGCGAACGCAGGTGTCCCGGGACCGGGTGAAGGTGTGCTGGAGAGCGACTGCAGGCGAGTGGAGGAGAGTGGGATGGCGATTCCCGAGGGGTATACGACCGTGACGCCGTGGATCATCGGGCCGGACACGGACGGGTTGATGGATTGGCTGACGCGGGCGTTCGGGGCCGAGGAGATCGATCGGGTGGTGGGTCCGGACGGGCGGATCGGGCACGCGGAGATGCGGATCGGGAACGCGATCGTGATGATGTTCGACGCCAGGCCGGAATGGCCGGCGACGCCGGCTTTCCTGCGGCTGTACGTCGACGACGCAGAGGCGGTGCACGCGCAGGCGGTCGCGGCGGGCGGTACGTCGGTGACCGAGGTGACGCACCTGTTCTTCGGCGACAAGGTGGGCCGGGTGCGGGATCCGTACGGCAACCTCTACTGGATCCAGACCCGCATCGAGGAACTCACCGAACAGGAGATGCTGGACCGCCTCGCCGACCCCGATTTCACCCGCCGCATGGAGTACGTCCAGGGCGCCGACTTCTTCCCCGGCCGCTAAGCCCTAGCGCCACGCCAACCCCGTCAAGGCCGCAATCCCGCGAGGGAGATCCACAACACAAAGGGACATCCCCTCCGGTGGCGGGGCGGTGGCGGGGCGGTGGCGGGGCGGTGGTGGTGCGGGAGTCACGGGGCGATGACGGGGGCGGTGGCGGTGGCGCCGGGAGTCACGGGCGGGAGTCGAGCGGCGGGAGTCACGGGGCGGGAGTCGAGCGGGGCGGCAGTGCCTGTGCTTGGGCGGCACCGCGGGCACGTCGGGCCGATGTCGATCGGGGGCAGCTGAGCAGGCGGAGGGCGGTGAGGGGGTAGGTGTGGGCGGGGCGTCGAGCGGGGGCGGTCGTGGCTGCGGCGGGCGGGTGGCGGCGGCAGGTCGGGGCGAGGTTGGTCGGTGGTTAGCTGAGTAGGCGGAGGGCGGTGAGGGTGTAGGTGCGGGCGGCGGTGATTAGGTCGGCGACGGGGACGGACTCGTTGGCGCGGTGGGCCTGGGTGGTGACTGATCCGGGGCCGAGGACGACGACTGGTACGGCGAGGTCTCGGGCGACGTACCCGCCGTCGCAGGCTGCGGTCCACCCGGCGAGCGGGAGGTCGGGACCGCCGGCGTCGACCCGCGCTGCCTCGACCACCCGCACGAGGTCCGCGTCAGCCGGCGTCTCGAAGGCGGGCATCTCCATCGGCATCTCGAGGTCGACCGACAACCCGCGATCCTCGAGCCGCAACGCCGCCACTCGGGCTCGCAGATCGTCGAGCACCGCAGCCGGCGACTCACCGGGCAGCAGCCGGCGATCCGCCACGATCACGCACTCGGCGGGCACGATCGAGCCACCCGTGCCGCCGTTGATCTGGCCGACGCTCCACGTCGCCGGGCCGAGCAGCGGATGCGGGTCGGCAGCAAGCTCGGCGTGCAGCCGCTCGATCTCGGCCACCACCGCGGCGGCACCGTAGATCGCGTTCGCGCCGTCGTCCGGATTGCCCGCGTGACAGGCCCGGCCGTGGATCGCGACCCGAAGGTACGAGTCGCCCCGCGCCGCGATGATCGTCTGCAGGTCCGTCGGCTCAGCGGTGATGCAGCCGGCGAACGCGCGCGGCCCGCCGGCCACGTACGACCGGATCCCCTTCCCCGTCTCCTCCTCGTCGACCACGGCAGCGAGCTCGACCGGGCCGCTCAGCCCGACGCCGCGAAGGGCGGCCTGAGCGACCAGCGCGGCCGCGAGACCGCCCTTCATGTCCGACGCGCCACGCCCGTAGACGCGGCCGTCCTTCACGACAGCGCCGTACGGGTCGACCGTCCAGCCGTCGCCCACCGGTACGACGTCGGTGTGCCCGAGGATCAGCAGCCCCGGACCGTTGCCCCCGGCAAGCGTGATGCTGACGTTGTCCCGCCCGGGCTCGACGGTCGTGGTGACCACGTCGAGCCCGAGCTCACGTCCCGCCGCCGCCAGGACCGCGACGGTGGCGGCCTCCTCGCCGGGCGGGTTCTGTCCGGTTGCCTGCAGCAACTGACAGGTGACCCGCACCAGCAGCTCTTCGTCGATCCGGTCGAGCACACTCTGTTCGGCGGGCGTCATGAGGAACAAGCTTAGGCGGGCCCCGAAGCCAAGTACGCACGCCAGCCGCCGAAGGCCGTGATGTCCCGCGCCGGGTCCGCGCCGTCCGCCGTACACACGAAGCCGAGGATCTGCCGCCCGTCCGAGAGTTCCAGCGGCCCGATCGCCAGCGGGGGCGCGATTGTCTGCGCGAACCCGCCGAGCTCCGCCGCCGGCACGCTCCACACCTCCACCTCGATCCCCGGACCGGTCCCGCGACCAGGCGTCAGGCCCGGCCGCGGCCCGTCGACCAGATACATCCGGTACGACGAAGCAGTCCGCGCGTCACCGATCAGCCGGGCACCACGTCGTACCAGCTCCGCGTTCAAAGGCTGGCCGGACAGATGCGCACCGGCGACCGCCAGCAGAACCTCGTCGCCGGGGGACTCGAGCGGCGCGGTGTCCTCACCACACCACACAGCGGCGAGATCGATCAGCACTCGATCGTGACCCGCCGGCGCGAGCAACTGAATGCCGAACGGCAGCCCGTCGGCCCGGTCCGGACCCGGGAAAGCGACCGCGCACAAGTCGAGCAGGTTGACCATGTTGGTGAAGCGCCCGAGCCGGCTGTTCACGCCGATCGGATCCGCGGCCACCTCGGCCAGGGTCGGATGTCCGTAGGTCACCGGCAACAGCAGCGCGTCGAGTTCCGTCCACAGCTGCTCGCTCGCCCGCGCGAGCGTCGCGAGCCGGTCGAACCCCGCAAAGGCGTCCGCCGCCGTCAACATTGCCCCATTGTTGACAATCGACCGCACAGTCGGGTCCACCGCCGGAACGTCGTCCAGCTTGTCCCCGAAGGCGAGCCACCGCTCGGCCAGCCACGGACCGGAATACAGCAGCTCCGCCGCCTCGAGCAGCGGCCGCACGTCCACCTTCACCACCTCGCCGAGCCGATCGACCTGAGCGAGCGCCTCCTGCCAGGCCTCCTCGTGCAGCGGATCGAGATCCAGATCCAGATCCGGCACGCCGATCACCGCGCGCCCCGGTGTCCGTCCAGAGGAGACACCGGCCGACCGCGCCCCAGGGCGTTCACGTGGTAGCGAGGAGGCCCGCCGCGACCAGGCGTCGTCCGGATCGAAGGCAACCATCACGTCGAACGCCCGGCGTGCAGTCGCGACCGAGCGAGCCATCACCGTCACGCAGTCCAGCGAACGGCAGGCAGGTACGACGCCGCGCGCCGAAACGAGACCGCGTGACGGTTTAATGCCGACAATCCGATTGAAGGCGGCCGGCACCCGCCCGCTGCCAGCCGTGTCGGTGCCGAGCGCGAAATCCACCTGCCCCGACGCCACCGCGACCGCACTGCCCGAGCTCGAGCCGCCTGACACGTGCTTGTCGGAAAACACCGAGTGACAGGCGCCGTACGGCGATCGCGTGCCGACCAGCCCGGTCGCGTACTGATCCAGGTTCGTCTTCCCCAGCGGTACGGCGCCCGCCGCGACCAACCGGTCGACCACGAACGCGTTCCGTTCGGCCGGCTGATCGTTCCGCGGATCGCCGGCAGTGGTCGGCACCCCGGCGAGGTCGATGTTGTCCTTCAGCGCAAACGTCAGGCCGTGCAGCGGTCCCGCCGCCGGCGCGACCGGGTCGACCCGGGTGATCCAGACACTCACGCACCCCACCTCGCCCGCTCGGCCTCGAACGCGGCCCGCCGTCGGGCCCGCACTGTCGCGATGTCCACAGGTGCCTCCTGCTCGATCCGGCGTACGTCGGCAATCGAGAACGTCGACGGGCTGACCCGCAGGTCGGCCCGCCCGGCCGCGATCTCGGCCCGCTCGTGAGCGAGCTGTTCCGCAGTCACCGGAGTGAATCTGATCAAGTCGAACTGCCGCAGCAACCAGGGCTGCTCGTCGGCGGGCGACAGCCGCCACACCGGGACGGTGCGGCCGACCAACTGGTACCCACCCGGCCCTTCCATCCCATACACGCACAGGTAGATCCCGCCGATCCCGACCGCGTTCTGCGGCGTCCAGGTCCGGGCCGGGTTGTACTTCGTCGTCACCAGCCGGTGCCGCGGATCGATCGGTACGGCGACCGGCGCGCCGAGGTAGACGTCGCCCAGCCCGACCACCAGGTACGTCGCGGCCTGGACGATCTCGAAGACCTCGTCACGTGCGGTCAGATCGTTGACCCGCCGGATGAACTCCACGTTGTCCGGGCACCAGGGCGCGTCCGGCCGCACAGACGTCGCGTACCGCCGCATCGCCTCGTGCGCCTCCGGATGGTCGAACGCGATCGGCAGGATCACCTCGCGCGCCGGCAGCACCACCGTCTCCGGATCCGCCAGCCCGGCTGCCAGGAAGGCGAGCCGCTCCGCCAGTTCGACCAGGCCGAGCCGGTCCGAGTCCACGGCGACGAGCAGCGACCGCACGCCCTCGACGATCTCGGCGACGCCGGCCGGCCGATCGTCCCGCAACGCCTGTGCGAGCAGGTGAATCCACACCCGCACGGTGAGGTCGAGCTCAGCCGGCCCGGCCTCGACCAGCAGATGCCGTTCGCCCGCACACCTGATGGTGTACGGCGGTACGCCGTCCGACCGATGCAGCACCTCCGGCCGAGCAGCCCCGCTGACCGGAGCCACCGCCGGGGCAGGTGTCTGACGGAGATCTGCCAACCAAGCACGTCGTACGGCGATCGCCTCGGCCGCGGCATCGAACGACACGGGCACCAACTGGACGGCGTCACCGGCGCGCAGCTGACCAAGCATCCAGCGATCGGCCTCGATCACCACAGCCGGTACGACGAAGCCGCCAAGCGAAGGCCCGTCCTTGCCGACGATGACCGGGGTGTCGCCGGACAGCATGATGCCGCCGACCGGGTACGCGGAGTCGTGCACGTTGGACGGATGCAGACCGGCCTCGCCGCCGTCGGTCCGGGCCCACTGCGGAACCGGCCCGACGAGCCTGACCCCAGTGCGGTCCGAGCGATGGTCGACAATCCAATCGGTCCCGAAGAACGCCTCGACGCCTTCATCTGTGAGGTGGTCCGGAGCACCGTGCGGACCCGGAATCACCCGCAGCTCCCAACTGTCCGAGATGCTCGGCAGCTCGACGGAGATCGGGCTGAGGAGGTTCTCGCGCCGACCGAGCTGAAGCTGGTCGCCAGCCGCGAGCGGCCGGCCGTCGTGGCCACCGAAACCGCCGAGCACGAAGGTGGACCGGCTGCCCAGGACCCGCGGAACGTCCAGGCCGCCTTCGATCGCGAGGTAGCCGCGCGTACCCGGCCCGTCGAGTGGGCCGACGTCCAGCACGGCGCCGGCGGGAAGCCGGACGACCATGCCAGGCCGGACCCGGAGCCCGTCGATTGTCGCATTGTTGACAGCCCCGCCGACGCAGACCAGACGGTCCTCATCGCAGGTGAGCACCGGGCCGGCCAGGACGCATTCCAGACCGGCTGCGTTGTCGGGGTTGCCGACGGCGGCGTTGATCAGCGCGAAGCTGAGCTCGTCGGCTGCGCCTGAAGGCGGTACGCCGACATCCCACAGGCCGGGCCGTCCGGCTCGGTCCTGCACAGTCGTCTGGATTCCTGGGCTGGTGATCGTGATGATCGCCAACGTCACCACCAACCCAGCAGCTGTACCGGCGTCGGATTCCAGCCGTTGCAGGGATTGTTGACCTGCGGACAATTGCTGATCAGCACCAGGATGTCGCGGCTCGCTGTGATCTCGACGTACCGGCCCGGCGCGGACAGGCCGTCGTCGAACTTCAGGTCGCCGGCTGAGGTCACCGGCACGTTCATGAAGAAGTTGACGTTGTGCGTGAGTTGGCGCTGTCCGATGCCGGCCTTCGCGCCGTAGTACAGGAAGGTCTGGCGGCAGGCGTGCTGGTGCCGCGTGTGTTCGCCGTACCGGATGACGTTGCTTTCCTGCGAGCAGGCGCCGCCGACCGTGTCGTGCCGGCCGCAGGTGTCGCCGCTGATGACCGCGAGCTCGTCGAGTCTGGTCGACAACAGGCGCGATCCGGTGGTCAGGTAGACCGCACGCTGTTCTCGGATCGTGTCGAAGGCCGAGTAGCGGTTGTCGATGTCGTACGCGTCGTAGAACAAGGTGTCGACGGCCTGGTTGCCGTGCAGGTCGACAATCCGCAACCGGCCGCCGGCCGGGACGGTGACGAGCGCGCCGTCGCCCGGTTGGACGACCGTGTCGAGACCGGTGGTCGTGTCGAGCACGGTCATGCGATCAACTCCCGGGTCAGCTCGAGCGCGCGCACCGCTTCCTCGCGCAGCGGCGGGTCCGTTGGGTCTGCTGTGCCGAGCTGTACGGCGATCGCGCCCGACGGGCCGTCGGACAACGGGTGCGGTGCGGTGGAGATGAAGACGAGGAGGTCCTGATCGGCTCGGAGGACTACGGTGTCGCCGGCTCGTGCGTGGTCGGGGACGACGGCCAGCGAGGCGCGGGGGTCGTCGGCGATGGCGACCTTGGAGAAGAAGTTGATGCAGGCGTGCAGGTCGGCCTGGCCGAGGCCGTGTTTGGCGAGTTCGATCAACAGCAGCCGGTCGGGGAGGAGGCCGGTCAGGCAGTCGTGCCAGTCCAGGCTGGAATCGAGCACTGTCGCGAGCGCGAGCCCGCGGTCGGACATCAACACCATGCCCGGCCGGATCCGCGCAGACATCTGCGCCTTCAACGTGTCCGGAATGTTCAACCGATCAAGCCGATCCGCACCAACAACAAGCACAGACGCATTGGCCCCGTCAGCAAGCGCAGTAAGCGTCAGGCTCCGCCCGGCCCGAACCGGAACCGACCACACGGCCCCACCGGGAATCTCGCGGTTCATGCGCCGGCTCCTTCTGGTTCGGTGAGGGCCGGGGTGGTTGGGGCGAGCACGCCGATGGAGGCGTGGTAGGCGGTGCGCTGGACGCGGTAGGCGATCAGGCCGCCAATGGCGACGATGGCCAGGACGATCAGGGGGAGGTAGTGCAGGTACCAGCCTTCGCCTGCCGGGTCGTAGACCTCGGCGCGTGGCCAGCCGAGGTTGATCGCCATCGCGAGCCCGTAGGTGACCGCGATGATGTTGACAATCAGACCGAATCGACCGAGTGAGAACAGCGGTTTCCCGTTCTCGTCGACCCCGGACGCGAGCCCGTTGCCGGTCAAGCGCCGTACCAGCAAAGGTGCGGTGACCATGAGGTAGGCGACGTACAGGAGCATGATGCACACGCTCGCGAGGCCGAGGAACAGACCGGCGTTGCCCACGTTCACCAGCAGGCACACGGCGGCGAGCACTCCGGGCACGATCGTCGCGGCGACGGGCGTGCCGGTACGACGAGACACCTGACGCAACAGCCCCGACGCGGGCAACACGTTGTCGCGCGCCATCGAGAAGATCATCCGGGCGGCCGCGGTCTGGATCGCCAGCGTGCACACGCACACCGCGACCGCGACGTCGAGCAACAGCAGCTTCCCCGGAGTCGTGCCGAGCCGGCTGGTCAGCACGTACGGAAGCCCTTGGGTGGCGAGGTCGCCGTCGGTCAGCGACGGTGCCGCCATCAACGCGGCGACGATCAGGAACGCGCCGCCGATCCCGGACGCGACGACCGCGCGGAGGATCGTCCGCGGCGTGGTCGCCCGCGGCTTGTGCGTCTCCTCCGACAACTCGCCCGCACTGTCGAACCCGACCAGCACATAGGCCGCCATCAACGCCGAGATCAGCAGCGGTACGACGTACCCGGTGCTGCTGTCGAGGTTCGTGGTGTGCAGTACGACGGACGGACCGCGCTCGGCCTGCATTGTCAACAACACGACAATCAACACGACACCCACGAGCTCACAGGTCACGCCGGCCGAGTTGACGATCGCGGTGATCCGCACGCTTGTGGCGTTGAGCACGGTCGTCGCCGCGAGTAGCAGGCAGCCGAGTACGACGGCATTCGCGGCGCCATCACGCGACGCGAGAGTGGAGTCGGTGCCGATCAGCTGGAAGCCGGACCAGACCGCGGGCAGCACGACCTGCAGGGCGATCGCGGCCGCGGCCAGCGTGATGATCTGGGCGATCACCATCGTCCAGCCGGCGATCCAGCCGACGACGGCGCCGCCGAGCCGCCGCGCCCACTGGTAGATCGCGCCGGACAGGGGATAGCGCGCGGCCAGTTCGGCGAAGCACAGCGCGACCATCAGCTGGCCGGCCAGGACCGCGGGCCAGGTCCAGAAGAACGCCGTACCGCCGAAGCCGAACCCCAGCCCGAACAGCTGGAACACGGTGGTCAGGATGGACACGAACGAGAAGCCGGCAGCGAACGACGCGTAGCTGCCGACCCGGCGCGAGAGCTGCTGGGGGTAGCCGAAGCGGCCCAGGTCCTCCGCGCTCGGCGAGGTCAGTGTTTCAGGGGTGGCTGACATTCCGGCCTCCGTCGGATCGGCCCGGAATGCACACGGCAACCCGGGGCCTTCAAGGCCTCCCGGGCTTTTGTCCCGCCGTGGAACGGCGCCGTCGCGAACAGCGCCGCCTCCCCTCTCGGACCAGACCTGCCGAAGCCGGCAGCGGAACCCTAGGGGCGCCCCGCCAACGTCGGCGGGTCCTTTTCAGTTCAGGGGGCCCCGGTTTCAGCGGCGCGCGTGGTGTGTAACACCTGCGTAAACGAATCCTCTCAGTCGGCCTGGATTCTTGAGAGGACTGGTGAGGGGTTGCTTAAGGCAACAGTTTGTCCGCGGCGCGGCGGAGGCGGGCGACGCCCTCGTGGATGCGGTCGGGCGGGGTGGAGGCGAAGCAGAGCCGGAGCGCGTCGGTGAAGCGCTCGGTGGGGGAGAAGGCCGGGCCAGGGATGAACGCGACGCCTTCGGCGAGCGCGATCTCGAAGAGCTCCGCGGTGTCGACGCCGTTCTCCAGCGTCACCCAGAGGAAGAAGCCGCCCTCGGGGTCGGTCCAGCGGGCGATGTTGCCGAAGTGTTCCTGCAGCGCCGCGTGCATTGCTTCCTTGCGCCGCCGGTACTCCGCGCGCTGCGTGACCAGGTGGTCCTCGAGATGCCCACCCTGCAGGAACCCGGCGAGCAGCCGCTGGGCCGGCAGGTTCGTGCAGGTGTCCATCGCCTGCTTCGCATTGATCAGCAGCGGCTGCAGCTCGGGGTCAGTGTCCACCCAACCCACTCGCAGTCCGGGCGCGACAATCTTCGAGAACGTGCGTACGGCGAACACCAGCGGATCGCCGGCGGCGAGCTCGCGGATTGTCGGCAACGGATCGCCGGCGAATCGCAGCAGCCCGTACGGATCGTCGTCGATCACCATCGAGCCCCAGGACCGGGCCAGATCGAGGAGGCGGTGCCGTCGCTCGAGCGAGAGCGTTGCGCCGGACGGGTTCTGGAAGGTCGGGATGGTGTAGATCGCCTTGGGTCGGCGTCCGTCCACCAGTTGCTCGAGCTGGTCGACAATCATCCCGTCGTCGTCGACCGGGACCTCCAGCAACTGGGCGCCGTACGAGAGCGCGGTCGCGCTGCCGTTCGTGTACGTCGGTGACTCGACGACGACCAGGTCACCGGGGTCGACGAAGAGCTTGCAGAACAGGTCGAGGCCCTGCATCCCGCCGGCGGTGATGGTGAGGCGGTCGGCAGTGGTCTCGTCGCTGGTGCCGCGGAGCGTCTCCAAGAGTGCCTCGTGGAGCGGCGGGTCGCCTTCGGTGGCGGCGTAGTCGTACGCGTCGGCGCGGCTGAGTTGGTCGGCGGCGATGCCCGCGAGGATTGTCGACGGGACGGCTTCCGCGGCGGGGGAGCCCATGGCGAACCGGACGATGTCGTGGGTCTGCTTGTGCAACAGCGACGTACTCGAGTCGATCACCGAGCCGACGAGACCGGTGACGCGCTCGGCGTACGGAAGAGTCTTCGCTGCACCACGGGCTTCCTGCGTCACCTGGGCTACCTCCTGATCCGTCACCTGGGCTACCTCCTGATCGTCAGTTCGTGGGACAGGTCGGTGAGTCGCTCGACGCCGTCGTCGGTGACCACGATCGGCTCGGACAGCTCGTATCCCCAGCCGTCCATCCACATCCCGAGGATCACGTGGAACGCCATCCCGGCTTCGAGCACGGTGCTCTCGCCGGGGCGCAGGCTCACCGTGCGCTCACCCCAGTCGGGTGGGTAGCCGATGCCGATCGAGTACCCGATTCGCGAGTCCTTCACCAGCCCGTGCGCGGCGATCACGTCGTTGAAGGCGGCGTGTACGACGCTGCCGGTGACACCTGGTCGGATTGTCGACAACGTGGCTCGCATACCTTCGGCCACCACCTTGGCCGTCTCGCGCAACCGCTGCGGTGGGTCGCCGAGCATCACTGTGCGGGCGAGTGGAGCGTGGTAGCGGCCGAACACGCCGGCAAGCTCGATCGTGGTCGCCTCGCCGGCTCGGAACGGGCGGTCGGTCCAGGTGAGGTGCGGCGTACCGGCGGCTTCACCGGTAGGCAGCATCGGGACGATCGCCGGGTAGTCGCCGCCGTGTTCCGGGGTGCCGATGGCTTGGGCGGCCATGATCTCGGCGACCAGGTCGCACTGCCGGCGACCGGGGCGGAGCTGGTCGAGGGCGATCCGCATCGCCTGCGCTGCGATCGAGCCGGCGATCCGGAGCTGGCGCAGCTCGTGCGGTGACTTGACCAGGCGGATCCAGTTCACCAGCTCGGCCGAGTCGACCAGGCGGTGCCCGGGCAGACCGTTGCCGAGGGCAAGGTACGCGCGGGCGGAGAAATAGTGCGCGTCACCCTCGATGCCGATGTCGGCGCCGGGCTCGATGAGGTCGCGGATGCCGACCGCGATCCAGTCGTAGGGGTGGACGTCGGGGCGGTGAACCAGGTCCTCCGGGTAGCCGTGGATCTGGTCCGCGCGGAGATTGCAGGTGTACGCAGCCCCGGCCGCGTCCATGGCGCGCGCGAACAGGTGCGGTTCGCCGTCGGCGGGGACGAGCAGGCATTGCGGGGTATAGAAGGACCAAGCGTCGTACCCGGTCAGGTAGAAGAGGTTGGCGGGATCGCTGACCACCAGGGCGCCGAGCCCGCGCTCGCCCATCGCCGTGCGCACTCGCCGCAGTCGCCCGGCGTACTCACCCGGCTCAACCGCCTGCACCAGCAGGTCCGGCACACCCTCACCCCCTGCCGATTGCAGATTGTCAACAATACGACGAAGCCTAACCCCAGATCGACTGAAGCAGAACCCCCGTCAGACCCGACCCGCATGCCGTCGGACCACCGTGCCGCGGCCGCGTGCGTCCGAGGTGGGTTTGATCCGCCAGCGGCCAGCCCGAGCGGGGCCTGGGCTCGAGTGGGACCTGGGATTGGGTGGGGCCTGGGCTGGCGTGGGCCTGGGATTAGGTGGGGTGGGGGCTCGAGTGGAGCCGCTGGGTGGGGGTGGTGCTGGGTGGCGGGCGGGGGTGGGGCTTGTGGGTGGTCGGGTCAGGTGAGGAGGTGTTGGCCGGGGCCGATGGGGGTGTGGCCGGTGAGGGAGAGGGCGGACCACATGGTGACTTGGTTGGCGGTGAGGACTGGTTTGCCTACGAGGGCCTCTAGGCCGGGGATGACGTCGTACGTCGGGAGGTTGGTGCAGCTGATGAAGATTGCGTCGGCGGAGCTCGTATCGATGCTGCGGACGAGTTCGACGATCGCCTCGTAGGGGACGGTCCAGATCTGGGCGATCAGGCCGAGTCCGGCGGTCGCGACCACCTCGACTCCGGCTTCGGCGAGGAACGCGGTCAGCAGAGCGGTGAGATCGTCGGTGTACGGCGTGACCGTCGCGACCCGGTTGATGCCGAGGTGACGCAAGGCCAGCAGTAGTGCGCCACTCGTCGTCACGGCAGCCGGTGCGCCGGCGGCGATCATCGCGTCGACGAGCGCGACCTCGCCGGCGAGGCCACCGACGAAGCTCCCGGAGGTGCAGGCGTACGCAACGGCCAGCGGCGCCACCGGAAGGACGTCGGTCGCGGCGCGGGCGATCAGCTCCGGATCCGAGATGTGCACCGCCATCTCGAGGGTTGCGGCGAGCGGCGCGTACGGCGTCCGCGTGAGATGCAGCGTCACGTCGTCCGGGACCCATCGCCAGAGCTCGCGATCCA
The DNA here is from genome assembly GCF_044460355.1 of Kribbella sp. NPDC050124. Taxonomy (NCBI): domain Bacteria; kingdom Bacillati; phylum Actinomycetota; class Actinomycetes; order Propionibacteriales; family Kribbellaceae; genus Kribbella; species Kribbella sp. NPDC050124. The sequence continues at coordinate 61,455 of NZ_JBITJU010000025.1, forward strand.
GCGCGAAGTCGTACGGCGCGACGACGCCGATCCCCGTTTGCAGCAGCGGAGGCGTCGACGCCGGCAGCGGGTGGGTGGAGGGGCGGACCGTCATGAGAGTCAGTGTGCGACTGAGGCGGCCATGGCAGCAAGAGATTGTTGACAATCCTACGGTTCGGTTCCTAGCCTCGATGGGTGCCTGCCCCCACTGAGCGTCCTGTTGTCACGGTGCTCTGCGAGCAGGCCACCGACCGCCCACCCGGTCTGGAGGAGCTGAAAGGCGTCGAGTTCAGGTACTGCGATGCGGCCGGTCTGAAGGAGGCCGTCCAAGGGTCCAGGGCGCTGCTGCTGTGGGACTACTTCTCGACCGCGGTCCGGAACGTCTGGGACGAGGCCGGCACGCTGGAATGGATCCACGTGACTGCAGCCGGCGTGGACACGCTGCTGTTCGACGAGCTCCGCGACTCCGATGTGGTCGTCACCAACGCGCATGGCGTCTTCGATCGGCCGATCGCCGAGTACGTCCTGGGCGCCGTGATCGCCCACGCGAAGGACAGCCGGACCAGCTTCGAATACCAAACCCAGCACGAGTGGCGGCACCGCGAGACCCGAAGCGTGCGCGGCGCGAAGGCCGTGGTCGTCGGCACCGGCGGCATCGGCCGGGCGATCGCCCGGCTGCTCAAAGTCGTCGACGTAGAGGTGCGCGGCGCGGGCCGAGTCGCACGGGAAGCCGACCCCGACTTCGGCGCGGTCGTTGCCAGCAGCAACCTCGTCCGAGAGGTGGCGGACGTCGACTACCTCGTACTCGCGGCGCCTTTGACACCCGCCACCCGCGGCCTGGTCGACGAGACCGTGCTCGCCGCCATGAAGCCCGGCGCCCACCTGATCAACATCGCCCGCGGACCGATTGTCGACGAACCCGCGCTCCTGAAGGCCTTGCAGGAAAGGCGAATCACCGCCACGCTCGACGTCTTCGACCGCGAACCACTGCCACCCGACCACCCGCTCTGGGACGCCCCCGGTACGACGATCACCGCACACATGTCCGGGGACGTGCTCGGCTGGCGAGAAACTCTCGCGAACCAGTTCGCCGCCAACCTGCACCGCTGGCTCGCCGGCGACCCCCTGCTCAACGTGGTGGACAAGAAGCTCGGCTACATCCCCTCGGGAGCCCGATGACCCAGCCAGACAACTTCACCCCGGCCACCGAACTGCTCGAAGGCTTCCGCGCCGGCACGCTCTCCCCGGTCGAAGCTACCGAGGCTGCCCTCCAAGCCATCGAGCGGTACGACGAACACGTCAACGCCTTCGTCCTCGTCGACGCCGAAGGCGCGCTCGCCGCGGCCAAGGAGTCGGAGGTGCGATGGCACCGCGGGGAGCCGCTGGGCCCCGGCGACGGAGTGCCGACCTCGATCAAAGACGCCTTGTGGACCAAGGGCTGGCCGACGCTTCGCGGGAGCACGATGATCGACGAGGCCGGGCCGTGGGACGAGGACGCGCCCGCGGTCGCAAGGCTGCGTGAGACCGGGGCGGTGATCCTCGGCAAGACCACCACGCCCGAGTACTCGTGGAAGGGCGTCACCGACTCCCACAAGTACGGCGCGACCGGCAACCCCTGGGATCCGTCGAAGACGTCCGGCGGCTCGAGCGGCGGCTCGGCGACCGCGGTCGGGCTCGGCATGGGAGCGTGGTCGCTGGGCACCGACGGCGGCGGTTCGGTGCGGATCCCGGCGTCGTTCACGGGCACCGTTGCGCTCAAGCCGACGTACGGGCTGATTCCGCTGTTCCCGCCGAGTGCCTTCGGGACGTTGTCGCACGCCGGGCCGATGACGCGGACCGTCCGGGACAATGCCGCGCTGCTCGATGTCGTCTCGGGGTTCGACGCGCGCGACTGGTCGGCGATGCCGACGCCGGGTACGTCGTTCCTGTCCGGGATTGATGACGGGGTTGCCGGATTGAGGATCGCCTTCTCGTCCGATCTTGGGTTTGTCGACAATCAGACGGAAGTCGAGGCGCTGGTCCGGGCCGCGGTCGACGTACTCGCCGACGCCGGGGCCGAGGTGACCGAGGTGGATCCCGGGTTCGCGGATCCGGTGGACGCGTTCAACGTGTTGTGGTGGTCGGGTGCGGCCAAGGTGCTGTCGGCGTACACGGTCGACGATCGGGTCGATCCCGGACTGCGCCGGGTCGCCGAGCTCGGGTCGTCGTACTCGGCGTCGGACTTCCTGGACGCGACCGCGATCCGGATGGAGCTCGGGCTGCTGATGGGTCGGTTCCACGAGCAGTACGACGTCCTGATCACGCCGACTCTGCCGATCACGGCGTTCCCGATCGGGCAGGACGTGCCGGACGGGTGGCCGTCGCCGGACTGGACGAGCTGGACGCCGTACACCTATCCCTTCAACCTCACCCAGCAGCCGGCGCTGAGTGTGCCCTGCGGGTTCACGACCGCCGGGCTGCCGGTCGGCCTGCAGGTGGTGGCGGCTCGTCACCAGGACGCGCTCACCCTGCGGGTCGGTCAGGCGTATCAGGACGCGACCGATTGGCACACGCGGACACCGACCTTGGAGGCACGTTGAGCAGGTTCGTCACCGTCAGTCTGGACAAGCGCGGCGTGAGTTGTGTCGCCAAGCTGCTCGACGACGTCGCGCCGCGGACCTGCGCGGCCGTGTGGGACGCGCTGCCGCTGTCGGCGCCGGTCTTCCACGGCAAGTACGCGCGGAACGAGATCTACACGCTGCTGCCCGCGTTCGCGCCGGCGGATCCGGGGAAGGAGAACACCACGGTGACCCCGATCCCGGGTGACCTGTGCTGGTTCTCGTTCGACTCCGACGACCTGGGCAACCCGGCATACGGGTACGAGAACACCACCGGCACCGGGACGACCGGGGCGATCGTCGACCTCGCCGTCTTCTACGGGCGGAACAACCTGCTGATCAACGGGGATCAGGGGTGGGTGCCCGGGAACGTGTTCGGTGCGGTCACCGAGAACCTCGAGGAGTTCGCCGCGGCCTGCCAGGACCTGTGGATGGGCGGAGCCCGCGGCGAAACCCTCACCTTCACCCGCCACCCCTGACCCCCACCCTCCGCCACCGCTCCGCCGGAGCGGTGGCGGGTTGTTCGATCACTGGCGGGTTCTAACCCGGTAGGCGTGCAACAAGCCGCCAGTGGTCGGCCGGCGAGCCGCCCCGGACCAGGCGAGCTGCCCGGACTAGGCGAACTGCCCCGGGCTAGAGGCCTTTGCGGAAGCCTTCGCGCCAGGAGGTGTAGCCGGGCTTCCAGTCGAAGGTCTTCTTGGCCAGCGTGTTGTCCACGCCCCGGATCGTCGTGAACGCGGCCACCCCGGTGTCACCGATCATCGGCCGCGCCAGCCAGGCCGGGATCCGCCGCGGCGGCTTGGCCCCGAGGATGCGAGCCAACTCCGGCAGCCACACCGCAGCCGCAGCCGGATCGTCATCGGCGATCTGATAGATGCCGGTGGCATCGCTCTCGATCGCCTTCACCGTCGCATCGGCCGCGTCGTCGTAGTGGATGAACGACCAGACCCCGGCGCCGTTGCCCACCAGCGGCAGCTTGCGCTGCCGGATCAGCTCGACGAGCTCACCACCCTTCCCGATCGTGCCGGTCGGCCCGTAGAACGCGGCGTACCGCAGCGCCACGCCCTCGATTCCCTCGGCCCCGGTGACGGCCGACTCGAGGTGTTTGATGCCGGCCATCGTCTGCCGTTGCGCCGGCACCGGATCCGGATCGAGCGGGTCCGCCTCGGTCTTCGTCGCGGATCCTTCCTGGAGCATGTTCCAGCCGGCGTACGACTGGACGACGAACCGTCGTACGCCGGCAGCTTGGGAGGCGGCGAGCAGGTGGTCGGTGCCCTCGGTGCGCAGCCGGTTCGTCACGGCGAAGCTCTGGTCGAACTTCTTGAAGTCGATCCCGCCCTTGAGCGCCGTCATCTGGTGTACGACGACCTCCGGCCGAGCCGTCTGCACGGCCGCCATCACCGCCGCCGCGTCGAGTCCGTCGGCCAGCACGACGTCCGCGCCGTGTGCACGTACGCCGGCCGCGCCCGACTCCGACCGGATCATCCCGGTCACTTCGTGCCCGGCCGCGATCAGCTTGGGTACCAGCGACCGGCCCAGTCCGCCGGTCGCACCTGCCACCAACACCTTCATGAGATTCCTCCATCGTTCGTCGTCAACCCGGAGGACACGCGTGCCCACCGGGTTGTGACTGTGACGAGGGTCACTCTGACTGCAGCGTGAAGGCGGTCGGCCCGAAGGAGACGTTCAGCTCGACGTCGACGGTCATCGAGTCGCCGGTCGTCCGGCAGGTCGCGGTGGCGACGAACGGGGTGTCGAGCCAGCGCAAGGTCGCGACGAACGCGTCTCCGTCGCCGTACGCGCTGGTCACGATCCGCTGCCCGGGTTCGGTGCCGTTGGCCGGACTCCGTTGCTCACGCCACTCGCCGGCCGCGCAGACGATGTCGTGCGTGTCGTCCGACGTCCGCTCGAATCCGGCGAAGGTGAACGTCCCCGTCCCGTCCGGGTCGAGCCGGACCGCGGTCAGGCCGGCGTCGTTCTTCCCGAAGCGGTAGGTCCGTCCGTCTCCGCCGCTCGGCGCCGGGCCGGACGGCGGCAGCAGCTCGAGTCGCGACGGCCGAGCGACCGGCGTGACCTCCTTGCCCTCGAGCACCGGAAGGAGGTGCCCCCAGACCGTGTCCAGGATCGCCTGCATGTCGAACGTCGCACTCGTGACGATGAGCGCGGCGTCGTACGACGGGAAGATCAGGCAGAACTGGCCGAACGCGCCGTCGCCGCGGTAGGTGCCGTGCCGGCCGCGCCAGAACTGGAAGCCGTACCCCTGCTTCCAGTCCGGGTTCGGCTCGTTGTCGTTGGGGACCTGCCTGGACGTCGCGGCCTCGAACCACTCGGCCGGGACCAGCTGCCGGCCCTCCCAGAGGCCGTGCTGCAGCAACAGCTGCCCGAAATGTGCCAACGACTCCGTGCTGAGCGACAAGCCCCAGCCGCCGGTGCTGATGCCTTCCGCGGACTCCTGCCAGGTCGCCTCCGCAGCGCCGAGCGGCTCGAACAGCCGCGGCCGCAGGTAGTCGACCAGCTTCTCGCCGGTCAGCCGCTGCAGAATCGCGGACAGCATGTACGTCGCGCCGCTGTTGTAGACGAACACCGTGCCCGGCTCGTGCCCGACGTCGAGGCCGAGGAAGATCTTCACCATCCGGCGGTCCCGGGTGAGCGCCTCGACGGTGTCCTGGGCGTGGCCGGTGGTCATGGTCAGCAGGTGCCGGACCGTCATCGCGGCCAGGTTGTCGCTGATCGTCTCCGGCAGCTCGTCCGCGCCGAAGAACGAGACCACCTTGTCGTCGAGCGCCAGCAGCCCGGCGTCGATCGCGAGTCCGATCGCGGTCGAGGTGAAGCTCTTCGACACCGAGAACAACGCGTGCGGCTCGGTCAGCCGGTACGGCGTCCACTCCTCCTCGAGGACGACGGTGCCGTGCCGCAGCAGCATCACGGTCTGGATCTCCTGGCCGGACGAGTCAAGTGCGGCGACGAACGCGTCGAGAGCGGCACCGGACAGTCCCTGGGCTTCTGGCGTACTCCGTGGAAGGGTCACCCGATCACGCTAGCTCGCCACAGCGGCAGATTCACCGACTTTGCAGATGGGCAAGCTTGTCCGGATTGACGACGCCATGGATCGACGTGATCACCCCGTCGGTCACCACGAACGACCAGATGGCCAAGGTACGGTCGTCGGCGTCGTGAACCCGGATCCCGGGCTGACCGCCGACATGGACGGGCCCGACCGCGAAGCCGAGGCCGGCGATGCGCTCGAAGGCGACCCGCACCAGCCTGCCGACCTGGTCGGCGCCATGGATCGGCCGCGGGAACGCCAGCGCCTTGCCACCGCCGTCGCCGGTGAACGTCACGTCCGGGGCCAGCAGCTCCACCAGGTCATCCAGCTCACCCTCCTCGGCTGCCGCGACGAAACGCCGTACCAGCTCGTCGCGTTCCTGCCGGGACGCGTCGAAGCGGGGCCGGTCGTCGCGCAGCCGCTTCCGAGCGCGTACGGCGAGCTGGCGGCAGGCTGCCGGGGTCTTGCCGATGATCGCGGCGACCTCGTCGTAGGAGTACCCGAAGACGTCGCAGAGCAGGAACACCGCCCGCTGATCGGGAGAGAGGCGCTCCAGTAAGACGAGGAACGCGGTGGACAGCGAGTCCGACAACGCGGCCCGCTCGGCGAGGTCGACGTACTCGTCGACGGCCGGCTCGGGCAGCCACGGACCCACGTAGGTCTCCCGCTGCCGGCGCGCCGATCGCAGCTGGTCGATCGCCAGCCTCGTCGTGACGGTAGTCAGGAAGGCCTTCGGCGCGTCGACCCGAGCCTCCCGGTGCAGCCGCAGGTAGGCCTCCTGGACGACGTCCTCGGCGTCACCGAAGCTGCCCAGCATCCGGTACGCGATCGACAACAGCAGCGGTCTGAACTCCTCCATCACGTCCTCTGAGACGATCGAAAGCCGTGCCCAGTGACAGTGTCACAAGATCAGGCAGCTGATCGTCTACCACCCCATGAACACGATCACGTGGATCCTGACCGGAGTACTCGCCGTCATCTTCACCTTCTCCGGGCTGGCGAAGTCGACGATGTCGCGGGATCGGCTGATCGCGAGCGGGCAGACCGGGATCGCGCCGTTCCCGATGCCGCTGGTCCGGGTCGTCGCCGTCCTGGAACTGGTGGCCGTGGTCGGGCTGGTCGCTCCGTGGCTGAGCGGGACAGCACGGGTGCTGACGCCGTTGGCGGCGGTTGGGCTGGGTGTCGTGCTGATTGGTGCGTCCGTCTCGCACGCGTCGCTGCGGGAACCGAAGGCGACGGCGGCTACTGTCACGTTCCTCGTGCTGTGTGCGTTCGTGGCGGGCAGTCGATTCGCTGCGCTGGCCTAGGGACGGAGTCCGTGGGAGGCTGCTCAGTCCGAGCCAGCCATCCCCGAACGGACAATCAGGTGAGTTCTGCGCGTAGAGCAGCTGTCATCCTCAACCCGGTGAAAGTGCCGGACGTCGACGAGTTCCGCCGTACTGTCGATCAGGCGCTGACCGAGCGCGGGTTCGACGACTCGCTGTGGCTGGAGACCACCGCGGACGACGCCGGGTCGACGATGGCCAAGCGCGCGATCGAGGAGCCGGTCGACCTGGTCGTAGTGGCCGGTGGGGACGGCACGGTGCGCGTGGTCTGCGCCGAGCTGGCCCGCAGCGGGATCCCGGTCGCGGTGCTGCCGGCCGGGACTGGCAACCTGCTGGCCCGCAACCTCGGCATCTCGCTGGACCTCGAGATCGCGCTGACCGAGTTGCTCGGTGGCAACGAGCAGCGCATCGACAGCGTCGAGATCGAGGGCGATGAGCTGCCGGCGGACCGGTTCGTGGTGATGGCCGGACTCGGGCTGGACGCCGCGATCATCGCGGACGCGCCGGACCAGCTGAAGAAGCGGGTCGGCTGGGCCGCGTACGTCGTGGCGACGTTGAAGAACCTCAACCACCCGTTCGTCCGGGTCGAGATCATCGTGGACGGCAATCCACCGGTACGGCGCCGCGCCCGGACCGTCGTGATCGGCAACGTCGGGACGCTGCAGGCGAACATCCCGCTGCTGCCGGACGCGGCGCCGGACGACGGCATGATCGACGCCGTCGTCCTGGCGCCGCGCAGGATCAGCCAGTGGCCCCGGCTCGCCGCCAGCCTGGTGGTGAAGCGACTCCGCGAACGTCACGTCGAGCGCTTCACCGGCACGCAGATCCAGGTGACGGCCGCCAAGACGGTACGACGCCAACTCGACGGCGACACCATCTCGGACGGCCGCACCCTGAGCGCGTCCGTCGACCCCGCAGCGCTGATCGTCCGGATCCCCTGACGCGTCATCCTTCCGCGTCACCTAACGCTTCATCCTCTCGAGCAGGCCCTTTGCCGCCGCCGGCGGTTGCGTCGCCGTCGCGAGCCGAGTCGCCGCGGCAGTGTCGAGCACGGGCTTGGTCGCGGTGAAGAGCCAGGTCTGGAACAGGCTGTCCAGCTGCTGGCCCGAGACCTCCTCGGCCAGTGCGATGAACTGGTCGGTGGTGACGTTGCCGTCGCGCTGGGTCTTCGCCCAGGTCTGCAGGATGGTGAAGAAGTCGGCGTCCCCGACGGCCAGCCGCAACTGGTGCAGCGTCATCGCGCCGCGGGCGTAGACCGCGAAGTCGAACAGGTTGTCCGGCCCCGGATCGCCGATGGTCAGGCTCCAGAACGGGTCGTCCGCCGGGAACACGTCGTAGAAGAAGTCGAAGGTCTCCTGCGCGGTGCCGAGTCCCTCGCGGTCGCTCCACAGCCACTCGGCGTAGGTGGCGAACCCTTCGTTCAGCCAGATGTGCTGCCAGCGGGCCAGCGCCACGCTGTCGCCGAACCACTGGTGCGCGAGTTCGTGCACGATCACGGCCTCGCCGTTCACGGTGTCGGTGAAGAAGTCCCGCGCGTAGATCGGGCGGGTCTGGTTCTCCAGCGCGAACCCGAGGCCGTCGAGGTCGTCGACGATCCCGCCGGCGGCCGAGAACGGGTACTTCCCGAACGTGTCGGACAGGAAGCCCAGGATCTCGGTCTGGCGGGCGAACGAGGCGTTGACGACCTCACCGGTGGTCGGTGGCGCGTCCGCTGCCGTGCCGGTGATCCAGTCGTTCGGGTTGGGGGCGCTGCCGGCCGGGGGACCGGGCACCGTCCAGCCGTCCAGCGGATCCGCGTCCGCCTCGAAGGACGTCGTACCCTCGCCCGTGGAGACAACCACGTCGTCAACGACCACGCCCGGAAGCTGGATGAAGTCGTCACTGGCATACGTGATCGACACCTCGACGCTCGTGCCCGCGTACGCTGACAGGTCGACCTTCCACTGCTCGTAGCCGTCGCTGCGACCGCTCACCGCCCACCAGGAGCCGCCACCGGACCCGGATGGCGTGCAGGTGTCGCCCTGAGCGGTCTGGTAGTGCGTGAGGAACGGGTGCAGACCGAGCCAGAACGGGCAGACCAGCCCGGTGTCCTGGTTGTTGTGGCCGTTGAGATCGCGCAACGTCGTCCAGTCGTCCTGGCCGACGGTGTGGGCCTCGACGAAGACGAAGTCCCACCCGGCCTCGGTGTCCCGGCTGATCCAGAACGACAGGTCCGCGCCACCCGCGGGCACGCTGATGGTCCGGGCCAGACGCTTGTACGACGCTTCGTTCGTGACCACCCGCTGCGAGATGGCGTACTGCTCCCCGGTTCGCGGTGTGGCCTCGTCGAAGAGATCAGGATCGAAGGCATCCCAGTATTTGACGCCCTGCTGCTTGTAGGCGCGCACGTCGAACTGCCCGATCGTCGCGGTGGTCAGGTACGACGCCATCGGCTCCTTGGCGTCCCACGTCCACGTGGTCCAGCCGTTCCGGGTGCTCTTGTCCTTCAGGACGCCGTTCGCGATCGCCTCGAGGCCAGCCGGCACCGCGATCCGGAAGGTGTACGCCGCCTTGTCACTGGGGTGGTCGTTGACCGGGTACCACGTGTCGGCCACATGCGGCTCACCGATCACGACCGTGCCGTCGTCGGTGTGGATGAATCCACTGCCGTCGTCCAGGGTCTGTGGTACGCCGTCGTACCGGATGACCGTGGTGAAGTGCTTCGACTTCGGCAGTCCGAACCGTGGTCGGATGGTGAGCTCGTCGGCGGCTCGGGTCCAGTCGGCCACCCGGCCGTTGACGGTGACCGAGCGAACGGTCAAGCCCTGCAGGTCCAGGTTGAAGCTGGACAGGTTCTGGGTGGCCCGGGCGTCGATGGTGGCGACGCCGATCAGCCGGTCGGTCGCGGGCACGTACTTCACGTCCAGCAGGTAGTGCTTGGTGTCGTAGCCGCCGTTCCCGTCCGTGCTGAAGTACGGATCGCCGGCGCCCGCCGCCCCCGGCGAGAACTGTTGCGCGTAGTCGGACGCTGGTGCGGTCCCCGTCCCCAGACCGAGACTCAGCGCCGTGACCAGTGCTCCGGACACAAGCAGCCGTGCACGTCGGAACATCTCTCCCCCTCGGATGCGCTGTGCAGTTGGTCAACTTTCGACGTTAGGAAGCACAGCGCATCCTGGGAAGGGTTCGGCCTACTTCTGGACTAGTACGGCGACCGAGCGTGGCGGGACCGTGACTGTGCCGGATGATGCGGTCCAGGTGGTCTGTTTCACCACGGGGTCGGAGCCGGCGGTCTGGATGGGGGACAGGGCGAGGTTGGCGCCGGCCAGGCCCGGAATCTGTTGGGTGACTGCCGAGCCGGTCGAGTTGAAGACGACGAGTACGCCCTTGAGCGCCGGGTCGACGTTCGGGCCGACGGTGTCGTCGATGCGCATCGTGATCACACCGGGGTCGGCGCCGCTCACCGGGAAGGTCAGCTTCTGGTTGATCAGGTCGGCCGAGCCGAGCCGGAACAACGGCGTCGAGAAGCGCAGCTTCAGCAGGTCCTGGGCGGCTGCCGACGCCGTGCCGACCTCGGCTGCGGTCGGCTTCAGGGCCGGGTTGGCCAGCAGCGGCTTCATGAACGACCACTTGGCCTCGTTGTCCGGTTTGGGCGGCAGGCCGTGGCCGAAGCCGTTGTCGGCGCCGGTCCAGTCGAGCGTGTTGAACCAGTCGCCGGAGTCGTAGGAGTTCCGGTCCAGCGACTTGCTCCGCAGCATGTCGGCGCCCGCGTGCCAGAACGACGGGGTCTGCGCCAGTGCGGTCGTCGCCAGCGACACCGTGTTCATCCGGATCCGGTCGGACATGGTCAGTGCCGTCGGCAACTTGTACGTCAGCGCGTCCCACAACGTCTCGTTGTCGTGCGCGTCGACGTACGTGACCACCTCGTCCGGCTGGTCGGCGTACCCGGCCGGGTTGCCGTTGTAGTCGACCGCGTCGCCCCGGACGACCGCACCGGTCTCGGCAGAGCGGAACGAGAAGCTCCGCAGGTTCGCCGCGAGCCCGAGCTGGATCAGGTCGGTGTCGTGGGCGAGTCGCTTCGCGCGCTCGGCCGGGGTGCCGTTGACCGCGTCGCCGTTCGGGTCGCTCGCGGCGCCGGTGCCGAAGCCCTGGATCCGCGGGTTCCCGTCGAACGGCCCGCCGCCGCGGACGCCGTCGCGCAGCCGGTCGGAGAACGTGCCGATGCCGGTGCCGCCGAGGTTGCCCTGCCGGGCCTGCACGAACAGCTTGTCGTCCGCGACCTCGCCGAAGTTCCAGCCCTCGCCGTACACGTAGACCGACTTGCCGTCGACGCCGTCCTTGGCCAGGGTCAGCTTGTCGAGCGCGGACCGGACCTTGAGCATGTTCGCCTTGCTGTGATGGCCCATCAGGTCGAAGCGGAACCCGTCGACCCGGTAGTTCTTGGCCCAGCTGACGGTGCCGTCGACCATGATCTTCTCGGCCATCGCGTGCTCGGTGGCGATGTTGCTGCAGCACGTCGACGTCTCGACCTTGCCGGTCGCGTTCAGCCGCTGGTAGTAGCCGGGCACGACCTTGTCCAGCACCGACGTCGGCGCCTGACCGGCCGACGGCGTGTGGTTGAAGACCTGGTCCAGTACGACGCGCAGCCCGGACTTGTGGAGTCCGCCGACCATTGTGCGGAACTCGGCGACCCGGGCCAGACCGTCGCGCTGGGTCGCGTACGAGCCTTCCGGCGCGAGCCAGTGGAACGGGTCGTAACCCCAGTTGAAGCCGTCCTTTGCCGCGACCGCGGTGACACAGGCCTGCTGCTGCTCGGAGTCGGCCGGGAACGACTTCAGGTCACACGCCGGCGACTGCTGGCCGGTTTCCGGGATCGACGCGATGTCGAATGTCGGCAACAGGTGGACCGTGTTCAGCCCGGCCGCTGCGAGGGCGCGCAGATGCTTCGTTCCGTTGCCCTCGTTGGCGAAGGCGAGGTACGTGCCGCGGTGCGCCGCCGGCACCGTGGAGTCGTTGATCGAGAAGTCCCGGACGTGCAGCTCGTAGATCGTCGAGTCGACGGACCGGGCCAGCTCCGGCGCCGGCGTGTTCGACCACAGGGCCGGCTTCCCGGCCGGATCGTCGAGGTCGACCGCGACCGAGTGTGTCGAGTCGGTGGTGAGCGCCACCGAGTACGGGTCGGTGACGACGTTCGTCTCCACCTTGCCGGTCGACGGCGCGAACACGGTGACCTCGTAGCGGTACGGCGCGTTCTTCCACGACCGGGGTCCGCTGACCGACCACGAGCCGTCGTCGTTGCGAACCATCGAGACAGTGGACGAACCCACCAGCAGCTTGACGTTCTGCGCCGTCGGAGCCCACAGGGTGAAGGTCGGCTGACCCTTCCAAGTGACTCCGTACGAACGCCCGGTCGCGCTCCCATAGACATCGTCGAGGACGCCGGGTATCTGAACGCCGGTCGCGTCGAGCAGTCGCCCGGCGTCGTCGTACTGCGCCAGACCGAGCTGTCCGGTGAGGATCTTCTTCACGTCGGCATGGTCGAGTCGCAGCGTGGTGTACCCCGGACGCACCTCATGGGGGTCGTACCGCAGACCGGCTGACGTGCCGCCAATGTCGTCCGCGTCGACCTTGAGGGAACCGTCGTACGACCAGTGCAGCCGCCAGCGGAACCGCTCCGGATGAGCGACCGCCGGTACGGCGAGGGTGTCCTTGCTGAGCCAGTAGGCCTTGGCCTGGCTGAGGTCCGGCTGAGCGCCCGGCGTGGACGTCGTGACCGTCAGCACGTGCGTCGCAAGGACGTAGCTGAACGTGACGACCAGCCCGTCCGCCGGCACGGTGATCGGAATGTTGTTGGCCGGGTAGCTCTCGTCCCAGGACAGGTTGTGCGCGACCTTGGCCTCATAGCTCCCCGCTCCGATCTCGGTCGTCGACCAGGTAAAGGTCCCGTCGCCGTCCTGGTCTGTCAGCCAGGGTCGCATGCAGGCCGGATCCCAGTCGGTCGTGCAGCCGAGCGCCTTCTGGAAGGTGCCGGGCACGGTGATGAGCGGGCCCTCGGCACTCGACGTGACGTAGTGGCGGCCGTGCTCGTAGTAGAAGCTGACCGGGCCGTTCGGCGCGATGTAGGAGATGTTCGCGCCGTTCTGGTTGCCGCCGGCGCCGTAGTTCTCGTCCCAGGTCTTGTTGATCGCGGCCTTGTAGGCGTGCTCACCGGCCGGGATCGTGTACGTGCCCTTCCAGACCTTGTCCTGCGGGTCCAGCGTCAGCTGCGCCTGGTCGCAGTCCGGCGACCAGTCGGCCGGGCAGCCCATCTCGCTGTTGTGGTCGCCGGGCACACTCACGTTGGCCGGCTGGACGACCGGTCCGGTCCCGCCACCGCCGCCACCGGGCTTCGGTGCGTCGCCGACCACGCCGAACGAACCCGACACCGAGTAGTTGCCGGACGCATCCTTCAGGACGGCGCGGTACTCGAGCAGGGTGCCCTTCGGCAGCCCGGACACGTCCTGGAACACCCGGTACGGCGCGTTGTCGTCGGACCCGAGGCGCTGCCAGGCCGTCGTACCGACCGGGCGGTAGCCGAAGGTCACGGTCACCGGGGTGTTCTCCGGTACCTCGGCGCCGATCTCGGCCCGCCCGCCGACCGTCGCACCCAGTTCAGGCGAGCTCATGTAGACGGCAGGCGCCTTGGTCCGGCTCGGGACCTTGCTCGCCGCCTGGTACACGGTCACCGACAGTGGAGCCTGGCTGACCACGACCCGGCCTTCGCGGTCGGTCTTGACGGCCTTCGAGCCGCCGTAGACCGGCTTCAGCCAGGTGTTCGGTCCGTACGTCGGGATGGTTGCCGATTGTGCAGTTGTCGCATTGTTGGCAATCACCACGTACTCGAGGTTGTCGGCGCCGAGCCGGCTGAACGCGTACAGCCCGCCCGAGTTCGACGAGTACCGGTGGATCTGGCGGCCGTCGGCGAGCGCCGGGTACTTCGCCCGCAGCTTCTGCAGGGCCGCGATGTGCTTGTACATCGGCGCGTTGACGTCGTACCGGTCCTGGCTGCCGATCGTCGTCGTCCCGGTGCCGTCGACGATCTCGTCGTCCTTGTAGTCGGTGGTCTGCGTCGCGAACATGTCCTGCCGCGCGTCCTTGTCACCACCGGGACCGGTGAAGCCTTGCTCGTCGCCGTAGTAGATGACCGGTTGGCCGCGGGTCAGGAACATCAGCGAGTGCGCCAGCTTGTCGCGGGCCAGCAGCTCCTGACCGGCGGCGCCGCCCTGCTTGAGGAAGGTGCCGACCCGGCCCATGTCGTGGTTCCCGAGGAACGTCGGCAGCTGGTACGCGTTCGAGTCGGCGTCGGTGTAGTAGTCGTCGTTCGCGTAGAAGTCGCGCAGCTTGGTGCCCGGGTCGCCCTTGGCGAAGGCGACCGCGTTCTGCTGGAACCCGAAGTCGAGGGTCGCCTGCAGCGCGCCCTGAGTCGTGTACGTCGACATGAACTTCGGGTCGGCGTCGAACACCTCGCCGAACATGAAGAAGTCCTTCGACCCGGCAGCCTGCGCCGCCGCGAGGATCTGCGGCGAGAACTTCTGCCAGAACTCCATGTTGACGTGCTTCACGGTGTCGATCCGGAACCCGTCGATCCCGAACTCGGCCCAGGTCTTGTAGACGTCGATCATCCCGTCGCGGACCCGCGGCTGCTCGGTGAACAGGTCGTCCAGCCCGACGAAGTCGCCGTACTCGGCCGATTCGCCGGCGAAGGTGGAGTCGCCGCGGTTGTGGTACAGCGTCGGGTCGTTCAGCCAGCCCGGCACCTTCACGGACGCGTCCTCGGGGGTGCGGAACACCGGCACGTTCGGGAACGACGTGCTCGCGTCCATCGGCGGGAACGTGTCCCCGGCCGCGTAGTCCTTGTCGTCGAAGACGGTGCCCGCCGCGTCCTTGTACGGCGACGTCGCCTTCGAGATGTAGCCGTACTGGCCGGACTCGTAGGCGATCACGTCGGCGGTGTGGTTGGTGATGATGTCGAAGAAGACCTTCATCCCCTTGCCGTGGGCCAGGCTGATCAGCTGCTTCATGTCCGCGTTCGTGCCCAGGTGCGGGTCGATCTGGGTGAAGTCGGTGATCCAGTAGCCGTGGTACCCGGCGCTGACGTCGGCGCCCGCGCCTTGCACGGGCCGGTTCTTGAACGAGGGGGTGAGCCAGATGGACGTCGTACCCAGGGACTTGATGTAGTCGAGTTTCTGGATCACGCCGGCCAGGTCGCCGCCGTGGTAGAAGCCCTTGTCCGTCGGGTCGAGGCCGGTGGCGAGGCGGTCGCCGGTCAGCCCGCCGGCGTCGTTGGACTTGTCCCCGTTGGCGAACCGGTCCGCCATCACGAAGTAGAACCGCTCCTTGGTGAGGTCCTGACGCAGGCTGGGCGTCGACAGCGCCCTGTCCGCCGGTGTCACCGTCGACCCGGCCAGGTCGACCGGCTTCACCGTGACCAGGTGGCTGGTGTCGTCGTAGCTGAAGATCAGCTTCGCCGGACCCTCGATCCGCAGCGGGATGTTCGGCCCGTTGAGTACGCCGCCGGCGCCGTAGTTCTCGTCCCAGCTGCCGTTGACGGTGACCTTGTACTCGTACGAACCCGCCGGGACGTCGAAGGTCTTCGCGTACGGCGCCGCCGTACCGAGGCTCGTCGCCGGGCACGCGGGATCCCAGTCACCCGGGCAGCCCAGCTCGCTCTGCAGCGACCCGGCCAGCGTGATCACCCGATCCGCTGCCGGTTGGGCCGGCGCCGGTGCCGCCGTACCTAGTCCGAGCACGATCACCGCAGCCGCGGTGAACCCCGCCGTCCATCGCCTGAACCCGCGCATCACGGTCCCCTCCCGTTGATCCTGCCGCGGACGGTAACCCGCCAGTTTCACCGTGAGGAGGGCTCGAATGTCACGGTCAGGTCACGAGCCCGGGGAGGGTGGTCTCGATCGGCGTGTGCAGGACAGTGGTCGCCTCCTCGTCGTACGGCGTCGGCTCGGCGTTCAGGATGATCAGCGGCTTGCCGAGACCGAGGGCGATGTCGCACAGCCCGGCCGCGGGGTAGACCTGCAGCGAGGTGCCGACGGCGAGGAAGAGGTCGGCGGCCTCGGTGGCGGCAACGGCCGCGTCGAGGACTTTCTGGTCGAGCGACTGGCCGAAAGAGACTGTCGCGGACTTGAGGATGCCGCCGCACACCTCGCAGGCCGGGTCCTCGTCACCGGCGTCGAGTCGGGGGAGTACGTCGGCCATCGGGATCCGCCGGCCGCAGTCGAGGCAGTCGACGAACCAGACTGTGCCGTGCAGCTCATGGACGAGCTCCGGTGACGAGCCGGCCTTCTGGTGCAGGCCGTCGACGTTCTGGGTAATCAGGCCGATGAGCCGGCCCCGGCGTTCGAGGTCGACCAGCGCGAGGTGGCCCGGGTTCGGCTCGGCGGTCCACGCAGGCGCGGCCAGTCGGTGCTTCCAGGCCTCCACGCGGACCGCGCGCGAGGCGACGTACTCGTCGATGTCGAACATCGCCGCCGCGGCCGGGTTCTTCGTCCACAGCCCTTGCGGCCCGCGGAAGTCGGGGATCCCCGACGCAGTGGAGATTCCGGCTCCGGTCAGTACGGCGATGCGCTCGGCGTCGATCACGCGTCAGAGGTTAGCTTTCCATTCCGGCGCCAGCACGGACATGACGATCGAGTCGACCCACTCGCCGTCCCAGTACAGCGCTTCGCGGAGTCGACCCTCGACCACGAAGCCGGCCTTCTCGTACGTGCGCTGGGCCCGCGGGTTGAAGGCGAACACGCCGAGGCCGATCCGGTGCAACCCGACCTCCTCGATGCCGTAGCCGACGATCAGCCTGGTGGCCTCGGTCCCGAGCCCGCGGCCCTGGCCAGCTGGGCCGATCAGGATCCGGAAGGTGCACGAGTGATTGTCCGGATCCCATTGGTACAGCGCCGTCTCGCCGACCGTCTCGCCGGTCGCCTTGTCCACGATCGCCAGGTCGATCCGGTCGGTCTGGTCCTTCCGGGTCCGGTACCACTCCCGCGTCTTCCTGCCGAGCTCCCCGCGGCTCCCCATCAGCCTGGTCACCTCCGGGTCCGCTATCGCGGCGGCAAGCACTTCGTAGTCGCCCTCGTCCACCGGTCGCAGGATCACGAGCTCACCGGCCAGCGTCGGCTTGTACAAGAAGTCGGTCACGCGGTGGCGGCCTTCCACTCCGGGGCCAGGACGGACATGACGATCGAGTCGACCCATTCGCCGTCCCAGTAGAGATCGTCGCGCAGCCGGCCTTCGACGACGAAACCGGCCTTCTCGTACGCGCGCTGGGCCCGCGGGTTGAACGCGTACACCCCGAGGCTGATCCGATGCAGTCCCAACTCCTCGATCCCGTAGCCGACGATCAGCCGGGTGGCCTCGGTCCCGAGCCCACGGCCCTGCCCCGAGGGACCGATCAGAATCCGGAAGTTGCAGGACCGGTTGTCCGGGTCCCACTCGTTCAGCACGGCCTCGCCGACGGTCGCGCCGGTCGCCTGGTCGACGATCGCCAGGTCGAGGCGGTCGGCCTGATCCTTGCGGGTGCGGTACCACTCCCGCGCCTTCTCCTCACTGATGTCCCCGCGGCTCCCGGTGAACCTGATCACGTCCGGATCCGCCATCGCTTCCGCGAGCGCCTCGTAGTCGCCCTCGTCCACGGGTCGCAGGATCACCAGTTCGCCGGTCAGCGTCGGTTTGACGGAGAAGTCAGTCACGGTCCGCAGTGTGCCAACCGGCGTCCCCGGCGAGCGACTGATTTAGCTGAGGCGCCGTACGACGTACCGCCCGGCGTCGGCCGAGACGAGTTCCTGGTTGCGGAGGCGGCACCAGGCCGGGATGTCGGTGGCGGCGGCCGGGTCGTCGGCGAGCACGGTGATCGTGGCGCCGATCTCGATCGTCGGCAGCAGCTTGGCCAGTTTGATCACGGGCAGTGGGCAGAGCAGGCCGCGGCAGTCGAGGTCGGTGTTCACAGGCCGACCTCCGCCCGGATCCGCTGCACGATCCCCGGCAACACCGTGGCGAACCGGTCGATGTCGCCGTACGTCGTGCTCCGGCTGAGCGAGACGCGGACGTTGCCGTGCGTGAGGACGCCCATCGCGGCCAGGACGTGGGACGGTCGCAGCGTGCTCGACGTACAGGCCGAGCCACTCGAGACCGAGAAGCCCTCCGCGTCCAGAGCGGTGACGAGGGCCTCGCCGTCGACGTACAGACAGGAGAAGGTGAGCACGTGCGGCAGCCGGTCGTCCGGGTCGCCGACCACCTCGACATCCGGGATGTCCGTGGCGACGCGGTGCCGGAGTTCGTCGATCCAGGCCCGGTGCTGCTTGTTCAGGTCGTCGGCCTCGGCGAGCCGGGCCTGCAGGGCGGCTGCGGCCGCGAGGGTGTTCGGGACGTCCGGGAACCCGGGGGAGAGGCCGTCCTCCCGCTCGTCCATCGGCCAGGCGGGCGCCAGCCGGGTCCCTTTACGGACGGCGAGCAATCCGACACCGGCCGGTCCACCCCACTTGTGCGCACTCGCCGCCAGCGCCGACCACCCGCCCGGTACGGCGTCGTGCCCGATCGAAGCGGATGCGTCCACGAACAGCGGTACGTCGCCACACGCCGCAGCGGCTGCCTCGATCGGCTGTCTGGTGCCGACCTCGTGATTGGCAGACTGCAGCGCCGCCAAAGCCACCCCCGGCTTGCCCACCTCGGCCCGGAACGCCTCCAGGTCGACCCGCCCGACGCTGTCCACGCCCACCTCGACGCCCTCGGTCGAAGCAGTGTGCAGTACGGCGGAATGCTCGACGGCGCTGTGGACAACCGCCGTACCGACGCGCCTGCGGGCGGCCGTGATCGCGGTCAGTCCGGCGTGGATGGCCGCCGTACCGGAGGTGGTCAGGAAGAGCTCGTCCGGCCGCACTCCGACCGCGTCCGCAAGCACCGCCCGGGCGTTGTCCAGCAGTAGTCGCGCGGTCCGGCCCTCATGGTGCAGCCGGACCGGATCCGCCCACCCGGAATCGACTGCCGAGAGCAACATTTCCCGCGCCGCCGGATGCAAAGCCTCCGCCGACGCAGCGTCCAGATATGCACGCTGACTCACACCGGAAACGCTAAGCCCTACCTATGCGCGGGACCGAAGTAGGTGTCCAGTAGTGTTTGGTCGTCAGTCTCACTTGGGAAGGGAAAGGCGCCCCGTGGGTTCGAACGGCACGCCCGGAGTGGACGAGCGAGCGGCAGGTCCTGCCGGCGCCACACGTCCGGGAAAGCGACGCCTGCTGGTCGGTACGGGAGTGGTGCTCGGCACCCTGCTGCTGACCGGTTGTTCGTCGGCGACCACTGAGCAGTGGAAGCGACTCGGTCTCCCCGAGGGCGCATCGGACCGGACCGAGGCTGTCCGGAGCCTCTGGATCGGCGCCTGGATCGCCGCCCTGATCGTCGGCGTGATGGTCTGGGCCCTGATCCTGTGGGTCGTGGTGCGGTACCGCAAGCGCACCGACGACGCCCCGAAGCAGGTGCGGTACAACCTGCCGCTCGAGGTGCTCTACACACTGGCGCCGTTCGCGATCATCGGCGTGCTCTTCTACTACACCGTCGAGCACGGCAACCAGATCACCGCGATGTCGAACAGCCCGCAGCACACCGTCAACGTGGTGGGCCAGCAGTGGCAGTGGACCTTCAACTACAAGGACACCGTCGACGGGGAGGAAGGCGTCTGGGAGACCGGCACGCTGGACAAGCCCGCCGAGCTGTGGCTGCCGGTGAACGAGTCGGTCCAGTTCGACCTGACCTCGCCGGACGTCATCCACTCCTTCTGGGTGCCGTCGTTCTACTTCAAGCTCGACGTCATCCCCGGCCGGACCAACAAGTTCGAGCTGACCCCGACCAAGACCGGGACCTTCGCCGGCAAGTGCGCCGAGCTCTGCGGGCTCTACCACAGCCGGATGATCTTCTCCGTCAAGGTCGTCACCCGCTCTGAGTACGACGCGCACCTACGGGAACTGGCCGCCAAGGGCCAGACCGGCGCCGCGACCGGTGGCCAGGACGCCACCACCATTCCTGGCCATGGGTCAGAGGAGGGCGAGAAGTGACCGACTTCGCCGAGCGCACCGGCGCTATCGGTGCTACTACCGCACTGCCCCGGCGGCGCAGCAAAGGCCAGCTCGCGGTCAAGTGGTTGACCACCACCGACCACAAGCTGATCGGGCACATGTACCTGATCGTCTCGTTCGCGTTCTTTCTGATCGGCGGTGTGATGGCGCTGGTCATCCGCGCCGAGCTCGCCAAGCCGGGCCTGCAGATCGTGAACGAGGAGGTCTACAACCAGCTCTTCACGATGCACGGCACGATCATGCTGCTGCTGTTCGCGACCCCGCTGTTCGTCGGGTTCGCGAACGTGATCATGCCGGTCCAGATCGGCGCCCCCGACGTCGCGTTCCCGCGGCTCAACATGTTCAGCTTCTGGCTGTTCCTGTTCGGCGGCCTGATCACGATCAGCGGGTTCTTCACCCCGGGCGGCGCGGCCGACTTCGGCTGGTTCGCCTACGCCCCGCTGTCGAACGCGGTCCGTTCGCCGGGCATCGGCGGTGACCTGTGGATCATGGGTCTGTGGATGGCCGGTCTGGGCACCATCCTCGGTGCGGTCAACTTCGTCACCACGATCATCACGATGCGCGCGCCCGGGATGACGATGTTCCGGATGCCGATCTTCACCTGGAACATCCTGGTGACGTCGATCCTGGTGCTGATCGCGTTCCCGATCCTGGCCGGCGCGCTGCTGATGCTGGAGGCGGATCGAGCCCTGGGGGCTCACGTCTTCGACGCCGCGAACGGTGGGCCACTGCTGTGGCAGCACCTGTTCTGGTTCTTCGGGCATCCCGAGGTGTACATCATCGCGCTGCCGTTCTTCGGCATCATCACCGAGATCCTGCCGGTCTTCAGCCGCAAGCCGGTCTTCGGCTACATCGGCCTGGTCTGCGCGACGCTCGGTATCGCGGTGCTGTCGGTGGCGGTGTGGGCGCACCACATGTTCGTCACCGGCGCGGTGAACCTGCCGTTCTTCTCCTTCATGACGTTCCTGATCGCCGTACCCACCGGCGTGAAGTTCTTCAACTGGATCGGCACCATGTGGGGCGGGTCGGTGTCCTTCGACACGCCGATGCTCTGGTCGGTGGGCTTCCTCACCACCTTCCTGTTCGGCGGTCTGACCGGCATCATCCTGGCCTCGCCCGCACTCGACTACCAGTTGTCCGACTCGTACTTCGTGGTCGCGCACTTCCACTACGTCGTGTTCGGCACCGTGGTGTTCGCGATGTTCGCCGGGTTCTACTTCTGGTGGCCGAAGATGACCGGCCGGATGCTGGACGAGCGGCTCGGCAAGCTGCACTTCTGGCTGCTCTTCATCGGCTTCCACACCACGTTCCTGGTGCAGCACTGGCTCGGTGTCGAGGGCATGCCGCGGCGCTACGCGTCGTACGGCGCCAACGAAGGCTTCACCACGCTGAACGAGGTGTCCAGCATCGGCGCCTTCGTGCTCGGCCTGTCGATGCTGCCGTTCTTCTACAACGTCTACAAGTCGCGCAAGGCGCCGCTGGTCGGCGTGGACGACCCGTGGGGCTGGGGCCGCTCGCTGGAGTGGGCGACCAGCTCGCCGCCGCCGCGGCACAACTTCGACCGGCTGCCGCGGATCCGGTCCGAGAGCCCGGCCTTCGACCTGCACCACGCAGACCTCGCCCTGGCCGAGTACCCGGACAACCGGTCGCCGAAGGACAACCTGCTCGACGCCGGTGAGGACCAGGGCCGGGTCGAGCATCTGCAGGAGCAGCTCGCGGACGGCGAGACCGAGGGGAAGGACAAGGCGTGAAGGTCGAAGCCTGGGTCTTCGGGATCCTGAGCGTGTTCGTGCTGGTCGTCACGCCGATCTACTGGCTGATGTCGGAGGACCCGACCGGCACCACCGCGCTGGTGATGACGTTCTTCCTGTCGCTGCTGGTGGCGTTCTACCTGAGCGTCACCGCGCGCCGGATGGACGCCCGCCCGGAGGACCGCAAGGAAGCCGAGATCGTGGAGGGCGCCGGCGAGCTCGGCTTCTTCCCGCCGTACTCGTGGTGGCCGCTGTGGTGCGCGCTGACCCTGTCGGTCGTCGTGCTGGGTGTCGTGTTCGGCTGGTGGCTGTTCATCGCCGGCTGCGGTATCGGCATCGTGACGCTGTCGGGGTTCATCTTCGAGTACTACCGAGGTGATCACGCTCACTAGTTGAGCGTCGTACGGGCGCCATCCGGAAGCCAACCGGATGGCGCCTTCGTGCGTCTTAGGGGGTGCCACCGGAGTACGGTCCGTTGTGGTCCGTACCACTTGAGTGGCGATGCGTTGCCGGGATCTGCCGGTTCGGCGGGTTACTCTGAGCGGCGGGTTGGTTTGAGCAGGGGAGAGCTGGGGAATGGTGATCGGTTCGGTGCGGAGGCACGGCCTTGCCGTGGCGGGGATCTGCGCGATGCTGCTGGTCGGCACCGCGTGCAATGACACCGAGGCGGGCGGCTCGTCGTCGACGCCAGGCGCGACACAGAGCAGCGGTACGCCGGGGGCCTCGACCACTCCGGGCGCTTCCAGCACGCCGAGCCAGGACCCCGGCGCGGCCAGCGTGTCCGTGGTCCCGGCCAAGGGCGCGACCGCGGTCAAGCCGGACACCGCGGTGACCGTGAAGACCTCCGTCGGCACGCTGAAGGACGTCACGCTCAAGGATGACGACGGCGACAAGGTGGCCGGCAGCTTCAACACCGAGAAGAACCAGTGGACCGCCGTACCGCAGCTCAAGCCCGGTACGACCTACAAGCTGACCGGCTCCGCCGAGGGCACGGACGGCGCGTCGGTGCCGATCAACTCGACGTTCAAGACCCTGAAGTCGGCGAGGAGCCTGAAGGCCTCGGTCGCCCCGCTGAACGGTGAGACCGTCGGCGTCGCGATGCCGATCCAGATCTACTGGAACAACCCGGTCACCGACCGGGCCGCGGTGGAGAAGCGGCTGAAGGTGACCACCTCGGTCCCGGTCGACGGCAGCTGGCACTGGGTGAACAGCAAGCAGGTGAACTACCGGCCGAAGAACTACTGGCCGGCCGGTACCAAGGTCACCGTCGCCATCGACACCCAGGGCGTCAACGCCGGCAAGAACACCTGGGGCGCGGCCGGCCGGAAGATCTCGTTCGCCATCGGCAGGTCCGTGATCACCAAGATCGACGTCAAGCGGCACACGATGACCGTCGCCATCAACGGCAAGCTGGCCCGGAGTATCCCGATCACGGCCGGCAAGTCCGGCTTCACCACCCGCAGCGGGGTGAAGGTGATCATGGAGAAGTTTCCGGTCAAGCGGATGGACGCCCGCACCGTCGGCATCAAGCCGGGCGACCCGGAGTACTACGACATCCACGACGTGAAGTGGGCCCAGCGGGTCACGAGCTCCGGCGAGTTCATCCACGGCGCCCCGTGGTCGGCCGGCAGCCAGGGCAGCGAGAACGTCAGCCACGGCTGCGTCGGCATGAGCCTCGCGAACGGCCAGTGGTACTTCCAGCAGACCCTGCGCGGCGACCCGGTCACCGTCACCGGCACCACCCGCAAGATGGAGCCCGGCAACGGCTGGACCGACTGGAACACCACCTGGGCCAACTACAAAGCCGGCTCCGCCCTGTCCTGACGGCGTCGGTCGTCAGGCTGACAAGGCCTTGACGACCTCGTCGGCGTGCAGCGCCGGCAAGGAGTGGTGGGTGGAGTCGTCGATCCGTACGACGGTTGCGCCGGCAGCGGCCGCGCGGTTGGCGAGTTGGTCCGGGTCATGTGTCTTGCTGCGGCCGGCCACGACCACCACGAGGTCGGTCGTCAGGTCTTGGAGGTTCGACGGGCGTCGGGGGCGTACTGGGCGCGTGGTGGGCTCCAGGGTGGCCAGGGCGGACAACTCGACCCAGCTGGGGTCGAGGGGTAGGCCTTGGGTTTCCCAGTGGAGGAAGGACTTGTAGCGGGCCGGAGAGGGCCGCAGGAGCAACGGCAGTGCGCGGGCGATGTAGGAGGGGCGGAGACCCGTGAAGCAGTCGGTCGGGTCGAGCAGGGCTAGCCGGCTGACGCGGTCCGGGTTCTGGAGCGTGTACGTGAGGGCGACCCAGGCGCCGTACGAGTGACCGACGAGCATCGGACGCTCGAGGCCCTCGAGTACGGCGGCCAGCCACGTCATCAGCTCGTCGACACTGCGGGGTGCAGTGGCGGTGGAGCGACCGGCGTCGCCGGGGAGGTCGAGGGCGTAGACGCGGTGCTGCTCGGCGAGGCGGGGTGCGACGGCGAACCACACCGGCGAGGCTGCGCCATGACCGGCGAGCAGGACCACGGGCGGGGCGTCGACCGGGCCGCAGGCGTTCACGTGGGTGCCGCCGAGGTCCAGCTGCTCCACCGGGACACCCCAGCGCTCGAGCACGGCGTCGTACGCGTCCTGAAAACTCATGATGCGAGAATAGCTCACTGAGTGAGGTAAATTAAGGGCATGCGTGAAGGAGTGATGCCGGCAGACCCGGATCGGGCGGCGGCGCTGGAGCTGATCCACCGGCTGCGGGAGGTCGCTCTGCGGCTGGAGCTGGCGGTCGGGGAGTTCGCCCGTACGGCGGGATTGCACGCGACCGACGTCCGTGCCCTGATCCGCCTCCTGGACGCCGAGCGGGCCGGGGTGGAGGCGACACCGGGATGGCTCGCCGGACAGCTGGGAATGACCTCTCAGGCGACGACGGCGGTCATCCACCGGCTGGAGGCCGCCGGTCACGTCGAACGCCTCAGAAGCCGGTCAGACGGCCGCAGCGCCCGGCTCCAGGTCTCCGACCGCGCGGTCACCCTCGGCTGGCAGTTCTTCGGCCCCCTCCTCGAGCGCCTGATCGCCACCACCGAGGCCCTCACCCCCGACCAGCGAGCGGTCGTCGGCAACTACCTGACCACGGTCGCCGAAGCGATCGACTGACCCCGGTAACGCAAGAAGCCCCGGCAGGTGGCCGGGGCTTCTCGGTGGTGCTGGTGATCAGGACCTGTCGCTGGTGACCTCGCGGTAGGTCTCCGTCTCGTCGCTCAGGTCGTGGATCTCGTCCGAGTCGTGCGCGTGCTCGTGGGCTGCCTCGAGCTCGTGCGTGGTCGGCTTCTGCACCGCGTCGGCGTAGTAGAAGCGGGACAGCGCAGCGCGGAGCTTGTTCAGGGCCCGGCGCGGGGCCCGGACGCCGTTGTCGTCGGTCTCCGGACCGATGTCCATCGGCTCGATCCGGTCCCGGGCGGTGAGCTCGTAGGCCTCGTACGTCCCGATCGGCTGGTGCCTCTCGGAGTACTTGCCCTCGGGGGAGCGGACGATGACGCCGGTCTCCAGACCGTGCAGGATCCGCTCGTTGTCGGCTCGCTGCAGCGAGATCGCGATCCGCCGGGTGATCCAGAACGCCAGGATCGGGCCGAGGATGACCGCGAACCGCAGGAACCAGGTCACGTTGTTCAGCGAGATCCCGAAGTGGGTGGCGATCAGGTCGTTACCACCGCCGACCCAGAGCAGGCCGTAGAACGTCATGAACGCGACACCGATACCGGTCCGGGTCGGCACGTTGCGCGGCCGGTCCAGCAGGTGGTGCTCCCGCTTGTCGCCGGTGATCCAGCCCTCGATGAACGGGTAGAGCGCGACCAGCGTGACGAAGGCGGGCGGGATGATCAGCGCCGGGATGATCAGGTTCCAGCTCAGCGTGATGCCCCAGAAGTGCGACTCGAAGCCGGGGAATATTCGGACCGAGCCTTCCAGCCAGCCCATGTACCAGTCCGGCTGCGATCCGGCCGTCACCTCCGCCGGGTTGTACGGGCCGTACAGCCAGACCGGGTTGATCTGCATCAGGGCGCCCATCAGAGCGGTGATGCCGAACACGACGAAGAAGAAGCCGCCGGCCTTGGCCGTGTACACCGGCCACAGCGGGTAGCCGACCACGTTGTTGTTGGTCCGGCCGGGGCCCGGGTACTGCGTGTGCTTGTGGTACACGACCAGGAACAGGTGGACCGTGACCAGGGCCAGGATCAACCCCGGGATCAGCAGCACGTGCACGATGAAGAACCGCGGCACCATGTCGTCGCCGGGGAACTCACCGCCGAAGATGAAGAAGTTCATGTACGTGCCGATCACCGGCGAGGCCTGGATCATGCCCTGGGTGATGCGTAGACCGGTTCCGGACAGCAGGTCGTCGGGGAGGCCGTAGCCGATGAAGCCCTCGATGATGCCGAGGAACAGCATCGTGAAGCCGATCACCCAGTTCAGCTCACGCGGCTTGCGGAACGCGCCGGTGAAGAAGATGCGGAGCAGGTGCACCATCATCGCGGCGATGAACAGCACCGCCGCCCAGTGGTGGATCTGCCGCATCAGCAGACCGCCGCGGACGTCGAACGAGATGTCCAGCGTCGAGGCGTACGCCTCGGACATGTGCAGGCCCTTGAGCAGGCTGTACGAGCCCTGGTACTCGACCTCGGCCATCGACGGCTTGAACCAGAAGCTCAGGAAGATGCCGGTGAGGATCAGGATGATGAAGCTGTAGAGCGCGATCTCGCCGAGCATGAACGACCAGTGGTCCGGGAACACCTTGCGCAGGTTCTTCCGGCCGACCTTCGCGATACCGAGCCGGTCGTCGACCCATTTGACCGGTGGCGGGAAGTCTTTCGTGTCAGACACTGCGGTCACCCTCGTTCGAAGAAGCTCGGACCGACTGGCTCGGTGAAGTCGCTCTGCGCGACCAGGTAGCCCTCGGAGTCCACTGCCAACGGTAGCTGAGGCAGCGGCCGGGCCGCAGGACCGAAGACGACCTTCGCGGCGTCGGCCAGGTCGAAGGTCGACTGGTGGCACGGGCACAGCACGTGGTGCGTGGTCTGCTCGTACAGCGAGATCGGGCAGCCGACGTGGGTGCAGATCTTCGAGTAGCAGAGGATCCCGTCGATACCCCAGTTCTCCCGGCCGGGCGGCGTCTGGATCTCGCTGGGCTTGATCCGGACTACGATCACCGCGGACTTCGCCTTGGCGTTCTGGTACTCGGCCGGGCTGTCCTCCTGCAGTGCTGCCAGGTTGGCGGGCGCGGCGTTGACCAGCTGGCCGACGATCATGTCGGACGGCTTGATCGGGCGCAGCGTGACGTCGTTGACGACGCGGATGCCCTTGGCCCAGATCGTGCTGTAGAGCGCCCGGCCCGGCAGCGGGCCGAGGTCGCGCAGGAACACGATGGCCGGCAGACCGAGCGCGGCGAGCGCGCCGATCATCGAGCGGCGGATCAGCTTGCGCCGGGTGAAGCCGGACTCGGCCACGCCCTGCTGGAAGGCGTCGGTGATGTCGGCCTTCTGCGCCAGCGTGGAGTGCGCGGCGTGCCGCTCCTCGACGATCTCCTCGTCGACCATCAGCTTCTTGGCCCACTGGATCGCGCCGGCGCCGATCAGGAACAGCGCCAGGCCGACGCACAGGCCGAGCGTCATGTTGTTCGCGTTGCCGGACAGCGGGCCGAAGGACAGTTCGGCGTCGCGCGGGATGACGAAGTACGCCACACAGGCGCCGAGCACGAGCAGTGTGGCCAGGCCGAACATCGTCGACACCTGCCGCTCGACGCGGTCGGCGGCCTTCGGGTCGATGTCGGTGATCCGGTACTCGTGCGGCTCCAGCCCCGGGTCCGGAATCGGTTCCGCAACCTGAACCGGACCCGGTTCCTCTTCACCCTTTACTACGGGCAGTTTGTCGTCACTCATTCGCGTCCTCGCTTCGCTCCGGACGCGAATGAGCGTCGAGAGTCACTGCTGTGCTTGATGGTGAGTTCGCTGCGCTCACTCACTAGCCTTCGCTCCCTTGGCCTTGACACCCTTGGCGCCGATCCAGACTGCGATGCAGACCAGGACGCCGATACCGACCAGCCAGCCCCACAGACCTTCGGAGACCGGGCCGAGGCGGCCGAGACCGAAGCCACCCGGGTCCTTCTGGGTCTCCAGCGCCTTCAGGTACGCGATGATGTCCCGCTTGTCCTCCGGCTGCAGCACCTGGTCGGAGAAGACCGGCATCTGCTGCGGACCGGTCAGCATCGCCTCGTAGATGTGCTTCTCACTGACGCCCATCAGCGACGGCGCGTAGCGGCCGTTCGGCAGCGCCCCGCCCTTGCCGGCGAAGTTGTGGCACGCCGTGCAGTTGGTGCGGAACAGCTCGCCACCGCGCGTGACCTGCTCGTCGGTGGCCTTGCTCACGTCGTACGACTCCTGCGCCGGAACCGCCGGGCCGGGCGACAGCGAGGCGACGTAGGCGGCCAGCGCCTCGATCTCCTCCTGCGTGTACGCCGCGGTCTTGCGGGGCACCTGGGCGCCGGGCTGCATGGCCGGCATCCGGCCGGTGCCGACCTGGAAGTCGACGGCGGCCGCGCCGACACCGATCAGCGACGGACCGGCCATCTCGCCTTCGCCGTTGCCGCCACCTTCGGCGTTCAGGCCGTGGCAGCTGGCGCAGCCGACCGCGAAGAGCTTCTTGCCCTCTTCGATCTGCTGCGACTGGGCGGAGTTGTCCGCGACCGCGTTGTCAGGGGCGAAGGCGGCGTACGCCGAACCCACTGCCAACAGGCCGAACAGGAGCACGACGAGGCCGGCTGACCGGTGCCGTCGTCGCGCGGAGAGAAAGCGCGCCGGTGACAAGGAAAGTCTCTTCTCACTCATTTGAGCAGGTAGATGGTCGCGAACAGGGCGATCCAGACCACGTCGACGAAGTGCCAGTAGTACGACACGACGATCGCCGAGACGGCCTGTTCGTGGGTGAACTTACGAGCCATGTACGTCCTGGCCAGGACGTACACGAAAGCGATGAGACCGCCGGTCACGTGCAGACCGTGGAACCCGGTGGTCAGGAAGAAGACGGACCCGTACGGCGACGACGAGATCGTCAGTCCCTCGTGCACGAGGGCGGCGTACTCGGTCACCTGGCCGCCGATGAAGACCGCGCCCATGATGTACGTGAGGATGAACCACTCACGCATGCCCCACTGGCGGACGTTCAGCAGCGAGCCGGTCCGGCCCACCTTGCCGTGCTCGGCGGCGAACACGCCGGCCTGGCAGGTGAACGACGACGCGACCAGGATGAACGTGTTCACCGAGGCGAACGGCACGTTCAGCATCTCGGTGGACGCCTGCCACAACGTCTCCGTGCCCGGAGCGGCGGCGGCGGTCGTCACCGACCGGATCGTGAAGTACGCCGCGAACAGGGCGGCGAAGAACATCAGTTCGCTCGAGAGCCAGACGATCGTGCCGACACTGACCATGCTGGGACGGTCGTGGTGTCCGTGTTCACGAGACGCTGGGAGCGCGGTTGCAGTGGCCACGCGGTCATTATGTCGGTCGGCGAATCAGTTGCCACGACCACCCCCATGCATGTCGCGCAGTCGTGGTTCCTACTGTTGAAGTGTGCTTCCTCTCCACGCCACGCCGGGCGACCAGATCGCACCGCTCACGCCGCTCCGGCTGCTGACGGCCTGGACCTTCGAGCCGGTGTTACTCGGCGTGATCATCGCCATGGGCGCGCTCTACCTGTACGGCGTCCACAAGCTGCGCGCGCGGGGTGACAAGTGGTCCCGCGGCCGCACTTTCGCCTTCGTCGGGCTGGGGCTGGGAAGCGCCGTAATCGCCACCCAGTCTGCGCTCGGCACGTACGACACGGTGCTGCTGAGCGTGCACATGGCCCAGCACATGATCCTGTCGATGCTGACGCCGTTGATGCTGGCGCTCGGCGCGCCGGTGACGCTGGCCCTGCGCACCCTGCCGCAGCGGCCGCGGAAATGGTTGCTCTCCGTATTGCATTCGCGGTTCGCGAAGGTGATGTGCTTCCCGCTGATCGGCTTCACGCTGTTCGTCCTGAGCCCGTGGGCGCTCTACTTCAGCGGCTGGTACGACGCCACGCTGCAATCGACCGTGTTGCACGACCTGCTCCACGTGCACTTCATCCTCGTCGGCGCGCTGTTCTTCTGGCCGCTGCTCGGCCTCGACCCGGTCCCCGGCCGGGTGATCTACCCGTTCCGGCTGATCCTGGTGTTCCTCACCCTGCCGTTCCACGCCTTCCTCGGCATCACGATCATGTCCACCAGCACGCTGATCGCCGAGGACTGGTACACCAGCTTCGACCGGGCCTGGTCGCCGTCGCCGCTGCGTGACCAGTACATCGCGGGCGGTCTGTTGTGGGGGTCCGGCGACATCGTCGGGCTGGTGTTCTTCGGCGTACTTTTCGTCCAGTGGGTGAAGGAGTCGCAGCGCGAGGCGCGCCGCGAGGACCGCCGCCTGGACCGGTTGGAGGAACAGGCTCGCCGGAGTGGACAGGCGCCCCGGTAGCATTCGCGGTGTTGTTCGCATGTCCACTGGTCACTGACACACAGCTTGGGATGGATCGATGAGTTCAGAGCGTCCGCTGAAGGTGCTCGTCTACAGCGACGACCGTACGACGCGGGAATCCGTCCGGCTGGCGCTGGGCAAGCGGCCGGCCGCCGATCTGCCCGTCGTCGAGTACGTCGAGTGCGCGACCGAGCCGGCCGTGATCAAGACCATGGACAAGGGCGGGATCGACCTGGCCATCCTGGACGGCGAGGCGGTGCCCGCCGGCGGGATGGGCATCGCCCGGCAGCTGAAGGACGAGATCTTCCAGTGCCCGCCGGTGCTCGTCATCACCGGACGTCCGCAGGACGCCTGGCTGGCCACCTGGTCCCGGGCCGAGGCCGCGGTCTCGCACCCGATCGACCCGGTCCGGATGGCCGAGGTCACGGCCGACCTGCTCCGCCAGCGGCTGGCCAAGCTGCCCGCCACGACCGCCTGATCCTCCATGGCCGCTTACAGCTGGCCCCAGGTGCTCAACCCGCTGTTGCGGCGGGAGGACCTGGACGCCGCCGCCACAGCGTGGGCGATGGAGCAGATTCTGTCCGGCGCGGCCTCGCCGGCCCAGCTCGCCGGGTTCGTGATCGCCTTGCGGTCCAAGGGCGAGACGGTCAGCGAGGTCGAGGGCCTGGTCGCGACCATGCGCGACTTCGCCACCAAGATCACGATGGCGGGCCGCACCCTCGATGTCGTCGGCACCGGCGGTGACCAAGCCCACACCGTGAACATCAGCACGATGTCCGCGATCGTCGCGGCCGGCGCCGGGGCCAAGGTGCTCAAGCACGGCAACCGCGCGGCCTCGTCGGCGTGTGGCGCGGCCGACGTTCTCGAGGAGCTCGGCGTACCGCTCGACCTGACCGCGGCGCAGGTGGCCGAGGTGGGGGAGCGGGCCGGGATCACGTTCTGCTTCGCCCCGGCGTTCCACCCCGCCCTGCGGCACGCCGCCGTACCTCGGCGTGAGCTCGGGGTGCCGACCACGTTCAACTTCCTCGGCCCGCTGGCGAACCCGGGCAACCCGTCCGCGCAGGCGGTCGGCGTCGGCGACGGCCGGATCGCCGGGCTGATGGCCGGCGTACTGGCGCGGCGCGGGATCGACGCGCTGGTGTTCCACGGCGACGACGGCCTGGACGAGCTCACCACCCGGACGACCTCGCAGGTGTGGACGGTCGGCGGGGGAGCGGTCGAGGGGCCGTTCACGCTGGACCCGCGGGAGCTCGGGATCGAGCCGGTGGCCGCGGACGCGTTGAAGGGTGCGGACGCGGCGTTCAACGCGAAGGTCGTACGGGCGTTGCTCGACGGCGAACCGGGGGCGGTGCGGGACGTCGTACTGCTGAACGCGGGTGCGGCGCTGGCCGCGTACGCGCCGACGGACGAGTCGCTGACCGACCGGATCCGGGTCGGGATGGACAAGGCGGCGGAGGCGATCGACTCGGGTGCGGCCAAGGGCGTGCTGGACCGGTGGATCGCTGCCTGCGCTTCGGTGCGGTAAGGTTTGTTTGATCAGGGCCGGCGGGTTTTGATCCCGCCGGCCCTTTCGTTTACCGGCTGACCTTGATCTGGCTGACCTTGTAGCGCCAGACGTTCTGCCACGCCGGGGTGGAGCCGGCGATGTCCGCGATCGAGACCGCCGCGGTCTTGTTGTCGCCGCGGTCGATCACCGCGATCATGACCGTCGAGAACGTCTCCTTCAGCGGCGGCTGGTTGACCGCGATCCGGGCGGTGATCTCGTGGCCCGGGTGCCCGTCGACGGTGATCGGCTTGTGGGTCACCGCGGAGATCTTCGGGTCCTTGTAGCCCAGACCGACGATCGCCCGCGAACCCACCTGGCTGGCGGCCTGTTTGCGGCCGGCCGCGGTGTTGGCGTACTTCACCGTCGGCGGCAGCTCGCCGAAGGCGACGTAGTTGCCCCAGCTGTTCTTCTTGCCGTCGTAGTTCGCGTGCACGGTGAACCAGATCGCGGTCCCGCCCATCAGGCCGGTGCGGTCGAACTCGCTGGTCCACGCCGAGCTCATGATCGGCATCATGTCGTTGTTCCCGGCCCGCATCTCGGTCCCGAGCACCTTTCCGGTGGGCGTCGGCGTCTCGGACGGCTTCGCCGACGGATCAACCGTCTCCACCGGCGTCTGCCCACCCTGCGGCAACGTCACCGGCGTCACCGCATCGGCCTTCGTCCAGATCCACCCAACACTGATCCCAGTCGTAGCCAACGCAGCCACCACCAAAACCAACGCCCCCACCAACCGAGCCCGCATCCCCTCACTCCCGGCCTTACCGGCACCCCCAGCCATCCGCTGACCAAGCCCCGCCTGCGGACCGCCCGACGACCGCCCAGCCTGCTGCGCCCCAGCCAGCTGCCCGCCCTGCTGTGCATATGACGGCTGCCCGGGTTGGTGTGAACCCGACGGTGCCTGCGGCTGTCCGCCGTACGGAGACTGCGCCTGACCGCCGTACGCCTGCTGCCCTTGTCCCGGCGCGTAGCTGCCACCAGGCGGACCAGCTTGCGGCGATCCAGGAGGCTGCGCCGCGTGCTGCGCCCGACCGGGCTGCTGCCCCTGCTGACGCCCACCACCCTGCTGCTGCCCGTAATACGGCTGCCCAGCCTGCTGCACCTGCCCACCCTGCGCCTGGTGCGCTTGCCCGTACTGCGGCTGCCCATGCTGTCCCTGTCCGGGCTGCGGGGCTTGCCCGGGCTGCTGCCCCGGCTGCTGGCTCAACTGCTGCTGTGCCCACGACTGCTGAACCTGCCCGTGCTGCGGCTGCCGAGGCTGCGCCTGTCCGGGCTGCGCCGGCTGCTGCTGCGCCTGTTGCTGGCTCAACTGCTGCTGCGCCCAGGACTGCTGTCCCTGCGGCGGCTGCTGAGGCCGCTGCGCCTGCGGCTGCCCGCCAAACTGCTGCGCACCCAGCTGCTGGGCACCCTGCTGCTGCGAACCTTGCTGCTGCGAAGTCTGCTGGGCACCCGGCTGCTGCACGCCGTGCTGTTGGGCGGCCTGTTGCTGGGCGAGTTGCTGCTGTGCCCAGGACTGCTGCGGCGCCTGCGGTGCCGAGTGCTGCGGAGCCTGCTGATACGGGTTCGCCTGTACCGGCCGCTGCGCAGCAGCACCATCGGAGCTCACCGACGGAGGAGGCGGCGGCGCAGGAGCAGGCGACTGCCCAAACAGCGGATCCGACGACCCACCCGCCTCCTGCTCAGCCCCAGGCGCCCCACCAGGCGACGATCCACCCGCCTGGTGCTCGGCCTGATGCGACCCACCAGGCGACGACCCGGCGGCGCTCCAGCTACCCGCGTTCTGTCCAGCCGCAGGCGAGTCGCCAGCCGGCGCTTGAGCACTCCGCGCGCCGGCCTCCTGGCTCGCCGTACGTGAGTCGGCCCCTGCCGGACCGGGGGACTGCCAGCTGTCCGGAGCTGGTGGGGCTTGCGGGGTGCCGGCCAGCGGGTCGCCTGACGGCGGCTGGTCGGGTGGGTATGCCTGTGGGCCGCCGGGCTGGTGCGGGGGTGCACTGTGCCGCGCCGGGGGCCGCTGGGGCGGTTGTGGGGTCTGGTCTTCGTTCTCAGCCAACGTTGATTCCCTTGTAGGCCTGGCTCTCGGCCGCCCTCAGCTCCGGCCGGTTGGTGGGGATGTCGCTGATGTAGGCGACTGCTGTGCCGTCACCGAGGTCGAAAACGGCCACCGTCAGGGTAAGCACCCGGGCGGTCAACTTCGGCGACTTCGCGGTCACGAGCTGCTGGAAGTACCAGCCGGACTTGTCCGACCGCTTCACCGCACCGTTGCTGACGGTCTTGAACGTCACCGGGATGTCGCCGTACATCGAGGTCCGCAGCTGGATCGACAGCGACGCCGCGGTCGCCTTCGGGTCGCCGTTGAAGCCGGAGCCGGTGCCGAGCGCGCCGACGAAGATGTCGGCGTACCAGTCGTTCTTGCCGTCGAAGTTCTCCTGCAGCAGCACGTACTGGCCGCTGGAGTTGAGCAGTTGCGAGACGAGCCGCTTGCGGTCGGACCACGGCGGGTTCCGGCGCGGGAACGAGATCGCGTCCGAGGAGATCCGGGCGCCCTCGTGCAGCTTCGGGTTCTTCGACTGGCCGGGCTTCGTGCTGCTCTCGCCGGTCGGCTGGTTGGTCGGCTGGCTCCCGGTCGGCTGACTCGTCGGCGTGGTGTCCGGCCCCGCCTCGTCGTCGCCGGGTGAGGTGATCAGAAACACGGCCGCCACCACCAACATCACCGCTGCCACAGCCCCCGCCACAATCAGCGGCGTCCGCCCCCCGAGCCCACCCCCACCACTCGCCTTCTGACCCTTCCCCCCACCCTTCTTGCCCTTGTTCCCCTTGCTTCCCGCACGCCCGTCAACCCGCTGCTCTCCCCAAGCGCCCGCCTGCTCCCCCCAGCCACCACCCGCAGCCCCCTGCTCCCCCCAAGCCCCGGCCGCGGCTCCCTGCTCCTGCCGCCCCCACCCACCTGCGGACTCCTGCCGCACCTCACCCAACCGCTCCCCCCAAGCCCCATCCCCACCCTGCTCCTGCCCACCCTGCTGCTGGCCCCACACGGCATCCGCCCCCTGCTGCCCAGCCCCCTGCTGCTCGCCCCAAGCGGAAGCCGCCCCCTGCTGCCCAGCGCCTTGCTGCTGGCCCCAAGCGCCATCCGCGCCCTGCTGCCCAGCGCCTTGCTGCTGGCCCCAAGCGGCATCCGCGCCCTGCTGCCCAGCGCCTTGCTGCTGGCCCCAAGCGGCATCCGCGCCCTGCTCCTGCGCGCCCTGCTGTTGGCCCCACTGGTTGCCTGCACCCTGCTGCTCAGCCGTCTGCTGCTCGCCCCATGCGGCGGCCGCGCCCTGCTGCCCGGCGCCTCCCTGCTGCCCCCACGCGCCGCCCGCCTCTTGCTGCCGGCCACCATGCTCGCCCCACTCACCAGCGACCTCCTGCTGCTCAGCCGTCTGCTGTTCGCCCCATGCGGTCGCGCTCTGCTGCCCGGCGTCTTGCTGCTCGCCCCAGCCGCCGCCTGCACCTTGCTGCTGGGAGCCTTGCTCGCCCCACTGGCCGGCGACCGCCTGCTGCTCAGCCGTCTGCTGTTCGCCCCATGCATCCGCGCCCTGCTGCCCAGCGCCTTGCTGCTGGCCCCAAGCGGCATCCGCGCCCTGCTCCTGCGCGCCCTGCTGTTGGCCCCACTGGTTGCCTGCACCCTGCTGCTCAGCCGTCTGCTGCTCGCCCCATGCGGCGGCCGCGCCCTGCTGCCCGGCGCCTCCCTGCTGCCCCCACGCGCCGCCCGCCTCTTGCTGCCGGCCACCATGCTCGCCCCACTCACCAGCGACCTCCTGCTGCTCAGCCGTCTGCTGTTCGCCCCATGCGGTCGCGCTCTGCTGCCCGGCGTCTTGCTGCTCGCCCCAGCCGCCGCCTGCACCTTGCTGCTGGGAGCCTTGCTCGCCCCACTGGCCGGCGACCGCCTGCTGCTCAGCCGTCTGCTGTTCGCCCCATGCGGCCGCGCTCTGCTGCCCGGCGCCTTGCTGCTCGCCCCAGCCGCCGCCTGCACCTTGCTGCTGGGAGCCTTGCTCGCCCCACTGGCCGGCGACCGCCTGCTGCTCAGCCGTCTGCTGCTCGCCCCATGCGGCCGCGCTCTGCTGCCCGGCGCCTTGCCGCTCGCCCCAGCCGCCGCCTGCACCTTGCTGCTGGGCGCCTCGCTGGCCCCACTGGCCGGCGTCTTGCTGCTGGCCCCAGGCGCCGGCTGCGCCTTGCTGCTGGGCGCCTTGCTCGCCCCACTGGCCGGCGACCGCCTGCTGCTCAGCCGTCTGCTGCTCGCCCCATGCGGCCGCGCCCGGCTGCCCGGCGTCTTGCTGCTCACCCCAGCCGCCGCCTGCGCCTTGCTCATGGTTTGCTTGCTCGCCCCACTGGCTGGCTGCCTGCTCCTCAGGCGTCTGCTGTTCGCCCCACGCGGCCGCGCCTTGCTGTCCGGCGTCTTGCTGCTCGCCCCAGGCGCCGGCTGCGGCTTGCTGCTGGGGTGCTTGCTCGCCCCGCGCGATGGTTGTGCCGTGCTGTGCGGAGCGGTGCTGCTCTCCCCAGCCGGTACCTGCGCCTTGGTGCTCGGTGTCAGTCTGCTGGCCCCACGGGCTCGTTGCCGCGCCTTGGTTGGCCGTTTGCTGTTCGCCCCACGTGGCGGTTGTCCCTTGCTGCGCAGACGCTTGGTCTTCACCCCAGCCGCTGGTTGCGGCCTGTTGGGCGGAGTCGTGCTGCTCTCCCCAGCCGGTTTCTGCGTCCTGCTGCTGGGGGGTTTGGTGCTCGCCTGATGTGGTGGCCTGCTGGGTGCCCCACGGGGCGGGGGCCGCTTGCTGATCGGTGGTTTGTTGTTCGCCCCATGCGGGTGTTGGGCCTTGCTGGGGGTTCGCGGTGGGGGATTCGTGGGCGGTGGGGGGTTGTTCGCCCCAGCCGTTGGTTGTGTTCTGGGCGGGGGGTTGTTGGTTGGCCCAATCTTCGGGGGCGGGCTGGTTCTGTTGGTTGCCCCATGTGTCGGTGGCTGCTTGTGGCGAGGTGGTTTCGGCGGTTAGTTGGTCGTCGACTGCTTGCCAGGGATTGGGGGGCGTCTGGTCCTCGGTGCCCCAGCTCTGTTGATCCTGGGTGGGGTCGTCCTCGGGTTGCTGGATGCCCCAGGCCTGGTGGGCTTGGGTTTGGGCTCGGGATGCGGGCTTCGGGGTCCAGTCGCCTTCCTGGTCCAGGTCGACGCCTTGGGGCTGGTTGGGGTCAGTCCAGTTGGTGGATGACCAGGACTGCGCGCCTGCTCCTGCACCTACACCTGCTCCCGCGCCAACTCCTGTGCCCGCGCCCGCACCCGCCGCCGTGCCTGCTCCTGCTCCCGCGCCAGCACCTGTGCCAGCACCCGTGCCCGCGCCTGCTCCCGCGCCGGCGCCTGCTCCCGCGCCCGCACCCGCCGCCGTGCCTGCTCCTGCTCCCGCGCCAGCACCTGTGCCAGCACCCGTGTCGGCGCCTGCTCCCGCGCCGGAAGCTGCTCCCGCTCGCGTGTCGGTTCCCGCGTCAGTACCTGCGCCTGCTCCCGTGCCTGCGGGTGCTTCGGCGGATTCGGGTGGGGTTGGGGCGAGTTTTAGGGTCCAGGCGGATTGTGGGGGAGTGGGGTCCGCGGCGGGTTCGGTGGGGGGTTGCTGTTGGGTCCAGTGGTTGGGGGGTGCGGGGGCGATGACGGGGGCGTTCCAGGTGGCGCTGGCGCGCTCGAAGGGGGTGCGGCCGTCGTCCTCCGCGGGGGCGGGGTCTTTGGTGAGCGTGGTCCAGCCGGACTCTGGGGACCACTCGCTTCGAGTGGACTCAGGAGAGGATGCCTCGGACGCCGGGGTGGCGTGCTGGGAGAGGTCTTCCTTCTCGGTGCGGTTGGTCCATTGCGTCCCGTTCCACCAGCGAATGGTGTTCGGCTGGCCGGTGGGGTCCGGATACCAGCCCGCGGGAGGGTTGCTCATGCGCTCACCGTAACTTCAGCTCGTGTCAGCAGGGCCGTGGTTTTCCAGCCCTCAGACACCGTCCTCCTGACCCAGGCTGAAGGCCGCCTCGAGGTCGTGCGTCGAGTAGGCGCGGAACGCGATATGCGTCTCGGTGCTGAGTACGCCGGCCACCCGGTTCACCTTCTCCGGAATGACGGTGGCCAGGTCGTCGTGGTGGGCGACCCGGACCATCGCGATCAGGTCGAGCCCGCCGGTGACGGAGTACACCTCGCTGACACCCTCGATCGCCGCCACCTGCTCGGCGACCTCCGGAATGCGCGCGACGTCGGCCTTGATGAACACGATCGCGGTGACCATGCCGTCCTCTCCTCGAATCACATCTCAACCCGCTGAAGCATAGTGCGGCCCACCCCCGAACCCGGTGTCCAGGAGCCCGCCGGTACGACGCACCGACCGAGCCCGCCCGTTCCCGCTCAGCCCGGCGCGGCCGGGTCGAGTAACCGCAGTGCCTTCGCGGTCGCCTCGTCCGCGGGCAGGAACGCCTCCATGCGCAACTCCGAGACCGTCACCTCGATCGCCGTACCGAAGCGGGTGAGCGTGGTGATCAGCCGCAGCTCGCCGTACGAGGAGTCCAGTTGCAGCGGTACGGCGAAGCCCAGGTGATCCGGACCAGAAGGCGGACGCGGCGGAACCAGCGCGGTCAACTCCTCGATCAGCGCGTCGGCCTCAGGCGCCGGATTCTGAGCGGCCTCGCGGGTCAGGGCATCGAGCACGTGCCAGGACCACTCCGCGAAGTTGACGATCCGCGGCGCAAGGCCGTCGGGGTGGAGGAGCAGGCGCGGCCCGTTCACCGGCTCCTCGAGCAGGTACGGCGCCACGCCGGCGATGAGCACGTCGAACGATCGGTTCGTCAGCACCAGGTCACCGCGCCGGTTGACGACCACCGCCGGGTACTGGCGATGGCCCTCGACGATCCCGGCCAGCGCCGCACGGATCGCGCCGAGACTCGGGTCGTCGTACGGCGTCTCGTCGTACGCCGGAGCGAAGCCGCCGGCCAGGAGCAGTGCGTTCCGGTCGCGAAGTGGCAGCTGTAGGGACTCGGCGAGGCGGATCACCATGTCGCGACCGGGGAGTGAGCGGCCGCTCTCGATGAAGCTGACGTGCCGCTGCGTGGTCCCGGCGCGGATGGCGAGCTCCAGTTGACTCACTCGCCGCCGCTGCCGCCACAGCCGGAGGCCTGCGGACAGGTCGGTGGGACGGGGTTCGGTCAGCACGAGTCTGGTCTAACGCATGCCACCGACAGTTCGCGTGATTCCCCGGAGGGAATTGTCCGGGTGCCGGTGGGCTCGGCATCGTCGAGGCAGGGCGGCGCCGGGTCGCCCACGATGGAGGAGAAACCCTTGCCGGACAAGAAGAACTCGGCCGCCGAGGAGCTGGCCGATCGCTATGTGGCGGTGTGGAACGAGCCGGATGCCGGCGTACGGCGCAAGGCCGTGGAGGAGCTGTGGACGGCGGACGGCGTGCACCTGCTGGAGCCGCCCGAGGAGGTGGTGAAGCGGGCGGCGGAGCTCGACATCCGGGCGACGTTCGAGGCACGTGGGCACGCCGAGCTGGTACGGCGGGTGGCGCGGGCGTACGACGAGTTCGTCGCACCCGGGCAGTTCGAGTTCCGCCGGGACGGTGCGGTCGCGGTGGTCCGGGACATGGTGAAGCTCAGGTGGGTGATGATCCCGGCCGGCGGGGGAGAGCCCCTCGGCAGCGGCACCGACCTCCTGCTCGTCAGCCCGGACGGCCGCATCACCACCGACTACCAGTTCGTCGACTGAGGGGACTAAGTGTCCCGCACTAGCTGGCGCGGGCCGGGCCGAGGGGGCGGAGTCGGCGGCGGCGTTCGGTGGGGTGGTGGTGGTCCTCGGAGTGGGAGTTGTCGAGGCGGGTGAGGTGGCGGCCGGCGCCGGAGACGGGGCACGTCCAGGTGCCGTCCATCTCGACCAGGCGAATGCCGGGCTGGTCGAGCCAACGTAGGACCAGATCGATCTCCTCGGGGGAGGCGGAGGCGACCGGGCCGATGCCGGGCAGGACGGTCTCGGCGGAGGCGCGGAGCATGTCGAGGTAGCGCCGCGGGTCCGTCCCGCGCGGGCTGATCCCTGCCGCCGCGAGCCGACCGTGCCGGATCACGTGCAGCTCC
Source organism: Kribbella sp. NPDC050124 (assembly GCF_044460355.1). NCBI lineage: Bacteria > Bacillati > Actinomycetota > Actinomycetes > Propionibacteriales > Kribbellaceae > Kribbella > Kribbella sp. NPDC050124. Next base: position 101,394 of record NZ_JBITJU010000025.1, read on the forward strand.
CACCCGCCGTCGTCGGTCCGCCGGGCTGCGCAGATCTCCGCGCACCCCGTCACCGACGCCATCCGCTGCATCCGCGCCGAGCTCCGCACGAAGGCACTCAACCGGTCCCGATGTACGGCGGCATCCTCGAACCGCTCGTCCGCCGACAGTACGTCGATCCGCCGGTCCAGCGCCTCGACCACCGGGGTCGGGTCGGTGGTCAGCGCCGTCCGCAGCGACGTCACGAACTCGCCGTAGGAGTCGGCCGAGATCCGCCCGTCGCACGGTGCCACGCACCGGCCCATCTCGGCCAGCACGCACGGCGACAACTGCGGGTGGCGTGACATCCGCGCCGTGCACTGCCGGATCGGGAACGCCTCGTGCAGCGCCGCCATCGCCCTCTCGGCCGTCTTCCGCGAGCTGAACGGGCCGAGGTACCCGGCGTCGTCGTCGCGCACCTGTTTCACCAGCGACAGCCGTGGAAACGGTTCAACGGTGACCTTCAGCCAGTGTTGCCGCTCCGGGAACTTCGAGCGCCGGTTGTACCGCGGCTTGTGCTCCGCGATCAGCCGCAGCTCCCGCACCTCGGCCTCGAGCGACGTCCCGCACTCGATCCCGCGCACCCCGCTGGCGATGCCGATCATCTCGCCGATCCTCGACCGGGTCTCGGAGGCGGTGAAGTACGACCGGACCCGGTTCCGCAGGTCCTTCGACTTGCCGACGTACAGGACCTCGCCGCGGTCGTCGGTGAACAGGTACACACCTGGTGCGTGCGGCAACGTTTCGGCCAGGTGCCGCTTCGCGCGCACGGCCGGCGCGACCCGCGAGGAGAAGGTCTGCAGGTCCTCCAGCGTCTGCACGCCGAGCGACCCGACCCGCTCGAACAGGCCGTGCAGTACGTCGACTGTCGCGCGAGCGTCCGACAACGCGCGGTGGTTCGGCGTCGTGGTGGCGCGGAACAGCTTGGCCAGCGTGCCGAGCTTGCAGTTCGGCGCCTCGTCCGGCGTGATCACGCGGCGGGCGAGCAACGCGGTGTCGACGACGGTGAAGTCGGGCCAGTCGTACCCGTGCACGAGGCTCTCGTGCTTCAGGAAGCCCATGTCGAACGGCGCGTTGTGCGCCACCATCACGCAGCCCTGCGCGAACTCCAGGAAGGCCGGCAGCACCGACCCGATCCGGGGTGACGAGGCAACCATCCCGTTGGTGATGCCGGTCAGCACGGCGATGAACGGCGGGATCGGGTCGGACGGGTTCACCAGGGTCTGGAACTCGCCGACCACCTCGCCGCTGCGCACCTTGACCGCGCCGATCTCGGTGATCCCCGACTCGCCCGGCGCGCCACCGGTGGTCTCCAGGTCGACGACGCAGAACGTGACGTCGCGCAGCGGCGTCCCGAGGTCGTCGAAACTCGGCTGCACACCGCGAATCGGCGTCAGCTGGTCCGGGGCCGGGCTGGTCATGGCAACGACGCTAAGAGTCGCCACCGACAATTCCGCAGGTGACACGCAACCACGTGCCTCGTTCACCACGTTCTTTGGCACTGGCGGCGCCCAGGCACGCACCTCGCGGCGTTGGAGAAGCATCCACGATGAAACACCGCATCGAGGACGCTTCTCCGCCTTGCGATGCACGCACCTGGACACCGCCAGCACTCAAACAACGTGGCGAACGAGGCACGACCGACTAGGCTCTCTGTATGCGTACACAGGCGATCACCGCGAATCCGGCCCAGCTGCCGGGCAGCTGTGGTCTGCGTCACTGGCCCAGCGCTTCGTGCAGCCAGACCACCGTTCGGGCCGGACTGCGGGCCGGTGACTGAGGCAGGCACCGCCGCGAGCTCCGCCGCTACCTCTTTGCCCGAACCGGTCCGGCAACGGGTTCTCGCCCTCGCCGCGCAGGCTCTCGGCCAGTTGCCGGCGACCGACATCCCGCCGCCGCTGCGCCGCTTCGCCAGTTTCGCGCCGGCCAAACGGGCCAAGCTCTCGGCGTCCGTCCTCGGGCCGATCCTGGAGACCGACGACCACTTCCGGAAGCTCACAGCCTTCGAGGTACGACGCGAGCATCCGGAGCTCGGGGATGCGGTCGCCGACGGCGTCCCGGTCCCGGCCGCCGACCCCGTGGAAGTCGCCGCCCTGGCCTACCTGCTCCGTCCGGACGACTGGGAAAAGCAGGTCACCGCAGCCGCCGCCCAGGTGCCCGTCGAGGCGCCACGCGCAGCAGAGGAAGCAGTCAACCGGCTGTCCGACCAGCTCGACCAGGCGCGGACCGAGACCCGGCAGGTCCGCGAGCGCCTCCGCGAACAGGTCAACGAGCTCAAGGCCGAGAACGTCACGCTGCGCCGCAAACTCAACGAGGCGCGGCAGCGCATCAGCGGCCTGCAGAGCGAGCTCGAGGAACGCACCACCCAAGCGGAGACAGCTGACGAACGCGTCGACGCCGCCCGCGCCGAGGTGGAGCGCGAGCTGCGCAAGCTCCGCGCCCGCATCACCGAGCTCGAAGCAGTCGAACACGCAGCACGCCGTACGGCGGGACAGGAACGCGAGCTCGCGTCGACGCGGACCAGACTGCTCCTCGACACGTTGCTCGAGGCAGCAAGCGGGCTGCGTCGCGAGCTGGCCCTGCCACCCGGGGGAGAGCTCCGACCGGCGGACACCGTGGCCGGCATGGAGCCCGACGCCGCTCCGGTCGGGCGTACGGCGCCTGACGACGACCCGGCGTTGTTCGACGAGTTGCTGTCGTTGCCGCAGGTACACCTGATCATCGACGGCTACAACGTGACGAAGACCGCATGGCCGAACTCACCGTTGCACTCTCAGCGTCAGCGGCTCGTCACAGCGCTGGGCGCGCTGGTCGCGCAGCGTCGCATCGAGGTGACCGTGGTGTTCGACGGCGCCGAGCTTTCGGGCCCGGTGCAACTGAATCCACCGCGCGGCGTGCGGGTGCGGTTCAGCCCCGCCGGCGTGATCGCCGACGAGGTGATCCGGCAACTGGTGCGGGCCGAGCCGCCCGGTCGCCCGGTCGTGGTCGTGTCGACCGACCGCGAAGTTGCCGAAAGCATCATCAAGATGGGGGCCCGGGCACTGTCCGCGACCACGCTGATCGGCCGGATCGCCCGCGCCTGACGCCGAAAACTGTCGGAGCCGCCCTCTAGCGTCCTTCTCAGCCGGATGCAAGTCCGGATGCTTCCCCACTTTGGAGGACGTTGTGCTGATCGACTGCGACGCTTGTGTGATGCGGGGTCCCGGCTGCCAGGACTGCGTGGTCACGGTGGTGCTGGGCTTCTCGGCCGAGCGGGCGGGCACGCTGCGGATCGACGACGACGAGAAGGCCGCGCTGGACGCGCTGGCCGAGTCCGGTCTCGTGCCACCGCTACGCCTCGTGCACGCTGTCAGCAGCATCGACCCGGAAACCCCTGACGGGGAAGGCGAAACGGTCGTTGGGTTGGGGTGACGCTTCGTTAATTTTCGATCAAACCCGAGGGGCGAATTGCACTGGTCACGAAACGGTCACTACTGTTACCTCTCGTTGCCTCAGGGTGTCGGCCGATCAGACCGACCGGGCAGCACGAAGCCGATGGGTGACCCGCCAGGTCCCGCAGCGTAGGTTCTGCTGCAGCCGGTGTGGTCAATGGGGACGGCGCGAGCAGACGAAGGGATCGACCGGGCTGTGGCCAGCGGACGCATCAACCGCACCAAGGGAATCGCCCTCGCCGCCATCACCAGCACGGCAGTCGCCGCGGGTGTGTTCTTGATCCAGACGGGTGCGGACGCCGATCCGGCGCCGACCCTGGACGAGGCGAAGAAGCAGGTCGCAGCGCTGCAGCACAAGGCCGAGCAGGCCGGTGAGTCGGCGAACGACCTGCGCGGCCAGATCGGCGCCTCCCAGGCCCGGGTGAAGGCCTTGCAGGCCGCCATCGGCAAGCAGCAGGGCCAGGTCGACTCGGTCAAGAAACAGATCGGTTCGCTCGCGGTCGCCGGCTACCAGACCTCCGGGATGACGACGACGGCGCAGCTGCTGCTGTCGACGAACCCCGACCAGTTCCTCAGCCAGGCCTCGACCGCGCAGGCGTTCGCCGGCCAGCAGAACTCGGCGCTCCGCCGCTACCAGCAGGCTCAGGGCAAGCTGACCGACCTGCAGGCCAGTGAGCAGACCGAGCTGGCCGCGCTGCAGGCCGTGCAGTCCCAGCAGGACACGCTGAAGAAGCAGATCCAGACCAACCTGGACGCCGCCGAGAAGGTGCTCGGCAAGCTCAGCGACGCGGAGCGGGCCCGGATCCAGGCGGAGAACGAGAAGGAAGCCGAGGAGGCCCGGGACGAGCGCCCGAGCCGGGACGGCGACCGGACGGACGACCTGCCGGTGCCGGCCAACGGCCGCGCCGGGATCGCGATCCAGGCCGCGATGGCGCAGCTCGGCGATCCGTACGTCTGGGGTGCCGACGGCCCGGAGTCCTTCGACTGCTCCGGCCTGACGATGTACGCCTGGGGCAAGGCCGGTGTCTCGCTGTCGCACTCGTCGAAGGCGCAGGCCAGTGAGGGCCGCCGGGTCAGCAAGAGCCAGCTGATGCCGGGTGACCTGGTGTTCTACTACTCGCCGATCAGCCACGTCGGGATGTACATCGGCAACGGCCGGATCGTGCACGCGAGCCGCCCGGGCAAGCCGGTGAAGACCGACCCGCTGGACCTGATGCCGTTCAACACCGCAGTCCGTCCGAGCTGAACCAAACCTTTGTCATACTCATCGGCTCCGGGGTCTCACCCCCGGAGCCGAGTCGTTTCACCACCGTCCGAGTGCTCTACTGTCAGAGGAGGCACGTAGTGTCCCGCCTGACAGGGGCAGGTGAGCAGCGAGGGGCCGAGGTGATCGACGAAGAGGGCGACACGGTGCCCCTCCCGGCGGTACCGCCCGCCGAGGACCGCCCGCAGCTTGCCGAGCGACGGGCCGACGGGGGGCGGGTGCCGCCCACGGTCGGGCCGATTGTGAAGAAGGTCGCACTCGGCCTCTCCATCTGCCTGGTCGCCGTCGCGGGGTACGCCGGACTCCGCCAGATCGCGGACGCCCCGGCCGATCCCGGTGCGCCGATCACCGCGGAGTCCCCGCAGACCTCGACCACCCCGGACGAGGCCGCCGAGGGCGTACGGCGAGCCTCCGTCGGCGGAGCGGTGTTGCAGAAGATGGCCGGCGCGGTCGAGGACGACAGCCGGTCGGCGTTCCTGGCCACCATCGACCCGAAGGCGACCGAGTTCCGCACCAGCGCCCGCACGATCTTCGCGAACCTCGGCAAGCTCCCGGTCGGCACCTTCCAGCTCCGCTACGTCAGCGACGACCCGGCCGCGCTCACCCCGGACCGGCAGGCCGAGCTGGGCGGCACCGAGTCCTGGCTCGCGCAGGTCGAGGTGTCCTGGCAACTCACCGGGTACGACGCCAAGCCGGCCCGCGAGACCCTGCCGGTGACGTTCGTCACCCGCGACGGGACGACGTACGCCGCGTCGTTCTCGGAGCGGTTCGTGGCCGGTCAACGACGCCCGGTGTGGGCGCTCGGTCCGATCGACGTGGCCAAGGGCGACCACAGCCTGGTGATCAGCTTGGACTCGAAGGCGGACTCGGAGGGCTACGTCTCGGTCACGGATCGTGCCGTCGATTCGGTCAGCAAGGTCTGGGGACGGAGCTGGCGGCAGAAGGTCGTCGTCTACCTGCCCGCCAAACAGGCCCAGATGGAGTACGTGCTCGGCGCGCAGCCGAACACCTACACCCAGATCGCCGCTGTCACGATGGCCGAGCTGGACAGTCCGCAGGTGGGCGCGCCGGTGCGGATCGTGGCCAATCCCAAGCTGTTCGAGGAGCTCGGCAAGCAGGGTCGCCGGATCGTGCTGACCCACGAGACCACCCACGTCGCGTCCACCGCGACCGCCTCGCCCGTCCCGTTGTGGCTGGCCGAGGGATTCGCCGACTATGTCGCGTTCACCGCCGTTCCCGTGCAGGACGAGTCGGCGGCGAAGGAGCTGTTCAAGGCGGTCCGGGCCGGCAAGGTGCCGTCCGCGCTGCCGGCGCCGGAGGCGTTCGCCGCGTCATCGGCGGAGCTGCCCCAGGCTTACGAGTCGGCCTGGCTGGCCTGCCGGCTGATCGCCGAGCGCGAGGGGCAGAGCAAGTTGGTGAAGTTCTACCGGGCCGTGCACGCGTCGAAGTCCTCGGCCGGCCTGGCCGACGCCTTCAAGTCCGTGCTCGGCATGACCGAGCAGGAGTTCGTCGTCGAGTGGCAGCAGTACCTCAAGAGGCTCGCCGGTGTCTGAGCCGGCGGCGCGCTGGGCCCCGCCGGTAGCCGCCGTCGTTCTCGCCGCCGCGCTCGTCCTCGTCATCGTCACCACGACGCCCTGGCACCTGATCGACGTCCCCGAACCGGACGTGACGGCGGACTTCACCGCCGTCGAGATCGCCCGGCAGAACGCGTTCCGGCACGAGCTGCTGCCGTGGTCGACCACGTCATGGGTGCTGTCCCTGCTGGTCCCGCTGGTAATCGGCTTCAGCCCCCTCGGCCGCCGCCTGTACGACGCGATCCGCATCCGCCGGTGGTACGTCGCCGTACCGTTGCTCGTGTTCGGGCTCGGACTGCTCGTCAGCCTGGTCACGGTGCCGACCGACGTGATGGCTGAGCGGGTCACCCGGAAGTACGGTCTGTCCGTGCAGGACTGGGGGCTGTGGACCCGGGACCGCGTGGTGAACTGGCTGCTGATGTCGCTTGCGCTGGCGGTGATCGCGGTCGGCCTGATCGCGCTGGCCAAACGCTTCCGGACCTGGTGGTGGTTGCCTGCGGCAATCGCCGGCGCGGTGCTCGTGCTCGGGGTGTCGTACGCGTACCCGGTCCTGGTCGAGCCGCGGTTCAACGAGTTCACCTCGATGCCGGCCGGGCCGCAGCGCGACGACTTCATGAAGCTGGCCGCGGACGACGGCGTACCGGTCAAGGACGTGCTGGTCGCGGACGCCTCCAAGCGCACAACGGCCTTGAATGCTTACGTTTCCGGCTTCGGCTCGACGCGCCGGCTGGTCGTCTACGACACGCTGCTGAAGGACACGCCGCCGGCGCAGGTCCGGCTCGTCGTCGCGCACGAACTCGGTCACGCGGCCGAGGACGACGTACTGCACGGCACCCTGATCGGCGTGCTCGGGACCGCCTTCGCGGTCGTCCTGCTGCGATTGTTGCTCGGGGCCCGGATGTCCGACCCGCGCCGGACCGCGTTGCTGCTGGCCCTGATCGTCGCCGGTACGACGCTCGCCGCCCCGGTGCAGAACCTGGTCAGCCGCCGGATCGAGGCCCGCGCCGACTACCACTCGCTGCAACTGACGAACGACCCGCGCAACTTCGTCGAAATGCAGCACGACCTCGCGGTCACCAACATCTCCGGGCTGACCCCGCGCCGCTGGCGGTACTGGATGTTCGCCAGTCACCCGACCTCACCGGAGCGGATCGCGATGGGCCGAGCCTGGGCCGTCGAGCACGGCACCTCGGTGCCGCCGCTGGTGCCGCGATGACCGTCCTCGTCGTCACCAACGACTTCCCGCCCCGCCAGGGCGGCATCGAGACTTTCGTCCGCTCCCTGTGCGACGAACTGCCGGAGCTCGTCGTCTACACGTCGCACGAGCCCGGCGACCGGGAGTACGACGCCACGCTGCCGTTCCCCGTGGTCCGGGACCGGACCACGATGTTGTTGCCGACGGCCCGGATCACGAAGAACGCCGTACGACTGGCGAAGGAGCACAACGCGGATCGGGTGCTGTTCGGGGCAGCCGCGCCGCTCGGTCTGATGGGACCGGCGCTCAGGCGGGCCGGGGTCCAGCGGATCGTCGCGATGACGCACGGGCATGAGACGTGGTGGGCCGGCGTGCCCGGTGCGCGCCGGGCGCTGCGGCGGATCGGCGACGCCGCCGACACCGTGACGACGGTCTCGTCCTGGTGCGCGGACCGGATCGCGCCGGCACTCTCTCCGGCCGCCGTACGGCGGATGCGCCGACTGACTCCTGGGGTCGACACGGCCCGGTTCTTCCCGGGATGTGGGGGAGAGCAGGTCCGCGAAGGTCTTGGCCTCGAAGGTGCTCCGGTGGTCGCCTGCGTGTCGAGGCTGATCCCGCGCAAGGGCCAGGACACCTTGATCCGGGCCTGGCCGCAGGTGCTGGCCGCCGTACCGTCCGCGATGCTGCTGCTCGTCGGTGGTGGCCCGGACCGGGAACGACTCGAGGGGCTCGTGGCATCCCTCGGTGTCACGTCCTCGGTGGTGTTCACCGGGGCGATCCCGTGGCGTGACATCCCGCCGTACGTCGACGCCGCGGACGTGTTCGCGATGCCCTGCCGGACCCGCCGGTTCGGGCTCGAGCCGGAGGCGCTCGGGATCGTCGCCCTGGAGGCGTCCGCCACCGGCAAGCCGGTCGTGATCGGCGACTCCGGGGGAGCGGCTGACACGGTCCGGCACGGTGAGACCGGCTACCTGGTCGACCCGTACAACCCGCCCGCGGTCGCCGCCCGCCTGATCGAGCTCCTCACCCACCCGGCCAAAGCCGCTGCCCTGGGCGCGGAAGGCCGGGCCTGGGCCCAGCAGAACTGGACCTGGACACGCAGCGGAGCCGTCCTGAGGGAATTGCTGGACATCTAGGTTCGGGATTCGTGTACTCTGGCCGACATGCACCGGATGTTCCGACTTGCCGCAGCCGTACGAGCTCATCGCTCTCCGGCTGCCGCGGCCTGACATTCTCACACTTCCACCGGCGACCGGAAACGGTTCGCCGGTGTTGTTGTTTCCGCTCCCGGTGGTCCGGTTCCGGTCATTCACCAAGACAGGACCAGAACCATGCAGACCAACGGAATCCTCAGCAAGACCTTCATCGACTTCTTCCTCGACCGTGACCACGTGCCGACCACCGGGTCCACGCTCATCCCGCGCCTCGGTGATCCGGTGCTCTTCACGACCTCGGGGATGCATCCGCTGACGCCGTACCTGGAAGGCGAACCCCATCCGCTGGGGCGCAGACTCGTGGGCATCCAGCGATGCCTGCGAACCACCGATCTCGACGAGGTGGGGGACCCGACCCACCTGACCGTGTTCGAGATGCTCGGCTCCTGGTCGCTCGGCGACTACGGCAGCAGCCAGACGCTGCGCTGGGGCTACGAGCTGATGACCCAGGGGTTCGGGATCGACCCGAGCCGCCTGTACGTGACCGTGTTCGGCGGTGACGGCCAGGTGCCGATCGACCAGGAGTCGCTGCGGACCTGGCAGGAGCTCGGGCTGCCGATCGAGCTGACCACCGAGGACAACTGGTGGTCGAACGGCCCGACCGGACCGTGCGGACCCGACTCGGAGATCTTCGTCTGGACCGGCGAGGGCGACCCGGAGGGTACGCCGAGTACGGACAAGCGCTGGGTCGAGGTGTGGAACCACGTGATGATGCGCTACCGCCGCCTCGACGACGGGTCGCTCGAGCCGCTGCAGCAGCAGAACATCGACACCGGGCTGGGCCTGGAGCGGCTGACGATGCTGCTGGAGGGCAAGGACTCGGTCTACGAGACCTCGCTGTTCGAGCCGTGGATGCGGATCGTGCCGGAGCTGTGGCGGCTGGACGAGCAGTCGCAGCGGATCGTCATCGACCACCTGCGCTCCAGCATCGTGATCGTCGGCGACGGCGTGTACCCGTCGAACACCGGTCGCGGCTACGTGCTGCGCCGGCTGATCCGCCGGGTGCTGACCCTGCTGTGGCGCGACGACGACTCCCGGACGCTGTCCGACCTGCCGATGGAGCTCTTCGAGCACACGCTGCGGCACTTCCACCAGGGCGAGACGGTGACGCTGGTCCGGCGGATCCTGATCGACGAGGAGATCCGGTTCAGCAACCTGCTCGACCGCGGCCGCAAGGTGCTGAGCCACGAACGCTTCCACAAGTCCCTCGACGACACCGACTACGAGTACCTCCACGAGACCCACGGCCTGCCCCGGGAGCTGGTCGACTCCCTGCTGCAGCCCTCGCTTTAGCCGACTTTGTGCACCGTTCGAGTACGGCGCGACGCCGAAAACGCTCGAGCGGTGCACAAAGTCGGACTCAGACGCCGGCCGGGTCCAGGGTGCGCGGGGTGTCGGAGTCCGGGATCTCCGGGGGAGCGACCTTGCCGACCGAGGACTGGGCGACGAAGGCGCCGGCCAGCACGATGACGCCGCCGATGATCTGGTTGGTGCGCAGCGTCTCGTTCAGGAGGATCCAGGCGAAGATGCTGGCGGCAACGACCTCGACGTACGCGACCGCTCCACCCACCGCGGCGGACAGCCGCTGAACCGCGGCGGCTCCGGCGAGATAGGCCACGACGGTGCTGACGACGATCAGCCAGCCGGCCAGCACCCAACCGGGCGCCGAACGGTCGCCGATCGCGATCGTGTCGACCAGCGAGTGCCACGGGATCCCCCACGGCGCCGAGATCGCGGTCAGGACCACCGCGCCGACCACACTGCCGGCCGCGGTCATCACCAACGGGTCCGCGGCGCCGGTCAGCTTGTCGATCAGGATGAAGTACGTCGCCTGGCACGCAGCCGCACCGAGTCCGGCGACCAGGCCGACCACGTCCAGCTTCAGCCCGGACCAGATCTCCACCACGGTCGCGAGGCCGACCAGCGCGATCCCGACGCCGACCGCCGCCGTCTTGGGGACCGCGATCTTCTGCCCGAACTTGAGCCACGCGACCACGAGCACCGGACCGGTGAACTCGAGCATCAGCGCGACTCCCACCGGCAGCCGGCTGGCCGCGATGAAGAACAGCGTCTGGCAGCCGGCGATCCCGGTCAGGCCGTACATCACGAGCGCCCGCCACGAGGACCGGGCGGCCCGCAGCCCACCGACCCCGCGGAAGATCAGCGCGAGCGGGATGAGCAGCGCCGCCGCGCCGAGGATCCGCAGCCAGGCGGCCTGCTCGGGAGTGAAACCGGCCCCGATCAGCGCCTTGGCGAACGGCCCCGAACCACCGAACGTGACCGCCGAGAACACGGCGAAACCGAGCCCCACCGACTTCGTGCTGTACATGGGCATAACACTCTCATGCCCATTACATGGCTGTCGAGAGCCTTTCTCAGAGGACGTTCACGGCCCGCGCCGCGACTACCGCGACGGTCAGCAACGAGACGGCCGCCTGGATGCCCATCAGCGTCTTCACCCGGGCCGTCAGCGGCATCGTGTCGGTCGGGCTGAACGCGGTCGCGGCGGTGAACGCGACGAACAGGTAGTCGGTGAACCCGGGCAGCCAGCGTTCCCAGCCCGGCAGGTCGACCGTCATCTGCGGGAACAGCAGGTCGGCCCGCTCCGACTCCCGCTCGTGCTCGGGCGCCCGCGCGAACGGCCCACCGCGGTCCACCTCCCAGTACCAGACCCCGAACGCGACCACGTTCGTCACCCAGATGAGCAACGCGGCCTTCACCAGCACCGATCCGTCGTTCGCCTCGCCGGTGCTCAGGTAGACGATCAGTCCGGTCAGGTAGACCGCGTTGACGACCACCAGGACGCCGAGCAGCACCAGCTCCACCCAGCGCAGCCAGGGCTCGTCCCGGCGCAAGTGGAACGGGTTGGTCCACACCAGCGGCAGCAGCAGCGCCGCACCGAGAGCCGGCATGATCCAGCGCGGCAGCGCGATGATCTCCGTCGGCACGACCAACTGCAGGACCAGTACGGCGACCACAGCCAGCGAAGCCGGCCACCGCCGAATGTGACGTGTGCTGTTCACCAGTGCATTTAACCAACGGACGCGTCGATCACCGCTTGACCTACTTCGGTACGGCGGTAATGGACTTGATGCCCCGTACGACGCCGAGTCGCGAGCCCCGCGTCGTACAGGGCAGCCAGGTGCTCGGCCACGGTCGCCAGAGCCAGGCCGTACTGCTTGGACAGTGCACTGGTCGTTGCGGGTGGGTCGAGCGCGACCAGGAGGGTCGCTCGGGTGCGACCGAGTAGGCGGGCCAGAGGGTCCGGGGGAGCGGGGGCATCTGACCACAAGCGGGCGGCTGCGCGGGCCGGGTAGACGACAGTGGGTTGGTAGCTGGGGTCGAGGACCATGACCAGGTGCGGCCAGGCGAAGACGCCGGGGACGAGCAGGATGCCTTGGCCGGTGAGCTCGTGGTCCGGTTCGCGGTAGCGGGTGGCGATCAGGCGGTCGTCTTCCCAGGCGAGCGTCGGGTGCAGGTCGTCGAAGAGCGCGGCCAGTCCGCCGTCGGTGAGCTGTTGGCCGCGGTACGCGATGTCGTCGTCCAGCACGCGGCTGATGAGCTGCCAATCGGGCCGGACGAGGGCCTCCCAGGCGCTCTCGATCTCGTCCGCGAGGCGTTCCCGTGCGCCGGCTAGGTCTTTGAGCATTCGGTCGATCTCGGGCGCGCCGGGGTTGCCGAGCTCGTCGCGTGATCGGGTCAGCTCGGATCGCACTCGCTCGAGCGGCGTGCTCCGGACGCGCGCGATCTCGGTCGCGAACCTGGCCCGCGATGCCTTGGGCGGCGGGGTGAGAAAGTCCGGCGTGAACCCGACCCGCGGCTGGACGGCTTTCAACCCGCGCAGCTCCAGCCCAGCCGCTGCCTCAGCCTTCGCCGCCACCCACGGCACGTACAACCCACGATGCCGCACGCCATGCAGCACCCGCACCGCCGACATCGTCTCCCACAACGGCGAAGCCCCGAACCGGCACCGCAACGCATCCCCCTGCGTGAACCGCAGAACAGTCATCCCCCACAACTTTCGGCCACACCCAAAACTCTACGCCACCGCGCTGGCACCAGACACCCTCAGCCTGTGAGGTCCTACCGAGAAGTCTTGGCCATCCCAGGCATGCGCACGATCTTTCTCGCGCACACCATTTCGATGGTCGGCACCGTCGCCGCGCAGGTCGCGCTGTCCATCCTGGTGTTCGAGCGCACCGGCTCACCACTGCTGTCTGCCTTGGTGCTCGTCTGCTCGTTCCTGCCCTACGCCCTCGGCGGCATCGTGCTCTCGTCCATCGCGGACCGCTTCCCCGCCCGCCGTGTCCTGGTGAGCTGCGACCTGCTCAGCGCCCTCTGCATCGGCCTGATGCTCATCCCGGACCTACCGGTAGCCGCGCTCCTCGGCCTCCTCCTGTTGACCGGAATCATCGCGCCCGTCTTCGCCGGTGCCCGTGCCGCCAGTCTCGCGCATCTGCTCCCGCGCGATCTCTTCCCGATCGGCCGGTCGTTGCTCCGGGCAATCAGTCAGGTCACTGTGCTCACCGGCTTCGCCCTCGGCGCAGTAGCAGTCGCCGCCATCGGCCCCACCTGGCTCCTCGCGCTCGACGCAATCACCTTCGCAGCATCCGCGATCCTGATCGGCGTAGGCACGCCGTACACCCCGCCCGGTGAGCGACAGCGCAACACCGTCAGCGACTCACTGGCCGGCCTGCGCTACATCTTCTCCACCAAGCGCCTGCGCACGCTGATCCTGCTCACCTGGGTCGCGCCCGCGTTCTCCTCGGTCCCCGACGGACTCGCGGTCGCGTACGCCGCCCAGACCGGCGCCGCCGCCTCAGCCGCCGGCGCCCTCTTCACCGGTTACGCAGCCGGCACCGTCCTCGGCGAACTCGTCGTCGCCCGCTTCACCCCAGCCACCCGGCGACGGCTCGTCGTACCACTCGTGATCGCCAGCCAGATCCCCGCGATCGCCTTCCTGCTAACGCCTTCCATCCCGATCGCCGCCGTACTCCTCGCCGTCTCCGGCGCCGGCTACGCCTTCAACCAAGCCATCGACCCGATGATCCTCGCAACCGTCGATCCGTCGTACCGAGGCCGCCTGTTCACCGTCCAGACCAGCGGCCTGATGGCCATCCAAGGCCTGAGCATCGCCCTCGGCGGTCTGGTCGGCACCTTCCTGAAACCAAGCCTGACCATCACCCTCTCGGGGATCCTCGGTACGACGATCACGCTCCTGATCACGCGTCAGGCGCTGGACCGGACGACCAGGGGAGCGGTGACGAGGCAGCCGGGCTGATCCGGGTCGCCGTTGATCTCCCGCAGCGCCCGCTCGAACAGCGCGGTGGCAATGTCCCGCAACGGGATCCGCGCCGTCGTCAGCGGTGTGTCGAGCATGCTCGCGAACGGGAAGTCGTTGAACCCGGTCACCGCGACCTCCTTGCCCACGGTGATCCCGCGCCGCTGCAACGCGCGCATCGCGACCACGGCGTACGCGTCGTTGTCCGCCACGAACACCTCCGGCGGATCCGTCTCCTCGACGTACGACGCCACCGCCTCGAGCGACCCGAACGACTCCACGACCGTGGCCGGGAACTCCCGCAGGAACCCGTCCTGCCGCTGATGAACCCACGGCAACGCGCTGTCGGTCGCCAGGTACACGGCCCGCGTCCGCCCGGTCGACTGCAGATGCCGGGCGATCCCGGCCATCGACGTCTCGTTGTCGACGTCGACCCAGCACTGCCGGTGCTGATGCCCGGTCCGCCCGAACGCGACGAAGGGGAACGGCCGCTGGCTCAGGTACTCGATCCGGTCGTCGTGCGGCATCGTCTCGAGTACGACGATCGCGTCGACCTGCCGGGCCGCGATCAGCTTCTCGTACAGGGCGATCTCGGTCGCACCCTCGGTCGGTGTCGTGACGTGCACGCCGTACCCGGAGACCGCGGCGGACTTCACCAGGCCGCCGAGCAGCCCGTGCAAGAAGCCGCCCAGACCCGGGTTCTGGTCGCTGAACGCGTCGTCCTCGAGGTAGAGCGGGAGCCCGATCACCTGGCTGCGGCCGGACGAGAGCGCCCGGGCGGCGTGGTTCGGGGTGTAGCCGAGCTCCTTGATCGCGGCCCGCACGGTCTGCACCGTCGGTGGGCTGACCCGGTGCGGCGCGTTCAGCACATTCGACACCGTCATCGCCGACACCCCGGCCAGCCGGGCGACGTCCGCGACCGTCGTCCGTCGTGGCTTCCGCTGCTGCGTCAATCCAGCCCCCTCAGTTCCGCACGATCCGCGCCACTCCGGCCACGGGTACGTCGATTGCCCACAGCTCCGGCGGTGTCGCCGTCCCCCGGTAGACCTCCACGCCCGAGCAATCCGACACTACGAGGTCGACCGGTCCAGAACCGGCTCCTTCGACCAGGATGCGTGATTCGCTGCCGCCGTTCACTACGACGACGGACCGGTCGGACTCACTCAAACGCACGACAGGGTTGGCGAAAACGGCCACGACGGTCTCCGCGCCGACCGCCCGCACCTGCGTGTACCGAGCGTCCGGCCGCATCGGAGTCAGGACGCCGTGAAGCAGCACGTCGGCGTGATCACTCAGGAACCCGAGCCAGAACCGCACGACCCGCTGATGGTCCACTGGCAGCGCATCGAGCTCCATCGACACTTGCGGCGTACTGAACATCGCTCCGATGAACTGCTGGGCGACCGTCTCCGGAGCAGCCGCCGGATGCCACATCAGCATGTCCGAGTGGACTGCCCGATCGCCGGCCAGCAGTCGCGCGTCGACGGTGCGGACCCGGTTCTCGACCGGGTCCATCGCGCAGTCGCCGGCCCGCAGGAACGTGCCGAACTGCCACAGCCGCGGGTGGACGTAGTCCTGCCGGAACTCGATCAGCACGTCACTCCGCAACCGACGCAGCTCGGTGGTGATCGCCTGCAGCACCGACTCGACGCCTTCGTCCAGCCCCGGCAGCTGCCACGCCGCCCACGTGTCGAGGAAGTCGAGCTTCAACCCGTCTACACCCCAGTCGCGCACCGGCCGCACACACGATTCGACGATGTGCTCACGTACCTCGGGCAACCGCGGATCGAGCACCGATGCCTCGAGGTGCTCGAGATGGCCGAGCGTGCTGTCCTTCAGGCTCTCCCAGGCCTTCGAGTGGTGACCGATCAACGGCGGCGCGAGCCACAGGACGTACCGCATCCCGAGCTCGTGCACCCGCCGTACGTGCTGGGTCATGTCGTGGAACGTCGGCTCCCAGTCGCCGCAGTACGCGTAGCCGCGTCGAGTGTCGTCGGTCTGCCAGCCGTCGTCGACGATCACCGCCTTGCAGTCGTACGACGCGCCAGCGCGCGCGTGCCGTTCGACGGACTCGGCGGAGACGTGCTGGTGGTCGCTGTACCAGGTCGAGTACATCGCCTGCCGGGCCAGCTCGGGCACCGGCACGATCCGATCGCCGAGCTCGCGCGTCCAGTCGTCGGTCACGCCCCGCAGTGCCTCCGCGAAGTGCAGCCCGCGGAGGTCGATCCGCACGGTGAAGCGGTGCACGCCGTCGGTCGGCTCGATGTCGTCGACCGCCAGTTGGATCAGTTGCTCGGCGCCTTCCTCGTGCACGCCGATCGCGAAGTCGCAGCCGCGGACCGTCGCCGACAGCGACACGGTCAGCAGACTCCGGTCCTGCGCGTCGACGAGAGCCGCGACCGGCGCCGAGCGAACCGACCGGATGTCGCGGTGCGAACCCCAGTCGGTCGGCAGCTCGCGGTGTGACGACTGCGTGGCCCGCCACAAGGTCACCGCGGACTCGGCGGGCCAGGTCCAGCGCAGCCGTGCGGTGCCGTTTGCGACCACGTCGTACCGCAGCACGCCGGGCTCGGTGGCCGGCAGTTCGGTGATCGAGTGGGCGCCGTCGACCGAACCGCTTCGGTGCGTGCGGCCGTCGGGGGAGCGGATCTCGAAAGTCGTCACGAGCTGGACTATAGCGGTAAAACTCGATCCCAAGAAGGTATTGACGGAATTCCTGGGCACTCCTAGTTTTAGCGCTAATATCCGATTCTCCGAGGAGTGGCCGTGCTGGCTGTCAGCTCCGAGAACCCGATCGTCGAGGACGCCTTCGGCTGGGCCCGCAAGCGTGCGCTCGACTGGGTCCAGACCGGCGCCGCGCCGGGCAACCTGCCGTCGTACTGGGCCGGCTACCCGTCCCGTCCGCTGTTCTACGCCCGCGACGTCTGCCACCAGGCGGCCGGCGCGCACCTGCTCGGCCTGGACGCCGAGAACCTCGCGATGTTCCGGCACTTCGTCCGGTCGGCGACGCCGGCCCGCAAGTGGTACCCGCTGTGGGCGTTCCACTTCGACGGCCGGATCGCCGAGATCGACTACCACCACGACGAACACTTCGTCCGGGAGATCCCCGCGGTGTTCGACCTGACCTACCGGGCGCTGGAACAGTACGACTGGACCGGCGACCGCCGATGGCTCGACGAGCCCGACCTGGCCGCGTACTACCGGCACTCGATCGGCGAGTTCGTCGACGCCCACGACGCCGACGGCGACGGTGTCCCGGAGGCGTCCGGCACCGGCGACATCTTCGTCGGCACGGCCACCTACAACGAGCAGGACGCGCCACTCGTCGTCGCCGGTGACGGTCTCGCGCTGCAGTACGCCGTACTCCGCAAACTCGGTCTGGACGAGCGGGCCGAGCGGATCCAGGCGATGTTCCTGAACGACTGGTGGAACGGGGAGTGGTTCGCGCGCGGCCGGACGAAGGACGGGCTCGACTTCACCTGGGGGCTGGAGTCGCACTGGATCGTCGCGATGACCGGCCTCAGCGGGACCGGTGCGCAGAACGAGCGCTTCCTCGACTACCTGGAAGCCCAACTCGAGCAGCGGCCGCCGGAGAACATCGAGGCGTTCAGCTACCTGCCCGAGGTGTTCTTCCGCCACCGCCGGGACGAGTCGGCCTGGCGCTGGATCCAGCACCTGATCGACAGCCGCGACGACTACCCGGAGATCTCCTTCACCGTCGTCCAGCACCTGGTGGCCGGCCTGCTCGGCCTGGTGCCGGACGCGGCGTCGGCCTCCTTGACCATCGACTCCCACCTGCCCGCCGCCATCGGCCGGCTGACCGCCGACCACGTCCGGGTCGGCGGGTGGGACCTCCGCATCAGCCAGCAAGGCCGGCACACCACCGAGATCACCGTGCACAGCGGACCGGGGCCGCTCACGGTCACCGTCGGCCAGGCCGCCCCTCACCTCCTCGAACCCGGTCGGACCGCCCGGGTCAGCACTCAGAGCAAGGACCTTTCATGAAGCTTTCCCACCGCCTGATCCCGGCGACTGCCGCCGTACTGCTGGCCGCCGGGTGCGCCACCAGCAACCCACCCGCGTCGAGCGACTCCGGGGACTCCGCCGACATCAGCTTCTCGTTCTGGGGGACGAACTCGGAGGCCGCCTCGCTGAAGGCGATCGCGGCCGCGTTCGAGAAGGCCAACCCCGGCACCAAGGTGACCACGAACTGGATCCAGGCCGACTACGAGCAGAAGCTGCAGACCTCGATCGCGGCCGGCACCCAGTCCACCGTGATGGAGATCAGCAACACCAGCCTGGCCGGGTTCGCGCCCAGCTTCGCCGAGCAGCAGGTGGACGCCGGCAAGTTCGTCCAGCCGAACATCTCCGAGTCGCTGAAGTACGACGGCAAGTACTACGCGATGCCGTTCACCGCCAAGCCGAAGGTGATGGCGATCAACGTGGACGCGTTCAAGGCCGCGGGCATCCCGTTGCCGAGCGCAACCACACCGCTGACGCTGGAGGAGTACCGCGACATCGCGGCGAAGCTGTCGCACGGCGAGGGCAAGAGCCGGGTCTACGGCGCCAGCAACCTGTGGTTCAAGGGCTGGCTGACCGCGGCCGGCGGCGGGTTCTACAACGCCGACGCGACCGCCTGCACCTTTGGTGACGAGCAGGGCCTCAAGACCGCGCAGTACGTCGTCGACATGCAGAAGGACCGGTACGCGCCGAGCTCGCTCGACGTCCAGGGCCAGGACCAGGCGCAGTGGTTCGCGGGCGGGCGGCTCGGCACCTTCAGCGACTTCGGGCCGTGGACGGTCGCCGACTTCGCCAAGATCACCAAACCGAACTGGACGCTGGTCCCGGTCCCGGGCAAGGGATTCCCGATGGAGGTCGGCGGACTGGCGATCTCGAAGACCGCGAGCGGCAAGCAACTCGAGACGGCGAAGAAGTTCGTCGAGTTCGCCAGCTCGAACCCGGACGCCCAGAACCAGCTGATCCAGGGCAACACCGCGCTCGGCGTCCCGATCGTCGCCGAGTCCACCGGCACCCTGGAGAAGGTGCTGCCGGCCGAGCGGAACCTGGCCGCGTTCACCACCGCGATGAAGACCGGGCAGGTCAGCCCGTCGGTGCCGCGGGAGGCGCAGATCTCCGGTGACGCGGACAAGGGCATCACCAGCTACACGCCGCTCGGCAGCGGCAAGGAGGAGGTCGCGAAGATCCTGCCCGGGCTGAACGACAAGTGCACCGCCGCACTGAAGCAGTGAGGTAGCCGATGAACCCGACCATCGGCTGGATCCGGAGCCTCGCGGAGTCCTGGGGCGTCCCCGCCGTACTCGTGCCGCTGGTCCCGTTCCTGCTCCTGCTGATCGCCCTGTACGCCGTCATCGGACTGGCGGCGTACGGGGCGAGGCGGAAGTGGCCGCGGGCCGACAAGACGATCGCGTTCTGGCTGTTCGTCTCACCCTGGCTGATCGGCTTCGCGCTGTTCACGGTCGGCCCGATGCTGTCCTCGGTCTACGTCAGCCTGACGTCCTGGGACCTGATCACGCCGCCGCGGTTCGTCGGCTTCGCCAACTACAGCGAGGCCTTCCAGGACCCGCGGGTCGCGCAAGCCCTGAAGGTGACCCTGCTGTACGCCCTGATCAGCGTGCCGCTGCAGACCGCGCTGGCCTTCGTGGTGGCGTTGCTGCTGAACGCGGACCTGCCCGGGATGCGGTTCTTCCGGACCATCTGGTACCTGCCGAGCCTGGTGTCCGGCGTGGCCCAGATGGTGCTGTTCCTGTGGGTGTTCAACCCGCAGTACGGGCTGGCGAACGACGTCCTGGGCAAGGTCGGCATCGAGGGACCCGGGTGGTTCAACGACGCGTCCTGGGCGCTGCCGACGGTGATCCTGATGAGCCTGTGGACGGTCGGCGGGGCGATGGTGATCTACCTGGCCGGGCTGAAGGATGTGCCGTCCAACCTGTACGAAGCCGCCGCGCTCGACGGCGCCGGTCCGCTCCGGCTGTTCTGGCACGTGACGCTGCCGCAGCTGTCGCCGATCATCTTGTTCAACGCGCTGACCGGCATCATCGGGTCGCTGCAGATCTTCACCCAGGGCTTCATCGCGAACGGCGGCCCGAAGGACTCGCTGCTGTTCTTCGTCTACTACCTCTACGACAACGCCTTCCAGAACTTCCGGATGGGCTACGCGTCCGCGCTGGCCTGGATACTGTTCGTCGTCATCCTGGCGCTGACCGCGGTGACCCTGCGGGGCAGCGCGTTCGCCGTGTACTACGAGACCGAGCTGTCGGTCCGCCGCAGGAGGAAGAACCGATGACCGCGCTGGCAGAAGCCCGTCCCGCGGTGGCGTTCCGCACCGATCGGCCGTTCTGGCGCCGGAACGTCTCGCTCACGATCGTCCTGTACGTCGTCCTGGTGCTGGGCTCGGTGGCGTTCGTCTACCCGTTCCTGTGGATGATCGCGACCTCGCTGCGGTCGCTCGCCGGAGTGGGCAGCTCGGGCGCGAGCGTGGTACCGCAGGAGTTCCTCTGGGACAACTACTCCCGGGCGGTGACGTCGTTCCCGTTCTGGCGGTACGCGCTGAACTCGGTGCTGACCACCTTCATCCCGATCGTGGGGACGGTGTTCTCCTGCGCGCTGGCCGGGTTCGCGTTCGCGCGGCTGCGGGTGCGGTTCTCCGGGGTGGTGTTCGCGGTGGTGCTGGCGACCATGCTGCTGCCGGGGGAGGTGACGATGGTGCCGCAGTTCATGCTGTTCAACAACCTCGGCATGATCGACACCCTGTACCCGCTGATCCTGCCGGCGTTCTTCGGGTCGCCGTTCTACATCTTCCTGTTCCGGCAGTTCTTCCTGCGGATGCCGGGCGAGCTGGCCGACGCGGCGGTCGTGGACGGGTGCGGCTGGTTCCGGATGTTCCTGCTGGTGTACCTGCCGCTGGCCCGGCCGGCCGTCGTCGCGGTGTCGATCCTGCTGTTCATGGGCTACTGGAACAACTTCCTCGGACCGGCGATCTACATCAACTCCGACGAGTGGAAGACGCTGCCGCTCGCCCTGGCCGGCTTCCAGTCCGTCAACGGCACCGACACCCCGTTGCTGATGGCAACCTCCGTGCTGATCACGCTGCCCTGCCTGCTGGTGTTCTTCGTCGCCCAGAAGCAGATCACGAACGGAATCACCTTCAGCGGCGGGAAGTAGCTAATCCCGTCCGAGAAGGCCGAGCTAGCCGAGTGGACGGTACGCCGGCAGCGCTTCAGCCAGCGTGGGGTAGTGGGTGGGCGTGATCGTGCCGATCAGGTCCGCGAGCCATTTCGCGGCGCCCGACATGCGCACCCATCCACCATGCTCGACGGCCAGGTCGTGGGCGACGGAGAGTACGTCGACGCCCGCCGGCTCCATCAGCGTGACGCGGCGCAGATCCACCACCAGTTTTGGCAGCTTCGTCGTGATCACGTGCCGAAGCTCATGCTCGAACGCCGGTGCCGTCACCAGATCAACTTGCCCGGCCACCCGAACCACTGCACAGTCACCGACCGCACTCCACCCACAAACGAACGGCCCACTGACCTCCGTGGGCCGCCGCGCGGCCCCGACCACGCGAGGTTTTCGAGCATGCCTGTCCACTGAACTCACAACGTCTCCTAGATCCGGCACGGCGACCAGAACCAAGCGACGATCGCCTCACACCCCGAAAGTACCCACCAGCTAATCCCCGGCTACTTGGCGTAGAGGGCTTCTACGTCGGTGGCGTGGTTGCGCATGACGATGTGGCGGCGGAGGGAGAGTTTGAGGGAGAGCTCGTCGGTCTCCTGGGTCCAGTCGTTGGGCAGGATGGTGAACTTCTTGATCGCCTCGGCCTTGGAGACGGCGGCGTTGGCCTCGTCGACGGCCTTCTGCACCTCGGCGATCAGGTCCTCGTCGTCCACCAGGGACGGGACGTCGGTGGGCTTGCCGCGGTCGGTGGCCCACGGGACGATCGTCTCCGGGTCGATGGTGACCAGGGCGGCGATGAACGGCTTGCCGTCGCCGACCACCATGCACTGGCTGACCAGCGGGTGCAGGCGGATCCGGTCCTCCAGCACGGCCGGGGCGACGTTCTTGCCGCCGGCGGTCACCAGGATCTCCTTCTTCCGCCCGGTGATCCGGATGAACCCGTCGACGTCGAACTCACCCAGGTCGCCGGTGTGGAACCAGCCGTCGGCGTCGATCGCGGCCGCGGTCGCGTCGTCGTTCTTCCAGTAGCCCTGCATCACCTGGCCACCCTTGAAGCACAGCTCGCCGTCCTCCGCGACGCCGACCGACACACCAGGAAGCGGCCGGCCCACGGTGCCGATGCGGACGTCGTCCGGCAGGTTCACCGCCACCGCGGCGGTGGTCTCGGTCAGGCCGTAGCCCTCCAGCACCGGTACGCCGATGCCGCGGAAGAAATGGCTGAGCCGGTCCCCGAGCGGGGCGCCGCCGGAGACGGCGTACTGGACCTTTCCGCCGAGGACAGTGCGCAGCTTGCCGTACACCAGCCGGTCGAACAGCGCGTGCTTGGCCTTCAGCCCGAACGAGGCGCCGCCCTTGTCCTGCGCCTGCGAGTACGCGATCGCGGTGTCCGCGGCGGCGTCGAAGATCTTGCCCTTGCCCTCGGCATGCGCCTTCTGGCTGGCCGAGTTGAACACCTTCTCGAACACCCGCGGCACGCTCAGGATGAAGGTCGGCTTGAACGCGCCGAGGTCGTCGACCAGGTTCTTCACGTCCGCGCTGTGGCCGAGCTTGACCCGCATCATCACGCAGCCGACCTGGATGATCCGGGCGAACACGTGCGCCAGCGGCAGGAACAGCAGCGTGCTCGCGCCGTTCACGTCGAACAGGTCGTCCAGCACCCGCACCGCCGGGTTGAGCTCGTCCAGGAAGTTGGCGTGCGTGATCTTGCAGCCCTTCGGCCGGCCCGTCGTGCCGGAGGTGTAGATCAGCGTCGCGAGATCGCCGGGCTCGACCGCCGTACGGCGCTTGTCGAACTCGGCGTCGGATACCTGCTGGCCGAGCACGGTCAGCTCCTCGACCGCACCGGCCTCGAGCTGCCAGATCTCTTGCAGCGACGGCGCGTCGGCCCGGGCGGACTCCACCACGGCGCCGTGCGCGGCGGTCTCCACCACCGCGGCGACCGCCTCGGAGTCGGTCAGGATCCACTGGATCTGTGACGCGGACGAGGTCTCGAAGATCGGCACCGTGACCGCGCCGATGCTCCACATCGCGTAGTCGACCAGGGTCCACTCGTACCGGGTCGCGCTGAGCAGGGCGACCCGGTCGCCGTGCTTCACGCCGGCCGCGATCAGGCCCTTCGCGACCGCGGTCACCTGCCGCGCGAACTCGGCGGCGGAAACGTCGAGCCAGCCGCCCTCGGCGCGCCGGCTGAACACCGCGGTGTCAGGATGAGAGGACGCGTTCGCCCAGACCGGGTCGCTGAGGCTCCCGGTGGGTGGCTCGGTCACAGCAGGAACGGTGTACTCACGCATCCGCGTCGTCTCCTAGTCGGTCACGAATTGTCGACTTCCGGCGCACGCTACAGTCACCTACCCATAAGTAGCCAGGTTCATGTGACTCAAGGAACAGGTGCCCCTCAGCAATGCCCACGCTCGACATCAGTTGCGACGACCTGATCGTTGCTGATCCAGCCTACGTCGCCGAGCGGCTCGGTTCGGACACCCTCTGGCGCGAGTGGTGGCCGGACCTGACCTTGACGCCGTCCGAGCGGCGCGGTCTGGAGGGTGTCCGCTGGTCCGTGACCGGAGCGGCGACCGGTACGGCGGAGTGGTGGCTGGAGCAGGTCCGCGACGGGGTCGTGGTGCATTGGTATCTGCGCGTCGATCCGGCGAAACCGCTCCGCGGCCGGGCCCTGACCAAGCTGCGGGAGCGGTACGTCGCGCAGTACCGGGAGCGGCTGTGGCGGTTCAAGGACGAAGTCGAGGCGGGCCGCGCCGCGGGCGAGCGCCGTACCGGGTCCGATCCCGCGATAGTCTCCGGGGAGGGAACCGACCCGCAGTCGACCCCGCTCCACACGTCCCGGCAGCTAAGAGGTGAATCGATGGCGGAACAGACCACCTCGACCATCGTGGTGAACGCGACTCCGAAAGAGATCATGACGGTGATCGCGGACTTCGCGGCGTACCCGGAGTGGGCCGACTCGATGCGGGAGACCGAGGTGCTGTCGACCGACGAGGCGGGCCGGCCGAAGCAGGTGCGGTTCAAGGTGGACGCCGGGGCGATCTCCGACGAGTACACCCTGGACTACACCTGGTCCCGCAACGAGGTGACCTGGACGCTGGTGCAGGCCAAGATGGTGAAGGGCATGGACGGCGCCTACGTGTTGCGCGACCTGGGCGCGGAGGGGACCGAAGTGACCTACCGGCTGGCCGTGGACGTGGCGATCCCGATGATCGGGATGCTCAAGCGGAAGGCGGAGAAGGTCATCATCGACACGGCCCTGAAGGGCCTGAAGAAGCGCGTCGAGTCCTGATCCAGTGACTCGGGTACTGCTGTACACAGGTAAGGGCGGCGTCGGCAAGACGACCTCCGCCGCGGGCACGGCCACGCTCGCCGCGTTGCGCGGGCTGCGCACGCTGGTGCTGTCGACCGATGCCGCGCACTCGCTGTCGGACGCCTTCGACTCCGAGGTCGGTGGTGAGCCGACCGAGATCGACGACCTGCTGTTCGTCCAGCAGATCGACGCGCAGCGCCGGTTCGAACGATCCTGGGGTGACATCCAGTCGTACCTGCGGTCGGTGCTGCACATGGTCGGGGTGGACCCGATCGAGGCCGAGGAACTCACCGTGCTGCCCGGCGCCGAGGAGGTGCTCGCGCTGCTCGAGGTGCGCGACCACGTCCGGTCCGGCCGCTGGGACGTGATCGTGGTCGACTGCGCGCCGACCGCGGAGACGCTGCGGCTGCTCGCGTTGCCCGAGGCGCTGAACTGGTACATGGACCGCATCTTCAACGCCGAGCGCAAGGTGATGCGGACCTTCCGGCCGTTCCTCAGCCGCGGGTCGGCGCTGCCGATGCCCGACGACACCGTCTTCGACGCGCTGCGGCGGCTGCAGAGCGACCTCTCGGACATCAAGACGCTGCTGGCCGGGCCGGACGCGTCCGTGCGCCTGGTGCTGACGCCGGAGGCCGTGGTCGTGGCCGAGGCCCGGCGATCGCTGACCCGGCTGTCGCTGTACGGCTACCGGGTGGACGGTGTGGTGGCGAACCGCGTTTTCCCGGCCGCCGGTGCGGACAGCTGGCGGCGGCAGTGGGTCGCCGCGCAGCGCGGGATCCTTGAAGAGGTCTCCGACTCGTTCCGGCCGCTGCCGATCTGGGAGTCGCCGTACCGGGTCTGTGAGCCGGTGGGTGTGGAGGAGCTGGCTGCGTTCGCCGTCGAGATGTACGGCGGGGACGACCCGTTCGCCCGCGCGACGGACGAGACCTCGCTGTGGGTGGACCGGCACATCGACACCGACGGCCGCACGTACACGTTGACGATGCCGTTGCCGCTGGCATCCGCGAGTGAGCTGGAGCTGGCGCGGCACGGCGACGAGCTGATAATCACGGTCGGGTCCTACCGGCGCGTGCTGCCGCTGCCGGCCGCGTTGGCGCGTGGAGTGGTCGCGGGTGCCCGGCTGGACGACGGTCGGCTGCAGGTGCGGTTCGCGCCGCGGGAGCTGGCTCGCTCGGTGTCTTCCGACGTACCGAGTGGGGCCGGCCCGTTGGAGTCGGCGCAGGAGCTGGCACAGGGCCTGACGGCCGAGTACCACGCCCAGCGCCGCGAACGCGAGGCCGCGATCGGAGAAGGCCGTTGACCAAGGATCCGATCGGTTCCGTCGCCGAGGAGGCGGCCAAGCTGTTCGCCGTACTGCAGAACGCGGCCGACATAACGGGTACGGCGGAAGCGCCTGTGAACGAGCAGCATGAGCACAAGCTGGGACCCGACTGTCAGTGGTGCCCGGTGTGCCAGCTGATCCACAAGGTGCGTACCACCAGCCCAGAGACCATCGAGCAACTGTCGACGGCGGCTGCGCACGTGCTCGGGTCGGTGCGGTCGTTGCTCGAGGCAGCCGCTGAGACTGCCCGGCAGGCGCGGGAGGACGCAGCGTCGCGATCCTCACAGCAGGACGATGAGCCGAGCCGGTCCCGGGTGGACCGGATCGACGTGAGTGAGGACCCCGAACCATGGGATTGACCATCGGCATCGACGTCGGCGGGACCAAGATCGCAGCCGGCGTCGTCGACGACGACGGCTCGATCGGCGCGCGGACGCAGCGTGACACCCCGGCCACCTCGGTCGACGAGACCGCCGCCGCGATCTGCGACGCGGCCGCCGAACTGATCGCCGGGAACGACGTCGAGGCGGTCGGCATCGGCGCCGCCGGGTTCGTCTCGTCGGACCGCTCGACGGTGCTGTTCGCGCCGAACCTGGCCTGGCGCGATGAGCCACTCGGCGCCCGGCTCTCGAAGCAGCTGAAGATCCCGGTAGTGGTCGAGAACGACGCCAACGCCGCCGCCTGGGGCGAGTTCGCCTTCGGCGCGGCGAAGGACGTCGAGCACATGGTCTGCATCACCGTCGGCACCGGGATCGGTGGCGGCGTGGTGATCGACGGCGAGCTGCTGCGTGGTGAGCACGGTGTCGCGGCCGAGCTCGGGCACATGCGCGTCGTACCGGGCGGGCATCGGTGTGGGTGCGGCGCCCGTGGGTGCTGGGAGCAGTACGCGTCGGGCCGGGCGCTGGTGCGCGAAGGCCGGGCCCGGGCGGAGTCGGGCTCGCTCGCGGCCGCGCAGATGCTGAGTGTCTGCGGGATCACGGACCCGGCGGAGCTGACCGGTCCGATGATCACCGAGGCGGCTGCGGCGGGTGACCCGTGCGCGGTCGAGCTGCTGGACGACCTCGGCCACTGGCTCGGCGAGGGCCTGGCGAGCATCGTGACGCTGTTCGACCCGAGCGTGGTCGTGATCGGCGGCGGGGTGAGCGCGGCCAAGGACCTGCTGCTGAAGCAGGCGCAGGTGGCGTTCGAGAAGAACCTGCCGGCCCGGTCCAACCGGCAACACCCGGCCTTCGGCCTGGCCGAGCTCGGCAACGACGCCGGCCTGATCGGCGCCGCCGACCTGGCTCGCCGCCCGATCTCAGCGACCTGACGACCGTGGATACTGGATGTAGTCCGGCGGGGGTCGGGGGTACGGCGAGGAGGGTCGTGCGGTGGCTCTGACGCAGGCATTGACGATCGGGATCGACATCGGTGGCACCAAGGTCGCCGCCGGCGTGGTCGACCCGGAGGGCAACATCCTGGACCGGTTGCGCCGGGACACCCCGACGAAGGACCCGAAGGAGACCGAGGACGCGATCGCGGAGATCGTCCGCGACCTGGAGTCCCGGCACGACGTGATCGCGGTCGGCATCGGCGCGGCCGGATTCGTGGACGGGACCCGGTCGTCGGTGCTGTTCGCGCCGCACCTGGCCTGGCGGCACGAGCCGCTGCGGGACGCGGTCGAGCGCCGGCTCGGGGTGCCGGTCGTGGTCGAGAACGACGCGAACGCCGCGGCCTGGTCGGAGTGGCGGTTCGGCGGCGGCCAGGGCGAGAGCCATCTGGTCTGCGTGACGCTCGGCACCGGCATCGGTGGCGCGATCCTCAATGACGGTTCACTGCAGCGCGGGAAGTTCGGCATCGCGGGCGAGTTCGGGCACATGCAGGTCGTGCCGGGCGGACACCGCTGCGAGTGCGGAAACCGCGGCTGCTGGGAGCAGTACGCGTCCGGCAACGCGCTGACCCGGGAGGCGCGGGAGCTGGCGCTGTCCGGTTCGCCGGTCGCGCACAACCTGCTGCGCCGGGCAGACGGCGATCCGCGCAAGATCAACGGGCCGATGGTGACCGAGCTGGCCAAGGACGGCGACCCGGTCGCGGTCGAGCTGCTCGAGGACGTCGGCCGCTGGCTCGGGATCGGCCTGGCCAACCTGGCCGCGGCGCTGGATCCGGGCACGTTCGTGATCGGCGGCGGCGTCTCGGACGCCGGCGAGCTCTTGCTGGCGCCGGCCCGGGAGGCGTTCAAGCGGACCCTCACCGGTCGCGGGTTCCGGCCGGAGGCGCGGATCGTGCGCGCCGTCCTCGGCCCGGAGGCCGGTCTGGTCGGTGCCGCTGACCTCGCCCGCGAGGAGGCGACCTGGTTGCGTCGCGTCCGGGTCAAGACGACCGCGGTCACCGCCAAGACTGCGGCAGCCCGTAACCGCACCACCCGTCTCGAGCGAGCGGCCCGCAAGTCGGCCAACCGCCGTACCGGGATGCGCACGGCACCCGACCAGATCCACCACGCCGACCTCAACGGCGACCACGACGACTTATGACCCTGCGGGTGCTGTCGTACAACGTGCATCGGTGGGGTGATGACCGGGAGGCGTTGGCTCGGGTGGTGCGGGCGTGCGCGCCGGACGTGATGCTCGTCCAGGAAGCACCGACCTGGTGGGGTACGCGACGCAAACGGCGGGCGATGGCGGCGAGCTTCGGGATGACGTACGTCGCCGCGTCCGCACGCAACGCCGTCCTCGTTGCCGACGGCACCGAACTGGCGGAGCCGCTGCACTGGCGGATCTGGCGCCCGTTCGTCCGCCGTCGGCTCCGGCTGATCGCGACCCAGCTCCCCGGTGGCGCGGTCGGCGGCCGCGTCATCCTCGGAACCACCGAGTTGGCTCTCGTCGTCTGCCACCTCGGCCTGCACTTCCGCGGCCGCCAGCACGAGCTCGAGCAGGTGCTTCGCGGTTGCCGTTCCTTCGGTACGCCGTACCTCCTGGTCGGTGACCTCAACGAGGAACCCGACGGCCCGGTCTGGAAGCGCCTGGCCGAAGAAGGCCTCACCGACCTCGGCGCCGATGCCGGCCCCACCTTCAGTTCCTCCAACCCGTACAAACGCATCGACGGCGCCCACCTCTCGCCCGACCTCTCCGGCCGCATCCTCCCCACCCCAGCCACCCCGGAAGACCTGGCCGCCGCCTCCGACCACCTTCCCCTCCTGATCGAGCTCACCGCGGTTGCCCCTTGAGCAGATGGGTTGCCCAGCAGGAATCCGAGCGGCCAACCCACCAGCTCGCGGGCAACCCGCGCGGCGTCAGCGTCTGAACTCGAGCAACGGATTGGTTACCACTTCACGCCAGCGGTCGCGGTGGCCGCTGGTGTGGAGGCGGTAGTAGACGGTCTCGCGGCGCTCGTCGCCTGCCGCGCCGGAGTGGCCGCCCATGTTGTGGCCCAGGAGGTAGTGAGCGAACAGGATGCTGCCTGCCGGGCCGGAGACCTGGACGGGGGAGTCGAGGTCGATCTCGGGGTAGGGGCCGTCGTTCATCTCGTCGACCCGGGTGAGGGCGTCGGCGCCGCGCTCCGCGAGGTAGGCGCCGAGGCCGAGGTGTGAACCGGGCCAGACGTAGAGGTTGCCGCGATCAGGCTGTTCGTGATCGGTGAGCCAGAGCCCGGCCAGCATCGTGAACGTCCCGGGTACACCGTCCGCCGCCATCGGAGTCAGGCCGTCGACATGGGGCCCGCCCGGTCGATGCGGCCATGGCGGGATCGTCGTCGCGACCTGCGCCTGCTCGGGCTCGTCGATCACGAGGTCCGACCGGATCAGCTGCCCCGCGAGGTCGCTGATCCCAGCCTCGCGGTAGACGTCGAGCAAAGCAGGCGCGTCCTTGAGCCGCGGCCACAAGAAGTGCACGCCGACGTCGGTGGGGGGCTGCTGTTCGAGCATCGTCGCGACCGTACGGCGAGCGGCCGCGAATTGCGTGTCGGTCACTACGCCGGGCACAACGACGTACCCCTGGTCCCGGAAGTGCTCCCGCTGCTCGTCGGTGATCGTCGACATGCGGTCAGTGGATCAACCCGGTCCGGGGAGCGCAATCCATTATGGCGTCAGACATCGGATGATTCGCCTCGGCAGACCCGGTTCGCGGGCTCCTGGAGGTTTTTCGGGTGGAACCTGGAGCCTTTTGCTCTGCATGTGCCGAAACCCGCCAACATCAGGGCCGACGTGAGGAGGGTGGGGTGCGGTTGGTGGCTCCCGCGGGCGGGTGACGAGAGGCTAGGATTCCGGGGATTCATAGGATCTGTGGGTGGAGGCAGTGTGAGGGCGCAGCGGCTGTACTACGACCGGCCGGCAGGGGAGTGGGTGGAGGCGTTGCCGCTCGGGAACGGGCGGATCGGGGCGATGTGCTTCGGCGCTGTCGGGGCGGATCGGATCGCACTCAACGACGAGACCTGCTGGTCGGGCAGTCCGGAGACGGCCCGGTTGCTGTCGACGCCGCTGGGCACCACCGGGGCCGAGGCGGTCGACGAGGTGCGGGCGGCGCTCGCTGCCGGGGACATCGAGCAGGCTCACGAGTTGGCGCTTGGGTTCCAGGCTGGGCACTCGCAGGCCTACATGCCTCTCGGTGATCTGCTGCTCGACCTCCGGATCGGCGACTCCACGCCGACGGCCGACGACGCGACGCAGTACCGGCGGACGCTTGATCTGGACACGGCGACCGCGACGGCGTCGTACGCGGTCGGCGGGGTCGAGGTCCAGCAGGACGTGTTCGTGAGCGCGCCGGCCGGAGTGCTCGTGCTGCGGCTGACCGCATCGCAGCCGGTGACGCTGACTGGGCGGCTGACCTCGCAGCTGCGTTCGCGGCCGCAGGTGGTCGCCGGGGCGGTCGGCTTGCTGCTTCAGGCGCCGGCCAACGTCGCGCCACCGCATGGCGACGCGACCGACCCGGTCCGCTACTCGGACGGCGCAGACCGCGGCATGGCAGCGGCCATCGCCCTCCGCGCCCGGTCAGACGGTGCCGTGACGGCAACCGACACCGCCCTGACCGTCAGCCAGGCCACGGAGCTCACGCTGATCCTGTCCACGGCAACCGGGTACGACGGCCCGTCAGTTGCGCCGACCCGGACGGCGGAGGAGTGCTGGGCAGCCGCCGACGAGAAGGTGCACGCTGCACTCGGCCGCGAGTACGACGAACTGGTCGCCGAGCACACCCAGGATCACCAGGGACTGTTCCGCCGCGCGTCGCTCGACCTGACCGGTCCTGCGGACTTGGAGGAGCTGCCGACCGACGTGCGGTTGTCCCAGCACGGCGACGATCCCGCGCTGGCGGCGCTGATCTTCAACTACGGCCGCTACCTGATGATCGCCTCCTCGCGACCCGGCGGCCTGCCGACCAACCTGCAGGGGATCTGGAACGACATCCTGCAGCCGCCGTGGAGCTCGAACTACACGGTCAACATCAACACCGAGATGAACTACTGGCCGGCCGAGACCACGAGCCTGCCCGAGTGCCACGAGCCACTGCTCGACTTCCTCGGCCACCTCGCCGAGGCAGGACGCCATACGGCGCAGGAGCGCTACGGCTGCGGTGGCTGGGTCGCACACCACAACGTGGACGCCTGGTGCTGGACGATTCCGGTTGCGGGCAGGCCGAGCTGGTCAAACTGGCCCATGGCCGGTGCCTGGCTGGTGCGGCATCTGTGGGACCACTATGCGTTCGGCGGTGACCTGGAGTTCCTGGAGCGGGCCTGGCCGATCCTGCGTGGTGCCGCGGAGTTCTGCCTGGACTGGCTGGTCGAGCTGCCCGACGGCAGCCTGGGCACCTCGCCGTCGACCTCACCGGAGAACACGTACCTCGCCGACGGCGCGTCCGCCTCGGTCACCGTCTCGTCGACGATGGACCTCGCGCTCATCTCGGACGTGTTCCACCGCTGCGAGCTCACGGCCGAGGCGCTCGAGCTGTCCGACCCGCTGGTCGAGCAGTTCGCCGCCGCCCGCAAGCGGATCCCGGAGCCGCCGATCGGTGGCCAAGGGCAACTGCAGGAGTGGGCCGCCGACCTGCCCGAAGAGGACCCGCACCACCGGCACATGTCGCACCTGATCGGCCTACATCCCGGCGACTCGATCACCCCCGACGGCACGCCCGCCCTCGCAGCCGCGGCGGCGCGGACCCTCGACCTGCGCGGCGACCAGGCCACCGGTTGGTCGCTGGCCTGGAAGATCAACCTCCGGGCCCGGCTCCGCGACGCGGCCGGCGCGCACCGGCTGGTCCGGGCGTTCCTGACGCCTGCCCACGACACCGGCACGGACTACGTCGGCGCCGGAGCCGGCGTCTACCCGAACCTGTTCTGCGCGCACCCGCCGTTCCAGATCGACGGGAACTTCGGCGCGACGGCCGGGATCGCCGAGATGCTCCTGCAGAGCCACACCGGTGAGCTCGAGCTGCTGCCCGCCGTACCGGCCGAGTGGGCGACCGGCCGCGTGAGCGGGCTGCGGGCGCGCGGGGGAGTGACCGTCGACCTGGCCTGGTCACCGTCCGGCGTGGACGCGGTCCTCACCACGAACCGGGACCAGCAACGCATCATCCGGTACGGCGACCAACGCATCCCGGTCACCCTGACGGCCGGCGCCGTACACAGACTGGAGCTCAGCTCTTCCGGCGGTTGAGACTAGCCTTTCCGGCGGTTCAGGAAGGCGAGCATCGCCTCCTGAGCGGCCGGGGAGCCGAACAGGCCGGCCGAGAGCTCGGCGAGGTCTTTGCCACGGGCATCGATGTCGGCGAGCAGCTCACGGTTGAGCAGCTTCTTGGTCTCCCGCAGGCCCTGCGGCACGCCCTTCAGCAGGGACTCGACGACCGTGCCGACCGCGGAGTCCAGCTCGGCCTCGGGAACGGTCAGCGTGACCAGCCCGAGCCGCGCGGCCTCCAGCCCGTCGAACCCGTTCCCGGTGAGGAACGCGTACGACGCGGCGCGGTCGGTCAGCCGCGGAATCACGGTCAGCGAGATGGTAGCGGCCGCGAGACCCAGGCGAACCTCGGTGAGCGCGAAGGTCGAGTCGGACGCCGCGACACTGATGTCGGCCGCGGCGACGATCCCGATCCCGCCGGCCCGGACCGGCCCGGCGACCCGGGCGACCACCGGCTTGGGATTGGCGACGACCGCCCGCTGGACGTCCACCATCCGCTGGGCGCCGACGCCCATCCCGACCGTGGTCGCCTCGGACAGGTCGGCGCCCGAGCAGAACACGTCCAGCGCCGACCGGATCACGATCACCCGGACCGCGTCATCGGCGCCCGCCGTCTCCAGCCGCGCGAGCAGTTCGCCGCTGAGCTGCTGCGAGAGCGCGTTCTTGTTCTGCGGCGAGTCCAGGGTGATCGTCGCCACCCCGTCGGCCACAGCCAGGTGCACAAGTTCCGTCATGTGGACATCCTGCCTTGTCGGATCGGCGAGCGCTGTGACCCGAACCGCCCGGATGGACCGCCCCGGCCACTACGATCGTCTGCTCGACCACACTGACGAAGGAGAGCCGTGATCGACCTGAGTGAGTCGGTTGCCATGAAGACCGTCACGTTCGATCGGCCGATCACCGGCAAGGAGCTGATCGACGCCGTGCGAGCCACCTGCGAAAGCGGAGCGGGCCGGGCCGACGACTACGGCTCCCGGTACGGCGGCGGGGACGGGTTCTACGAGGACAAGAAGTACGACGACGGATACCTACACGTCGTCGGCCGCAGTTCGTCCACGCCGTACCAGAACCTGCTGGTGACGCCGACCAAAGAGTCCGCCTACATCAACCCGGAGGAGACCTACGCGTCCGCGGTCGTCGTTCGGCACGACCACACCGCCCGGGGAAGTCAGACCCTGGGACGGTTCGGCGTCGACGACGAGATCAACTCCGTCATCGAGTTCAGCGAGCGGCTGGCACACACCGTCGAGCACGGGCGGCACCTCGGCGGAGAGCTGTCGCGCGATCCGAGGGGGCCGGCGGTTGACGGCCGCGCCGATCAGCCGGTGCGGGCCGAGGATGCTGCGAAGACCTGGGGACCGCGGTCAGCCGGCCGCTCGCAGGGCACGGGACGCAGCTTCTGAGCCCGGCATCCTTGCCCGGGCCTACTTCCCGTCAGCGTACGACGGGGACAGTTCACGGGCGAGGTGCTCGACGAACAGGCCGACGTCGGTGACGATGCCGCGGGCCTGCGACGAACCGCGGTCGGCCAGCTTGGTCACGGTGGCCGGGTTGATGTCGACGCAGGTCAGCGGGATGGAGGCCGGCAAGATGTTGCCGGTGGCAACCGAGTGCAGCATGGTCGCGGCCATCAGGCAGTACCCGACCCCGGGCAGTTCGGCCCGCATCGCCCGCTGGCCCTCGAGTACGTCGGTGTAGACGTCCGGCAGCGGCCCGTCGTCGCGCACCGACCCGACCAGCACGAACGTCTTGTTCATCTTCACCAGCGCGTGCATGACGCCGGAGGTGAGCACGCCCTGCTCCACCGCAGCCGCGATCGAGCCCGCCTTGCGGATCGTGTTGATCGCCCGGATGTGGTGCTCGTGGCCGTGCTCGACACCGCGACCACGGGCCAGGTCGACGCCGAGCGACGTACCGTAGAGGGACGACTCGATGTCGTGGGTGGCCAGCGCGTTCCCGGCGAACAGGATGTCGACGAAGCCCGCCTCGACCAGCGCCACCATGGCCGGCGCGGCGCCGGTGTGGACGATCCCCGGGCCACCGACCCAGAGCACCTTCTGGCCGTTCGCCTTCGCCTCGCGCATACCGTCCGCGACCTGCTTGACCAGCACCCGCTGCGGCTTCTCGCTGGACACATCCGACTCCATGAAGCCGAACCCCTCCTCGGTGTTCACCGCGATCGGCGGGATCACCTTGACGCCCTGGGCGCTGGTGATGATGTGCATCCCGGCCTTCACGTCGGACATCGGGATGGTCCGCACGGTCTCGCCCTCGACCAGGAGCCCGCAGTCCATCTCCGGGTTCTGTACGGCGACCCAGTGGCCGCCGAGCCGGACACTGGTCGGCAGGTTGGTGGTGGAGTAGAACCCGTCCGGGAACACCCCGTCCTGGGTCACCTCGGTGATCTCCGGGGTGCCGGGGTCGACCAGGTTCGCGCCCTTGGTCTGGATCCGCATCAGCAGCCGCTGCAGGGACTCCTCGTCCTCCGCGCCGACCGTCATCCGGACGGTGGACGGGTCGTCCTTGTCGTAGCCGAGGTCGAACCGGTCCAGCGTGTATTCGCCGCCGTACCCGCGGATGTCGTCCAGGACCCGGGACAGCAGCCCGGAGTCCATCAGGTGGCCGGTGATCTCGACGGTCTCGGTGACCTGCACGGGTTACCTCCCTCAGCATTCGTCGGATTGTCCGACGATCCGCACTCTAGCGCGCCGATGTGACAAATGCTTCACCCGGCTCGGACTGCGGTACGGCGAGGGGCGTCAGACCACCGCGCCGTCGTCGCCGGTGTCGTCCGGGGGAAGGCGGTCCTTCATCCGGATCACCAGGGTCAGGAAGCCGGCGATGAAGCCGACCACCGCGATCGTGGTGATCCGGCCGGTGCCGAAGTCCAGCACGGCCGCGGCGATCAGCAGCAGCGGGCCGCCGATCAGGCCGAGCCAGGCGAGCCGGCTGATCCAGTCCAGCCGCGGGCCGCGCGGCGGCTCCGGCGGGACGTAGTGGTCGTGCGGGTCGTCCGACTTCCGGGCCGGCTTTGCCTCTTCCTCCTCGTCGTCCTTCTCGTCGGCGGCGTCCAGTCCTTCCGGTACGTCGATCAGCGGCTCGTACTTGTCGTCGACGTCCTCACTGGCCGGCCACCGCGGCACCGGCGTCTCGCCACCGTCGTGCCCCGGCGCCGACGGCGCGTTGAACTGCTCGACCAGCGACTCCCACTCCGCATCCTCGGTACTCCGCGCGATCACCGGCCGGGCCCGCTCCACCGCCTCGGAGTCGACGAAGATCTCCTCGAACCCGACCGGCACCCGAGCCGGCTCCTCGGCCTTCGCGGGCGCTTCGGGTTTCTCTGTCTCACCGCCGCCGTCCGCCGGTTCCGCCGTACGGACCTCGGCGTCGGCTGCCTCCGTCGTACGGGACTCACCCGGCGTGGCGCAGTATGCGGCGATGCCGGCTTCGGCCAGCGCGGTCAGGACCGGGTCGGCGACCAGGGGGTCGATGCTGCCCAGGGAGGTGTAGTCGGTGGCGGTGAGGCCGTTGTCACGCATCGGCGACCTGCTCTCCGACCGCGCTCAGGCGCCGGATGAAGGCTGCGGAGTCCGCGAAGATCCGCGGTGCGTCGTTGTCCAGAGTTGCCACGTGATAGCTGTCCTCGAGCAGGGTCTCGGTCACGTCGCGGGACGAGATCGAGGCCAGTACCGTGCGCCCCGAGCTCGGTTCCACCACGTGATCGACAGTACTGCGGAACATCAGCACCGGCTGTGTGACTTTCGCCAGATCGTCCCGGGTCAGCTGCCACAACTGGGACAGCGAGTGCAGCGCCCGCAGCGGCATCCGGTCGTACGCGCCCTCGTCGACACCCGGCTTCTTGATGTCGTTCGCGACCCCCGGGAACGACGGGACCAGGCGGGAAAGCACCGGCAGCAGCACCAGCCGCTTGTCGTCGGTCTGCACCGAAGGGTTGATCAGGACCAGACCGGAAACATCGGTCCCGTGCTGCTCGGCCAACCGCAGCACCAGGCACCCGCCCATCGACTGCCCGACCAGGAACACCTCGTCGTGCTCCTTACGCAACCGCTCCAGCTCGTTGTCCAGTACGGCGTACCAGTCGGGCCAGCCGGTCTTGTTCATTTCCTGCCAGCTCGTCCCGTGTCCGGGCAGCCGCGGTACGGCGACGCCGTACCCCTCTGCGGCGAGGTGCTCGGCGAACGGGCGCATCGACCTCGGCGAGCCGGTGAAGCCATGGCTGAGCAGCACCCCGACGGCCGCGTTCGGCCCGGATCCCGGGCTGCGGAACTCCTCGGCATGGGGTTGCACTGGCACTGTCGACTCCTCGCCGGTCACGGTCCTCACAGGCGGTCTGGCACGTAGCACACCCACCGCAGGCCAATCGTCGCATCTGGGCTGCATCCAGTCTGCATCCAGGTGACAACACGGTGAGCAACACGGGCATTCCTGGCGGTGACATTGCCTGAGGAGGAAGCTGGAACGTAATGTCCTGCACCGACGGTGGACGCCGGAGCTGTCGTGACCGTCGCCACCGGCGGACACTGGTGCCGGACGAGGTACGGGCCGAGGATGGTCGGTGGTAGGCGTGTCGGGCGAGTGACGGAGGTCGAGGCGAATGCTGTATCTGTTCCTCAGACGGTTCATAGTGGCGCCGCTGGTGAAGCTGTTCTTCCACCCCAAGGTCACCGGGCTCGAGCACATCCCGGCCACCGGGCCGGCGCTGCTGGTCAGCAACCACCTCGCCTTCTGCGACTCGATCTTCCTGCCCGTCGCGGTGCCCCGGCAGATCGTCTTCCCGGCGAAGTCGGAGTACTTCACCGCGCCGGGCCTCAAGGGCAAGCTGGTCGCGACCTTCTTCCGGTCGGTCGGCCAGATCCCGATCGACCGCTCCGGCGGCCGTGCCTCGCTGGCCGCGCTGAACACCGGCCTGGAGATCCTGAAGAAGGGTGACCTGTTCGGGATCTACCCCGAGGGCACCCGCTCACCCGACGGCCGGCTTTACAAGGGCAAGACCGGCGTCGCCCGGATGGCGATCGTCGCCGGAGTGCCGGTGATCCCGGTGGCGATGATCGACACCGAGAAGCTGCAGCCTCCCGGCAAGGTCTGGCCGAACTGGTTCTACCGGGAGAAGGGCCGCCGGATCCCGCGACTCGTCCGCCCCGGCGTCGCGTTCGGCAAGCCGCTGGACTTCTCCCGCTACGAGGGCATGGAGCGGGACCGGTTCGTGCTGCGCTCGGTCACCGACGAGATCATGTACGCGCTGATGGACCTGTCCGGCCAGGAGTACGTCGACATCTACGCCGACAAGGCCAAAGAGCTGATCAAGGCCGGCGAGTCGGTCGACGAGCACGTCCGGCTCGGCGACACCAAGGCCAGTTGACGCCGCATTCCCCGCGGCGCGGGTGAGGATGGTCGGCATGGACAGCGACCTGAACGTGCTCGGCGAGCCGCTGGAGGAGTGCGGTACGGACCCGGTCACCGGTTTCTACCGCGACGGCTGCTGCACGAGCGGACCGGAGGATCTCGGCAGCCACACGGTCTGCGCGGTGATGACGGCGGAGTTCCTCGCCCAGCAGGTGTCGGTCGGGAACGACCTGGTGACTCCGCGTCCCGAGCTGCGGTTCCCCGGTCTGAAGCCGGGCGATCGCTGGTGCGTGGTCGCGGTCCGCTGGCTGCAGGCGTACCACGACGGCGTTGCGGCTCCCGTCGTACTGGCGTCAACGCACGCCCGGTCACTCGACACCATCCCCCTGGAGGTCCTACGAGAGCACGCCGTCGACGTACCTCCGGATCTCAGCGCCCTCACCTGAGGTTTGTGGAGGGTTTTGCTGGTATAGCGCCAGAAAACCTCCAAGGAGTTGGTTAAAACCCTCCAGGAATGGGGCAGGTGGGGGAGCAGGGGGTGAGGGGGCCAGGCCAGCCGCGGAGGGCGAGCGCCGCGCCGATCTGCGAAGCGGCGGTGCACGGGTCGGTGACCAGCTGATAGCCGAAGCGCAGTGTCGTCTTGCCTTGCAGTGTGGCGACGTCGTCGCGGTGCATGTCGCGCCAGCTTGAGGCGGCGTCCGCATGACCGGCGCGACCGTCGAGCTCGACGATCAAGTCATACGCCAGGTAGTCGACATCGCGATAGTTCACCGCCGTCCCGCGCGTCGCGCGGACTTGCCGCGCGGCGTCGGGCAGCCCATGCGCACGCTCGACGCGGGTCAGATAGGTGTGCTCGAGGAGCGACTGCACGCCGGCGGCGGCATCCTGGATGATCTGCTGCAGCAGGTTCCGGCCACGGAGTCGCGGCAGCCGGCTCAGCTCGGCCAGCAACCGGTCTGGTGGTGTCCGGCGCTGCCTGCAGGCGTCGAGAACCAGTGCCGCCCGTCGATCCGGGGCAACGCGGCGGGAGGCCGCCGTCAGCAGCGCCACCTCCAGCCGGACCAGGCGCGGCTCACGTCCGTTCATCACGAAGGCGTCGAAGTTCTGGTGGCGGGTGATCCGGATGCCGGGCCGACGCTCCATCCTGCGGCCCAGTGGCACCGCGAGGTGGATCGACTCATCGTCCCAATCGCCGCTCAGCCCGTGCCAGCGCAAGGCGGTGTCGCCGGTCAAAGCGGCGTAGGGGCCACAAGCCAGCCAAGCGGCCCACACGCGCGTCGCCCAGGGCAGCGGCCCGGTGAAGTCGGCGTACACGCCTTGGTGGATCCGCTGGATCTGTCGATTCCGGCATCGCCGCGCGAGCATGCAGTCGTCGATCCCGTTCGCCACCGCCTGGGCCCGGCTGAACGCACCTTGCTGGCGGCCGCGCAGCTCGACGAATCGACCTGCCCGCGCGTCTTCTGGCTCTCGTAGTCCCTCCACGCCGACAACATGCCCCCCACTCACCCCCTCCCTGGCGACCATTTGCGCGCCTGTGGAAGGCCCTGCTGAATCCTGGAGGATTTTGTCGCTGTAGGCGGGCATTTCCCTCCATGGAGCGGTTTGCGGGAGGGCGTGAGACGGGCACGCGGGCTTGGAGACGGCTGGCCTAGAGTTGGGGCCATGCAATTCGCGACGTTGACTGCGGGGGAAGTGCCCGGTGTGCCGAGCCTGGACGAGCTGCGGGCGCTGAAGCCGCTGCAGCAGCCGGAGTGGCCGGACTCGGCGATCCTGGACCAGGTGATCGGCGAGCTGCGGACGCTGCCGCCGCTAGTGTTCGCCGGTGAGTGCGACGACCTGACCACGAAGATCGGTGCGGTCGCCCGCGGCGAGGCGTTCATCCTCCAGGGCGGCGACTGCGCGGAGACCTTCGACGGGGTGACCGCCGAGAACATCCGGGCCAAGTTGCGGGTGCTGCTGCAGATGGCCGTCGTACTGCAGTACGCCGCGAGCGTGCCGGTGGTGAAGGTCGGCCGGATCGCCGGCCAGTACGCCAAGCCGCGCAGCTCCGGCGAGGAGACCCGGAACGGCGTGACGCTGCCGTCGTACCGGGGCGACGCGGTCAACGGGCTCGAGTTCAGCTCCGAGGCGCGGATCCCGGATCCGCGGCGCCTGCGTGGTGTCTACAACGCTGCCGCGGCCACGCTCAACCTGACCCGCGCGTTCACCACCGGTGGGTACGCCGACCTGCACCAGGTGCACGCCTGGAACACGGACTTCGTGAAGTCGTCCCCGGTCGGCCAGAAGTACGAACGGCTCGCCAGCGAGATCGAGCGCGCGCTCGCCTTCATGCGGGCCTGCGGGGCGAACTCCGAAGAATTCCACACCGTCGACTTCTACGCCTCGCACGAGGCGCTGATCCTGGAGTACGAGCACGCGCTGACCCGGATCGACTCCCGGACCGAGCAGCCGTACGACGTCTCCGGCCACCTGCTGTGGGTGGGGGAGCGGACCCGCCAGCTGGAAGGCGCGCACGTCGAGTTCCTGTCCTCGCTGTCGAACCCGCTGGGCGTGAAGATCGGCCCGACCACCACGCCGGACTACATCCGCACCCTGATCGACAAGCTGAACCCGAAGGGCATCGAGGGTCGGCTGACCTTCATCACCCGGATGGGCGCCGGCAAGATCCGCGAGGCGCTGCCGCCGCTGCTGGAGGCGGTCCGGGACCACGGCTCGCCGATCGCGTGGGTGTGCGACCCGATGCACGGCAACACCTTCGAGACGCCGAACGGG
Organism: Kribbella sp. NPDC050124; assembly: GCF_044460355.1. Classification (NCBI taxonomy): domain Bacteria; kingdom Bacillati; phylum Actinomycetota; class Actinomycetes; order Propionibacteriales; family Kribbellaceae; genus Kribbella; species Kribbella sp. NPDC050124. Next base: position 141,975 of record NZ_JBITJU010000025.1, read on the forward strand.
TACAAGACCCGCAACTTCGAGGACGTCATGGACGAGGTCCAGGGCTTCTTCGACGCGCACGAGCAGGTCGGGACCTGGCCGGGCGGGATGCACATCGAGCTGACCGGCGACGACGTGACCGAGTGCCTGGGCGGCGGTGAGGAGCTGGTCGCGGAGGACCTCGTGAACCGCTACGAGACCGCCTGCGACCCGCGGCTCAACCGGCACCAGTCGCTCGAGCTCGCGTTCCTGGTCGCGGAGCGGCTCCGCAGCGCCCAAGCATGATCTGGGGCGCTGCGTGATTGATCTGCGGTCGGACACAGTCACCCGGCCGTCCGCCGGGATGCTGGCCGCGATGACGTCGGCGCCGCTCGGTGACGACGTGTACGGCGAGGACCCGACGATCAACCGGCTCGAGGAGACTGTCGCGGACCTGCTCGGCCACGAGGCGGGCCTGTTCACCGTGACCGGGTCCCTCGCGAACATCCTTGGTGTCCGCGCGCTCGTGCCGCCTGGCGCGGAGGTGCTGTGCGAGGCGAGCGCACACATCGCGCGGGCCGAGCTTGGCGCGCACGCGGCCGTCAGCGGCGTCACCACGCGCACGTGGAGCGCACCGGCCGGGCAGATCGACCTCGAGCAGATCCGCTTGCTGATTGCGGCCGATCTGGGCGCCTACTTCGTGCCCACGGCGGCCGTCTCGGTCGAGAACACCCACAACTTCGGCGGCGGCGCCATCCAGCGCGCGTACGACGCTCTCGCCGACGAACTCGATGCCCGTGGCCTGCCGCTCCACCTCGACGGTGCGCGCCTGTGGAACGCCTCCGTGGCGTCTGGTGTGTCGATGGCGTCGTACGCGTCCCGTGCCAAGGCCGTCAGCGTGTGCCTTTCGAAGGGTCTGGGCGCGCCGGTCGGGTCGGTGCTCGTCGGGTCGACCGAGCTGATCCGTGAGGCCCGGGTGTGGCGGAAGCGTCTCGGGGCCGGCTGGCGGCAGGCCGGCGTACTGGCTGCGGCCGGGTTGTACGCGATCGAGCACAACGTGGAGCGGCTGGCCGAGGACCACGCTCATGCCCGGCTGATTGCCGACGTACTGGCCGATGCCGCGCCCGGTTCCGTCAAGCCCGACCAGGTGGAGACGAACATCGTGGTCGCCGACCTTGCCGCCACCGGCAAGTCGGTGCCTGAGGTCGTCTCCGCCGCACGCGAGGCTGGCGTACTCGTCGGCGGTGTCGGACCGACGCAGCTGCGGGTCGTGACGCACCTCGACGCCTCGACCGAGGACTGCCGCACCGCCGCGGAAACCCTGGCGCGCCTGATCCAATGACCTTGTGTGGATGCGATGGGCGGCCGAGATAAGGTGCGGTTGTCGGGTCGGCAGCATTCGGGGAGAGCCGTGCGAGAGATCGTCGTGTTCAGCGGAAGTGCCCACACTGGTTTGGCGGAGCGGATCTGTGCCGATCTCGGCGTAGCGCTCTCACCGGTCGAGATCCATCGGTTCAGCAACGACTGCTTGCAGGTCCAGTTGCAGGTGAACTGCAGGCAGCGGGACGTGTACATCGTCCAGCCGCTGGTACCACCGACCCAGGAGCACCTGATGGAGCTGCTCCTGATGATCGACGCCGCGCGTGGCGCCTCCGCGCAGCAGATCACCGCGGTGATGCCGCACTACGCGTACGCGCGCTCCGACAAGAAGGACGCCTCCCGGATCTCGATCGGCGGCCGCCTGGTCGCCGACCTCCTGGTCGCAGCCGGCGTCGACCGGGTCCTGACGATGGCCCTGCACGCGCCGCAGGTGCACGGCTTCTTCTCCGTCCCGGTCGACCACCTGACCGCGATCGGCGTCCTCGCCGACCACTTCCGCGGCCGCGACCTCAGCGACACGGTCGTCGTCAGCCCCGACCTGGGCAACGCCAAGACCGCCACCCAGTTCGCCCGCCTCCTCGGCCTTCCGGTCGCAGCCGGCAGCAAGCAGCGCCTGGCCGACGACCGCGTCGTGATCGACGCCATCGTCGGCGACGTGGCCGGCAGACGCGCCATCATCCTCGACGACGAAATCGCCACCGGCGGCTCGATCATGGAACTCCTCGACCGCCTCAAAGACCGCGGCTGCACCCAAGCCGCCGTCGCCTGCACCCACGGCCTCTTCGCCGGCCCCGCGGTGGAACGCCTCCGCTCCCACCCCTCCGTCACCGAGGTCATCAGCACCGACACCGTCCCCCGCCCCGCCGGCTTCCCCGAACTCCAGGTCAGCTCCGTCTCCACCCTCTTCGCCGAAGCCATCAAACGAATCCACGAAGGCGAATCAGTCAGCAGCCTCTTCGACGGAGTAGACCCCACCCACGCCCCACCCCAACCCAAACTCCCGTTCTAGCCGCAGCCGACCCACGCCCGCTCCGACGCTCTCGCCACCACCCTCGCTCCTGATAGTTCGGGTTGATCGGTCGCTGGTGACTGTGTGGATGTGAAGTATCTTGGGATCCGGAGTGTCGGTGGACGATGGGAGACGGGATGCCGGGCCGGTCCAAGCGGTTGTCGTCTGCGGCGCAGCAGGTCGGTGCGGAGGGCGGATATCGTCCCGGGTACGAGATCGCGGCGGAGCGGATCCTCGAGTACATCGTCCGGGCTCGCCTCGAACCTGGTGATCGGTTGCCGACCGAGAAGGATCTCGCGGAGGCGGTGGGGATGTCCCGGACCATCGTCCGGGAGGCGGTCAAGATTCTGTCCGCACTCGGGCGGATCTCGGTGCAGATGGGTCGCGGGATCTATGTGGCCGAGCCGGAGGGTGCGCTCTGGCGGGAGTCGTTGGCGCATTTCCTGCCGGCCGATCTCGGTCAGGTCGAGGAGATCTTCGAGTTCCGCCGTTTCGTGGAGACCACGACGACCAAGCTGGCCGCTCAGCGGGCGACCCCGGCGCAGGTGAAGGCGTTGCGCGAGGCGGCGCAGCTCACGGTGGATGCCGCGGCGGAGGGGGACCTGGAGGCGTTCAACCGGGCCGACGAGAAGTTCCACGGTGCGATCGGCGACGCGTCGTCCAACATGTTTCTGTCGGCGAGTGTCGACTCCGTGCAGCGGCTTCAGCGGCAGGTCAGTGTGATCGGGCTGGCGGGCGTCGCGGGTGGCTCGACCGTAGTGGCGGCGGAGCAGCACGCGGCGATCGCGGCAGCGATCGGGTCGGGTGACGAAGAGCAGGCGGTGGCGCTGATGATCGAGCACATCGACACGACCTTGGCGCAGTTCAAGCACGAGATGCACACCCGCATGTTTTCCGCCGACGGCACCAGCTGAGCGGTACTGCATGCGCCGGTGCCTCGTCCGGGCCCGAGCCCGGACGAGGCATCTGCAGCGAGCCTACTTGCCGTTGACGGCGACCTCGAGCAGGTCGATCGCCGATCCGTTCGATCCGCCATCGAAGGCCAACCTGACGTACTGTCCCTGCATGTTCAACGGGTACCGGTTGTAGGCGCCGAAGTACGCCTTGCCGGTAGGTCCGCTGATTGTGCTGACGTCGGTCCAGCTCACTCCGTCGACGCTTGTTTGGATCGTGATCGTCTTGGGAGTGTTCAGATACCGCTGATCCAGCGTGTTGTAGGTCAGTTCGAGGTTCGACAACTCGGCCTGGGCCGGGAGCTTGAACTGGATCCAGGTCGGAGTCCCGGCCGGCGCGGACCACTTCGAGCTGTCGAAGTGCGATGCGTCGATGGTCTGTCCGTCGGTCAGTTTCGCGAGCGCGTCTTGGTTGTCGCCTGCGGTGACCTCCGCGGACTTCGCAAGGTTGCGGTAGGGCTGCAGGTCGAGGAACACCCGGTTGGTCGTGACGGTCTTGCCGTTCAGGGTGACGTCGGCCCAGACGACTCCTCGGGTGAGCCGGTCGACCTGCGGAGTCAGGATCCCGTTCTTCTCGAACGTGAACGTGTCGACTTCCGTGATGGCCACGGGCGTGTTGTTGGTGCCGCCGGCCAGGTCGACGATCCCGCCGTGCCAGGTGATCCGGGCCGCGTCCAGCCCGATCGCGCCACCCTTGGCCGAGTTGCCTTGGATCTCGTACCGGAGCCCGTCGTTCAGGCCGACCTCGCCGTACGTCTCCTTCCCGTCGACCAGCAAGGAGGCGCCGAGCATGTCCTCGCCGACGAAGACGACACCGTCCGTGACGCTGACCTTCAACGTGTCCGACTTGGTGACCCCCTCGTGCGTCCCCGTGACCGTGATCGTCGTCGTGCCGTCCGAGACGGGAGTCACGATTCCGGAAGTCACGACCTTCGCGATGCCGGGATCCGCGCTGCTGTAGCGGACCGCCGACAGGCTCGCCTTCAGGGCCGGGTACGTCATGTACCCCTCGGCCTCGACCCGTAGAGCTCGTGGCGCCAGTTGCTTGCCGGTCGCAACGACATTCGTCAGTTCGTACTTCCGCGCCGGGTTGTCGGTCACGATCTTGACGATGGTGTCGATCTGGTCTTCCTCGACGTTGGCGAGATTGACGGTCAGGCTGTCGCCCGTCTGGCTGAACGAGGTGACCGGAAGGTTCTGGTTCAGCCAGGTCACCGAGGTGACCCGATCCTTGACCGGGCTGACGGTGAGCGACCGTCCGGCGATGGCGTCGAAGCCCTTCTTGCCGTCGGGGCCCTTGACGACATGCAGGTAGATGTTGTTGTCGCGGGCGGTTGCGTAGCCCCATTGCGGCCCGGTCGTGCCGTTCGGGAAGGCGAACTTCTCGTAGTTCCCGCGACCGTTGTCCTCGTAGCCGTGGCCGGCCAGGAAGTACGGCGTCGTACCGGTGGTGGCTTCATGCCGCTCGGGAAGGCCGGCGGGCGCGAACCAGTCGGCCAGGTTCTCCCGGACGTCGATGAACTCCTGCACGCCCTTCGGGTACCTGGTGGAGATCTCGGTGGGGGAGTGCCAGTTGGGTCCGCGGCTGTCGATGACCGATTGGTCGTTGTTGTCGACGTAGCCGCGCCCGGCGTTCATGATCATCTCTTTGGTGACCTGCCGGAAGTCGTCGCGCTGGCCGTAGTACGGCGAGACCTGATTCTTGGTGCGAATCATCTTCCACGGTTCCATCGGCGTGCGCTTGACCAGGTGGTTCGCGCCGGCGTTGGAGTAGATGCCGGACGCCTCGCCGGTCCTGAGGTCCGGGTCGCCGAACTCTTCTCCCCAGGCGTTCGAGTCGATGACGATGTCGTTGCTGTGGTCGCGGACGGCGCTGTACATCACGTCGTAGTTCGCGTTCGGCATCGCCTGCGGACCGTCGAAGTACAGGTACGCCGGGTCGTAGCGCCCGATCAGATCCTCTACGTTCTGCACGAACACGTCGGTGGAGTAGTGCTGCAGGCCGCCGCCCTCGGTCGCGTAGTAGAGCCCGAACTCCATGCCCTGGCGCTTCACGGCCTGTTCGTACCGCTTCAGGCCGTCGACCACCTGGCCGCTGCTGTCCTTGGGGAGGTAGAGCTGCCTGACGTGCTTCGGGTCGGCGAACTTGGACGGCCAGAAGTAGTTCTGCTGCAGGGCCTCGATCGAAACGAGTGAGTGTCCCTGGCGCTTTGCTCTCGCCGCCCAGAGATCGACCGAGTAGTTCGGATCGACGAAGTAGTCGTACGTCGGCGTGGCATGGGTCAGGGCGCCGACCCTGCCTTCCTCGAACCACTTGTTCGGCCGTTCCTTCACCGTTGTCGTGAAGGTCTTCGTCGCGCTGCTTCCGGCGCTGTCGGTGAGCTGCACGGTGAAGTTGTAGTCGCCGGTCGCGGCGGCACCGCTGATGATGCCCTTGGTGCTGTTCAGGTCGGGTTTCCCACCGACCAGGCCGTCCGCGATCGTGCCGTCGGGGTTCAGTTCCAGGCCGTCCGGAAGCCGGCCGTCGACGATCTTCCAGGTGTAGCCCGGCGTACCTCCGCCGGCCATGAACTGGAACGCCGACGCGGCCACGCCGTGGTTCGCCGTTCTGGTCGACTTGTTCCAGACGTAGGGCCATTCCTTGTACCCGGTGGGCATGGTGTTGCGGGGCAGCGGAGCGCTGACCGGATCGTCGGTCGACAGCCCCTGGGAGACGATCTTCAGCGACTCGGACGGTCCGGCCACCGAGTTCACCAATCCGCTCACGGCGTTGCCGCTCTGATCCGCGACCCTGCCGTAGAACCCCAGGTAGGCGACGTTCTGATCCTTCGCGATCGGCACGCCGTTCGCGTTCACGTCCTCGGTGTAGGTGTGCTTGATCTGGATCATCAGCTTGTTCCAGCCCTGCCGCAGGTGCACGGCCTGTTTGGTCAGGTCCTTCTGTACCTCGACCGGTGTGCTCGGCGACGTCATGCAGCGGTCGTTCACGTAGATCCGGTACGACCCACTGGCGCCGGTGTTGAAGAACGCGTCCTTCGGCTCCGGGCTGTAGACATAGGTGCTGGCGTAGACGTACTTGTTCCGCGTGTCGACGCCCTTCTTGACCGTGTAGTACCCGTACAGGTCCTGATAGTCGTCGTAGTTACGGTTGTAGAGCCGGTCGTCGAAGTACTCCCAGTCCTGGTGCTCGCTCCCGGCGCCGAGGGACTCGCCCAGTCGGGGCGTGATCTGGGTCTTCCCGTCGACCGGCACCGGCCGGTTGTACACCTCGACCTCGGAGATCCCGGTGATCGACGGGTACGGCGTGCGCCCCTTGTCGATCTCGATCTTCATCGCGACCACGTTCTTCAGCCCGGGATCCGCGGAGTACACCGTCGGCGAGGACGGACTTGACGAGGTGCTGTTCACCTGGCCGGACGCGACGGAGCTGCCGTCCGCGAGGGTGAAGGTGACGTGGTACCAGTTGTTCACGTGCCGCGAGTCGCCCCACTGCGCGATGCGCACCTCGTTCAACGAGATCGGGGTGCTCCAGCTGAAGTTCACCCACGGACTCGCATCGTTCTGCGTCACCCACTGCTTGCCGGTGCTCCCGTCGACCAGATAGGACAAGGGATTCCCGGCCAGCGTCGAGGACGACGCCGTGATCGAGGATGCCTGCGGGGCATGGTTCACCGGCTCCGGGACCTCGCACTCGTACAGCTTGTCGGCCACCGGTGCGTCGAACGGGCCCGAGACCAGCCACGAGTTGATGAACGGGGCACTGCCGGCGACCTGCTGGGCGTGCGCCGTCTTCGGTGGTGCGAGGAGGAACGACGCGGCGAGGATCGCCGCAAGGGCTGCTAACGATGCGGTTCTTTTGCGTCTCACTATCAGTCTCCTTGTACCGGCCGAGAGTCGAGCCGAGTAGATGCATCTGATGCTTCTGGTGATGAATTAAGGCCTGAAGAGACACTGACTCCTCGGGCTCACCGTCCTCCGCGGCGCCAGAACACCCTGGCCAGGCGCGCTCGAGGGTGCGTCGAGTATGTCCAGGCCCCTCTATTGCGTCAACCCTTTGGATCTGCTCTACTTGCCGAACTTTGATTCGATAGATCAGAAGTATTTGCCGTGCGCTGCGCCCTGCTCTTCCCGACCTGAAGGACGACATGCGAATCACAGACGTGACCCTGGAACTCGTCGACCTGCCGGCGCAGCCGCCGTTCCGGTGGCGTGCCGGGCTCCCGGGTTCGGAGGGGCCGGTGGTAGGTGGCATCCTGCGGATCCACACCGACGAGGGACTGACGGGGGAGGCGCGAACGCGTCGCGGACGGATCGTGGCCGACCTCGTCGAGCGCCGGATCCGGGCCGACCTGATCGGCGCGGACCCGCTCTGGCGGGAGCTCCTGTGGCATCGCCTGTGGGAGCTGGACCGGATCGAGGAGCTGCCGATCTACGCGCTCGGACTGGTCGACGTCGCGTTGTGGGACCTGGCCGGGAAGGCCGCCGGTCTGCCGGTTCACCAACTGCTGGGGACCTTCCGGGACGCCATCCCCGCGTACGCGTCCACCGTGACGTTCGCGTCGGTGGAGGAGTATCTCGACGTCGCCGACCAGTGCCTCGAGGCCGGGTACAAGGCGATCAAGCTGCATGCCTGGGGTGATGCGCGCGCCGACGCCGAACTGTGCCAGAAACTGCGCGCCCACGTCGGCGACGACGTTCCGCTGATGTACGACGGCTCGGCAGGCTTCGACCTCACCGACGCCGTGTACGTCGGGAGGGCCCTGTCGGAGGTCGGCTACACCTGGTACGAGGAGCCGATGCGGGAGTTCGGCGTCACGGCGTACCGCCGGCTCGCCGAGCGTGTCGACGTACCGCTGCTGGTCGCCGAGACCTCCGACGGCGCGCACATGAACGTCGCGGACTTCATCACCGCCGGTACGGCGGGTTACGTCCGGACCAGTGCGCAGTACAAGGGCGGCATCACCGGGGCGATGCGGATCGCGCACCTCGCGGACAGCTTCCAGTTGCGCGCGGAGGTGCACGGCTCCGACATCGTCAACGCCCATCTGTGCATGGCCATCCCCAACACCTCGTACTACGAGTCCCTCGTCTACGCCAACCCGATCGTCCGCGAACAGGCTGTCGGCCCGGACGGCCTCGTGCGCGCTCCGACCGCACCCGGCATCGGTTACGAGTGATCGCGCAGTTCGCTCCGCCAGCACTCATCTCACCAACTCGAAGGAGGTAGCGTGAAGAGATTACGAAGGATCCGGTACGGCGTTCTCGCGGCCGTGACCGCGCTGGGTCTCGCGGCGGGCAGCATTGTGCAGGCCCAGCCGCAAGCGCAGGCGGCTCAGACCGGAGGAACCGCGCCGTACCTGAACCAGTGGGTGGTGTCGGGTCCGTACGTCGACGCGGATGCGATCGGCAAGGACACGGCCACCTGGCAGTACTTCGACGACCGGATCTTCAACCGGAACTACGACGACTACAACGACTTGATGGGCTACTTCGACGTCAAGCAGGGCCAGTCAACGGTCGACAAGTGGGTGGCGGCTGCGAGCTACGTCTACAGCCCCACCGCGCAGAGTGTGCAGTGGCAGGTCGGCGGCTCGGGCCTGTACCGGCTGTTCGCCAACGACGCCCCGGTCGGGCAGCAGACCCAGGTCGCGAGCCGGGTCAGCAAGTCCGGCGCGAAGTACCCGGTGCAGCTGAACCAGGGCTGGAACAAGCTGCTCCTCCAGATCCAGCACAAGAACCCGGGCAAGAACAAGAACTTCCTCGGCTTCTACACGAGGATCGGCGACAGCGCCGGCAACGCCGTACCCGGACTGACCTACTCGGTCACCGGGCCGAACGTGGCGGACAACCAGCTCGGTATCGTCACCAAGGGCCTGAGTATTGATCGGCAGGCCTTCGCCGCGCGCAACGCCGACGTTCCGGCCAACGACTACCCGTCCAACACCCTGCCGTACGCGTACGCCGAGAACCCGTACGTCGGCATGGTCGCAACGATCGACGGCAACCGGAACACGTCGAGCATCGCCCCGCAGGCGGCCCCGTTCACGTTCCAGGCGGCCGGCGGAAGCCCCGGCTATTCCTGGACGATCGCCGCCGGCGAACTGCCGCCCGGCTTGACGCTGGCGTCCGACGGTCACATTGACGGCAAGGTCGCGGACGGCGCCCACGGGGCATCGCAGAAGGACTACACCTTCACGGTGAAGGCGACGGACGCGGCCGGTGCGACGAGTACGAAGCCGTACACGATCACGGTGAAGAAGAACCCTGTCGACTGGTTCATCGACGGCAAGATGTCGGCGCTGTCGCACACCACGGGCACGATGCCGAACCTGTACGACCCGAACTACAACTACGACGAGTGGGCCCAGACGGCGAAAGAGATGGGTATGACCATGCTCTCGACCGAGAGCCTGCAGAACACCATCTACTACTGGCCGTCGCCGAACGCGAACCTGACGCCGAACAACTCCAACAAGCTGTACAAGTACAACGCCCTGTACCAGTCCCCGGACGGTAGTTGGCACGTGAAGGACCGGGTGCTTCAGGCGAAGCAGGCCGCAGAGCGCTACGGCTTGAAGTTCGGCGTGTATGTGTCGTCGTTGTACGAAGGATCCCAGATCCTCGAGAGCGACATCCAAGGTCTGGTGGCGCGGTACGACCCGTGGTACGTCTTCGCTGACGGTGGTCCGGAGAGTTACTCCAATCCGGACGTCGCCTGGAGTTCCGCGCGCAACTACAACGACCGGGTGCTGATCGATGCGAACCCGAACGCGCAGACCGGCGACCAGGACATCACTCTGCACGAGCGTCCGTTCTGGAACAGCGAGCCTTACAACGAGGGCGGCTGGCGCACCGGGATCCTGCCTCAGGGCAGAAAGGTCGCCCACGAGGAATGGAACGACCCGTACACGACGGCGCTCGACATCTGGACGCAGTACGCCAAGGGCAACGAACGTGACGACTGGCGCGAGGCGACGAAGGAGCTGATCAACCAGTACGGCCACGGCTACGTCATGAACTACGACTCCTCGATCACGGTGAGCCGCGGTATGGACAACCTGAGCAGCAACCTGGACAACACCAACATCTTCACGATGGTGCCGGTGTCGTCGCAGCAGCTGTCGGACATGCGGTCGTCGATCGTCAGGTGGATGGACAACGGGCGCGGTCCTGATCTGCGCGAGTCGATGTACGGCACCACGCCGTACACGATGGACTACACCCGGAAACCCGGTTGGTACACCGACCCGCAGAAGGCGATCGCGCACGGTCAGGGTCCGGACTGGGGTTACGCGATGTCCCGCGACCAGTACGTGTACCTGCACATGGTCAAGAACCAGATCCAGGGGACGGCGAAGACGGGCTTCGCCGGCCAGTCGGCGATGAGCCACATCGGCCCCTTCGACTACCCGGTCCAGCAGGTGCAGTGGCTGAACAAGGGCAGTTCGCTGCGGTTCACCACGGAAACGTCGAACGGCAAGTACTACGTCTCGATCGACACCTCCGATGTCACGGCCGATCCCATCGACACCATCATCAAGATCCGGACCGCCGACCCGGTCCGGAAGTACAAGATGACGAGCGTCAAGCTCTTCAGCAGCCAGACCGAGCCGAACAGCCTCCAGTTGCGGGCTGAGAGCTACCTGAACAACTACACCAACGTGTTCGCTCCCGCGAAGCTCGAGTACACGAGCAGCAACCCGCAGGTCGCGACCGTGAGCGAGGCGACCGGTGTGGTCAGGCCGACCGGCGACGGTACGGCGACCATCACCGTGACCTCGACGTACGACGACGGTGTCAACCCGCCGCAGGTCATGACGGACACCTACCCGGTCGAGGTCCGGAACCGGGCAATCTCGGCCGCGCTCCCGCTGGTCGGCGTGAACCTGTTGACGAACGGGGCGCGGTTCTGGGGACAGTTCGGCACCGACAAGGACGTCCCGGTGGCGTTCAAGGGCTATACCCAGAAGGGCGGCGACGTCGATGTCCTCGACGCGACCGACGTCAAGTTCCACTATGCGACGGTGGACGGCCGGCGGGACAACGCCGCGGGCAAGATCACGGTCACCGAGATCCCGGCCGACCAGTCGCCGTTCGTTGTTACTGGCAACAAGATGCGGTTCGCCGGCAAGGTGTCCACTCCGGTGACGTACAGCTACTGGGCCGACGTCACGGTGGATGGGAAGACCTACACCTCGACGCGGAACTACATCACGTTGCTTCCGGACGCCGATGTTGCCGCGGGTCTCACGCCGAAGGTGACCACGGACAACGCCCATGCCAAGCTGTTGTCCGACGGCGTGATCAACGACGCGACCGGCGGCAACCTGGCGAAGTGGACGGCCCCGGCCGGCGACGAGAACGCGGCCATCACCTACGACCTGGGCAAGATGCAGGACCTCTCGCGGGTCAACGTCTTCTTCAACCACCACATGCCGAACGCCGACAACGTCACGTACTACAACGTGCCGAAGAAGGTGAGGATCGAGTACAGCGAGGACGGCGAGCACTGGTCGGCCGGCAACGAGACGAACACGGTGTCCGGCGCCGGGCTACCGACCGCGAGAAACACGCTTGCCGTGCCGGGCAGTGACACGACGCTGTACGGCTGGGAGCAGGACGGCCTGTACTACAACTATCCGGTCGATCCGGCCAGGCCCAGCGTCCATGCCCGCTATGTCAGGGTCTCGTTCCCCGGCGGCGGACAAGGTGGCAGTCCGGTCGACGTGCTGGACGTCCGGGTCTACTCACTGCGGGACCTCACCGCCCTCGGCAGCCTCGAACTGCAACCGAAGGCCGCCACCGACGGCCGTACGGCGACGATCGAGGTGACGGGCTCGTCGTTCCTGGGTGCGCCCCTCGACCTGAAAGACGCCAGACTGACGATCACCAGCGACAACCCGTCAGTGGTGGCGATGGGCGACGCTCGGGTGCTGTCGTCCGGTACGGCGGGGAGGGCACGGGTCACCGTGTCGGCGGAGCTGGCCGGATACCGGGCCGAGGACTACCTCTATGTCGACGTGGACGCGACCGGCCGGATGTCGTTCCCGACCTTCCTCAAGCAGGTGAAGCTTGCACTGAGCAACAGCTCGGTCAAGTTGAACGAACCGGTCGTCGGCACGATCGAGGGCACGCTGAACACCGGCGACAAGGCGAACTTGTCGAAGGCGACGACCGAGTACGTCCTCAGCGACAGCAGACTGCAGGCGGTGCCGGGCAGCAACACGATCGTGCTGAAGGAACCGATCACCAGTGCGTTCCAGGCCACAGCGAAGGCCGTCGTGACGCTGGACGGCGTACCGGTCGAGTCGAACCCGGTCGCGATCACGGCGCTGTCCGACAACATTGCGAGTTCGGCAAGTGTCACGGTCTCCTCCGTCCGCGACCGCAACGGCGTACCCGACGGCAACAGCCAGGACGACCGTTATCTGGGTCCGAAGGCGACGGACGGGAACAAGGCAACCTCCTGGGCGGCCAAGCAGATCGACCGCAGCCCGTGGATCAAGCTGCAGTTCCCGGCTCCCGTCGAGATCGACCACGTCAACCTCGTCGACCGCGGCCACGACGTCAACCAGATCGTCGAAGGTGTCCTGGAGTGGGAAGGCGGCAGCAAACGGGTGACCGGTATCCAGTGGAACGGCCAGCCGGACAACGTCGTGAGATTCGACGCTCCGGTGAAGACCAGTTGGGTGAAGTTCACCATCGATCCCGACATCGCCTACAACAACCCGAGCGGGGCGGAGTGCGGGTTGGCCGAGTTCGGTGTGTACACGGTCCCGAAGGCGAAGGCGATCGTGGACTTCAGGCCGGTCTCGGTCGACACCAAGATCGGCGAACTCCCGCCGCTGCCGGCGCAGGCCGACGCGGTCTACAGCGACGGCACCACCGCCCCGCTGGGGGTGACCTGGGACCCGGTCACCCTGGACAAGGTCGCCAAGCCGGGCTGGTTCGTCGTCACCGGCGCGGTCACGGGAACGCCGGTCAGGCCGGCCGCCCTCGTCAACGTCCTGGACCGCTGACGCTCACGATGTAACACCGGCGTCGAGCGCGTGTACTGCCGGCACCGCCGGCAGTACACGCGGGCCTCGGCTCGCAGGGCGTCACGCGATGGCAGGAGCCAGGGATACGACGGTGCCGGTGCGGCGGGCCTCCTCGGCGGCGAACACCACACGGTGGCTGGCCATGCTCTCGGCGATACTCGTGGTGAGCTGCTCGGGGGAGTCGTCCCGCAGCGCGGCGACGAACGTCTCGACCAGGCGCCGGTCGCCGCCGCCGTGACCCGCCGCGGCGTCGAAGCCGAGTTCGTCGGTGTCGTACACCGTCGTCTGGAGCGTGCGGAAGTCGTAAACGCTGATCATCCGCCCGTCGCCGGTGATCTGCCCGGCGGTGCCGAACAGGCGGGTCTTGCGGTTGCTGCCCTCGGTGAAGGCCGAGAGGGTGAAGCTCGCGAGGCGTCCGTCGCTGAACTCGAGCTGCACAGTCTGGTGGTCGACCACGTCGTTGTCGCAGAGGTACGCACACCGCCCCCAAGGGCCGGTCTCCAGGGCACGGTCGATCGCCTCCGGCGTCACCGCGCCCGCCATGACCAGGGCGTTGTACTCCTCGGCGGAACCGGGGTTGTTCAGACCGCGGCGATAGAACCGCGCCGCGGAGAATGCGCAGGAGGACTCCACCGCGCAGGTCACGCAGCGATCGGACGCGCCGGACGGCTGCGATTCGGGGCGGAAGTACCCGAGTGAGCCGAAGGACGTCACCCGCTGCACCGGGCGTCCCATGATGTGCAGCAGCCAGTCGATGTCGTGGCACGACTTTGCGAGCAGCAGGCTGTGGCTGGTGACGGAACGGCCCCAGTTCCCGCGCACGAAGGAGTGCGCGAAGTGCAGGTGACCGATCGGCTCGAGATGCTCGATCTGCATGACCTCGCCGATGGCGCCGGCATCGAGGAGCTGGCGCAACGTCTTCGTGTACGCCGTGTATCTCAGCACATGGCACACCGTGATGCTGACGCCGTTGGCCTTCGCGGCGTTCTCGATGTCGTCGCAGTCCTCCGGGCTGGTCGCGATCGGCTTCTCCAGGAGGATGTCGTAGCCCGCTTCGGCGAAGGCCACGCTCGCGTCGCGGTGATGCTCATCGGGCAGCGCCACGATGACCGCATCGGCGAGGCGCGGCAGTGCGGCGAGGTCGCGCCAGTCGTCGAAAACCTGTGCGTCGGGGAAGAGGCCGGCGAAGCGGGCGAGCGTCGTCGGATTCCTCTCGGCGACGGCGACGACCTCGACACCCGGAAGCTCGGCGACCTCCGCCGCGTACGCGTGCCCGCGCATTCCGGCGCCGGCGACGGCCAGGCGGATGTCCCGCGTGCTGCTGATGACGGCGTCATCCCTTTGCTGCGCCACTGAGCAGTCCCTTCACGAAGTACTTCTGCAAGAAGATGAACAGGATGACGATCGGGATCGTGGCGAGCACCATGTAGGCGAACACCGCTCCGTAGTTCGACACGTGTTCGCTGATCTGGCGGTACATGCCGACCGTGACCGTGCTTCCGTTGGCCGGTCCGAGGATGATCAGCGGAGTGATGAAGTCGTTCCACAGCCCGACCGCCAGAAAGATGACGACGCTCGCTCCCGCCGGCCGCAGCAGGGGGAACACGATCGCCCAGAACGTGCGGATGGGGCCCGCGCCGTCGATTGCGGCGGCCTCCTCGATCCCCTTCGGGATGGTCCGCATGAATCCCGTGAAGACCAGCACTCCGAAGGGCAGGTTCCCCGCGACGTACACGATGATCAGGCCGAACACCGAGCCGATCAGTCCGAAGTCCCGCATCATGCGCAGCAGCGGCAGCAGGGTCGTCGCCTGGGGGATCATCAGCCCGAGCGGGATGGTGATCCACAGCAGCTTCGCGAACCAGCCCGGCGAACGCACCATGTAGTGCGCCATCATCGCGGCGATGACGGTGGAGACCAGGGTGCCGATGACGGTGATCTGGACGCTGTTGATCAGGCCCGTCCAGAACAGCGCGTCGGGACGCGTGAACACGTCGACGAAGTTCTGCACCGTGAGCGGCAGCACCGGAAGCCCGGGGTACTTGTAGATGTCCTCCTGCGTCTTGAACGCGTTCAGCAGGACGAGGTAGATCGGGTAGATGAAGATCGCGGTCACGACCAGCGCGATCCCCGTGTGGACCGGTCCGGCGCCGCTCGCCTCCACACCGCGCCGACGACGCCTGCGGCGACGAGCGCGGGCCGTGCCATCTTCGACGGTGCTTTCGATGACATCCGTCGACTCTGCGGTGATCACAGGTCCACCTCCCGCTTGCGCATCAGCCGGATCGAGAACAGCGAGATCACGGCGATGATGAGGAACATCACGGCGGCCTTGGCCGCGGCATATCCCACGGCGCCGGTGTCGAGGCCGGTGTGCACGACGTCGAACGCGAGGGTCGATGTCGTGCCGACGCCAGGACCCCCGTTGGTCATCACCTTCACCTGGTCGTAGATCTTGAAGCCGCCGATCATCGACAGCACCGTCATGATGGTGACCGAAGGCGCCAGGAGCGGCCACGTCACGGCCCGGAACTGGCGCACCGGCCCGGCGCCGTCGATGGACGCCGCTTCCAGGAGCTCTTTGGGAACGCTCTGCAGACCCGCGAGGTACAGCACCACGCACACACCGACGGACTGCCACGCGACGATGGCGCCGACGCTGTAGAGAGCGAGGGAGGGATCGGACAACCAGCCGGGCGGGTTGGGCAGGAAGGGGTGCAGTGCGGAGTTGATCAGGCCGTCGTCCTTCAGCAGCAGCTGCCAGATCACCGCCACGACGACGGAGGAGAGGATGACCGGCACGAAGAACACCGCTCGCATCGCGTTGAAGGCCCATCCGCTGCGGTCGAGGAGAATCGCGATCCCGAGTCCGAGCGCGTTCGGCACGATGATGCAGATGACGGTGAGGATCACGGTGTTGCCCAAAGTCTGCAGGTACGCCGGATCGGAGAACAGCCGGGTGTAGTTCTCGAACCACACGAACGAGGTGGTGACCCGGTAGGCGTCTTCGTTCGTCAGGCTCGACCCGAACGCGACCAGCAGCGGCCAGAGCACGAACACCGCGTAGAGCGCGGCGCCGGGCAGTGCGAACAAGAGGAAGTGGAGAGGATTGCGCAGGATCTTCCTGCGCTTCGTGTGCGTGTTCATAGGGTCTTCGCTTCTCGAGTATCTCGTTCGGGAACGGGACGGCTCCGGCCGGAGTCCGTCCCGTTCCCGAGGCGGGATGCGCCTACTTCTGCGCGGCGGCGTACTGCTCGTCGAGGTCCTTCGCGAACTTCTCGGGCGTTGTCCTGCCCGTCAGGAGGTCGACGTTGGCCGCGATCAGCTTGTCGTTGAAGCCCGGCGGGAGCGCGCCGTCGCCCGTGATGTTGCCCCAGGCCGGGACGGTCGCGTTCTCGGAGACGGCAGCGTCGTAGCCGGCCGCCATCTCCTTGTAGAGCGCACCCACGCCGTCGGGGATCGTGTAGTCCTTCACCGTCACGATCGCGCTGTCGGTGACAACAGAGGAGTCCAGGTTCGCCTTGTCGGTCGCGAACGCCAGTGCCCACTTCTTGGCGAGATCGACGTTCTTCGAACTAGCGTTGACGTTCATGCCCGCGCCGGTGACGACCGGGAAAGCCGGCTTGCCGTCGTCGCCGGGCCAGCCGAACACGCCGATGTTGGTCAGCTTCTTGCCGTCAGCCGCGGCGGTGAACCACGATCCCATCGGATACATCGCCGCCTTACCGGCGAGGAACGCCTGCTCGAGGTCGGCGTAGGTGCGGGTCATGCCGTCCGGATCGGCGAAACCGTCCTTCATGAGCTTCGCGACCTTCCCCGCTGCGCCGACGAACTCCGGATCGGTGAACTTCACCTCGCCCTTCTCGCGCTTGAGGAACCAGGCCGGATCGGCGACGAGCACGTCGGCCGAGACGGTGGCGTTCAGCGCGAACGACGTCGCCCAGGTGTCCTTGCCACCACCGCCGATCTCGAATGGGGAGATGCCGGCAGCCTTCAGCTTCGCGCAGTCCTCGAGCAACTGGGCGTAGGTCTTCGGCGGGGCGCTGATGCCCGCCTTCTTGAAGAGGTCCTTGTTGTAGTAGACGAGCGGAATCGCCTGCGCGCCGGTGGGGATGCCGTAGAACTTGCCGTCGATGGTGCCGGAGGTGAAGTCGGTGATGCCGGCGGCCTCCAGTTCGTCGCGGCTGTACTCGGCGAGTTCGCCCTTCTGCGCGAGGCCGTTCGCGATGCCGGCGGCAAAGATGTCGGGCGCCTGACCTGACGCGAACAGCTGCTGTGCGTAGGCCGGGGTGTTCTCGCCGACGACCTTCTTGATCTTGACGCCGGGGACCTCCTTCGAGGCCCGGGCGATCGCGGCGTCCCAGTACTGCGGGGTCAGGTTCGGGGATTCCGAGACGAGGAAGGTCAGGGTCACCTCGTCGCTGGATTCGGACGAGGCAGGCGCACCGGCCGTGCAGCCGGTGAGCGCGAGGGCAGCCGCGGCAAGGGTGCCCAGGACCAGGTACCGCGTTCTACGCCGTTGTGTACGCACGGATGTCTCATTTCTTGAGTAGGGGTTGCGGCGGTCCCGCCGGTGCGACACGTCGCGAAGTTATCCAAAAAAGTTTCGTAATGGGTGGTTTCGGGTAGTCTCGCAACGGGTGGGGGTGCTGTCAACCCTTCGCTCTTCCCTATATCCTCGGGGGATCGAGAGTGTCCGGGCGATTCAGAAATGAGATTCTTTATGTCGGTCAAGGGTGTCGGTACCGGGCACGCGGGGGACCCCTCCGCGTTGCGGAAGTTGAACGTCGTCGCCGTGCTGCGGCTGCTCTACGCCGCGCAAGCGACCGGCGTGGTCGGCTCTGGCGAGGTCACGGCGGGCGACCGATACACGGTGACCGAGATCGCGCAAGCAGCAGGCATCTCGCGTCCGACCGCCGAGGATGTGGTGGACGCTCTGGTCGAGCAGGGGTGGCTGGCCGCTGCGCCACCGAGTCCCGGGGCGCCCGGCCGTCGTTCGGCCGGCCGGCCCGCTCGGACGATCTTTTTCGATTCCCAGGCCGGCTGTGTGGTCGGGGTCGATCTCGCACGGCATTGGGTGCGAGCACTCGTCTCGGACCTGGCAGGGCGAGTGATCGGGCGAGCGGACTATCCCGTGGCCGACGGCGCGAGCGCGGCCGAGCGCAGCGCAGCGGCACGCACGGCGATCACGGAAGCGCTGCGCCTGGCCGATCGGGATCCTGGGCAGATCCTCGCCGCAGCCGCTGCGACGGTCGGCATCGCGAGCGCTGACGGTCAGGTGGTGCGCTCCACCATCCCTCAGATGGAAGGGCACAACATCGCCGAGATGCTGGGAGCGTTCCTCCCCGTCCCCGTCCGCGTCGCGAACGACATGCGCGCTGCTGTCCTCGCGGAGTACTGGGTCGGCGCGGCCGTGGGTTGCAGCAGCGCCGTGTATCTCCACGTGGGGCGACGGATCGGATCCTCGTACCTCATCGACGGCGTCTCGCCGCTAGGGCATCACGGGGCTGCGGGGGAGATTCCGCCGGAATCCGGCCGCCGGCTGATCGATGCCTACCGCAAGCTCGTGAGCTTCACCGGAGTCGGCGTCGATACGCTCCCGCGTGACGAAATGCTCGGGATCGATCCGCTGACGGTCTTCGAGGCGGCGCAGCGAGGAGAGGCCGGTGCCCGCCAGGCGGTCATCGACTTCGCCGATGAGTTCGCTGCGGCCATCGAGGGGCTCGTGATCACCGTCGATCCCGAGGTGGTGGTCGTCGGCGGCGGCGTGGTCGTCGCCGGTGACATTGCGGCGGACGCGATCCGCTCGAGACTCGCTCAGGTGTGCATGTTCGAACCGCGCGTCGTCGTCTCACCTCTCGGCGAGAGCGCGGCCGCTGTGGGAGCGGTGCGTCTTGCCCTGAGCGAGGTCGAGGAGATGCTGTTCTCGAATCCCTTCGCCCGTGGGCAGGCCGCCGACGAGGCCGGATGATCGTTGCTGCCGGATGCCGTCGCCGCCGTCAGCGCGTGATCCGATGCACGTCGACCTGCACGGTGGTAGCTCACACGAACGCACCTGTCCATACAATCAACACATCCGTTCCTGACGTCACCCAGCACACAACCGCGGGACCGTACTTGTCGTTGTTGGTGGGCTCTTCGTGCTGATTGAGGTGCGTTTCTGGATTCACAGGGTGCGGGTGTCGTAGAGGACAGGATTGAGTGGCGTCTGCGGGATCTGGCCTGGCTGCGTGCCGGGCATCCAGTGGCTGAGGTCGTTGGTCTGGTAGTCGTTGGTGGGCTCGGTGACGCGGATGTCGGCGTCCATGTAGATCACGGTCAGCACCCGGCGCGGTACGGTGCCGCGGTTCGGGCCGGCGTGGTGGAAGGTCCAGCCGCGGTGGAAGCTGGCGTCACCCAGTGCGAAGGGCTCGACGACGTCCTCGAAGTTCTGCTGTGCCATGGCCTTCTCGAGCTGTTCCTCGGAATCGTCGGAGATCGGGAGGTCCCGTCCGAAGGCGAAGTTGTGGCTGCCGCGGGCGAAGGCGAGCGGGCCCATCTCCAACGGGGTCTCCTGCAGCGGCAGCCAGATCGTCACGCAACGGTCGGAGGACAGCGGCCAGTAGTACTGGTCGGCGTGCCAGGGGGTGATGCCGCCGCTCGGCTCCTTGTACAGGGCCTGGTCGTGGTAAATGCGTTCGGCGTGAACCCCGAGGAGCCGCGCCGCGATGCCCGCGAGGCGACGTGAGAACACCAGTTGTCTGACCTTCTCGTTCCGCCGCCACAGATTCGTGACCTGCAGGAACGCCTTCCCGTAGGTGTCGCGCTCGGCCAGTGGAAGGTGCTGGGTGTTCAGCCGGATCACCTCGGAGGTGATCGTTGGCTCGTACTGCGCGATCGTCGCCGGGCTGAGCACGCCGGAGAGGTGAACGAAACCGTCTCGATTGAAGTCCGCGGTCGCGGTCGCGGACAGGCCGTCATAGGGGACGTCCAGCTCGCCTACCGGGGCGTCTGTCGCAGTCGTCATGTCGTGTTCTCCTGGTGTCGATCGACGGTCGAGTCTGCTGACCATCGCAGCCCGCAGAGGGCACGCACCACGCCGCTGTTGGCCAGTTCTGGTACTCAGTTGCCCCCTGCGATCGTGCCTAGGATTGCCGTGTGAAGCCGCGTTACGAACGGCCTGGAGTGCCCAACGACTCGACCTTCACCTGCTTTGTCAGGCGCGATCAGTCCTTCGACTTCAACTGGCATTTCCACCGGGAGTATGAGCTCACCCTGATCACTGCCGGCACTGGGGTCAGATATGTGGGTACCACGGTGGAGCTGTACCGTCCGGGCGATCTGGTCCTGCTCGGACCTGATCTGCCGCACACGTACGCCTCGGAGCGGTCCGAGAATCTGGCCGAGGCCGCGGTGACCCAATTCCAGTACGACTTCCTCGGCCCGGGATTCTTCGAACTCCCACAGTTCCGTTCCGTGCAGAGCCTCCTGGAACGTTCGGCCCGCGGTCTGTCCTTCAGCGACGTCCCAGAGGAGCTGCGGGCGGATGTGGCGTCTCTTCCGGGCTTCGCGTCGGCGGTCCAGACCGTGCGACTGCTCGACGTGTTGCATCGCCTCGCCACCGACGTCGCGCCCACTCCGGTGACCGGGGCCGGATATACCGCAGCACCAAGCACCGTCGTACGCGATCGTGTCGATGTCGTGTGCCGGTACCTCCAGCAGACTCATACCGGCCCAGTGCATCTCGACGAGATTGCCGGCCTCGCGCACATGTCGCCGACCTCGTTCAGCCGGTTCTTCCGCCAGGCCATCGGCTGCACGCTCACTGACTACGTCAACCAGCTCAGGGTGGAGACGGCCTGCAAGCTGCTCACCACCACCGCTCTGCCAGTGACCGAGGTCGCCGCCCGCAGTGGCTACCGGAACCTCGCCAACTTCAACCGGCGCTTCCGTGAACTGAAATCGATGCGACCAACGGAGTACCGAGCCGCGTACCTGCAGCCCGTGCCTCCGCCGGAGGCATGAGACCGGTGGATGCGTCGCCCGGATCGTTGTCGAACTCGTACATCCGCGGGCGCCCGATGCTCGCCTCGGGTGCGTCCACCACAGAAGTGCTGTTACCTGGCCTTTGGTGCGCCGCCAGGGACTTTGGATCCAGGGACGACGGCGGCCGCAATCAGGACGTTCAGTGTTCAATGAGGTTTTCTCACCGGGCTGGTCTTTGTAGTTGAAGTAGGACGAGTGCGGCTTGTGTGATGGCGCCGATGCGCCAGGGGTCGAGGGTGATGCGG